>DATIWC010000081.1:0-35253 GCA_035519515.1 Usitatibacter sp.
GCGGTGAACATCCTGGGCAAGGTGAAGACCGTCTCCCAGCTCATCGCCATCCCGTTCCTGCTCTTCAACGGCGTGCTGTTTGGCTGGTTCCACACCGTGAACGTGGGCCGCTGGCTCATCTGGGTGGCCGCCTTCATCACCCTCTGGTCGATGGTGGTGTACCTGCAGGCAGCCTGGCGGGTCGCCCGCCAGCATCCGCATGATCCGGACGGCCCCCAAGGTTGAAGGAAGGTCCTGAAAACGCTATAATTTGCAGCTCATCGCGGCAGTAGCTCAGTTGGTAGAGCGCAACCTTGCCAAGGTTGAGGTCGAGAGTTCGAGACTCTTCTGCCGCTCCAGCTTTCCCTCGGGGGAATCCGGGCATCCCGGGTTCCCCCGATTCGCATTCCCGGTGGGAATGTGGCGCGATGGCAGAGTGGTTATGCAGCGGCCTGCAAAGCCGCGTACCTCGGTTCGATTCCGGGTCGCGCCTCCAGATTTCCAACGAATTTCATGAATAGGCATCCCTTCGACGTCGACGCGCTGTGGGCCCTCGAGCGTGTCGGAAGCGTCGGCCTCGCGCCCGATGGTTCGGCCGTGGTCTGCACCGTCACCACGCCCTCGATGGAGCGCAACAAGAGCGCGAGCAGCCTGTGGCTGCTGCCGTGCGGTTCCGGGGAGCCGCGCCGCCTCACGACGCAGGGCGAGAAGGACGGCAACCCCGCCTGGTCGCCGCGCGGCGATCGCATCGCGTTCCTCGCCCGGCGCGAGCAGGAAGGGCGCAAGGACGGCGAGGCTCAGCTCTACGTGATTCCCGCCGCGGGCGGCGAGGCCGTGCGCAAGAGCGACTTCGCGCCCGGCATCGACGGTTTCAAGTGGATGCCGGACGGTAAGCGCGTCGTCTTCATCTCCTGGGTCTGGCCCGACGCGAAGGGCAGCCGCGCGCAGGCCGCGCGCCACAAGGAATTCTCGGAGCGCAAGGAAAGCGCCTTCGTCACGTCCGAGGGCCTGTACCGGTACTGGGACCGCAACCTGCCCATGGGCCGTGTCCCGCATCTCCTCATGCTGGACCTGGAAAGCGGCCGCGTCACCGACCTCTTCGAGGCAACCGCCTTCGAGCTTCCGCGCGCCGACACCGGCCCATCCCACTTCGACATCTCGCCCGATGGGCGGCGCATCGCGTTCGTGCACGACCCGCAGGCTGCGAAGAGCCTCATCAATCCCTACGCGCTCGCCGAGATCGACGTGCGCACCCGCCGCGTGACGGCGCTCGCGAAGGATCGCGCGTGGAGCTACGACGCGCCGCGCTACAGCCCCGACGGCTCGTGCCTCGCGTGCATCGCCACGCACGTCGGCAAGCGCCACACGATGCCGGGCGAGCTCGCGTTCGTGCGGCCGGGGCGCAAGCCCCAGGTCGTCGGGGAAGGCGCGATGCCCGACGTGGAGACGTTGCGCTGGTCGGGCGACGGCGCCGCGGTCTATTTCACGGGGCAGGAGAAGGGGCGCTGCCACCTATGGCGCTACGACGTGGGCCGTAAGTCGTTGTCGGTGGCGGTGCGCGGCGGGTGGGTGCAGGGTTTCGACGTCGCCAACACTGGGCACGGCGAGACGATCGCCGTCGCCATCGACTGCGCGGCGCATCCCGTGCAGGTGCATGCGGTTCGAGCGGGCAGGGCGCGCCGCCTCGATCGCTTCAACGACGAGCGCATGGCGGGGATCGCGCTCGGCGAGACGCGGGAAGTGATGCTGCGCGGCGCGCGCGGCGACAAGGTGCAGATGTTCCTCACCTTCCCCCCGCGCTTCGACCCGCATCGCAAGCATCCGGTCCTGCAGTTGATCCACGGCGGCCCGTACACCGCCGCGGGCGATACGTTCAACCTGCGCTGGAACCCGCACGTCTTCGCTTCCCGTGGATACGTCGTGGCGGCCGTGAACTACCACGGCTCGAGCGGCTTCGGGTTCGCGTTCCGCGACAGCATCATGGGCCGCATGGGCGTGCTCGAGACGCGCGATATCGAGGCCGGCACCGACTGGGTGCTGCGCCAGCGCTGGGCCGATGCGCGCCGCGTCTTCGCGGCGGGCGGCAGCTACGGCGGGTTCATGGTCGCGTGGATGAACGGCCACGTGCCCAAGGGCCGTTATCGCGCTTATGTTTGCCACGCGGGCGTCTTCGATCGCGTCGCCACGTTCAGCGCGGATTCGTACCGCGACCGGCCCCGCGATCTCGGCGCGCTCTTCTGGGAGGATCCGGCCAAGGTCCTTGCGCAGAGCCCGCACGCCTTCGCGCACCGGATGCAGACGCCCACGCTCCTCATCCACGGCGCGAACGACTACCGGGTGCCGGACACCAACGCGCTCGCGTACTACAACACGCTCCAGGCGCGCGGCGTGCCCACGCGGCTCGTCTGGTTCCCCGACGAGAACCACTGGGTGCTGAAGCCCCGCAACTCGCGACTCTGGTACAACGAGTTCTTCGACTGGCTTTCCGCGAACGACGTGCGTCCCGGGCGCCGCAGGCGCAAGCCGTAGCGTGGCCAGCGAGCCGGCCGGCTTCCACGGACTGGAGGCGCTTCGCCTGCTCGCGCCGGATGGCGCGAGCGCGATCGTCACGTTGAACGGCGCCCAAACCGTGTCGTGGATCCCGGCGGGCGGCGTCGAGCAGCTCTTCGTGAGCGATCGCAGCGACTTCGAAGCGGGGCGCCCGGTGCGCGGCGGCGTGCCCGTGGTGTTCCCGCAATTCAGCGACCGGGGACCGCTTCCGAAGCACGGCCTGGTCCGCACGCGCGCGTGGCGGCTGCTGCGCGAGGCCACGTCCGCCGAAGGCGCCACCGCGACCTTCGCGATCGAAGATTGCGCGGAAACGCGCCGCCTCTGGCCTCATTCGTTCGCGCTCGAGCTCACCGTGGCGATCGCGGGGCCCAGCCTCGAGGTGCGGCTGCTGGTGCGAAATACGGGCGAGGCGCCGTTCCCGTTCACCGCGGCGCTGCATACGTACCTTTTCGCCTCCGATGCCGCGAAGGCGCGCCTCGTGGGGCTATCCGGCGTGCGCTACCTGCGGGGCCGCGAGGAGCATGTCGAAGCCGGCGAATCCATCGTGGCGGCGAACCCCATCGACCATGTCTACATCGATGCGCCGCGCGAGACCCGTCTCGTGGACGGCGATCGCACGCTCGCCATCGCGCAGCGCAACTTCCGCGACACGGTGGTCTGGAATCCCGGCCGCGAGAAGTGCGCCGCGCTGGTGGACATGGCGCCTGGCGCGTTCCTCAACATGCTCTGCGTCGAGGCCGCCGCCGTCGCGGTGCCCATCGCCCTGCCGCCGGGCGCGCAGTGGACGGGCGCGCAGCGCCTCGCCGTCGCCTAGATGAACACGCAGGACGTGGTGATGCCCTGGGCCGCGTCGCACTCGCGCGGATCCTGCGCCGCGTCGGCATGCGCGAGGGCCTCGAGCGCGCTCGGGTAGGTCATGTCGAGGCCCTGGAGGTTTTCGGTAGGGTGGATGCCGGCCATCACGAGCGTGCAACCGAACGCAATGCCGGCGGCGATGGCGATGAGGGACTTGAGCGAGGGACCTTTGCCTTCCGGGTTCATGGAGTCTCCTTGGGACGTTGGATAGCGCACCCAATCTGCCTCCGGGGGCGGCGCCGAGTCCTTAAGGCGCCCTGAAAAAAGCCTAAAAGGTATGCTTGCAGCGATGAGAAGCGCACTCTTCCTGGCATTCCTCGTGGCCGGTTGTGCCGCCACGGCGCCCGCGCCGGTCGAAGGCCCCTCGCCGCAAGCCCTCCAGGCGCTCGCGCCCACGGGGAAGCTGCGGGTCGGGCTCTATCCCGGCAGCCCCACCTCGTTCATTTCCGGCGACGGCGGCGCGGCCCCGCGCGGCGTGGGCTACGAGCTGGGGGGCGCGCTCGCCCGCCAGGCGGGCGTCCCGTTCGAGCCGCAGGTGATGAAGAGCAACAACGAGGTGCTCGAGGCGGCGAAGGCGGGGCGCGTCGACCTGGTCTTCACCAACGCGACCGCAGCGCGCGCGGAATTCCTCGATTTCACGCCGGCGGCGCTGCGCATCGAGAAGGGCTACCTCGTGCCCGCCGCTTCGCCGCTGCGAGACGCCTCCGAGATCGACCGGCCGGGCCTTCGCATCGGATACAGCAAGGGCAGCACCACCGCCAGCGAGTTGGGCCATCTCGTGAAGCACGCCGCGATGGTGGAGGAGCCTTCCATCGACGAGGCCGTGCGCGCGTTGGCTGGAGGGCGCCTCGACGCGTTCGCCACCAACAAGGCGATCCTCTTCCAGATGTCCGACCGCCTGGCCGGCTCGCGCGTGCTGCCGGGGCGCTGGGGCGAGGAGAGCCTCGCGTTCGGGATTCCCAGGGGACGCGAATCGGCGCTGGCCTTCGTGACGCAGTTCGCGCGGCAAGCGCAGGAGGGCGGCGAGATCGCCCGCGCGGCGCAACGCGCCGGCCTGCGCGGCCTCGCCCCCGGCAATTGACCCAAGGAGATCGAATGAAATTCGTGCGCCATCTGGTGGTCCTGCTCGCGGCCGTCGTTTCGACCGCAGCGCTGTCCGCCGATCCCTATCCCTCGAAGCCGATTCGCATCCTCGTGGGCTACACGGCGGGGGGCGCGGTCGATACCGTCGCCCGCACGATCGGCCAGCAACTGTCGGCCACGCTGGGGCAGCCCGTCGTGATCGAGAACAAGCCCGGCGCGGGCACGAACATCGCCGTGCACACGCTCATCGAGAGCGCGCCCGACGGCTACACGCTGATGCTCACGGCGAACGCGCTGGCGGCCAACATGGCGCTCTACCATCCGCCGCCCTTCGACGCGGAAAAGGACGTGGTTCCCGTGGCGCTCGTGGGCCGCGTGCCCGTGGTCATCGCCGCGAAGGAGGGCTCGGAGTACACGACGCTCGCCAAGCTCGTGCAGCTCGCCAAGGCGAAACCCGGCGAGACGGGCTACGCCACGCCCGGCAACGGCTCCACGCCCCACCTCGCGATGGAAATGTTCGCGCATGCCGCGGGCATCCAGCTCATGCACGTCCCGTACAAGGGCGGCTCGCAGGCGATCGTGGACGTGCTCGGCGGCCAGGTCCCGCTCGTCGCCGTGAACGCGCTCGAGGTCGTCCCGCACGTGAAGGCCGGCAAGCTGCACGTGCTCGCGGTGATGAGCGCTTCGCGCACGCCGATGCTCCCCGGCGCGCCGACCATCGCGGAATCCGGCTACCCGGGATTCGAGGCTTCGGTCTGGTACGGCCTCATCGCGCCTGCGCACACGCCGCCGGAGGTCGTCGCCAAGCTGCACGACGCGGTGCAGAAGGCGCTCGCGACGGCCGACGTGCAGAAGCGCATGTCGGACGTGGGCGGCGAAGCGACACCGGGCAGCGCGGCGCAGTTCGGCGCGCTGATCCACGACGAGCGCGTGCGCTACGAGAAGCTCGTCAAGGAAGCCAACATCAAGCTCGACTGACGGTCAGTCGACGTAGCGAAGGCCCGCTTTCGCGAGGGGCTCGCGCATGCCGTACATGTCGAGCCCCAGCTCGCCCTTGGCGAGCCGCGCGCGCTTGGCACCCTCGTTGGCCTGCCGCGCGCTCGCAGCCTCGAGCGTCTTCGCGGCGAGCGCGGCCGGCACGATGACGATGCCGTCGTCGTCGGCCACCACCACGTCGCCGGGCGTGACGAGCGCGCCCGCGCACACCACGGGAACGTTCACCGAGCCGAGCGTGGCCTTCACGGTGCCCTTGGCGCTGATCGCGCGGCTCCAGACCGGAAAGCGCATCGCCGCGATCTCCGCGCTGTCGCGTGCGCCGGCGTCGATCACCAGGCCACGCGCCCCGCGCGCCTGGTAGCTCGTCGCGAGCAGCTCGCCGAAGTAGCCGTCGGTGCAGTCGGAGGTCACCGCGGCCACCACCACGTCGCCGGGCTGGACCACCTCGGCGACCACGTGGAGCATCCAGTTGTCGCCGGGATGCATGAGCGCCGTGACCGCGGTGCCGCCCGCCTTCGCGCCGGGATATACCGGGCGCATGTAGGGCTTCATGAGCCCGAGGCGGCCCAGGGCCTCGTGCACGGTGGCCGCGCCCAGCTCGCCCAGCTTCGCGGCCACGGCGGCGTCGGCGCGGCGGATGTTGCGGTAGACCACTCCCAGCTCCTGCATGTCAGCGTCCTTTCGCCTTGAGCGCGCGGTCGAGCCTCGGGTAGACGCGGCGCGCGTTGAGCTCGTAGATCCTGCGCCGGTCGGCCGGATCGACGTGGGCGGCCTCCACGTAGCGCCGCGTGTCGTCGTAATGATGCCCGGTCTCCGGGTCGATGCCGCGCACCGCCCCGATCATCTCGCTCGCGAAGAGGATGTTCTCCACGGGGATCACGCGCAGCAGCAGGTCCACGCCGGGCTGGTGGTACACGCAGGTGTCGAAGAAGATGTTCTTCAGGAGCAGGTCCTTCAACGGCGGCTTGCCCATGTCCTGCGCGAGGCCGCGAAAGCGTCCCCAGTGATAGGGCGCGGCCCCGCCGCCGTGGGGAATCACGAAGCGCAGCGCCGGGAATTCCTTGAAGAGGTCGGACGTGAGGCACTGCATGAACGCCGTGGTGTCCGCATTCAGATAGTGCGATCCCGTGGTGTGGAACGCGGGATTGCAGCTCGTGCTCACGTGAATCATCGCGGGAACGTCGTACTCGATGAGCTTCTCGTAGACCGGGTACCAGTGCCGGTCCCAGAGCGGCGGCGCGTCCCAACGGCCGCCCGCCGGGTCGGGATTGAGGTTCACGGCCACGGCGCCGTATTCCTCCACGCAGCGCTCGAGCTCAGGAAGGCAAGTCGCCGGGTCGACGCCGGGGCTCTGCGGCAGCATCGCCGCGGGCACGAAGTGGTCCGGGAAGAGCCGGCTCACGCGATGGATCAGCTCGTTGCACACCGAGGCCCATGCGCTCGAGACTTTGAAATCGCCGATGTGGTGCGCCATGAAGCTCGCCCGCGGGCTGAACACCGTGAGGTCGATGCCGCGCTCGCGCATCGCCTTCAGCTGGTTCTTCTCGATGGATTCGGCGAGCTCGTCGTCGCCGATGCGAAGCTCCGAAGGGCTTGGCATCGACGCTGGCTTGCCGATCGCGTCCACCTGCCGGTTGCGCCACGCCTCCAGCGCCTTGGGCGCCGTGGTGTAGTGCCCGTGGATGTCGATGATCACGTCTTCGTTCGGGGCACGCGTCCCAGCATGTAGAACTCGTCGTTCGCCCTGAGGCTCATCGCGTTGGCGATTCGGTTGGACAGGGCGAAGAACGCGCTGATGGCGGCGATGTCCCACGCGTCCTCGTCGGTGAAGCCGTGCTCGCGCAGCACCGCGTAATCCGCATCGTCCACCTCCTGCGCGCGCTGCGAGACTTTCACGGCGAAGTCGAGCATCGCCCGTTGCCGCGGCGTGATGTCGGCCTTCCGGTAGTTGGAGGCCACCTGGTCGGCGATGAGCGGGTTGCCGGCGCGCACGCGCAGGATCGCGCCGTGCGCCACGACGCAGTACTGGCACTGGTTCAACGCCGAGGTGGCCACCACGATCATCTCGCGCTCGGCCTTGGTGAGGTTGCCGGGCTTGTCCATGAGCGCGTCGTGGTAGGCGAAGAAGGCGCGGAACTCGTCGGGCCGGTGGGCGAGGGCGAGGAAGATGTTGGGCACGAAGCCCGACTTCTCCTGGACCTTCTCGATGCGGCTGCGCAGGTCCGCGGGAAGCGAGGCGAGGTCGGGGACCGGAAAGCGGGAGATCGCGGGTGCGGTCATGGCGCTCCTTCAGCGCAGCAGCTGCGCGAAAGCATCGTTCAACTTGCGGTCGGCGGTGTCGAGCCGCTGGCGCGTGGCGCGCATCCAGGCCTTGTCCGAATCGAGCGTGGCGCGCGCTTGGGCGAGCATGCGCTCGACTTCCGCCGGCTGCGGCCCGCCGATGCCTACGCGCGTCCTCACCATCAGCTCCGGCGAGAGCGTCTTGCGGAACTCGTCCTCGGGCATCGGCAGCCTGGGCTCCGGCAGCTTGAAACGGTTGATCGCGTCGGCGTAGAGCTCCTGCGCCTTCGCATACGGGAAGTCCTTCGGCCGCAGGCCGTTCGCGCGGGCGTACTCGACGATGGACGACGCCCACCCGTGCCCCACGCGGAACGGGATCTGGTGCTCTTTCTGCAGCACCTCGGCGAGCTCCATGGAGGTGGTCCAGTCGTCCTCCAGCTCCTCGAGCGAGCGCTTCGCGTTCACCGTGAGCGCGTCCAGCACCACGTCCATGTTCTTCAGCATCTTCACCGCGTGCGGGAAGAAGCCGATCTCCGCCCACGGATCCTTGTAATCGGTCATGCCCGTGGTGACGTTGTGGGCGCGCAGCTGCACGGTTTGGCCCAGGCCCACGACGTCGGAGGCTTCCTCGCGCGCCCGCATGATCACGCCGGGGTTGCGCTTCTGGGGCATCGCGCTGCTCGTGTAGGTCGATCCCTCTTCGAGCAGGAGCCAGGGGCGCGTCTGGTGATACTGCGTATGGATGTCCTGGAGGAGCGCCCCGAGGCGGATCGCGGTGGAGCTCGCGATGCCGGTGGCCTCGAGCGCGATATCCGACGGGCTCACCTGGCTCGCGTCCAGGGAGTTCTCGATGATGCCGTCGAAGCCCAGCAGGTCCGCCATGCGCCTGCGGTCGAGCGGCCAGATGGAATTGGCGAGCACCGCGGTGCCCATGGCGCTGCGGTTCATGCGCTTGTAGAGCTCGTGGATGCGCTGCGAGTCGCGCTCGAACGACGCGTTGTACGCGAGCAGGTAGTGCGCGTAGCTCGTCGGCTGCGCCTGCACGCCGTTGGTATACGCCGGCACGAAGGTGTTCACGTTCTTCGCGGCGGTGGCGAGCAGGCGTTCGCGCGTCGCGTCCAGCGCGTCGGAGAAATCGAGCACCTGGTTGCGCAGCTTCGCCATCCGGTAGGTCGCGTACATGTCCTGGCGGCTGCGCCCGGTGTGGATGAGCGACGCTTCGGGGCCGATGTCGTCGGTGATGATCTTCTCGATCTGCAGCACGTCCGAGGGGCGCTTCCCGCCGGGCTTGCCGGCCTGGTCGATGGAAAACGCCACACCCTGGGCGAGCTTGCGGCCCATCTCGGGCGTCACGATTTTCTCCTCGATGAGGGTCACCGCGGAGGCGCGGTTGATCTTGCCGATCCAGTAGAACTGGTCTTCGGCGGCGTCCATCTTGCTGGTGGCGTTGTCGCCGGCCTTCGCCTCGATGCGCGCGCCCACCTTCGTGGCCTGCTGGTCGCATTCCGCGGTCGTGGAGCAGGGAAGCTGGCCGGTATCGGCGGCGTGCACGGCCGCGGCGCAGCCCAGGGTGAGGAGCGTGGCCAGGGACGCGATTCGATGCGGCATTCGGTTCTCCTTCGTGCGGATTTCGGGCGCCGTGAGGGGGCCTGTCCAGCGTAACATGCGCGTCATGGACAACCTTACCGTGATCCTGCGCGTCGGCGCGGCCCTCGCGCTCGGCGCCGTGCTGGGGTTGAATCGCGACATCCGCGGCAAGCCCGCGGGCGTGCGCACGCATGGCCTCGTGTCGGTGGGAAGCGCCACCGTGCTGCTCGTCGCGATCCAGGCGGGCGCCGGGCCGGAGGGCGTCACGCGCGTGCTGCAGGGCTTGCTCGCGGGAATCGGGTTCCTCGGCGCGGGCGTGATCATCCACCACCAGACGCAGCACCGCGTGCACGGGCTCACCACCGCGGCATCCGTATGGGTTGCGGCGGGCCTCGGCGCCGCGTGCGGCGCGGGCCTCGTCTCGCTCGCTGCCATTGCGCTCGTCGCCGGGCTCATCGTGCTCGTCGCGGGCGGGCCCATCGAGCGAGCCTTCGAACAGCAACTTGGCACGCGCAAGGACCCGGCCGCAGAACCGGACGGCAGCGACCGCCCTTCCGCCTGAGGGAGAACTTCCATGCCCGACGACAAACCCGTCATCCAGCGCACCGCCAGCGTCGAGGCTCGCGTGGATGCCATCCAGTCGGCGCTCGACGCGCGCGGCCTCAAGGCCTCGGAAGCCGTCGAGGAGCTCGGACACAAGGCGAAGGAGGAGTGGATCCCCAGGAACGGCGCGCGCGTCGTGGCCCGCGCATGGGTCGATCCGGAATTCCGCAAGCGCCTGCTCGCCAATGGGCGCGATGCCGTCGCGGAGCTGGGCCTCGCGATGCCCAGGCACCACCGGCACCTGGTGGTCCTCGAGAACACGCCGAAGGTGCAGAACGTGATCTGCTGCACGCTGTGTTCCTGCACCGCGTTCACGATCATCGGGCTGCCGCCGGATTGGTACAAGGACCTGCAATACCGCTCCCGTGTCGTGCGCGAGTCGCGCACCGTGCTGCGCGAGATGGGGCTCGACCTGCCCGCCGACGTCGAGATCCGCGTCTGGGATACGACCGCGGACACGCGCTACATGGTCCTGCCCGAGCAGCCGGCGCACACGAAGGGCTGGCCGGAAGAAAAGCTCGCGGAAATCGTCACGCGCGATTCCCTCATCGGCGTCGCGCGGCTCTAAGGAGGCGTGATGGACGGCATCCACGACATGGGCGGCAAGCAGGGCTACGGCCCGGTGCGCTTCACGTTCGACGCGAAGGCGTTCCACTCGCCGTGGGAAGTCCGCGTGAACGCCCTCTATGGGCACGCCGTGCGCCTGGGCATCTTCAACATGGACGAGTACCGCCACGCCATCGAGCGCATGGTGCCCGCGCACTACCTCACCGCGAGCTACTACGAGCGCTCGCTCACCAGCCTCGCGACCTTGTGCGTGGAGAAGGGCGTGGTCACGCGCGAGGAGCTCGAGCAGCGCGCGCAGGGCGCGTTTCCGCTCGCGCAGCCGAGCGCGCCGGGGCGTGGCAACGTGCTCGCGCGCGAGCGGTTCAAGGTAGGCGATCGCGTCCGCGTGCGCATGGACTCGGTGCCCGGCCACATGCGCATGCCGGGATACATCCGCGGCAAGGTCGGCGTCGTGGTCGGCATATCGCCCGCGTATCCCTTCCCCGATGCCCACGCGCACGGCGTAGTTTCGGACGACGAACCGACGTACGACGTGCGTTTCCATAGCGAAATCCTGTGGCCCGGCTCCGCGGAGCCCGCGCTGGTTCACGTCGGCGTGTTCGAAAGCTACCTCGCCAGCGAGCCGTGAGCTTCGCCAGACCGAGGTCGCCTACACGGCCACTCCCGGCGCACGCCAACGCGACGCCCGGGCAGCCCTGAAGAACGGGTACTGGGCCCACTATTCGCTGGGAGCGGGTGGGCACGGGCTTCCCACGCGCAACTACGTGGGCGACAAGTTCATCGGCGGCTGCCAGGACGGCGGCAATTGCGGCCCGCCGTTCGGTGGAGCCGAGCCGGAGGCGTTCTCGCTGGGAATGACCTACGACTTCTGAGTAGCCGGCTCGCGAGCAAGACGGCCGCATCACGTCCTCGACGCGATGCGGCCGGTGCCTTTCTTGCCGCTGCTATCATCGGCCGATGGCCCGGCGCTTCCCCCAGCTCACCCCTGAGAGCCTTACCGAAGCGCAGAAGCCGCTCGGCGAGCAGATCATGAAAGTCTCGAGCGTGGGGCTGGGCGGGCCGTACAACGCGCTGCTGCGCAGCCCCGTGCTGGGCCAGCGGATGTTCGACCTGCTCGCCTACCTGCGCTGGAACACCTCGGTGGACCTGCGCCTCAACGAGTTCGCGATCCTCATCGTGGGGCGGCATTGGCGCTCGCAAGTCGAATGGTTCGCGCATGCGCCGATCGCGTTGAAAGCGGGGCTGGCGCCCGAGATCATCGGGGATCTCAAGGCGAACAAGCGTCCCGCGGGCATGAAGCCCGACGAAGACGCGGTCTACGACTTCGTGACCGAGCTGATCCGCAACAAGGCCGTCTCGGATGCGACGTTCAAGCGCACGAAGGAATTGCTCGGCGAACAGCAGGTCGTGGACCTCACCATGACCGCGGGCACGTACATGAGCATCGCGATGCTGCTCGCGATGGCCGAGGAGAACGTGCCGCCGGGCAAGGAGCCGCCCTTCAAGGACGGCGAGCCGTAGCCGAAGGGTTCCTCACGGCGGGCTTTCCCTGCCGAGCTGCGCGCGCAGCTCGGTCTTGAGGACTTTGCCGTAGTTGTTCTTCGGCAGCGATTCCACGAACCGGTATTCCTTCGGGCGCTTGAAGCGCGCGATGTTCTCGAGGCATAGGGCATCGAGCTCGGTCGGACTCACCGCATCGGCGCGCGCGACGACGAACGCCACCACTTCCTCGCCCCACTCGGGGTGCGGGCGGCCCACCACCGAGGCCTCGGCTACGGCGGGGTGGCGCAGCAGCACTTCCTCGACCTCGCGGGGATAGATGTTGGAGCCGCCGCTGATGATCACGTCCTTCGAGCGGTCGCGCAGCGTCAGGAACCCGTCCTCGTCGAGGCTGCCCACGTCTCCCGTGTAGAGCCAGCCGCCGCGGATCGCCTGGGCCGTGGCCTCGGGATTGTTCCAATAGCCGCGCATCACGGTGTCACCGCGCACCAGGACCTCTCCGGCCTCGCCGGGCGGCAGCTCGCGCCCCTCTTCGGTCGCCACCCGAACCTCCACCATGCTGTGCGCCACGCCCACCGACGCGATGCGCTGCGCACGCCGCGGGTGCGAGCGGTCGGCGAGGTGCTCGCGCGCGAGGGCGGTGATCGTCATCGGGCTTTCGCCCTGGCCGTAGATCTGCACGAAGCGGTTGCCCATCACCGAAAGCGCGCGCTCGATGTCGGCCACGTACATCGGGCCGCCCCCGTACACGATCGTCTTGAACCCCGAGCAATCAGCCGACGTCCGCTCCACGTGGTCCACGAGGCGCTTCACCATCGTGGGTGCCGCGAACATCGAGACGTTTCGATGGCGCGTGGCGAGCGAGACGAGCTCGGCCGGGTCGAAGCCGCCGGAGTCCGGCACCACGTGCCGCGCCCCCGCGAGCACGTGGGCGATGTTGTACAGGCCCGCGCCATGGGACATGGGCGCCGCGTACACCGCCGAGTCCTCGCGCTTCACCGTGTCCACGTCGGTGAAGTAGCACATCGTCATCGCGAGCAGGTTGCGGTGGGTGAGCATCACGCCCTTGGGCCGGCCCGTGGTGCCCGAGGTGTAGAAGAGCCAGGCGAGATCGTCCGGCTCGCGATGCACGACCGCGACGGGCGCCCCCTCGAAGAGCTTTTCGTAGACCGCGCTTCCGGCGACGTGCATGCGATTCGCGCCGGGCGCCGCGAGGCCCTCGGTGACGAACGTGAGCGAGGCGCCCGAGTCCTGCAGGATGTATTCGATCTCGCGCGGGTGCAGCTTCGCGTTCACGGGCACGGCGGCAAGGCCCGCCATCCACGCGCCGTACATCACCTCGAGGTACTCCGGGCAGTTCGCCATCACGAGCGCCACGCGATCGCCCGCGCGCAGGCCCTCGCGCGCGAATGCCGCGGCGAGGCGCGCGGCGCGATCGGCGAAGCGGCCGTAATCGGAAACGAGCCGCTCGCCGGCGAAGATCGCGGGCGCGCCCGGGTGAGTGCGGGCCGCCCGCAGGAGCAGCTGGGCCAGGTTCACGGCAAATAGTGTACGGTGGCGTCACGGCAGTGGGGACCCCTCACCAAAGCACGATTTCGGGGCCCGCGCCAAGTCGTTACGCTCACTGCAGCGATGTCTCTGGTCTGGGCGGCTTCTTGATTGAAATCAAGACTCAGCGCCGGGGTCAGGCAACCATTGATTGTGTCATCGGAAAGATCCAAGAAAGGGAAAATCCACATGAAACGCCAGCCTCGCAAGCCCCGCCAAGTCCGCCGCGCCATCCTCGCCGCCGCCGTCCTGGGCGCGGCTGCGACGCCGGTCTTCGCCCAAGATGCCACCTCCCAGTTCATCTCTCCCTACGACCAGACCCTCACGATCGGCCTGGGCGGCATCGTGAACCGGTTCGACACGAGCCTGAGGCTCGACGGCAATACCCACAGCGGCACCGATTTCACGCTCGAGAACAACGGGCTGAAGAAGGACAATTCGAGCTTCGAGGCGCTGGTCACGTGGCGCATCGCCCGCGCGCACCGGCTCGACTTCGAGTACTGGACCGCCAAGCGCTCGGGCAGCCGGGACTACTCGACCTCGATCGACATCGGCGACACGACCTTCCCGATCGGCGCGAACGTCTCGATCCAGGCGAAGGATTCGCTGGCGAGCCTCGACTACCGCTGGTCGTTCAGCCAGTCTCCGGACTCCGAGTGGGCCGCCGTCATCGGCTTCTACGGCGGCAAGTTCACGTTCGACGTGAACGCGGTCGGCAACGCGGGAACGGTGAACACGACCTACAACAAGTCCGTCTCCACCACGCTGCCCCTGCCGCTCATCGGCGTGAGCTGGGACTGGTATCCGGACAAGCAGTGGCAGGTGAGCGCCGTGCTGCAGGGCATGAAGGCGAAGGTCGGCGACGTGGACGGGCACTGCTACCAGTTCTGGGGCGGCCTCGAGTACCAGCTCTGGCGCAATTTCGGCGTGGGCGCGCGCTACACGTACAACGACCTCGGCGCCACCGTCAGCAAGAGCGATTTCAACGGCAATCTCTCCTGGAAATCGAACGCGGTCAGCCTCTACGGCAAGTTCGTGTTCTGAGCGGGTTCGGCCTTGCCGCGGCGCCACACGACGTAGGGCGTCACCGTCAGGGCCGACACCACGAGGTAGGCAAGGAGGGTCGCCTTGATCTCGGGCGATGCGCCGTTCACCGAGGCCACCAGGATGGCGAGTCCCGCATTGCGTGCCGCGCTGCACACCGCGAGCGCGGTGCGCGTCGAGGGATCAGGCCCGCCCAGCCAGTGGCCCAGGCCCAGCGCGGCGAGGCTGCACGCCACGATGGCGAGGGCCGTGCGCCATCCGGCAGTCGCCACCGGCCTCCAGATGTCGATCAACGCCACCGCGACGAACGCCACGAGCAGCGTGCTCGCGAGCCTCGCGAGGATGCGCTCGGCCGCTTCGCGCCTGCCGCCCAGCGCGGTCCGCGCGAGCATGCCCAGGGTGAGCGGCAGGAGCTGGCCCACGAAGACCTGCTTCGCCAGCAAGTCCGGCGCGACGGCCGCATGCCCGGCGTACACCTCGTCGAGCAGGGCCACCGAGAGCGGCATCGAGACGACCGCGAGGACCGCCATCGCGAGCTGCAGCGCCGGCGCGAAATGGGCATTCCCGCTCGCATCGAGCGCGCGCCGCAACGCCACGGGCGCGCCGGGCGAGATGGCCATCAGCACGAGGCCTACCTGCACGGCGCGTGAAAGATCGAAGGCGCGCGCGATGACGATCACGACCACCGGCACCGCGACGAGAGCGCAGAAAAGACCCCTCAACATCAGCCCGGGGTTGCGCCATGCGGCGCGGTATTCGCCCGGCGCCACCATCACGCCCAGGTGGAACATGATGGTGAACACGGTGGCCATCGCGCAGTACGACAGCACTGCGTCCGGGACCAATCCCCCTTCGACGATCCCGCTCATGGGCCGTCCTCGCGCGGCGGGATGGGCGCGGCAATGAGACCTTGGGGCAACGCGAAGAACGGGTGATGGAAACGATCTACATCGTCGACGACGACGTGGCGTTCGCGCGCGGCCTCGGGCGGCTGGTGGAAGCGGCGGGGTGGAGCGCCCGCGTCTTCCCCTCGGCGGCCGAGTTCCTCGTGGCGGCGGCGTCGCGCCCCGCGGGAAACGGCTGCGTGCTGCTCGACGTGCGGATGCCCGGCATGAAGGGGCCGGAGCTGCATCGCGCGATGCTCCAGCTCGGCATCCGGCTGCCGGTGATCTTCCTCACCGCCTTCGGCGACGTTCCCACGAGCGTTGGCGCGATGAAGCTTGGCGCCGCCGATTTCCTCGAGAAGCCCGTCACGGCCGAGGTGCTCGTGGGCGCGATCCGCGCCGCGCTGGAGCGGCACGCGGGAGAGCTCGCGCGCGACCGCGGGCTTCGCGAGATCCAGGCGCGCGTGGAGCTCCTCTCGGCCCGCGAGCGCGAGGTGATGGATCACGTGGTGGCGGGTCGGCTGAACAAGCAGATCGCCGCCGACCTGGGCATCTCGCTCAAGACCGTGAAGGCCCACCGCGCCAAGGTGATGCAGAAGATGGATGCGGCTTCCCTCGCGGCGCTCGTGGACATGTGCCGCGACGCGGGGTTGCACTAGTCCGGAAGGGTCTCGAGCGCGACGCCCGAGGCCACCAGCTCCTCGGCGATGCGCACCAGCTCGGCGACCGAGCGCACGCCCATCTTCTCCATCACCCGGGAGCGGTGCGTCTTGATGGTTCGCTCGGCGGCGTGCAGCGCGAAGCAGATCTGCTTGTTGAGCCGCCCGTCCACCACGCCCGCCATCACCTGGCGCTCGCGCGGCGTGAGCGAGGCGTAGAGCTGCTTGATCTGCGTGACGCGCGCATTTTCCTGCGCGCGCTCGAGGTCGCGTTCGAGCGCCTTGTGGATGGCGGCGAGCAGCGTGGCCGTCGGCACCGGCTTGGTGAGGAAATCGATGGCCCCGCCGCGCATGGCACGCACGGTGCTGGGAATGTCCCCGTGGCCCGAGAGGAAGATCACCGGGTGCGCGTCGGTTCGCTGCGCGAGGGCCGACTGCAGGTCGAGCCCCGTGGCGCCCGGCATGCGAAGGTCCAGCAGCACGCAGGCCGGGCTCGCGGCATCCTGCGTGGCCAGGTATTCGTGGGCGGACGCGTAGAGCTTCGGCATATGGCCCGCGGCGGTCAGCAGGCGCCCCATGGCCTTGCGAAACGCCTGGTCGTCGTCCACCACGTGCACGACGCCGGGAAGGGTGGCGGTCCGGTTCACGTGCCGATCGCCGGCAGGTGCACGCGGAAGACGGCCCCGCGCGGCACGTTGGGTTCGAATGTGATCTTGCCCCGGTGCATCTCCACGATCGCGCGCGCGATCGACAACCCGAAGCCCATCCCGTCGTTCTTGGTCGTGAACATGGCGTCGAAGAGGCGCTCCGCGACC
Organism: Usitatibacter sp.; assembly: GCA_035519515.1. GTDB lineage: Bacteria > Pseudomonadota > Gammaproteobacteria > Burkholderiales > Usitatibacteraceae > Usitatibacter. Next base: position 16,951 of record DATIWC010000081.1, read on the forward strand.
TCGGGCGCGATGCCCGGCCCCCGGTCGGAGACGACGATCTCGGCGCCGTCGCGGCGCCCGTGGGTCTCGACGCGGACCTCGCGGGCTTCCTCCGGCAATCCTGCCACCGCCTCGATGGCGTTCACCACCAGGTTGATCACCACCTGCTGCAGCTGGACCGAGTCGCCCTGGATGCCGGGCACCGCCGCGTCGAACGACGGCAGCAGCTTCACGCCGCGGCGCGCCGCCTCGAAGGCGACGTGGCGCAACGCCTCGGCGACCTCGGTGTTCACCTCCAGCGCCACGGGATTCCATTCCGTGCGCGCCGCCATCTTGCGCAGCCCCCGGATCACCTCGGATGCGCGCAGGTTCTCGTCGCGGATGTCGGCGAGTATCTCGCGAAGCTTCGCGGTGTCGAGCGTTCCCTGCTCGAGCATCATGGAGGCGGCCTCGGCGTTGCTGAGGATCGCCCCCATGGGCTGGTTGATCTCGTGGGCGATGCTCGCGGTGAGCGCCCCCACCATCGAAAGGCGCCCCACCTGCGTGAGCTCGGCGCGGCGCGCGGCGAGCTCGGTTTCGGCGCGGCGGCGGCGCGCGCTCTGCAAGGCGAGCGACCACAGGAGCCCCGACTGCAGCAGGATGATCGCGAGGAGGCCCACCAGCGGCCACAGGTAGGCTTCCAGCGGGCTCACGGGCCGGTTCACGATCGCGCAATTCCCGGGCACGTTGCGCGACGGGATATGCCAGCGGCGCAGCCCGTTCCAGTCCAGCTCGCACGAGGGATCGGGTTGCGCGAGGATCGGAATCGCATCGGGGTCGCCGCCCTCGAGGATCTCGCGCGCAAGGCGCCCGGCCGCTGCGCCATGCAGGTCGATGCGTGCCGAAGATCCGCCCAGCGGCCCACGGCCGAACTGCGTCTGGATGGCGGACAGGACCGGCGCGGCCGACCCCGCCGCGACGCGCCGCATGTTCTCCGCGCCGGGCCCGGAGATGCGGCCGCTGCCGTCGCGCAGCATCGTCACGTACATCACCAGCGAATCCGGCTCGACGTGCGCCAGGCGCTCGACGGTCTCGCCCGTGGTGAGCCCTACGAGGTAGTGCTTCTCCGGCAGGGTCTCGATACGGGCCGCCTGGTGCAACGCCACCGCGAGGTGCTCCTCGTCGAAAGGCGAGTTGCCGGCCACGAAATAGACCTTCTTCGCCGTGGGCACGAGCTGCAGGCCGACCTTGAGCGCCCCCTCGAAATCGAAGGCCATGGTGACGCCCGTGGTGCGCGGCGGCCGGGTCCATTTGTCGAGGGTGCCGTCGATCACGCCGTTGAAGACGATGGGCGCGCCCGGCCAGAGGTCGTCGCGGTAGCGCGCCGCGAACTCGAGCGGCTCGGGGCCGCTCGCGATCACGAGGTCGATCTTCAGCGCGCGGTACTTGCGCCTGAGGAGCGCCACGTACTCGGTTTCGATGTCCTGGGAGAAGCGCAGCGGGTCGAAGTCCTCGGGATAGATCTCGATCACACGCGGCGCGTTGTCGGTGAGCGCCCGGCGCATCGCCTCCTCGCGGATCGTGTTGATCGGGTAGAGCGCATCCCAGCTGCGGATGAGCACGACGCGCCACGGCTGGGTGGCGGTGGCCGCCGGATACTGGGCCGCCGCGGGAACCGCGAATGCGCACAGCACGCCCGCGAGAGCGGACGCGAAGAGGCTCCGCAGACCGGCTGTCTTGCACATCGTGTTCCCTCTCCGGCGAATCGTCTCCCGGATCACGGCGAAATCATTGCGCTGGCGCAAAGGAGGGGCGATTGGACTTTGGTCCAATACAGCTGCGCGCCTTGCCGCGCGATAGTACCGCTATAGCCCAAGAGGAGGAGCCGGCATGAACCGTGCACTTTACGCATTCGCAGGACTGGTCCTGGCCGCTTCCGGGGCCTTTGCCGCCGGCTTCGACAAGCCGTACGCCATCGTCGAGAAGGGCGACGCCTCGGAGACCCGGCGCGAGGACGGCGCCGCCATCACGCAGGTGGACGGGGTGAGCACGCGCGATTCGCGCCGCACCGACCCCATCGAGCCGGGCAAGCACAAGCTCACGATCCGCTACGACACGGCTCGCGTGAACCTGAGCCCCGAGAAGGCCATGAAGGAGGTCGAGCTCGACCTGCAGCCGTGCACGCTCTACCGCGCCGTGGCGCAACGCAAGAACAACACGGGACTGGACTGGAATCCGCATTTCTATTCGGAGCCCATCGGCGAGTGCAACAAGAAGTTCGGCGCGGCGAAGAAGTAGGGCGATCCCCGTGGCCGCGCTCCTTCGCCGTCTCGCGCTCCTCGCGGGCCTCGCCGCGCCGGGGCTCGCGAATGCCTCCTTCCTTTCGGGCGACGCGCTCGATACCGCCGCCAACGTCCTCGCCTGGGTGGTGATCGTGCTGGTGCCGGTGATCGGCATCGCGGTGTTCCTCATCATCCACGTGCTGCCCGAGAAGATCGCCGAGAAACGCCACCACCCGCAGAAGGATTCGATCAAGGTCCTGTGCATCCTGTCGCTCTTCTTCGGCGGGATGCTCTGGCCGTTCGCGTGGCTGTGGGCCTATACGCGCCCGGTCGGCTTCCGGTCCGTGTACGGCACCGAGAAGCACGAGGACTACTACTTCGAGATGGGCGAGAAGGCGCGCGCGGGCGAGGTCCCGCCTGCGGAGATCGAGCACCTGCGCCATGAGCTGCAGACCATGGCTTCCAAGGGCGCGCTGTCGCCGAAGCTGAAGCGCCTGCTCGACGACCTGGACGCGATCGCCGCGGCGCCGCCGCCCGTCGTGTCCGAGCCCGCGCCCGCCAAACCCGCCAACGCCCCCGCAGGAGGGGGTGCGTAGTGGACATCCTGCTTCTCGCGATCTACGCGTTCTTCGTCTGGCTGATCTTCTTCAAGTTCAAGTGGCTGCCGTGGAACATCGTGTCGCAGGTCGTCGTGATCACGCTGCCCGTGGTCGCGCTCACGATCGTCATCCTGCTGTTGAACGTGTTCGCGCCCACCACCAGCGACGTCCACGTGCTCAAGTACGTGGTCAACGTCACCTCCCAGGTGCGCGGCAAGGTGATCGACGTGCCGGCGGAGGGCAACAAGCCCATGAAGAAGGGCGACGTGCTCTTCCGCATCGATCCCACGCCCTACCAGCTGGAGGTGGCCGCCCTCGAGGCGAAGCTCGCCAACGCGCAGGGCAGCAGCCGCGAGCTCGATGAGCAGCTCACGGGAGCGGTGGCCCAGGTCGCCGCGGCCCACGCGGCGATCGAGCAGGCGAGCGCGCGCGTCGTGCAGGCCACCGCGCAGGCCGAGCTCGCCACCAAGCGGGTCGCGCAATACCGGGAGCTCAAGGCCAAGGGGGCGGGCAACCGCTTCGACCTCGAGCAGGCCGAGACCAACCTCCGCGAGGCCGAGAGCGCGCTCGACCAGGCGCGCGCGGCCGAGGCGCAGTCGCGCAGCGCCGAGGGCCAGGCGATCGCCGGCGAGCGCCAGATCCGCCAGAAGATGGGCGCGAAGTCCAACGGCGAGTGGGCGGAGATCGCGCAGGTGCGCGCCGAGCTCGACAACGCCCGCTGGGAGCTCGCGCAGACCACGGTGGTGGCGCCCTCGGACGGCACGCCGATCAACCTCCAGCTTCGTCCCGGCTCGGCGATCGCCCCGTTCCCGGCTTTCCCGGCGCTCACGTGGGTCGAGAACGACTACACGGTGATCGCGCTCTTCCACCAGAACGAGCTGCACCAGGTGAAGCCCGGCGACGAGGCCGAGATCATCCTGCTCACCAACCCGGGCGAGATCATCAAGGCGAAGGTCGATTCGATCGTGTGGGCGCAGGGCCAGGGACAGTCCCCGCTCAGCAACGCGCTCCCGCAGACCGGCCCCGTGCCCATTCCCGAGGGGCGCTTCCCGGTGAAGCTGCGCGTGGACGACAAGGACAAGCTCTTCCTCGCCGCCGGCGCGCGCGGGCAGGCGGCGATCTACACCGAGGGCCTGGAGGTGATCCAGATCCTGCGCAAGGTGCTGATCCGCGTGTCCACGAAGTTGAACTACCTCATCCTGAAGCTGCACTGAGAGAGAGATGGAAGTCCTCCTCATCGGCATCTACGGCTTCTTCGTGTGGCTTGTGTTCATCAAGCTCAAGTGGCTGCCGTGGAACACCGTCTCGCAGGTGATCGTGATCACGCTGCCGATCGTCGGGCTCACGGTGCTCATCCTCACGCTCAACGTGATCGCCCCGTCGTCGCACGACGTGCGCGTCCTCAAGTACGTGGTGAACGTCGTGCCCCAGGTGCGCGGCCACGTGCTCGAGGTCCCCGCCGAGGGCAACAAGCCCATGAAGAAGGGCGACGTCCTCTTCCGCATCGATCCCACGCCGTACCAGAACGCCGTGAACACGCTGGAGGCGAAGCTCGCCAACGCGCAGGGCTCCAACCGCGAGCTCGACGAGCAGCTCGCGGGCGCCGTGGCCCAGGTGGAGGCTTCCCGCGCGGCCATCGAGCAGGCGAGCGCTCGCGTGGTCCAGGCTACGGCGCAAGCCGAGCTCGCGGCGCGCCGCGTGGCGCAATACCGGGAGCTCGCGCGCAATGGCGCCAACAACCGCTTCGACCTGGAGCAGGCCGAGACCAACCTGCGCGAGGCCGAAAGCTCGCTCGCCCAGGCGCGCGGCGCCGAGGCGCAATCGCGCAGCAACCAGGAACAGGCGCTCGCGGGCGAGCGGCAGATCCGCCAGAAGATGGGCGCGAAGGCCAACGGCGAATGGGCCCAGGTCGCGCAGGTTCGCGCCGAGCTCGCGAAGGCGCAGTGGAACCTGGAGCAGACCACGGTGCGCGCACCGGCCGACGGCACCGCCATCAACCTGCAGCTGCGGCCCGGGGCGCTCGCCGGCGTCCTGCCGGTTTCGCCGGCGCTCACGTTCGTCGAGGACGATTTCGCCGTCGTCGCCCTTTACCAGCAGAACGAGCTGTACGCGGTGAGGCCCGGCGACGAGGCGGAGATCGTCCTGGAGACGCTGCCCGGCGAGGTGATCAAGGCGAAGGTCGATTCCATCATCTGGGCGCAGGGCCAGGGCCAGTCCATGGTGAGCCCCGTGCTTCCGCAGACCGGCGCGCAGGCCGCGCCGCCCGCCCGCTTCCCCGTGAAGCTCATCGTCGAGGAGAAGCACAAGCCGCACTTCCTCGCGGCCGGGGCGCGCGGCCAGGCCGCGATCTACACCGAGCACCTGGAGGAGATCCAGATCCTGCGCCGCGTGTTGCTGCGCGTCTCCACGAAGATCAACTACCTCATCCTGAAGCTGCACTGATGGATCGCCGACTCGTTCATGCCCGTGCATTCGCCGCCGCGCTCGCGGCGCTCGCGGCGGGCTGCGCGCTGGCACCCCCGCCCGCGGGCGATGACCTGCGCAAGCAGGCATTCCCGAACGTGCAGATCCCCGACACGTGGACCGCGGGACCTTCCGACGCGTCGCAGGTGGCGAGCGGCTGGCTCAAGAGCTTCGACGATCCCGCGCTCGAGCAGCTCGTCGCCGAGGCGATGGCCTACAACACGGACCTGCGCGTGGCTGCGGCCCGCGTCGAGGCGGCGGACGCCGCCGCCCGCGCGGCGGGTGCGACGCTGCTGCCCCAGGTGAGCCTCTACGGGCGCGGCGGAGGCAAGCTCTCCGGCGACAACAGCGGCCTGCAGGGCGGCGGGCTCTTCGTGAACTGGGAGCTCGACCTGTGGGGCCGTGTCCGTGCCACGCAGGCCTCGGGCGTGGCGCAGTACGAAGCGTTCGCGCTCGACTACAAGTACGCGCGCCAGTCGATCGCCGCGCTGGTGGCCAAGAGCTGGTTCCTCGCGCGCGAAGCCTCCATGCAGCGCGCGATCGCCCTCGAGATGGTGGCCGCCGCGGATTCGCTCGCCGACTACTCGCGCGATCGCGTGCGCGTGGGCAATGCCGACGAGCTCGAGGTCGCGCAGGCCGAAGCCAACGCGCTCACCTACCGGGACCTGGTGCTGCAGGCCGACCTCGCGCGTTCCAACGCGCTGCGCGCGATCGAGATCCTCGCCGGCCGCTATCCCTCGGCGACGCTGGATGCGGGCACGGAGCTGCCGCCCCTGCCGGGCCCGGTTCCCGTGGGCCTGCCCTCGCAGCTGCTCGAGCGCCGGCCCGATGTCGTGGCCGCCGAGCGGCGCGTGGCGCTCGCCTTCTACAACGTCGAGGCGGCGAAAGCCGCGCGCTTGCCCGCCATCAAGCTCACGGCGAGCGTGACGAGCGTGACCAGCGACCTGCTGGTCCTCAAGGAGCAGAGCAACCCCGTGTGGGGCGTCGGCGGCACGCTGCTCGCCCCGATCTTCACGGGCGGCGCGTTGCAGGCGCAGGTGGAAGTGCGCAACGCCGAGCAGGAAGCCGCCCTCGCGGAATACCGCCGCATCGGATCGCGCGCGTTCGGGGAGGTCGAGAACGCGCTCTCCGCTTCGTTCAACCTCGAAAACCGCAACCAGGTGCTCGAGCGCGCCGTGCGCGCCAACGAGCAGGCGCTCGGTTTCGCGCGCGTGCGCTACGAGGTGGGCAGCGGGGACCTGCGCGGCGTCCAGCAGCAGATGCTCGCGCTGCACGCGGCACAAACGTCGTACCTGCACGTGCAGGCCGAGCGCCTCATCCAACGCGTGAACCTCCACCTCGCCCTCGGCGGCGGTTTCGAGGTTCCCACGCCCTGAAAAGCCCACCGCCATGAGCGTGATCCGCAGGATCTTCAAGTCGGCCGCGCAACGCGAGCAGTTCGCCCGCGATGCCGAGGTGGCCGATCCCATCATCGACCGCCTGGTCGCCGCCACCGACAAGCGCCTCGCCCACCTGAAGGACCTGCGCGAGACCCTGCGCGCGCCGGTGCTGGCGGCGCACGAGGCGATGCGGCGCGCGATCGCCACGATTCCCGGCCCGACGGAGGTGAGCCCGCGGGCGTGGTCGCAGGATGCCACGGTGAAGGCGCTCTTCGCGCGCGCCGAGGACGCGGCCGCGGCGTTCAGCAACGATCCGGTGGCGCGCGCGTTCTTCGCCGGCCATCCGGGCTGCGACTGCTTCGCTCTCCTCGGGCTGGAGAAGCACGACAAGCGCGTGCTCTCGACCGTGATGCAGGGCGAGATCCAGGCGGAAGTCACGCGCACGACGGTGAGCTTCACGGAGCCGCAGATCCTCGCGCCGGCGGGTACCGAGGCCGAAGTGCGCGCGGAGCTGGCACTGCGCGCCCTCGAGAACCTCGCCCTGCGCGCCCTGGAGCGTGTCGGCGCCGTGCGCGCGCAGCGCCACGAGCTCGAGAAGGAACGCTCGCTCCTGCAGGCGGAGCTGCGCCTCGCGCAGCGCCGCGGCGCGGGCTTCGGGGCGCTCGCCGGCGGGGAGGCTTCCCGCACCGCCCAGATCGAGCGCGACCTCGAGGCCACGGTGCGCGAGCTGGAGGCGGCCGCGTCCAACCAGCTGCTGCCCGGCCTGCTCGAGGCCCTCGTCGACGTGCTCGCCAACCCCCACGACTATCTGAAGATCGAGCCGTGCACGCTCGCGCTGGACGCCATGAACTTCGAGGCCGAGCCTTCCGCGGGCGCCGAGGTGCTGCGCCTGGCGATGCTCGAGCTCGCACGACGCCCGACGTTCGGCGTGCTCATCGCACGTTTCCCGCGCGTCGAGCTGCGCGCCGACACGCGGCTCGCGGATGCAGAAAAGCTTCTCTAGGAGAACCCAGATGAAAGAGGGAAAGAAGGCGAAGAAGTTGAAGAAGGACGCGCAGGGCAAGCAGGCGCTCGGCGGCAAGGAATACGACGCGGAGTTGAAGCGCCTGCACGGCGAGCTCGTCGACCTCCAGGCCGCGGTGGTGAAGCACGGCCTCAAGGTCTGCATCGTCTTCGAGGGCCGCGACGGCGCGGGCAAGGGCGGGTCGATCAAGGCGATCACCGACCGGGTGAGCCCGCGCGTGTTCCGGGTCGTGGCCCTGCCGGCGCCCACCGAGCGCGAGAAGTCGCAGATGTACCTGCAGCGCTACATTCCGCACCTGCCCGCCGCGGGCGAGGTCGTGATCTTCGACCGCAGCTGGTACAACCGCGCGGGCGTGGAGCGCGTGATGGGCTTCTGCAGCGAGGACGTGGCCCGCCAGTTCCTGAAGGGCGTGCCGCTGGTCGAGAAGGCGATCGTCAATTCGGGGGTGATCCTCATCAAGTACTGGCTCGAGGTGAGCCCCGAGGAGCAGACGCGCCGGCTGCAGTCGCGCATCGACGACCCGCGCAAGATCTGGAAGCTCTCGCCCATGGACCTGCTCTCGTACAGCCGCTGGTTCGACTACTCGCGGGCCCGCGACGACATGTTCGCCGAGACCGACACGTCCTGGGCTCCCTGGTACGTGGTGCGCTCCGACGACAAGAAGCGCGCGCGGCTGAACCTCATCTCGCACTTGCTCGCGCGCATCCCGCACAAGAAGGTGAAGCGCGACCGCATCGAGCTGCCCAAGCGGCAGAAGCAGGGCAAGTACGTGTCGCCCGACTACCCGTTCAAGTACATCCAGGAGAAGTTCTAGGCGGCACCTTGGTGCCATAGAGCCTGCCCGCCGCTTCCGGCAAGCTGTCAGACAGCCGTCTTACCCACATCGGAGAATCCATGCGTCCCCTGAGCATCCTCGCAGTCGCCGTCGCGGCCGCCCTCGCGCCCGCCGCGTTCGCCCAAGAAAAGCCCATCGTGAACCAGGTGGTCGGCACCGCGCCCGGCAAGGCCGGCGCCATGCAGACCGTCAAGGCGAGCGCGGTCGTCGAGGCGGTGGATCCCGCCACCCGCCACGTGACCCTCAAGCTCGCGAACGGCACCTCCAAGACCATCGCGGTCGGCGACCAGGTGAAGAACTTCGACCAGATCAAGGTGGGCGACAAGGTGACCGTGGGCTATCTCGAGTCGTTCACGCTCGAGCTCAAGAAGGGCGGCAAGGAAGTCGTCGCGCGCACCGAGCAGAGCGGCATGGATCGCGCCAAGCCGGGCGAGAAGCCGGGCGGCGTGGCCGCGCGTGAAGTGAAGGTCGTGGCCGACGTCGTCGCCGTGGACCAGGCCGCGAAGACCGTCACGCTCAAGGGGCCGCAGCAGACCGTGGTGCTCGCCATCCAAGATCCGGCGCAGATGAAGCTGATCCACAAGGGTGACCAGGTCGAGGCGACCTACACCGAGGCCCTGGCGATCTCGATGGATCCGGCCGCCCCGGCGCCTGCCGCCGCGAAGCCCGCGCCGGACGCCAAGAAGAAGTAGCGAATGGGCGGGGCTCGTCCCGCCCTGCAGCTTTCCACGCGCGCCGCGCTCGCCGCGGCGCTCGCCGTCTCTGCAGCCCAGTGGATCGGCCGCGATCCCCAAGCTCATGCGCGAGCCCGGATCCCCGCCGGGCTGAGCGGGCGCTTCAGCGCACCAGCGGGATGTGGTCCGCGATGTCGTAGCGGATGACGCTGCGGAACTTGTTCTCCAGCTGCATGTAGCGCGCGGCCTTGCGCCCGGGCAGCGCCTTGAGCAGCTTCTTGAGCGTGGCCTCGCGCAGGCGCTGCTCCTCGCCGTCGGCGGCGACCAGGTCGCTCGCCAGGCGCTTCGCGTTGGCGTCGGTCATCGACGATTCCGCGGCGATGTAGTCGTTCATCGCGCGGTTCTGGCGGCGCAGGATGCGGTCCAGGTCCTTCTGGTACTGGTCGTAGACCGGCCAGAACTTCTTCGCCTCGGCGGGCGTGAGCTCCATGTTCTTCTCGACCAGCGCGCGCTTGCCGTCGCTGCGCAGCGCCTGGCGCACCGTGTCCGCGGTGCCCATCTCGGCCGCGGCGGAAGGTGCGGCCGCCGCCTGCTGGGCGTAGGCCGGCGCTGCAGCGCCGAAGGCGAGCAGCAGGGCGGCAGCGGTTGTCTCGATCCTCATCTCATTGTTCCTTCCTCCAGGTGGGATCGGGATTGTACTGGGTCATGGCCGAGGCGATGGAAGCGGTCTTCGGGCCCAGGTCCTTCTCGTAGACGGCGCCCTCGTGGTTCACCACGAAGGTCATGACGCCCGAATTGCCGTAGCTCGCGGGCCACGCCACGATGGCGAAGCCGCCCAGCAGCTTGTCGCCCACCATGTAGTCGTAGGCGCCACCTGGCGCGTCCTTGCCCTGGGAGGTGAGGATGCGGAAGAAGTAGCCGTGGTAAGGCGAAGGCGCGGCTCCCGCCTTCATGTGCTCGTAGCCCTGGCTGGAAGCGGTGGCGACGAGCGGGCCCAGGGGGCTTTGCGGTGCGCCGTTCTCCGCGGGCCAGTACAGGCCGTCCTTCTTGCCGGGCGAGGACTTGAACTTGCGCGCGTAATCGGCGTAGCCGTTGCCGTCGGCGTCGCTCGCCGCGTACTCGCGCTGGGCGTCGACGATCGCGAGCAGCGTCTGGATCGCGTCGAGCTCGTTGCGGCCCACCCGGCGGTTGAGGACCTCTTCGCGGCCGGCCGCCGGGTCGAAGGTCCAGCGCGTCCCCTTCTTCACGATGGGCGCGGGGAAGGGCCAGGCGTCGCTGCCCACCTCGAGGTATGCCTTGCCCTCGTCCTTCTTCTCGAGGACGTGCTTCTCGTCGTACGAGGCGAGGAATTTCATCCAGTCGTTGGTGTCGGCCACCTTGTCGCCCGAGAAGAGCCAGCTTCCGGAACCGGGGCCCACGACGGAGACGAGCGCCTTGGCGTCCTTGGCGCGCACCGCGGCGGCCAGCGCGTCGGCAGCCTCGTCGGGTGAAGCGAACGTATGCGCGGCGGGCTTCGGCGCCGCGACCGCCGCATCGGGCTTGGTTGCCGGTTGCTTGAGCTCCGTGGGAGCGGGGGCCTGCGCGGCCGAATCGGCGCCGATGGCCACGAGGGCGGCGGCCAGCGCCGCCAGTGCGAATGTTTGGGTCGTCTTCATCTTGATCTCCTTGGGTCCGGCCTAACGGCGTCCGCCGCCACCACGTCCACCGCCGCCTCCGCCTCCGCGGCTCGCTCCGCCGCGCGAGCTCGCCGCGCGCGTCGATGCGCCGCCGCCTCCCGCTCCGGAGAATCCGCCGCTGCTCCCGCCGCCGCCGCGCGAGCTCGCCGAGGCGCCGCCGCGCGATCCGCCCATGTCGCGGCTGCCCGCGCTGGCACCGCCGCCGGCGCGATCACCGCCGCCGGAGCGTTGCTGCGCCGCGGAGCGGTCGGCCGCCTGGAGCTGGCTGCGGTCCATGGTCGACATCTGCTGGCGTCCCTGCTCGGCCTGCCCGCGGAACTGCTCGCGCGATTGGGTCGCCGCGCGGTCGCCGCCGCGGTTGTACTTCTGCGCGGTCGCGTTGTCGCGGTAGGCCGCGCCCTTGCGGTGCTCCGTGTTGTGGTTCCAGTTGCCGTTCGAGATGTTGGTCTTGTTGAAGTTGTTGTACTTGTTGACGTTGATGTTCACGTTGTTGTTGCCCCAGCCGATGCCGCCCCAGATCGCGGCGCCGACGACCACGCCGGTGGCGAAGGCGAGGCCCGCGCCGTAGGCGTAGCCCGGCGGGTAGTAGTAGTACGGCGGCGGATAGGAGTACCACCACGGGCCGTAGATGGTCGCCGGGTTGTAGGTCGGCACGTAGACCACCTCGGGCTTGGGCTGCTCGATCTTGATCACCTGGACGCTGTTCTCGGTCTCCTTCTTGACCGTCATCTCGTCGCTGCTCTTGAGGTTGCCCGCCGCGTCGGCCTTCTTGCGCAGCGACTGCACGGTCTTCAGCACGTCCTCCTGCTTGGCGAGGAACGCGTCGCCCAGCTTGGTGGTCCAGTCGAGCTTCTCGTTCATCATCGTGAGGACCTGGGGCACCACGGTGAGGGACTTCACGCTCGGATCCCAGGTTTGCTTCTCCAGGGCATCCTGGAGCGCCTGGTCCTTCAGGCTCGCGTTCGCCTTCTGCCAGCGCGCCGCTTCCACCACTTCGAGCGGATAGGTCGAGGCCATCAGCACCTGGGAGAGCAGCGCGTCCGGGTAAAGCGCGATGGGCGCGAGGAGCTCGTCCAGGTCCTGCTGCGTGAAGCCTTCCTTGGAGCCCGGCGCGCCCGAGGGCGGCGGCGCGCTCTGCGCGGGAGGCGGCTGCTGCGCGAACGCGACCGGCTCGAGGACGAGTGTCGCCGCGAAGGCGAGGACGACGACGCGATGGAGGAGGGTGTTTTGTCGGGTCATTGGATTCACCTCGTCATCGCCTGCACGGTGAGGGAGCGTCCCTTCCAGTACAGGCCGTTCAATCGGTTGCTGATCTTGTCCAGGTTCTCGGGCAGCAGCTCCAGCTCGACGATCGCCGCGGGACGGCTGCCGTCGCCCTCGACCCGCTCGATGGCGCCCACGGTATCAGCCCCGTAGCGCCCCAGCAATGCGCGCACCTCGTCGTCGCTCGTGCCCGGCGCGACGTTGCCGATCCACAGCTTCATCGACTCCTCCTCATGCCTTTTCGGTTTCCTTCTCACGCACGCCCGGCGCGATGGCGAGCTCGGCTTCGGTGCCGGCCAGCACCTGCTCGAGCGTCGCGCCCGGCTGCAGCTCCATCAGCGTCGCGCGCCCGTCCGGAAACGCGATCACCGCGAGCTCGGTCACCACGAGGTCCACGGGCCGCGACGAAGTAAGGGGCAGCGTGCAGCGCTTCATGATCTTCGGCGAGCCCTTCGCCGTGTGCTGCATCGCCACGACCACGCGCTTGGCGCCGGACACGAGGTCCATGGCGCCGCCCATGCCGGGCACCATCTTGCCCGGGATCATCCAGTTGGCGAGGTGGCCGTGCTGGTCGACCTGCAGGCCGCCCAGCACCGTCATGTCCAGGTGCCCGCCGCGGATGAGCGCGAAGGACATGGCGCTGTCGAACGCGCACGCGCCCGGAAGCGCGGTGACCGGCCGGCCGCCCGCGTCGGTGAGGTGCCTTTGCACGAGGCCCGGCTCGGGCACCGGGCCCGTGCCGATCAGCCCGTTCTCGGACTGGAAGTAGACATGGATTCCCGGCGGCACGAAGTCGGCCACGTGGGTGGGCAGGCCGATGCCGAGGTTCACGAGCATCCCGTCGCGAAGCTCCGCGGCGATTCGTCTGGCGATGACATCCTGGTAGTCCATGGGGCTCACGCGGCGATGAGGTAGTCGACGAGGGGTGCCGGCGTCACGATGTTGTCCGGCGCGATGACGCCGACCGGGACGATGTTCTCCGCCTCGACGATCACGACGTCGGCCGCCATTGCCATGACCGGGTTGAAGTTGCGCGCGGTGAGCGTGTAGGCGAGGTTGCCGAAGTAGTCGGCGAGGAAGGCGCTCACCAGCGCGAAGTCGGCGCGCAATGGCTTCTCGAGGAGGTAGTGGCGGCCGTCCACCTCGACCACCTGCTTGCCTTCCTCGACGACGGTGCCCACGCCGGTGCGCGTGAGGATGCCGCCCAGGCCGCAGCCTCCGGCGCGGATGCGTTCGACCAGCGTGCCCTGCGGCACCAGGTCCACCTTGATGGTGCCCGCGAGCATGCGCTTCTGCGTTTCGGGATTGAGGCCGATGTGGCTCACGATGGTGTGCGCGACCAGCCCCGCGTCGATCAGCTTGCCGATGCCCTGGCCGGGGCGCGCGTTGTCGTTGCCGATCACGGTGAGGTTGCGCTTGCCCTGGCGGACGAGCTCGTCGATCAGCCCCTCGGGCGTGCCCACGGCCATGAAGCCCCCGATCATGAGCGTGGCCCCGTCGGGGATCATCTCGATGGCGTGCTGGTGGGTGGTGGTATGCATCGTGTTCCCTATTGCGACAGCCACGCGCCGTCCACCGGCAGGGCCGCGCCGCGGATCTGCGCGGCGTCGTCGGAGCAGAGGAATGCGGTGAGCGCGCCGATCTGGCCGGGTGTCGCGAACTCGCGCGAAGGCTGCTTCTCCCCCAGCAGGCGCGAGCGCGCGGCCTCGGGCGTGATCTTCTCGCGCGCGGCGAGGTCGTCGATCTGCTTCTGCACGAGCGGCGTGAGCACCCAGCCGGGGCAGATGGCGTTGCAGGTGATGCCGGTCGCGGCGGTCTCGAGCGCAACGACCTTGGTGAGCCCGATCACGCCGTGCTTGGCGGCGACGTAGGCGACCTTGTTCACCGAGGCGACGAGGCCGTGCACCGAGGCGATGTTCACGATGCGCCCCCAGCCCCGCTGCAGCATCTGGGGCAGCACCGCCGAGGTGGCGTGGAACGCGGCCGACAGGTTGATCGACAGGATCGCGTCCCAGCGCTCGGCGGGGAACTCGTGCACGGGCGCGGTGAACTGGATGCCTGCGTTGTTCACCAGCACGTCCACGCGGCCCAGCTCGCGCGTGGCCTGCTCGATCAGGCCGCGCACCTCGTCCGGCTTCGACATGTCGGCGCCGCTGTAATGGACGCGGATGCGGTGATCGTTGGCGATCTGGCGGCGCAGCGCCTCGATCTCGCCCGCGTCGCCGAAGCCGTTCAGCATGAGGTCCATTCCCTCGGCGGCGAGGGCATGCGCGATCCCCAGCCCGATGCCGCTCGTCGATCCGGTGACTACGGCCACGCCGCCTTCAGGCATTCGCGTTCTCCTTGCGCCGCGCCTGCGTGAGGCTGCGCGTGTGGCGGGCGATCACGCCTTCCTCGTCCGTCGGAACGCGCCACGCCTTCACGCGGCTCGCGGGAGTGGTGATGAGGCTCGCGGCCGCGTTGTTCGCCTCGGAGTCGAGCTCCACGCCCAGCCAGGCGGCGTCGCGGCAGACGCGCGCGCGGATGACCGATGCGTTCTCGCCGATGCCGCCGGTGAAAACGATGGCGTCGAGCCCGCCCAGCAGCGCGGCGAGCGCTCCCAGCTCGCGGCGAATGCGGTAGACGTACAGGTCGATGGCGAGCCGTGCGCGTGGCTCGCTCGAGGCGAGCAACGTGCGCATGTCCGCCGAGATGCCCGACACGCCGAGCAGCCCCGACTCCTTGTAGATGAGCTTCTCGATGGCGCCGGCGTCCATGCCGAGCGTTTGCATGCAGTAGAGCACCACGCCCGGGTCGAGGGCCCCGGTGCGCGTTCCCATCAGCAGCCCGTCCACCGCGGTGAAGCCCATGGTGGTCGCGATGCTGCGTCCCTCGAGAAGGGCGCACATGGAGGCGCCGTTGCCCAGGTGGAGCACGACGGCCCTGCCGCCGGCCGCCCTGGGATCGATGTCGGGAAGCCGCGAGGCGATGTACTCGTAGGAAAGGCCATGGAAGCCGAAGCGGCGCACGCCCGACTCGAACATGGCGTGGGGAAGGCCGAAGAGCTGCGCGATCTCCGGCTGCGTGCGGTGGAACGCCGTGTCGAAGCAGGCCACCTGCGGCACGTCGGGCGTGCGTTCGAGCAACAGGCGGATGGGGGCGAGGTTGTGGGGCTGGTGCAGCGGCGCGAGCGGCACGAATTCCTCGAGCGTGGCGAGCACCTTGGCGTCGACCACGACGGGGCTCGCATATTTCACGCCGCCGTGGACCACGCGGTGGCCGACGGCTTGCAGCCGGTCCCCGCCGAGCGACTTGCGCAGGAAAGCGATGATGCGGTCGAGCGCCGGTGCGTGCCCGCCGGACGCGGGCGCCTTCCACGCCTCGTCGACGAGGACCTTTCCGTCGGCGTCGCGCGCGGTGAGCCGGGGGTTCGTGAGGATCGCGTCGGCCAGGCCGCGCACGTCGGCCCTGAGGTCCGGCCCATGGTGCAGGGAGAACTTGATGCTCGAGGAGCCGGAGTTGAGGACCGCGATCGCTTCGCTCATGCAGTCGCCTTGCGTTTCTTCTTCGCGGGCGCGCGAAGCCGCGCCGCAGCCGGCGCAAGGACCGCCCGGATGCTCTCGAGCATCGCGAGCTGGCCCTGGGTAGGCGACACGCCGTGCGCGCGGCCTTCGTCGACCATGTGGTCGAGCAACGAGGCGAGGCGCTGGCGGTCCGCGGCCTTGGGCAGGAGCGAGCCCAGCGTCGCGAGCGAGCGGCCGGGCTCGAGATCGACGCAGAGCTCCTGCTCGCCGCGCACGCGTTTCCACTCTTCGGGGCGCGCCTTCGGCAGCAGCTCGTCGTACTTCTTCACGAGCTCGCGCTTCAGGTCCAGCCGCGCGAGCGGGATCGGCTCCCCGGTGCGCGCGAGCAACGCGCCGGCGCGCGCCACCGCCTCGAGGTAGCCGCCCTTGTCGATGGAGGCCAGCACGCGCTGCGCGAAGGGCTGGTCGCGCACCGGCACGGCCACGGGCTCGGAGCCCAGCGCGGCACCGTCCACGGCCAGCATGTTGCCGTACATCTGGAAGAAGGCCGCCTCGCTGGAGGCGTCGCGCACGTCGCGGTAGTAGTCGAGCGAGGCGCTCAGCATCTCGGAGAAGAAGCGCTCGACGCGATGCGAGGCCGCGTCGGGACCGAGCGGGCGGCGGTTCTGGCGCACGGCGGCGGCGGTGGGGCCCAGCGCGGCGAGCCAGGGATTGAGGTCCGACAGCACCCAGCGCTGCATGCGCAGCGGATGCAGCTCGCGCGCGAGCCGCGCCGCGTCTTCATGGGCCAGGCCCTGCGCGACCGGACGGCCGAAGATCTCGTAGGCACGCTGGTTGAACTCCGAGACCGTGGCCGCGGCGGTGAAGGCCTTCTCGTCCTCGCGCTTGAAGCGGTTGAGGCGCTTCATGACTTCCTCGAGGCGCTTCTCGACGAACGTCACGTCGTAGCCGCCACCCTTGCGCTCGTCGATCTGCATGCCGTAGAGGCCCGGCGGCAGCGCCTCGATGGAATCCATCACGGAGACGATCTGCGCATGCTCCTTCTTCGCGACCTTGCCGGACACGAAGATGCCCAGGTGGCCGATGTTCTCGTGCAGGAGGCCCACGATCACCTGGCCGTTCGCCTTGATCTCCTCGGTCGAGCCGTAGACGTCCGCCACCCAGTTGAACGCCTGCTGGGGCGGCGTGATGTTGTCGCCCATGGAGGCGAACAGCACGATCGGCACGCGGATCGAGCGCAGGTCGAAGAGGGCGCCCGTGCCGCCCTTGCCCCACACGCGGTTGCCCACGAAGAGGTTCTGGGTGATCCATTCGATCTCTTCGCGGTTCATCAGGAAGAAGCCGCCCCACCAGCGCTCGAACTCGAGGAAGCGCGGCGGTTCCGTGTCGATGTTGGTGTAGAGGTGGTAGTACTTGTCCCAGAACGTGTTGGCGGGATTCAGGTTCTCGAAGTTCTGCACCAGGTGCGCGCCGTCGAACTTGCCCGCGCCGAGGTCCGAGACAAAGGACGCGAGCCACGTGCCGCCGAGCAGCCCTCCCGCATAGCGCATCGGGTTGTCGCCTTCGCCCTCGCTCCATGCGCCGCCCCAATAGGACATCGGGGCGCCGTTGATCACGAGGGGGCCCGTCTCTTCAGGATCGGAGGCGGCGAGCATCATCGCGGCCCAGCCGCCCTGGCAATTGCCGATGATGGCGGGCTTCGGGCTCTTCGGGTGCAGCTCGCGCACCTTGCGCACGAACTGCCGTTCCGCTTCGCACACGTCGAGCAAAGTCTGGCCGGGCTCGGGCTCCGGATAGAAGATCACGAAGTAGACGGGATGCCCCGCCTTGAGCGCCACGCCGACCTGCGAGTCGTCCTTGAAGCCGCCGATGCCCGGGCCGTGTCCCGCGCGCGGGTCGATGATCAGGTAGGGACGCAGCTTCGCGTCGATGCGCACGCCCTCGGGCGGCACGATGCGCACCAGCGCGTAGTTCGCCGGCCGCGCGAACGTGCGCGCATCCAGCACGGCCTCGTATTCGAAGTGCAGCACCGGGGGCGAGCCGGCGCGCACGCGCTCGACGTACTGGTTGCCGCGCTCGCGCATCGTGTCCCAGAAGAGGATCGAGCGCTGCGCGAGGTCGGTCCAATAGGCGGCGGCTTCGGTCCAGGCCGTGGCCGCGGTGGCTGCCCCGCCCATGCGCTCGAGCGCCGAGGAGGCGCGCCGCGCGAATCGTTCGGATGCGACCTGCGAGCGCTTGCGCAGCACGGTCGCGGACTTGGTCGAAAGCTCGGCCGCGCGCACCGCGCGGGCAAGCGGGTCGGGCGGCGCTTCGCGCGCCGTGGGGGGACGCATTGCAACCTCCTAACGCAGGCTCAGTTCAATTCCTTCGACTTCCAGAACTTGTTGCCGGCGAGGTTGCCTCCCACTTCCAGGCCGTTCTTCGTGTACTTGTAATAGTTGGCTTCGTTCGTGAACTGCTCGCCGCCCGCGGGGCCCGCGCCCTTGTTGGCGGCGCCCGCGGTCGCGGCCGCGCCACCGCTCGCCTCCCAGCCCTTGTCGACGAAATCGTCGAACGCCTTCTTCGACTTGAAGACGAGCAGGAGATCCTGCTGCGCGATGCCCACCTGCGGGCCCGCACTCGCCTGGGCCATGTTCATGTAGGTCAC
>DATIWC010000082.1:0-22509 GCA_035519515.1 Usitatibacter sp.
CGGCACTGACCGCCATCGCGCTGGAACGCGTTCACTACGTGGACGTCGCGCGCGACGCGCTGGTGCGCATGGAAAGCGAGCGGCTCCGCAACTCGCTGCTGTCCGCGCTGTCGCACGACCTGCGCACGCCGCTCGCGGCGCTGCTGGGCCTGTCCGAAGCGCTCGCGCTCACGCAGCCCCCGCTCTCGCCACAGCAGGCGGAGATCGCCCGCACGCTGGGAGAGGAGACCAAGCGCCTCATCGCCCTGGTGAACAACCTGCTCGACATGGCGCGCATCCAGAGCGGGGAGGTGCGGCTGCACCTGGAGTGGCATCCGATCGAGGAAGTGGTGGGAAGCGCGCTCGCCTCGATGCGCTCCGTGCTCGGCGGCCGCCCGGTGAGCGTCGATCTTCCCGCCGACCTGCCGCTCGTGCAGATCGACGCCGTCCTGATCGAGCGCGTACTGGTGAACCTCCTCGAGAACATCTCCAAGTACACGCCCGGTGGAACTCCCGTGTCGATCTCGGCGCGGGTGGACGGCGAAGCGCTCGAGGTGAGCGTGGCCGACGAGGGCCCGGGAATCCCGCGCGGCAAGGAAGAGGAGGTGTTCGAGAAGTTCGCGCGCGGCGAGAAGGAAACCGCCACGCCGGGCGTGGGCCTGGGCCTGGCGATCTGCCGCGCGATCGTCGAGGCGCACAAGGGCCGCATCCATGCCGTCACCGGGCTCGCGAAAGGGGCGCGCTTCGTCTTCACGCTGCCGCTGGGCACGCCGCCCGCGGAGCTGCCCGCCGAAGGCAAGGGGCCGTGACGGCGCCGGCACCGGTGGCACTCCTGGTAGAGGACGAGCCGCAGATTCGCCGCTTCGTGCGCACCGCGCTCGAAGCCGAGGGCTGGACCGTGCACGAGACCCAGACCATGAAGCAGGGCCTCATCGACGCCGGGACGCGAAAGCCCGACCTCGTGATCCTCGACCTGGGGCTGCCCGACGGCAACGGCGTCGACTACATCCGCGAGCTGCGCGCCTGGTCGGCGCTGCCGGTGATCGTGCTTTCGGCGCGCATGGGAGAGACCGACAAGATCGAGGCGCTCGACGCGGGCGCCGACGACTACCTCACCAAGCCCTTCGGCGTGGGCGAGCTCCTGGCGCGCGTTCGCGCGGCGCTGCGCCGCCGCCACCACCCGATCGGCGAGGCCTCGGCGATCTTCCGCTTCGGCGACGTCGAGGTGGACACCGAGAAGCGCACGGTGAAGCGCGCGGGCGCCGAGGTGCACCTCACGCCCGTGGAGTTCCGGTTGCTGTCGCTGCTCATCGCCAATGCGGGCAAGGTGCTCACCCATCGCCACATCCTGCGCGAGGTGTGGGGGCCGGCCGGCGTCGAGCAGCACCATTACGCGCGCGTGTACATGGGGCACCTGCGCCGCAAGCTGGAGGCCGATCCCGCGCAGCCGCGCCATCTCCTCACGGAGACGGCGGTCGGCTACCGGTTGGTGCCCTAGCTACAGGATCTCGGCGGCGTGGTCCGCCAGGCGCGAGCGCTCGCCGCGCATCAAGGTCACGTGCCCCGAGTGCGCCCAGCCCTTCATCCGGTCCACCACGTACGTGAGGCCCGAGGAGCCTTCCGTGAGGTAGGGCGTGTCGATCTGGGCGATGTTGCCCAGGCAGACGACCTTGGTGCCCGGCCCCGCGCGCGTGATGAGCGTCTTCATCTGCTTGGGCGTGAGGTTCTGCGCCTCGTCGATGATGAGGTACTTGTTGATGAAGGTTCGCCCGCGCATGAAGTTGAGGCTCTTCACCTTGATGCGGTTGCGGATCAGGTCCGCGGTCGCGGCACGGCCCCAGTCGCCCGCCTCGTCGTCGGTGCGCATGAGGACGTCCAGGTTGTCCTCGAGCGCGCCCATCCAGGGCGTCATCTTCTCTTCCTCGGTGCCGGGCAGGAAGCCGATGTCCTCGCCCACGGGCACCGTGACCCGCGTCATGATGATCTCGCTGTACACCTTGTAATCGAGCGTCTGCATGAGCCCGGCGGCAAGCGTGAGCAGCGTCTTGCCCGTGCCCGCCTGCCCGAGCAGCGTCACGAAGTCGATCTCGGGATCCATCAGCAGGTTCATCGCGAAGTTCTGCTCGCGGTTCCTCGCCGTGATGCCCCACACGTTGTTCTTGTGGTGCGAGAAGTCCTTGAGGGTCTGCAGCACCGCGGTCTTGCCGCGCGCCTCCTTCACGATGGCGAGGAACGGCCGGTCGCCCTCGTGGAAGACGAACTCGTTCACCAGCATCGAGGGCACCAGCGGGCCCTTCAGGCGGTAGAGCGTGCGGCCGTGCTCCTGCCAGCTCTCCACGTCCTTGCCGTGGCGGTCCCAGAAGTCCTCGGGCAGCTGGAGGATCCCGGTATACAGGAGGTCGGTGTCCTCGAGGACCTTGTCGTTGAAGTAGTCCTCGGCCGGGATGCCGATCGCATGCGCCTTGATGCGCATGTTGATGTCCTTGGACACCAGCACCACTTCGCGCTTGGGGTATTTCTGCTTCAGGTGCAGCGCCACCCCGAGGATCACGTTGTCGGCCTTCTGCGAGGCGACGGAGTCGGGAATCTCGACGCTCACCGAGTGCGTCTGCAGGAAGAGCCGGCCCGAGGCCTCGCCGCCGCTCCTCGCCTTCAGGGCGTAGCCGGCCTCGATCGCGCCTTCCTGGGAGACGATCTCGTCCAGGAAGCGGCTCGCCTGGCGGGCGTTGCGCGCGACCTCGCTCATGCCCTTCTTGTTGTCGTCGAGCTCCTCGAGCGTCACCATCGGGAGGAACACGTCGTGCTCTTCGAAGCGGAAGAGGCTCGTGGGGTCGTGCATCAGCACGTTGGTGTCGAGCACGAAGAGCTTGTTGGCCGCATTCGCCTTCACGGCGCGCGGCGCTTCGCGTTCACGCCTGCGTTGCATGGGCACCTCCGGCGAGGAAGCAAAGCCGGCCGTCTCCTCCGAATGCCGCGGGGAGGAGTCTCTCAGGGGATCGTTGGGCATCAGTGGGCGGCGGGGTGGGAAAGGGGATCTACAGCTCGGTCGACCGGATGAAGTCGAGCACTTCCTGCGCGTGGCCGGGCACCTTCACGCCCCGCCATTGCCTGGCGATGCGGCCCTGCCGGTCCACGACGAACGTGCTGCGCTCGATGCCGCGCACCTGGCGGCCGTACATGTTCTTCATCTTCACGACGCCGAAGATGCCGCACACCTTCTCGTCCTCGTCCGACAGCAGCTCGAAGGGGAAGGACATCTTCTTCTTGAACTTCTCGTGCGAGGCGATCGAGTCGCGCGAGACGCCGAACACCGGCACGCGGGCGTTCATGAATTTCGCGTGCAGGTCGCGGAACTGGCGGCCCTCGTCCGTGCACCCGGGGGTGTCGTCGCGGGGATAGAAGTAGAGGACGAAGGGGTGGCCCTTGAAGGCCGAAAGCTGGAAACGCTGGTTGCCGGTGGCAGGAAGCTCGAAGTCGGGAAGGACCGGCTTATCGGTCATCCGACGAGTCCGTCGATGCGGCTAGTCATGAAGCGAAATCTGCATACCCACAACCTATCCTAACAACATTCTTGAAAAACGCAAGATATGGGGCTGATTACTCGGGCAGAAAGGCCGGCCCCTGGGAAGCGAGGGTGCCCGAGCGGCCGCGCCGGGGAGCGTCGACCACGCTGTGCAGGGGCAGGCTCGTGGGGTCGTGGCCGTCCACGAGGCTCTTCATCGAAACGAGCGAGTAGCCCTGCGCCTTCCATCCCTCGAGCAGCTTGTCGAGCACCGGGGAGAGCTTCATGCCCTCGAGCTCCGCGTGCAGCGTGAACACGTGCTCCTTCGCCTCGCGCGTGCGTTCCAGGAGAGCGTCGGCCGCGTTGGCCGTCGTGACGCCGTCCAGCCCGATCATCTCGTCCAGCGTGGGCAGTGTCGTCGGATATTGCGGGCACATGACGATTTCGCCGCGGATGACCGGGATGAAAGGGTGCGTGCCGCGCGTGTCCGAGGCGTACCGGAAGCCGAGCGACTGCGTGCGGCGATAGGCATGCACGTTCATCTGCCAGCCCGCGGCCCCGTGGACCGTGGCCTTGGCGCTGAAGATCTCGTCGAAGCGATCGCAGGCGAGCTTCATCTGGGTCCCGGTCCACGCTTCGTCCGCGGCGCCCACGCCGTCCTGCCATTTCACGTGGTCCCACGTATGGATGCCGACCTCGAAGCCTTCGTCGCGCACCTTCTTCATCGTCGAGGCGCAGCGTCGCCCGATGTCGGGCCCCGGCAGGACCGTGCCGTAGAGGAGGGTGGTGATGCCGTAATGCTCGACCACCGAGGTGCGCCCGACCTTTTCCATGAAGCCCGGGCGGAACGCGCGCTTGATCGCGCGCCCCGTATGGTCGGGGCCGAGGCTGAAGAGGAAGGTCGCGCCGGCCTCGTGGCGCTTGAGCAGCTCCACGAGCGCGGGCACGCCTTCACGCGTGCCACGGTAGGTGTCGACGTCGATCTTTAAGGCGAGCTTCAAGGGTCGAAAGGCGGGCTTGCGCGACACTCGCACGAAAGTTGGTGCAGCCGCAAGACGCCGCATGCTAAAATGTTGAAATTTTTAGAGTTTTGACCATGCCGCGCCCGCTTCGCAACATCGCCATCATCGCCCACGTCGACCACGGCAAGACGACCCTCGTCGACAAGCTCCTGCACCAGGCCGGCACCTTCGCCGCGCACCAGCACATCGCCGAGCGGGTCATGGACTCGAACGACCTGGAGCGCGAGCGGGGCATCACGATCCTCGCCAAGAACACGGCGGTCGATTACCACGGCGTGCACATCAACATCGTCGACACGCCGGGCCACGCGGACTTCGGCGGCGAGGTGGAGCGCGTGCTTTCGATGGTCGACGGCGTGCTCCTGCTCGTCGATGCGGTCGAAGGGCCGATGCCGCAGACGCGCTTCGTCACGCGCAAGGCGCTCGCGCAGGGCCTGAAGCCCATCCTCGTCGTGAACAAGGTGGACCGGGACGCCGCGCGCCCCGACTGGGTCGTGAGCCAGACCTTCGACCTCATGGACAAGCTGGGCGCGACCGAGGAGCAGCTCGATTTCCCGGTGATCTATGCCTCGGCCGTGAACGGCTGGGCCACGACCGAGGTGGGCAAGGTCGGCACCGACATGCGCCCGCTCTTCGATGCCGTGCTGGAGCACGTCCCCGAGCCCAAGGGCGATTCGAATGCGCCGCTGCAGCTGCAGATCGCCGCGGTGGACTACTCGAGCTTCCTCGGGCGCATCGCCATCGGCCGCATCCGCCGCGGCACCATCCGCAAGGCGCAGCAGGTCGCCATCCTCGCGGGCGACAAGCCCGTGCGCATCGCGAAGATCGGCGTGATCCACACCTTCCAGGGCCTCGACAAGGTGGAGACCGAGTCGGCCGGCGCCGGCGAGATCGTCTCCGTCACCGGCATCGAGGACTTCGTGATCGGCACCACGTTCGCCGACGTGGAGAACCCCGAGGCGCTGCCCATGGTCGGGGTGGACGAGCCCACCCTCACGATGAACTTCATGGTGAACAAGTCGCCGCTCGCCGGCCAGGAGGGCAAGTACGTCACCAGCCGCCAGATCCGCGAGCGCCTCGAGCGCGAGCTGCTCGCCAACGTGGCGCTGCGCGTCGAGGAGACCGAGGACGCGGACGTCTTTCGCGTCTCGGGGCGCGGCGAGCTGCACCTCACCATCCTCATCGAGAACATGCGCCGCGAGGGCTACGAGGTCGCGGTGGGCAAGCCGCGCGTCGTGGTGAAGGAAATCGACGGCGTTCGCATGGAACCGTGGGAGCAGCTCACGGTGGACGTGGAGACCGACAGCCAGGGCAAGATCATGGAGGAGCTCGGGCGCCGCGGCGGCGAGCTGCAGGACATGGTGCCGGACGGCAAGGGCCGCGTGCGCCTGGACTACAACATTCCCTCGCGCGGGCTGATCGGCTTCCAGATGGAATTCATGACGCTCACGCGCGGCACGGGGATCAAGAGCCACGTCTTCGACACCTACGCGCCGGTGAAGGGCGAGCTGCCCTCGCGCCGCAACGGCGTGCTCATCTCCTCGGAGCAAGGCGACGCGGTGGCCTTCGCGCTCTGGAACCTGGAGGAGCGCGGGCGCATGTTCGTGTCGCCGGGCGAGCGCGTCTACGAGGGCATGGTGATCGGCGTGCACTCGCGGGACAACGACCTCATCGTGAACCCGATCAAGGGCAAGAAGCTCACCAACGTGCGCGCCGCCGGCAAGGACGAGGCCGTGACGCTCACGCCGCCGATCCAGCTCACGCTGGAGAGCGCCATCGAATTCATCGAGGACGACGAGCTGGTGGAGGTGACGCCGAAGTCGATCCGCCTGCGCAAGCGTTTTCTCTCCGAGCACGACCGCAAGCGCGCCGCGCGCGACGAGAAGGCCGCCTAGCTCCCGGCGTTCCCCGCGGGCGCCTCTTCCCAGCTTCCCAGGAGCTGCCTCGCTTCCTCGCAGCGCCCGCACGTGCGCAGCTCCTGGCGCACCGCGGGATCCGAGAGAGCGCCGGCCGCCGCGGCCATGAGCTTCAGGTGCTTCTCGTCGGCTTCCTTCGGCACGAGCAGGAACAGGAACTGGGACACGGGCTTTCCGTCGGCGGCCCCGAACGGAATCGGCGTGTGCACGCGCACGAACGCGCAGGCCGGCTCCGTGAGCTTCGCCATGCGCGCGTGCGGGATGGCGATGCCGTGGCCCAGGGCGGTGGAGGCGAGCTTCTCCCGCGCAAGCAGCTCGCGCAGGACCTCGGCCTCGTCCAGGCCATGCTGGGTGGCGAGCAGGTGCGCGGCGAAGGCGAAGAGCCGCTCGCGGTCGTTCACGTCCGCATCGAGCACGATCTCCTCGTCGTGCAGCAGGGGCGCCAGCGTGTTCACGGGCCTTCTCCTTCGGCGGGCTCTTCTTCCTCTTCCTTGACGAGCGACATCACGCCCGTGTCCGCGTCGTAGTCCACGATCTCGGCGAAGCGGCCCCACGCCACGATCGTCTCGAAGAGCTTCTCCGACGAGTCGTAGGGAAGGAGCGTGGCGAGCATCTCGCGAACGTCGTCGGCCGGCATCTCCCCGTCGGCTTCCTGGCCCAGGCGCGTGGTGAGGATCTGGAAGAGTCGAAGGTGCATGATCGCCTGGCGGAAGAGCGCCTTGCGCTGCGGCAGGGCCGCGGCCAGGAAATACCAGCCGGTCGGCATCATGTGCACGTCGTCCTTCGGCGTGTCCACGAGGTCGAGCATCTCCGCCGCCTTCACGATCGAGATGGTGTCGCCGAAGTCGGTGCCGATGCGCGCCGAGAGGTCGAACACGTTGATGGTCTCCTGGCTCGCCTCGAGCACCTCCAGCAGGCCCACGATCTGCGCCACGGACACGTTCGGGATCGACTGGATGCGCGACTCGGCCGCCGACACGACCTTGGCCTCGGGCTGCTTCTCCTCGGGCTTGTCGGGCAGCGCGAGCGCCGTGATCGCCTCGTGCACCTGGCTCACCATCGCCGCGAAGGAAGCGGTGTTCGCCTCGCGCGGGTAGGGCAGGGGATTCACGATCTCGGCGGTGATGCGCCCCGGATGCGAGGACATCACGAGGATGCGGCTCGCCATGAAGACCGCCTCCTCGATGTTGTGGGTCACGAAGAAGATGCTCTTCAATCCCGCCTGGTCGCGGTCGCGCCACAGCTTCACGACTTCGCTGCGCAGGTTCTCCGCGGTGAGGATGTCGAGCGCGCTGAACGCCTCGTCCATGAGCAGCACGTCGGGCTGCGCCACCAGGGCCCTCGCGAAGCCCACCCGCTGGCGCATCCCGCCTGAAAGCTGCTTGGGGTAAGCGTTCTCATAGCCGGAGAGCCCGATCAGGTCGATGGCGTGCTGGACTTCCTCGTGGGCGGCCGCCGGGTCGATGCGCCGCTTGATGGAGCCGACCTGCACGTTCTCCTCGACCGTGAGCCATGGGTACAGCGCGAAGCTCTGGAAGACGATGGCGACGTCCGGGTTCACGCCTTCGAGCGGGACGCCGTCGCGCAGCACGCTGCCCTGGGTGGGCTCGGCGAGACCCGCGATGAGGCGAAGGATCGTGGACTTGCCCGAGCCCGACTGGCCAAGCAGCGCCAGCATCTCACCCTCGCGCACCTGGATGTTGATGTCGTCGAGGACGGTGACGCCCGGCCCGCCGTCGGACTGCTCGTAGGTCTTGGAGACGTGGTGCAGCTCGATGAGGGCCCCCTGGGCCGCCTCGGCCGCGGGCACGGGTGGAGGCGGCTGCACGTCCCAGGGCCTGAGGAACGAGGGCAGGAAGTCGGGAATGAAGTCGTTGATGCGCACGGACGCCTCTACTCCAGCCTGAACTTGCGCTCGGCGAGGTCGTACAGACGCCGCCACAGCGCGCGATTGATCACCACCACGAACACGGACATCACCACGATGCTGAAATAGATCGCCGGCGTGTCCCCGCGTTCGGTCACCTGCGCGATGTACGCGCCCAGCCCGTCGGCCACCAGCTTTTCCTTCCCCCACGTCGCCACTTCGGCCACGATGCTCGCGTTCCACGCGCCACCCGCGGCGGTCACGGCGCCCGTCACCCAGAAGGGGAAGATCGCCGGGATCACGAGGGTTTTCCACCACTGCCAGCCGTGCATCCCGAACAGCTCGGCCGCCTCGCGCAGGTCCGTGGGGATGGCCATGGCGCCCGCGATCACGTTGAAGAGGATATACCACTGCGTGCCGAGCGCCATGAGGAAGATGGCGCCCAACCCCATCGGCACGTGCATCGCGATGAACAGGCCCACCACGAAGGGGAAGGTCATGTTCACCGGGAAGGACGCGGCGATCTGCGCGAGCGGCTGCGCGATGCGCGCCACGCGCGGGCGCAACCCGATCCATACGCCGATGGGCGTCCAGATTGCGGTGGCGAGCACCGTCATCGCCGCCACGCGCAGGAACGTGAGGATGCCCAGCCACACCACCTGCAGCATCTCCTGCGGCGTGAGCTCGGTGCGGATCTGGCGGGCGATGCCGAACGCATCGACGACGAGCCAGAGGACCCCGGCCACCGCGGCGAGCCACGCGAGCACCCGCAGCGAGAGGCGAAGCAGGGACGGCGCGCGCCGCCGGAAGTCCACCGCGAGGTCCGTGCTCGCCTGGGCGAAGCGCCCCGCCACGCGCCCGAAGCTCGCGCCCAGGTGCTCCGAGAACCAGGCGAGGACGTAGGAGCCCTGCAGGAAATCGAGGAACCAGGATTGCGGCGCGTCGCCTCCCGCGGTCTGCTCGATCTTGAACTTCTCCGCCCATGCGATGAGCGGGCGCCACACGAGCTGGTCGAAGGCCACGATGGTGACGATCATGGCGGCGATCGCGTAGGCCGCGGCGCGCGAATCGCCCGCCTCGACGGCGGCGGCCATGTAGGACCCCAGCCCGGGCAGCTTGATGCTTTTGTTGAGCACCGAGATCGCCTCGCTCTGCGCCACGAAGAACCAGCCGCCGCCGAAGCTCATCATCGAGTTCCAGATGAGCCCGATGGAGGAGGCCGGCAGCTCCACCAGCGTGAAGCGCTGCCAGGGATTCAACCGGTAGACGCGGGCGGCCTCGCGGAACTCGGCGGGAATCGTCACCAGCGAGTGGTAGAACCCGAAGGTCATGTTCCAGGCCTGGGCGGTGAAGATGGCGAAGATCGCCGCGCACTCCACGCCCAGCAGGCTCCCCGGGAAGAGGGCGAGGAACCCCGTCACCGTGACCGACAGGAACCCGAGCACCGGCACCGACTGCAGGATGTCCAGGATCGGCAGCATCACCTTGCGCGCGCGCCGGTTCTTGGCGGCCGCATAGCCCCAGGCGAACGTGAACGCGAGCGCGGCGGTGAAGGCGATCAGCATGCGCAGCACGGTGCGCGCCGTGTAGTACGGAATCATCCACGGGTCGAGCGAGAGGGGCGGCGGGTGCAGCTCGTCGAATTGGGCGCGCATGTCGCCGCCCAGCACCACGAGCGCCCACAGCAGGGCGAACAGGCCCAGCAGCACCACCAGGTCCACCCAGCTGAATCGCCAGCCGGATTCGAGCTGCTGCGCGGTGGTGGGGGGATAGCGGAGGGGAATCATGGCGGCGTCCGGTGCGCATATTGGCATGGGGCGCCGCGCCGTGGCACGCCCTTTACGGGT
The DNA here is from genome assembly GCA_035519515.1 of Usitatibacter sp. Lineage (GTDB taxonomy): Bacteria > Pseudomonadota > Gammaproteobacteria > Burkholderiales > Usitatibacteraceae > Usitatibacter. Next base: position 10,134 of record DATIWC010000082.1, read on the forward strand.
TCTTTACGCGCCGGGCCGCGATTTTTTCGCTTCGTTACAGATTCGAGTCAGCCGTCGAGCGTTTTCGGCCAGTCGTCCTTCAAGAGGCGGGAGAGCGAGCGGTCGGCGAGGAGCTTGCCGCCCGTCTGGCAGCGCGCGCAGTAGTTGCATTCGTTCTCGGCGTACACGATGCGCTGGACGGGCGCGCCGCAAACGGGGCAGGGCCGCTTGTACCTGCCGTGGACCGCCATGCCCTCGCGAAACGCCGTGACCTTCCCCGGGAAACCGTCGCCCGCTTCCGCACGCAGGATGTCCGTCCAGCTCGCGAGCGTCGCGCGCACCGCCTGGCGCAGGCGCTCCACCTCCTCGCCGGTGAGCGACTTCGTGAGCTTGAGGGGCGACAGGCGCGCCGCGTGCAGGATCTCGTCGGAATACGCGTTGCCGATGCCGCTGAAAAGGCGCGGATCGGTCAACGCCCGCTTGACCGTGTGGTTCTCGCGCCGCAATGCCTCGGCGAACGCCTCGGGGCCAGCCTCCAGCGGCTCGATGCCGCCGGGGTCGAGGGCCGAGAGCGCCGGCTCGCCCCGCACCAGCGCGAGGGAAGCGCGCTTGCGGGTGCCTGCCTCGGTGAAGAAGAGCGTCCCGTTCTCGAAATCCAGGGCCGCGATCGCGTTCTGCGTGGCCTTTGCGCCGGGCGGCTTCCACGCGAGACGCCCTGCGATCATGAGGTGGATCACGACGAAGAGGCCCTCGCCCAGGTCGAGGACGATGCGCTTGCCGATGCGGCGAAGGCCCGCCACCGCGCGGCCCGACGCGGCCTCGAGCGGCGGATCGAAGCTGCGCAGGACGAAGGGATTCAGGACGCGGATGCGCTCGAGCCGGCGCCCCTTCACGCGGCGCTCGAGGGCTTCCACGTACACGGTCACGTCGGGCAGCTCGGGCATTCCGGCATCTTAAATGGCGCTGCGGGTGGCTCTCCGGGTGAGCCACCGATCTGCCAGAATGCCCGCATGGAAATGTCGATCGTCGTCTTCGTACTCGGCGCCGTAGCCGGCGCCGCGGCCGCCATCGCGTGGGCCCGCTCGCGGGGCAATCCCGAGGGGCCGCGCCTCGCCGAGCTCGAGGCGCAGCTCACCGCGGCGCGCGAGGCGGGAATGCGCTCGAGCGTGCAGGCCGCCGAGCTCGAACGCGAGGCTTCCACGCTTCGCGACCAGCTCCTCGATGCCGCGCAGCGCAGCGCCGTCTACGAGGAGCGCGCGCGCCTGCTGGGCGACGCCAAGCAGGCCCTCGAAAACGCCTTCAAGTCCCTCTCCGCCGAGGCGCTCAAGCAGAACAACGCGGCCTTCCTGGACCTCGCCCGGGCGTCCCTCGGCGAGTTCCAGCAGGTCGCCCGGGGCGACCTGGACAAGCGCCAGCAGGCCATCGATGCGCTGGTCGCCCCGGTGAAAGCGTCGCTCGACAAGGTGGACGAGAAGATCCACGCGCTCGAGCGCGTGCGCGAGCAGGCCTACGGCGAGATCCGCCAGCAATTCACCCAGATGGGCGAGGTGCAGGCGCTGCTCCGCCAGGAGACGGCGAACCTCGTGAAGGCGCTGCGCCAGCCGCACGTGCGCGGCCGCTGGGGCGAGATGCAGCTTCGCCGCGTGGTCGAGATGGCCGGCATGATGAAGCACTGCGATTTCGTGGAGCAGGAGGGCGTCGAAACGGAGGAGGGGAGGCTGCGGCCCGACCTCGTCGTGCACCTGCCCGGGGGCCGGCAGATCGTGGTCGATGCCAAGGCGCCCGTGAACTCGTACCTGGACGCCCACGAGGCGACGGACGACGAAGTGCGCCGGGCCAAGATCCGCGAGCACGCCCAGCTCGTGCGCGGGCACCTCCAGGCCCTTTCGCGCAAGGCCTATTGGGAGCATCTGCAGCCGACCCCCGAGATGGTCGTCATGTTCATCCCCGGCGAGGCCTTCTACAGCGCGGCGCTGGAAGCCGAGCCGGATCTCCTCGATGCCGGCTTCGCGCAGAACGTGATCCTGGCCTCGCCCGCCTCCCTCATGGCGCTGCTCAAGGCCGCGGCCTACGGATGGCGGCAGGAGAGCGTGTTCGAAAACACGCGCGCCATCAGCCAGCTCGGCCAGGAGCTGCACAAGCGCCTGAGCGACATGGCCGACCACCTGGCCCGCGTCGGCAGGAGCCTCGAAGGGGCGACCGCGAGCTACAACGCGGCCATAGGCTCGTTCGAAAGCCGGGTTCTCGTCTCCGCCCGCCGGTTCAAGGAGCTGGGGGCCACCTCCCAGGAAGCCGAGATCTTCGAGCTGCGCGCCATCGAGGGGGGCGCCCGCCGCCTCCAGGCCCCGGACAAGCCCGCCGAGGAGTAGTCCGGGCCCCAGGCGGCCCCGCGGCCAAGTGCTTGGAAAACAAGGCTTTTTGCTGCAGCGCCGCATTGACTGTTGCGCTGCAACAAATTATGTATAAAACCCCTTGACTTCGGGTGTGCCGGGCGTAAGATACGAATTGTGCGGTGCAACATAAACCGCTCCCAATTCAACCCCGGACCAAAGGAAACCACATGTTCAAGATCGACCAGTTCAGCGCCGCGAACGAAGCCGCGATCGAGCAGTTCTCGTTCCTCGCGAAGCTCTCCCTCGGCAACATCGAGAAGTTCACCGAAATCGGCCTCGGCGCCGCCCGTGAATCCGTCGCCCACGCCACCCGCCACGCGCAATCGCTGGCCGGCGCCCGCGACATCAACGAAGCGCTGGCCCTGAACGCCGCCGCCGTCGAGCCCGCCATGAAGCGCGCCTATTCCTACTCGCGCACCGCCTACGAAGCCGCCGCCACGTCGGGCGACGAGATGAAGAAAGTGCTCGAGCAGAACGCCGCCCAGCTGAACAAGGCCGCGATCACGGCGCTGGAAGAGGCCCTCAAGTACGCGCCGGCCGGCAGCGAGACGGTCGTCGGCAACCTGAAGACGGCGATTGCCGCGGCGCAGAGCGCCTACGACAACATCACCGCGATCAACAAGCAGCTGTACGACACCGTCGAGCAGAACGTCGCGACGGTCTCCGCCGCCGCCGGCAAGACGGCCAAGCGCGCGAAGAAGTAAGTAGCTGTAGGGTTGCTCCTACTGGCCCCCGGTGTCCCCGGGGGCTTTTTCATTGGGGGATGCCGTATCATTTGCCCATGAAGGTGATCGGCATCGCGGGCTACAGCGGCAACGGCAAGACCACGCTCATCGAGAAGCTGGTCCCCGTGTTCGTGCGCGAAGGCTTGCGCGTGTCGCTCGTGAAGCATGCGCACCACGAGTTCGACGTCGACCAGCCGGGCAAGGATTCGTGGCGCCACCGCCACGCCGGCTGCGCCGAGGTGCTGGTGAGCTCGTCGAAGCGCTGGGCGCTGATGCACGAGCTGCGCGGGGCGCCCGAGGCCGGCCTCAATGACCTGTTGAAACGCCTGTCCCCTTGCGACCTCGTCCTGGTCGAGGGGTACAAGGGCGAGCCCATTCCCAAGATCGAGGTCCACCGGCGCGACGGCAATACGCCGCTGCTGTATCGCGGCGACGCCAACGTGATCGCGGTGGCGACCGACGAGCCGCTCGACACGAACCTGCCGCAGCTCTCGCTCGACGACGCCGAGGGCGTGGCCCGGTTCATCCTCAAGCACCTGGGGCTCGACCGCGCACGCCTGGTGCGCTGAAAGGGCCGGGCCTTGGTGACCGTGCTCTATTTCGCCAGCCTCCGCGAGGCCGTGGGCGTTTCCCGCGAGCAGCTGGCGCTGCCGGGGCAGGGCGCCACGGTGGCCTCGATCGTCGAGGCGCTTCGCAACCGGGCGGCTCCCTGGAGCGCGGCTTTCGCGCCGGGCCGGACGTGGCGCGTGGCCGTGAACCAGCAGATGGCGCACCTTGCCACGCCCGTGAAGCCGGGCGACGAAGTGGCGTTCTTCCCGCCGGTCACGGGAGGCTAGGTGCCCACGGTCCGGGTTCAGGAAGCCGATTTCGACGCGGGCCGCGAGCTCGAATCCATGACCCGCGGGCGAACGGACGTGGGCGCCCAGGCGAGCTTCGTGGGCCTGGTCCGGGCGGCCAACGACGGCTCGGCCGTGAGCGGCATGACCCTCGAGCACTATCCCGGCATGACGGAAGCGGCGCTGAACGACATCTGCGCCCAGGCCCACGCGCGCTGGGACCTCATCGACACGCTCGTGATCCACCGCGTAGGCGCGCTCCTCCCGGGCGCGCGCATCGTGCTGGTGGGCGTCACGAGCGCACACCGCGGCGAGGCCTTCGCCGCATGCGAATTCATCATGGATTACCTCAAGACCCGCGCTCCCTTCTGGAAGCGCGAGGACACGCCCCAGGGCGCGCGGTGGGTCGAGGCGCGCGCGAGCGACGACGACGCGGCCGGGCGCTGGAAGTAGGGCGGCGGGCCCTGCGCCGGTTCAGAACGTGCAGAAGATGCGCCGCGTGAGAGAGATCATCTCGAGCACGCGCGGGTCCTCGATGCGGTAGAAGATCTTGTTTCCCGCGCGGCGCGAGGCGAGGATCTTGTGCCCGCGCAGGAGCGCCAGGTGCTGGGAGACGTTGCTCTGCGAGGTCCCGACGGCGTCGAGGATCTCCAGGACCGAGAGCTCCTGGTTGCCCAGGAGGCAGAGGATCTTCAGCCGCAGCGGATGCGCCATCGCCTGCATGGCGTCGGCCGCCTCACGGATGTTGTCGCTCTTGCCGATCAGGTCGAAGATGTCGCTGGAGACCTTGCGGCTGGGCTTGCGGCGCGTGCGGCTCGTCGGCATTCGCGGCAATCTACGAGGGCGGCCCTGCCGTCGTCAATATAAGTAATTCATGATATATAGTCCGGGATGGCCTTTCGCGGGCCGGGCCGTTCCGGGCGGGGCCAGGCAGCGCCGTCGGATATAATTTTTCTCGTCGAACGCGGGGCCTCAAGGGGGAAGAGATCCATGGACATTGGACGCAGGAGAATCCTGCGCGGCACGGGCGGCGCGGCCGTCCTCGGCATGGCGGTGGCCGCGGGCCTCTTCAGGCCGGGCAGCGCATGGGCGCAATCGCCGCAATGGAACGAGGCGGCTTTCCGCACCAAGAAGCTGGACGAGGTGGTGAAGGCCCTCGGCGGATCGGGCGCGGTCCGTTCGGCCGACATCGTGATGACTTCGCCCGACATCGCGGAGAACGGCGCGGTGGTTCCCGTGACCGTCTCGAGCAAGCTCGCGAAGACCGAGTCCATCGCCCTTCTCGTCGAGAAGAACCCCAACATGATGGCCGCGGACTTCTTCATCCCCGAGGGCACCGAGCCCTGGGTGAACACCCGCATCAAGATGGCGGAGACCTCCAACGTCTACGCGCTGGTGAAGGCCGATGGGAAGTTCTACTACGCGAGCAAGGAAGTGAAGGTCACGCTCGGCGGGTGCGGAGGCTGACATGGCCGACCCGATGAAGATCCGCGCCGCGATGGTCGGCGACAAGGTCGAGGTCAAGGTGCTCATGCAGCACGAGATGGAGACCGGCCAGCGCAAGGATTCCAAGGGAGCGCTCGTTCCCGAGTGGTTCATCCAGAACGTCACTGCCACGGTGAACGGCAAGACGGTGCTGTCGGCCCAGTGGGGCCCGGCGGTATCGAAGAACCCGTTCCTGTCGTTCCGCTTTTCCGGCGCGAAGCCCGGGGACAAGGTGGTGATCACATGGACGGACAGTCACGGCGACAAGCGAACCGACGAAGCGACCATCGCGTGAGGGCCTACAGGGCGGCGAGGGCCGCAGCCTCGATCGGTCTCGCGTGCCTGCTGGGCGCGGGCCTCGCGGCTGCGCAGCAGGCGCCGAACGTGGCCGAGGAGATCGAGAAGTACCGCGCCGCGCTCGGTGACGACAACCCGGCCGAGCTCTGGGAGCTGCGCGGCGAGACGCTCTGGAAGCAGAAGCGCGGCCCGAAGGGCGCGTCCCTCGAGCAGTGCGACCTGGGCCTGGGGCCCGGCGTCGTGAAAGGCGCCTACACCGTGCTTCCGAAGTACTTCGCCGACACCGACAAGGTCGAGGACCTGGAGTCGCGCCTCGTCACGTGCATGGTGACGCTGCAAGGGTTCACGCGCGAGCAGGCGAAGAAGGACCCGTTCGGCGACCCCGGCAAGAAGGTCGTGATGGACGCGCTGGTCGCCTACATCACCGGGCAATCGAAGGGCATCCCGATGAACGTCGCCGCCACGCACCCGAAGGAGCAGGAGGCCTACGAGCTGGGCCGCAAGATCTTCTTCTACCGCGGGAGCACGCACGACTTCGCGTGCGCGACCTGCCACGGCTTCGATTCGCAGCGCATCCGCCTGCAGGAGCTGCCCAACCTCTCGAAGCCGGCCGATGCGCGGAAGGCCTACACGACCTGGCCCGGCTACCGCGTCTCGCAGGGCGAGGTGCGCTCGTTCGAGTGGCGGCTGAACGATTGCTTCCGGCAGCAACGCTTCCCGGAACTGGACTACGCGTCGCCCGCGGCGATCGCGCTCACGATGTACCTCGCGAAGAACGCCAACGGCGCGCCTTTCGCGGCGCCCTCCATCAAGCGGTGACGCGATGAAGAAAACCAGCTGGCTGCTCGGCCTCGCGGCGTTCGCCGCGGGATGCGCGGGTGTGATGCAATCCGACCAGGAGCCCGACGCCGCGCAGGTGAAGGCGGTCCTCGAGCAATCGTTCCATGCGAAGGGCCAGGCGAAGATGGACCGCCTCGACCAGGACGACGTCCAGCGCCTGTGCAGCGGCGTGACGCCGGGCCATCCGCTCGACAAGGAGGCGGCCGAGCGTCTCGTGCGCGAGCAGCTCGCGGCGGTGAAATACCCGGCCGGCAGCCTGGAGGGCGACTGGAAGCGCGGCGAGGCGATCGCGCAGAGCGGGCAGGGCAAGCAGTACAGCGACGACCCGTCGAAGCCCTCGGGCGGCAACTGCTACGCATGCCACGAGCTCACGCGCGAAGAGCTCTCGTTCGGCACCATCGGCCCGTCGCTCTACCAATTCGGCAGGAAGCACGGCTTCACCCCCGAGTCCCGGAAGTACGTGTACGGGAAGGTGTACAACTCCCAGGCGTTCGTGGCGTGCTCGAGCATGCCGCGCTTTGGGCACAAGGGCATCCTCACGGAGCAGCAGATCAAGGATGTCACGGCCCTCCTGACGGACCCCGCCTCGCCCGTCAACAAGTGAACCGCCGCGAATTCCTGCACGCGCTCGCGATCGCCGGCGCGGCAGGATTTCCGCTCGGTCCCCGCACGGCGTTCGCCGCCGACGACCTCTACGACGTCCCGCGCTTCGGCAATGCGAGCCTGCTGCACATGACCGACGTGCACGGCCAGCTCCTGCCCATGCGGTACCGGGAGCCGGCGGTGAACATCGGCGTGGGTGCCGCCGCGGGCAAGCCGCCGCACCTCGTTGGACGCGAGTTCCTCGCCTACTACGCGATGCAGGCCGGCAGCCGCGAGGCCTACGCCTTCACCAGCCTCGACTTCGAGCAGCTCGCCGCGCGATACGGGCGCATGGGCGGCTTCGCGCACCTCGCCACGCTCGTGAAGCGGCTGAAGGCCTCGCGCCCCGGCGCGCTGCTGCTCGACGGCGGAGACACGTGGCAGGGGTCGGCGACCTCGCTCTGGACCCGCGGCCAGGACATGATCGACGCGCAGAAGCTCCTGGGCGTGGACGTGATGACGGGCCACTGGGAGTTCACTTACGGCGAGCAGCGCGTGAAGCAGGTGGTCGAGCGCGACTTCAAGGGCCAGGTGGACTTCCTCGCGCAGAACGTGTTCACCGCGGATTTCGGCGACCCGGTCTTCGACGCCTATGCGATCCGCGAAGTGAACGGCGTGAAGGTCGGCATCGTGGGCCAGGCGTTTCCATACACGCCGATCGCCAATCCGCGCTACCTCGTCGCCGACTGGACCTTCGGCATTCGCGAGGAGGAGCTGCAGAAGCGCGTGGACGAAGTGCGCGCCAAGGGTGCGGCCGCCGTGGTGCTGCTCTCGCACAACGGCATGGACGTGGACCTCAAGCTCGCCGGCCGCGTGACCGGGATCGACGTGATCCTCGGGGGCCACACGCACGACGGCGTGCCCCGGCCCGTGCCGGTGAAGAACGCGGCCGGCACAACGCTGGTCACCAACGCGGGCAGCAATGGCAAGTTCCTCGGCGTGCTCGACATGGACGTGCGCGACGGACGCCTGCGCGAAGCAAGGTACCGGCTGTTGCCCGTGTTCGCCGACCTGCTCCCCGCCGATGCCGCGATGGCTGCGCACATCGCAAGCGCGAGAGCTCCTTACGAGCTGAAGCTCGCCGAGAAGCTCGCCGTCACGCAGTCGCTCCTCTATCGCCGCGGCAACTTCACGGGCAGCGCCGACCAGGTGATCCTCGACGCGCTGATGCAGGAGAAGGATGCCGAGATCGCGCTCTCGCCCGGCTTTCGCTTCGGCACCTCGATCCTCGCCGGAGAAGCCGTCACGATGGAGACGGTGATGGACTGGTGCGCGATCACCTATCCCGCGACCACGGTCACGCCGATCACGGGCGAGACGCTCAAGGCGATCCTCGAGGACGTCTGCGACAACCTCTTCAACCCCGATCCGTACTACCAGCAGGGCGGGGACATGGTGCGCGTAGGCGGCCTCACGTACACGTGCGCGCCGCGCGAGACCATGGGCAAGCGGATCGACGACATGCGCCTCGGCGGGAAACCCATCGAGGCCGGAAAGACCTACAAGGTGGCAGGCTGGGCCTCGATCTCCGAGGACGCGCGCGGCGAGCCCATCTGGGACGTGGTCTCGCGATACCTGCGCGCGCGCAAGACCATCGCCCCTCCACGGGTGAACGCGCCCCGCGTCGTGTAATCGCCGCGTCCGGCTACATCGCCTGGCGCACCGGGCTCAAGGCCCGGATCCCACTCCCAGCAGCAGCACGAGCCCCGAGAAGGTCACGAAGGCGAGCGCGGTCGTCCACAGGATGGTGGCCGATATGCGCCCTGCGTCGGCCTCGTAGCGCGTGGCGAAGATGAACACCCAGCCCGCGGAGGGCAGGGCGGCCACCAGCACCGCCACGCGGCGCGTGGCCTCGTCGATGCCGGCCGCGGCCATCACGAGCCAGATCGCCGCGGGGTGGACGAGGAGCTTCACCACGACGGGCAGCGCCAGGACCGGCGAGCGCAGCGGCGCATCGGGGCGCACGAGGGAGACCCCGATCGCGAAGAGCGCGCAGGGGCCGGCGGCATCGGCGAGGAGCTTCACGATCTCGGCGAACGGCGTCACGAGCTTCCATTCGAGGCCCGAGAAGGCGGCCCCGAGCAGCATGCTGATCAGGAACGGGTTGAGGAAGATGCGCAGCGCCGCATCGCGCACGTCCGCTCGCCATCCGCGCCGCGTGGCGCCGTCCAGCTCGGCCAGCACGAGACCCGCGGAGGCCACCATCACCAGGTCGGCCACGATGGCGAGGATGGTGGGCGCCGCGGCGCGCGTGCCCAATAGCGCCACCAGCAGCGGCACGCCCATGAAGCCCGCGTTGGCGACCGCTGCGGCAAGGCCGTAGAAGGCCGCGTCTCGCAGCCGCTGGTGCAGCATGCGCCGCGCGACGAACGTCACGGCGAGCACGATCGCGATCCCGCAGCCACCCCACGCCACGAAGTACCGGCCGTTGGCGATCTCGGCGAAGGGTGTGCTCGCGGCGAACCGGAAGAGAAGCGCGGGCACCGCGAAGTAGAGGAGGAAGCCGTTGAACGCCGGCACGGCCTCGCCGGGCACCCACCGGCGCGCCGCGGCCACGTACCCGAACAGCACGAGCGCGAAGAAGGGAAGGGTTACGCCCAGGACGGTCTGCATGCGCCCCCGGGCCGCTGAAGGCCTTCAGCGCATGTTGCCGGTGTGCCCGAGCGAGTAGCGCCCCGGCTGCGGCCACACCGCGAGCCCGTGCGGCTCCTTGCCCACGGGAATCACCTTCGCTTCCCCGCTCGCCGTGTCGAAGGCGTAGACCACGTTGTCGTAGCGCCCCGATAGCCAGAGCGTCTTGCCGTCGGCGCTCACGTTGCCCATGTCGGGACTGCCGCCGCCGGGCACCGGCCACGTGGCATCGACCGTCTCCGTGGCGAAGTCCATCACCGAGACGCTGCCCGGGCCGGCCTTCATCCCGTGGATCGCATGCGAGCCGCGGTTTGCCACGTAGAGCTTGGTCCCGTCGCGGCTCGGGTACAGGCCGTGGGTGCCCTTGCCGGTCTTCACGAAGCCCACTTCCTTGAAGCTCGCGCCGTCGATCACGAAGACGCCGTCGGCGTGCATGTCCGCCACGTAGAAACGGCTGCCGTCGGGAGAGACGCGGATGTCCTGCGGCATGCCGCCCGTGGAGAGCTTGAGGTAGCCGATGACCTTGCGGTCCACGAGGTCGATCTTGGCGAGCCCGCCGCTGAACTCGCACGTGAAGATCACGAAGCGCCCGTCGATCGAGAAGTCGGCGTGGTTGATGCCGCCGCACTGGGGCGCCGCGATCGAGTACTGCAGCTTCATCGTGTGCGGGTCGCGGAAATCGAGGCGCTTGAGCGCTTCGGCCACCACGATCGCCGATTGCCCGTCCGGCGTGAAGTACATGTTGTACGGATCGGCCACGGCGATGGACGGGCCGGGCTTGCCCGTCTTCGGGTCGATGGGCGTGAGGCTTCCCTTGTCCGTTCCCTCGGCGTTGTTCGTGACCCAGAGCGTCTGCAGGTCCCACGACGGCACGACGTGCTGCGGGTTGAGGCCGACCTTGTACTGGTCGACGACCTTGAAGGTCTTCGGGTCGATCACGTACACGTCGTTCGACGTGACGTGCGGCACGTACACGAGCTCGAGATGGCCCTCGACCGCGGGACTCAATTTCCCGGCGCCCGCCTCGCTGTAGAGGTTCTTCGGATCCGGCACGGGCGGCATGCCCGGGAGCGGCCCAGGCTGCGCTTTCGAGACGAAAGGCAGGCAAAAAAAGACGACGAGCGCGGCGAGCACGAACCCGCCGGAATTGCGTGATACAGTCACTTCCTCATGGCTCCTGTCTGTGGAAGCGCAATTCTACAGGTCGGCGCCGCCAGGCTCCTCGTTGCAACTACAACCGCGCGGCGTCACCCTTGCCGCGACCGGAATCGATAAGGAGAAGTCGAGATGAAGGGAGTGTTGCTCTGTGCCGTCGCGGCGACGTTGCTCGCGGCGTGCGCCTCCACCGAAACAACCACCGCCGGCAAGGACAAGGAAGGCTGGGTCGATCGCCACTATCGCACCGGCAGCAACCTGCCCGTGAAGGGCGGCCGCACGCCGGAAGGCGACGGCGTCACTGCGGTCACCGGCGACGACTACGAGAATGCATCCCGCACCAGCAGCGCCGCGGCGCCGCCCTCGATGCCCATGCCGCGCCCCGGCGGCGGAAGCTAGACGGCCTTACCGGCGGGTGGCGAGCCGGATCGCCTCCGTCGAACGCTTGACCACGATGTCGACCCCGATCTTTCCCAGGTCGGGGGTCGATATCGAGGGATCCCCCGAAACCCCGTCCACGCCGCTCTTCGCGCTCCTCATGCGGTTGGTCCGCACGAGGCTGGGGTCGATCGCGAGCATGAGGGACGTGTCGGCAAGCCCCGCGTGGTGGCCGATCTGCTCCTCGGTGAAGCCCTTCTCCTTCAGCGCTTCCACGTAGTCCTTCGAGACCGCCGTGTAGTACTCCTCGATCGCGTGCGCGCGGACGTTCGTGCCGGCCCATTCATGGTTGAGGGCCGCCGCGGCACGCTTGAGCACCCGCTGGTAGCCGCCGTGGTCGCCGATGAAGACGATGTCCTTGAAGCCATGCTGGCGGTAGCTGCGGCCGGCCGCCACGAGGATTTCCTCGAAGGTGGACTCCGGCATCGTGATCGTGCCCGGGTACTTCATGTGCTCGGTGGGCGGGCTCACGTTGCCCTCCGGCGTGTAGGCGAGCACAGGGGCGACCAACGCGTCGCCCAGCGAGGAGGCGATGCGCGCGGCGAAGAAGCGCACGCGGATGTTGTGCTTGTTGAGCGCGATGTGCGGCCCGCTTTGCTCCGTGCCGCCGATGGGGATGATGACGGTGGTCTTGCCGTCCTGGACCGCGTCCCGGATCTCCGTCCAGGTGAGCTCGCCCATGAAGAGCGTGGGGGGCGAGGCAGCGCCCACGGCCGTGGCCGCGAGAAGGAGTATTGCCAGCAGGTAGGCGGCCCTCGACATGGGCGCAATGATAGCTTGCGTGGCGCAAGAAGCAGCAGAACGAAACGATTTCAAGATGTTTCGATCGGACGCGCTTCGACATCGAGCAGCAGCTGGTGCAGCAGGGGAGGGGCCTCGCCCGCCGGAAGCGGCAGGCTGCAGTGCATCGACGCCTTGGCCCGTGCGTTTCCTGCGGGGATTTCGGACGGGCGGG
>DATIWC010000083.1:0-32534 GCA_035519515.1 Usitatibacter sp.
GAGACCACGGCGAGCGCGAAGGCCTTGCCGAGGGGATTGCGCGCCACGGCGAGCATGTGGGGGTAACCCATCAGGTCGCGCCCCAGCCAGCCGAGCGGCCCGGCGATCCCGGTTACGAAGACGAGCGCCGCGCCCAGCAGGGCGGAGAGCATGCCGCCCGCGCCGAAGAGCAGCCAGAAGACGGGCTGGCTGGAGCGCTTCACGGGGCGAGCGCCGCCACCACGGCGACGAATGCGAGCGAGGCGGCCACCGCGGCGGCGACTCCGGCGCCGGTGATGGCGCGCGGGCCCACCGCCCTGCCCGCGACCACGACCGGCGGCATGGTCTTGGGCATGATGCGGAACCAGCTGAGCGTGTGGTAGGCGAACACGAAGAAAAGCAGGACGTGCAGCAGGATGGCGAACGGGCTCGCGAGCCAGGCGAGCCACGCCTCGTAGGCCGCGGGCCCGCGCGCGAGGCTCACCACCCCCGCGAGCAGGATCAGGGCATACAGCTCGACGAAGAGGGAGGTCGCCTCGCGCGCCATGTAGCGCACGAAGAACGGGTCGCGGCGCCACCACCCTTCCATCGGCCGCGTGTACGTGCGCCTCACCATCAGCCCCTCCCCGGCAGGAAGCGCGCGAACCAGTCGAGCGCGCTGGCCGTCTTGTTGCGGTTCACCGCGGATGCCGGGTCCACCTGCTTGGGACAGACTTCCGAGCAATAGCCCACCGCGGTGCAGCTCCACACCCCCTCGTCGGCGTGCACGAGCTCGTTTCGCTTGCCGGCCGCGGCGTCGCGGGAATCCTGGTTGTAGCGGTGCAGCAGCGCGATCAGGCCGGGGCCGATGAACTTCGGGTCGAGGCCGTACTGCGGACAGGCGGCGTAGCAGAGCATGCAGTTGATGCAGTGGCTGAACTGCTCGTAGCGCGCGAGCTCATCGGGCGTCTGCAGGTACTCGCCCTGCGCGAGGTCGCGCGGCGCCCTGGCTTCGATCCACGGCCGGATGCGCGGCAGCTTCTCCACGAAGTCGCTCGCGTCCACCACCAGGTCGCGCTCGATGGGGAAATGGGCGAGCGCCTCGACGCGCACCGTCCCCTCGAAGTCGCGCAGGAACGTGCGGCAGGCAAGCCGCGGCTTGCCGTCGATCATCATCCCGCAGCTTCCGCAGATCGCCATGCGGCAGGACCAGCGGTAGGTGAGCGAGCCGTCCAGGTTGTCCTTCACGTACTGCAGGCCCTCGAGCACGGACATGTCGTGCGTGAAGGGAATCTCGAATACCTCCGCATACGGCTCCTGCCGCTCGCCGGGCTGGTAGCGCAGCACCTCGATGCGAATGGTCTTCGCGCCGTCAGGCATGGGCCGGATCCGCCTTTCCATAGATGCGCTCGCCCGGCGGCGATCGCGTGATGACGACCTCCGAGTAGGTGACGCGAGGCGCCTCGGCGCCGGCATGCCACGCCAGGGTGTGCTTGAGGTACTGCGCGTCGTCGCGCTGCGTGAAGCCGTCGAGGCGCTGGTGCGCGCCGCGCGACTCGCGGCGCGCGAGCGCCGAATGCGCCATCGCCTGCGCGACGTCGAGCTGGTAGCCGAGCTCGAGCGCGCCCAGCCACTCCGTGTTCCACGCCTGGGCGCGGTCCTTGAGGCTCACGCGCGCCGCGCGCTCCTTGAGCTCCGCGAGCTTGAGGCACGTCGCCTCGAGCTCCGCGGCGGTCCGGTAGATGCCGCAGCCGCGCTCCATCGACTGGGCCATCTCCCTCCTCAGCGTGGCGAGCGCTTCTCCCTGCGCCGGCCCCTGCAGCGGGGCGAACGCGCGCGTGGCGGCGTCCTGTTCCTGCCAACGCAGGGTCGAGCCGCCGGGGGCGTCGGCGCCGCGCGCGAAGCGCGCCGCGCCCTCGCCCGCGGCCTTGCCGAACACGCAGAGCTCGGCGAGCGAGTTCGATCCGAGGCGGTTGGCGCCGTGGATGCCGCTGCTCGCGCACTCCCCGGCGGCGAACAGCCCGGCGAGCCGCGTCGCGCCCTGCGCGTCGGTGGGAATGCCTCCCATGGTGTAGTGCACCGCGGGGCGCACCGGGATCGGCGCGAGCGCCGGGTCGATGGCGAGGTATTCGAGCGCCATCTCGCGAATCTGCGGCAGGCGTTCGCGCAGCTTCGCGTCGCCCAGGTGGCGCAGGTCGAGATGCACCGCCGGCCCGTGCGGCGTGTCGACCGTGCGTCCCTTGCGCTCCTCGTGCCAGAAGGCCTGCGAGAGCCGGTCGCGCGGCCCCAGTTCCATGGCCTTCTTGCGCGGCCACGGGTCCGGCGGGCCCAGGCCATAGTCCTGGAGGTAGCGGTAGCCTTCCTTGTTCACGAGGATGCCGCCTTCGCCGCGGCAGGCCTCGGTGAAGAGCAGCCCCGTGCCCGGCATGCACGTCGGGTGGTACTGCACGAATTCCATGTCGCGCAACGGCACACCGCGCCGGTACGCGAGCGCCATGCCATCACCCGTGACGATGCCGCCGTTGGTGTTCTCGCGGAAGACGCGGCCCGCGCCGCCGGTGGCGATCACCACGGCGCGGCCATGGATGCTCACGAGCTCGCCCGTGGACACCTCGGCCGCCACCACGCCCTGCGCGCGCCCGCCGTCCACCAGCAGCTCGCACGCGAAGTGCTCGTCGAAGCGGCGGATCGACGGATACTTGAGGGAAGTCTGGAAGAGCGTGTGCAGCATGTGGAAGCCGGTGAGGTCCGCGGCGAACCACGTGCGCTCGATCTTCATGCCGCCGAAGGCGCGCACGTTCACGCGGCCGTCGGGCCGGCGGCTCCAGGGGCAGCCCCAGTGCTCGAGCTGGACCATCTCGCGCGTGCATTGGGAGACGAAGAACTCGACGGCATCCTGGTCGCACAGCCAGTCGCCGCCGCTCACGGTGTCGTTGAAGTGGTGCTCGAGGCTGTCCTCGGGCAGCACCACGCCCGCGGAGCCGCCCTCGGCCGCCACCGTGTGGCTGCGCATCGGGTAGACCTTCGAGACGAGCGCCACGGCAAGGCGCGGATCGCTCTCGGCCACCGCGATCGCGGCCCTCAGCCCCGCCCCGCCGGCTCCGACGATGACGACGTCAGCGTCGAAGACTTGCATGCAGCCTCAAGCGTGGGCCAGGGCGGTGGCCGGGATCGGCGCGTCCTGCGCGCGGCCCGCGGCGAGCGTCTTCCAGGTGTTCCACGCCATGACCAGCATGCCGCTCAAGTACAGGATGCCGCCCACCAGCCGGATCGCGTAGAAGGGATAGGTCGCCTTCACGCCCTCCACGAAGCTGTAGGTGAGGGTGCCGTCGCCATACATGGAGCGCCACATGAGGCCCTGCATGACGCCGGCGATCCACATGGCGGCGATGTAGAGGACGATGCCGATGGTGGCCACCCAGAAGTGCAGCGTGATCGCCTTCACGCTGTACATCTCGACGCGGCCCACCAGGCGCGGCAGCAGGTAGTAGAGCGCGCCCATGCTCACCAGGCCCACCCAGCCCAGCGCGCCCGAGTGCACGTGGCCCACGGTCCAGTCGGTGTAGTGCGAGAGCGCGTTCACCGTCTTGATCGACATCATCGGGCCCTCGAAGGTGGACATGCCGTAGAACGAGAGCGAGACGATGAGGAACTTGAGGATCGGGTCGGTGCGCAATTTGTGCCAGGCGCCCGAGAGGGTCATGATCCCGTTGATCATGCCGCCCCACGAGGGCGCGAGCAGGATCAGCGAGAAGACCATCCCGAGGGACTGCGTCCAGTCCGGCAGCGCCGTGTAGTGCAGGTGGTGCGGGCCCGCCCACATGTACGTGAAGATGAGCGCCCAGAAGTGCACCACCGAAAGCCGGTAGGAGTAGATCGGCCGGCCCGCCTGCTTGGGCACGAAGTAGTACATGATCCCGAGGAAGCCCGCGGTGAGGAAGAATCCCACCGCGTTGTGGCCGTACCACCACTGCACCATCGCGTCCTGCACGCCGGCGTAGGCCGAATACGACTTCCAGAAGCTCACCGGCACGGCGGCGCTGTTCACGATGTGCAGCAGGGCCACCGTGAGGATGTACGCGCCGAAGAACCAGTTGGCCACGTAGATGTGCTGCACCTTGCGCTTGGCGAGCGTGCCGAAGAAAACGATGGCGTAGCAGACCCAGACCACGGCGATCAGCACGTCGATGGGCCATTCGAGCTCGGCGTATTCCTTGCCCTGGGTGTAGCCGAGCGGCAGCGTCACGGCCGCCGCGACGATCACCAGCTGCCAGCCCCAGAAGGTGAAGGCCGCCAGGCCGTCGGAGAAGATGCGCACCTGGCAGGTGCGCTGCACGACGTAGTACGAGGTGGCGAAGAGCGCGCACCCGCCGAAGGCGAAGATCACGGCGTTGGTGTGCAGCGGGCGAAGCCGCCCGTAGGAAAGCCACGGGATGCCGCCGAGGAACTCGGGGGCGTAGAGCTGCGTGGCGATGATCACGCCCACCAGCATCCCTACCACGCCCCAGACCACGGCCATCACGGCGAACTGCCGGACGACCTTGTAGTTGTACATCCCCTGTGCCTGTGCCTGCATTTGCATGCGCCCCACCCCGATCGCGTCGAATTCCGCCATCCTAGGGACCGCGCCCGGCCCCCGGCTTGATTCGGATCAAACCACCGCGTCCCGGTGGTATTCGATGGCGTCGCGGACCCAGCGCACGTGGTCCATCTCGTCGCGCACCATCTCCCCGGCGAGCGCGCGCACGCCGGCCTCGGGCGTGGTGCTCGCGACCCATTCGAAGAAGCCGAGCGCATCGCACTCGGAGGCGAGCGCGATCGCGAGCAGCTGCTGCGCGTTCACGACGCGGTAGAACTCCCCGCCCGCCTCGGCGGCGCGCGAGAGCCAGCGGTGGCTCGCGGGATCGAGCTCGGGAAGCGCAAGCCCGCGGCTCGCCTCGCCCAACGCCCGCAGGTGGTCGTCCTCATGCTGCGCGAGCTGCCCGCACAGGCCCGCCAGCACCTCGTCGCCGCGCCCCTGGAAGTACGCCTCGAACTCGCGGTAGCGGCGCACCGCTTCGCGCTCGATCGCGATGGCGTGGGCGTAGAACGATTCGACGTCGAGGATCGGCGCGGTTTCCATGGCCCGACATTGCCGCCGCCGCGCGGTGCGGCCTTTGACCTAGGTCAAATCGAGGACCGCGGCCCCCTCGAAGGCGCCGCGGCGCAGGTCCTCCAGGGCCCGGTTGGCGTCGGGGAGCGCGTACGCATTGACCATGGTGTGTATCGGGGTCCTTCCCGCCAGCTCCATGAAGGCCTCGCCGTCGGCCCGGGTGAGATTGGCCACCGAACGCACGCTTCGCTCGCCCCACAGGAGGGAATACGGGAAGGACGGGATGTCGCTCATGTGGATGCCGGCGCAGACCACCGTGCCGCCAGGACGCGTGGCGGCGAGCGCCGCGGGCACCAGCGCGCCCACGGGCGCGAAGAGGATCGCGGCGTCGAGCGGTACCGGCGCGGCGCGCGCCGAGTCGCCGGCCCAGCGGCAGCCGAGCTCGCGCGCGAACGCCTGGCCCTTCGCGTCCTCGGCGCGCGTGAATGCGTACACCTCGCGGCCCTGCGCGAGCGCCACCTGCGCGATCACGTGAGCCGCGGCGCCGAACCCGTAGAGGCCCAGCCGGGCGCCCTCGCCCGCCATGCGCAGGGCCCGGTACCCGATGAGGCCGGCGCACAGCAGGGGCGCGGCCTCGCCGTCGGAGTAACCGGCGGGAAGGCGAAGCGCGAAGCGCTCGTCGGCCACCGTGAACTGCGCATAGCCGCCGTCGCGATCGAGCCCGGTGAAGCGCGCGCGCTCGCACAGGTTCTCCTCGCCGCGGCGGCACGCCTCGCACGACCCGCACGCCCACGCGAGCCACGGCACGCCGACGCGCTCGCCCAGCCTGAATCGATCGGCATTCGGGCCGCACGCGGCGACGGTGCCCACGATCTCGTGGCCCGGCACGAGCGGCAACCGCGGCGCGCGAAGCTCGCCGTCGAAGATGTGCAGGTCCGTGCGGCACACGGCGCAGGCGCGCACGGCGATGAGGATCTCGCCGTCCCCCGGCCGGGGCACGGCAATCTCGTCCAGCTCGAGCGGCCTCTTCGCCGCATGCAGGCGCATGGCGCGCATCGCGACCTCCGTGGACGAGCCTCGCTCCCGCCGCCGGGGCGTGCCTTGACCGAAATCAACGCCCCTCGATGCCCCGGGGCTAGCCTTCCTCATGGCCGCCGAAAACGACACCCTCCCGCTGTTCTGGCCATTGCGGCGGGCCCCTTATTTCGCGTCGCGCCGTGCGGCGGTCATCTCGCGGCGCGTGGGCGAGATCGCGGGCTTGTTCGCGCTGCTCACCCTCGCGTGGATTCCCATCGACGCGCTGGTCTTCGAATCGCCGCATTGGCAGCGCCTCGCGCTCGTGCGCGTGCTCGCCGGCGGCGCGCTCGGGCTGCTCGCGTGGAGCTCGCGCCGCCACGCCTCGAGCCCGGCGCGGGCGCTCCTGCGCCTGGCCGCGCTCTACGCGGTTCCCCTCGCCTTCTTCGTGGCCACGCTGGAGGTCCTGCTGCCCATTCCGCGCGAGGGCGTGGGCGGCGGCGTGGCCGCGGCCTATTCGTTCATGCCGTACATGCTCGCCGCCGGCATCGCGGCCTTCCCGCTGGGCGCCTCCGAATCCCTGGCGCTCGCCGCGATCGCGTTCGCAGCCGAGGCCTGGGCGCTCGGCGCGTTCGCGCGCCCGCTCCTGCCGCACAGCCCCGTGGAGGGCTTCTGGCTGGTGGGCGCGATCGCCTCGGTGGCCGCTTACGCCGCCATGAGCCAGCTGCACCTGCTCCATGCCGTGGTGCGCCAATCGCTTCGCGACCCCCTCACCCAATGCATGCGGCGCGAGTTCGGCACGGAGCTCCTCGAAACGCAGTTCCTGCTCGCCACGCGCCACGGGACGCCGCTCGCGGTGCTGTTCGCCGACATCGACCGCTTCAAGGCCGTGAACGACACCTTCGGCCACGAGGCGGGCGACCGCGTGCTCGCGCAGGCCGCGGCGTCGTTGCGCGCCGTGCTGCGCGAATCGGACCTGCTGGTGCGCTGGGGCGGCGAGGAATTCCTCGTGATGCTGCCGCACGCGGGCGCGGCCGATGCGCGGCTCCTGGTGGAGCGGTTGCGCGCGCGCGGCTTCGGCCGGCTTGACGACGGCCGCGCCGTGACGATGAGCCTGGGCATCGCGCAGCACCCCGGCGACGGCTGCGCGAGCGCCGCGGACCTGGTGGCGCTCGCCGACAAGCGCATGTATGCCGCCAAGCAGGCGGGACGCAATCGCTGCGTGGGCGCCGAGGGCGAGCCGGCCGAGCTCGTGCTCGCCCTACAATGAGGCGATGAAGACGCGCTCGCGCCCCGCGCCGCCACCGCCGCCGCCCGCCGACGCGGCCTTGGCATGGTGGGATTGCTACGCGAGCCTCGCCAACCTGTGGTGGTCGCGCCGCACCGGCTCGCTTCCCGCGGACGACGCGCGCCTGCAGCAGCTCGTCGCCACGGCTCGCGCGCAGTCGCCGTTCTACCGGAAGCTCTATTCGCGCCTGCCCGCGGGCGACGTTCCCCTCACGCAGCTGCCGACCGTGGACAAGGCCGCGCTCATGAAGCATTTCGACGCGTGGTGCACGGACCGTCGCGTGCGGCTCGCGGGCGTGAACGCGTTTCTCTCGGATCGAACGCGCATCGCCGAGCCCTACCTGGGCGCCTACCACGTCTGGAAGAGCTCCGGCACCAGCGGCACGCCGGGCATCTTCCTGCAGGACTCCCACGCGATGGCCGTGTACGAGGCGCTCGTCCTCGCGCAATGGGAGAACGGCCTGCTCGATGCGCGCGGGGCTTCGCGCATGTGGAGCGCGTCGGGGCGCGCGGCGCTCGTGGTGGCCGACGGCGACCACTTCGCCAGCATCACGCTCTGGAAACACTTGGGCCACGCCAATCCGGCGATCGAGCATCGCAGCTTCTCGGTGTTGGACCCGATGCCGCGCCTCGTCGCCGGCCTGAACGTTTACCAGCCCGCGTTCCTCGCGAGCTATCCGTCGGTGCTGCGGCTGCTCGCCCATGAGCAGGCCGCGGGCCGCCTCGCCATCGCGCCCGCGATCATCTGGTCGGGCGGCGAATTCCTCGGCGAGCGCTCGCGCCTCGCCCTGGAGGACGCGTTCGGCTGCCGCGTGATGAACGAGTACGGCACCTCCGAATGCCTGAGCATCGCCTTCGGATGCCGCGAAGGCTGGCTGCACGTGAACTCCGAGTGGGTGATCCTCGAGGCGGTGGATGCCGCGGGACGCCCGGTGCCGCCGGGCGAGCTCTCGCACACGACGCTGGTCACGAACCTCGCCAACCGCGTGCAGCCGATCATCCGCTACGACCTGGGCGACCGGGTCGTGGTGGGGCCGGCGCGATGCGCGTGCGGCAGCCCGCTTCCCGCGATCCGCGTCGAGGGACGAACCGACGCCACGCTCGAGATGCGCACCGCGGGCCGCCGTATCGTGCGGCTTGCCCCGCTCGCGCTCTCCACGGTCGTCGAGGAAGCCGCGGGCGAGCACCGCTTCCAGGTGGCGCAGGTGGCGCCGGACCGCCTGCACGTGCGGTTCGAGGCGCAACGCGACGCGAGCCGCGCGCGAATCTGGAGCCTCGCCTCCACGGCGCTACGCCAATACCTCGACGGGCAATCGCTCGCCAACGTGAAGATCGGACTGGACCGCCACCGGCCCCGCGCGGATTCCTGCAGCGGGAAGTTCCACGCAGTGACTGTCGAGATGCCATGCCGCCCGAGCCGCCGGGCTTGAGCCCCGCGCGGCCGCAGGACGGCCTTACCGGCGCGAGGGCGCACGCGCTCGCGCGGCAATTCGGCCCCAACACGCTGCGCCAATCCACCGAGCGGCCCCTCGTGATCGAGCTGGCGCGCCGCTTCCGCAGCCCGCTCATCCTCGTGCTGCTCGCCGCGAGCGTGGCCTCCGCCTTCATGGGCGACCTCGCGAGCTTCGCCATCATCGTGACGGTGGTGGCGCTCTCCGTCACCATCGACTTCGTCCAGGAGCACCGGGCGGGGCAGGCCGCGAAGGCGCTGCTCAAGCGCGTGCAGGTGAAGGCCACGGCGCTGCGCGACGGCGCGCCCACGTTGGTTCCGGTGGCGAACCTCGTGCCGGGCGATGTGGTGCTGCTCAACCCGGGCTCCGTGGTGCCCGCCGACGGGCGGCTCCTCGAGGCGAGCGGGCTGCACGCGAACGAATCGGTGCTCACGGGCGAGCCCTTCCCCGTGGAGAAGCGCGCGCCGCAGGACGCAAATGGCGACGCGCTCTTCATGGGCACCTCGATCGTGAGCGGCAGCGGCACGATGCTGATCGAGACGACCGGTGCCGCCACGCGCTTCGGCCAGATCGCAACTTCGCTCGCGGCCGAGCCGCCGCCCACCAGCTTCGAGCGCGGCACGCGCGCTTTCGGCATGCTCATCATGCGGCTCACGGCTTTCATGGTGCTCTTCGTGGTGCTGCTCAATGCGGTCGCGGGCCGTCCGCTGCTCGAGTCCCTGCTCTTCGCCATCGCGCTCGCCGTGGGCCTCACGCCGGAGCTGCTGCCGATGATCGTCACCGTCACGCTCGCGCGCGGGGCGATGCGCATGGCCGACGAGCACGTGATCGTGAAGCGCCTGTCCTCGATCGAGGGGCTGGGCAGCATGGACGTGCTCTGCACCGACAAGACCGGCACGCTCACGCGCGCGAAGATCCGCCTCGAGCGCCACGCCGCCTTCGACGGCTCGCCCGCGCCCCATGCCGTCCTGCTCGCGGCGCTGAACGCCCGCTTCGGCGGCGGCATCCACAACCCGCTGGACGAGGCCCTCGCGGCCCACGCGCCCGACGACACGCGCTGGCGCAAGGCGGGGGAGACGCCGTTCGACTTCGAGCGGCGCCGCGTCGCGGTGCTGCTCGAGGATGGCGAGCGGCGGCTGCTCGCGGTGAAGGGAGCGCCCGAGGAGCTCATCGCGCGCTGCACGCGTTACGAGCTTGCCTCCGGCGAGACGCGGGATTGGGACGAGCCGGCGCGCGCGGCCGCGGCACGAACGCTGGAGCAGCTGGAAAACGACGGGTTGCGCGTGATCGGCGTCGCAAGCCGGGAGCCGCGTCCGGGGGAAGCCGATCCGCTCGGCGAGGAAGGGCTCGCGTTCGCGGGCTACGTGGGGCTCGCCGATCCGCCCAAGCCCGGAGCGTCGCGGGCGCTCGCCGAGCTCGAGCAGAGCGGCGTGCAGGTGAAGATCCTCACCGGCGACAGCGACCGCGTGGCCTGCCACCTCTGCGGGCAGCTGGGCATCCCCGTGCGCGGCGTGATCACCGGCGCGGAAATCGCCCGCCTCGACGACCCTGCGCTCGCCGCGCGCGTGGACGGCGCCAACCTCTTCTGCCGGGTGGACCCGGTGCAGAAGAACCGCATCGTGCAGATGCTGCGCAAGCGCGGCCACGTGGTGGGCTTCCTCGGCGACGGCATCAACGACGCCCCCGCGCTGCACTCGGCCGACGTGGGGCTCTCGGTCCACAACGCGGTGGACGTGGCGCGCGCGGCCGCCGACATGATCCTCATGCGCCACGACCTGGGCGTGCTCCACCGCGGCGTCCTCGAGGGCCGGCGCACGTTCGCCAACATCCGCAAGTACATCCTGATGGCGGCGAGCTCCAACTTCGGCAACATGTTCAGCATGGCGGGCGCCGCCGCGTTCCTCCCGTTCCTGCCGATGCTGCCCACGCAGATCCTGCTCAACAACTTCCTCTACGACGTCTCCGAGGTGCCGATCCCGCTCGACGAGGCCGATGCCGCCGACCTCGCCGCGCCGCAGAAGTGGGACATGGGCCTCATCCGCGGCTTCATGTGGACGATGGGCCCGGTGAGCTCGCTCTTCGACTTCCTCACCTTCTACGTGCTGCTGGGGCTCCTGCATGCGGACGAAACGCTCTTCCACACGGGGTGGTTCATCGAGTCGCTCGCCACCCAGGTGCTGGTGATCTTCGTGATCCGCACGCGCGCGAGCCCGTTCGCGAGCCGCCCGAGCCGCGCGCTCGCCGCCACCTCCGCCGCGGTGGTGGCGCTGGCGATCCTGCTGCCGTTCACGCCGCTCGCGGGCCCGCTGGGCTTCGTGGCGCCGCCGGGCGCCTTCTTCGCGGCGCTGGCCGCGATGGTGGCCGCCTACCTCGTCCTCGCCGAGGTGGTGAAGCGCGCCTTTTACCGGCGGCTCGCGGCGTCCCGCGTCAGTCCAGCGGCAGGTATCGCGTGAGCAGGTAGAGCACCGCGCCCACCAGCAGCACGGCGACCACCGCGATCACGACGACGAGCAGGGTTTTCATGTTGATCGGCGTCAACCGGCCGTCCGGGAGCGTGGCTAGCATGGGGGCGTCCTACCCTGGAGACCCGTGATGAAAACTCGTGACGAATACGTGGCGCAGATCAAATCCGACCTCGACCGCTGGAATGCGGAGGCGGCGAAGTGGGAGAAGCACGCCAGCACCGCCCGCAAGCAATACCTCGACGCGCTCAATGCGCGCCGCGAGGAGGCGATGTACCAGCTGAAGCTGCTGCAGGGCGCCTCGGCCGGCGCGTGGCAGGACATGGCGAAGGGCGCCGAGAAGGCGCTCGAGCAGATGAAGGACGCCATGGCCAAGGCGCGCACCCACTTCGAGAAATAGGGCCCGGGGCCGCCGGCCCTAGTTGCGGTGAGCGGCCTCGACGACGCGCTCGGTCCCGATCGTCTGCACCACGTCGAAGAGCGTGGAGGACGCGGCCGAGAGCAGGTCGTCCAGCGCCACGATGCCCACCAGGGCGCCGGCGCCGTCCACCACCGGCAGGCGCCGGATGCCGCGGTCGCGCATCACCTTGAGCGACCACGAAGCGTCGTCCCCGGGCGAGGCGGTGACCGGCGGGCTCGCCATGATGTCGGCGGCGGTCACGACGCGCGCATCCTGCTCGGCGGCAACCACTTCCACCACGATGTCGCGGTCCGTCACGATGCCCAGGGGCTTGCGCGGATCGGCCTGGTCCACCACCACCACGCTTCCCACGTGGTTCTTGCGCATGAGGCGCGCCACTTCCGTGAGCGGCGTGTTGGCGGGCGCGGTGACGACTCGCGTGTTGCAGATGTCGGCGGTCTTCATGGGGATCCTTTCCGGATTCGCGGCACGTTAGGCGCCGCGCGATTCCAGCCTATCGCCGGGGTGAGCGCCCCGGTTGATGCGCGTCAAAGCGCCCGGCCGCCGTTCGTCCTATGCTGATTTCATGTTCCGACACATCCTCGTTCCCATCGACGATTCGACGCTCTCCCTGAAGGCGGTGACGTACGCCGCGAAGGTGGCCCGGTCGTCCAAAGGCCGCATCACGCTGCTGCACGTGATCCCGCCGTTCACCACGCCCATGTACTCGGACAGCATGATCCTCGCCTCCGACCTGCTTTCGCCGGAGCAATACCGCAAGGAGACCCAGCGCTTCGCGCAGAAGCTCTTCGCGAAGGCGCACAAGGCGATCCTGCGCGGCGGGCGCGCCACCCACCACACGGTGACGCTGGAGGACGACCTGCCGTGGCGCGCCATCATCAAGGCGGCCAAGGCGCGCAAGTGCGACGTGATCGTGATGGCCTCGCACGGCCGCCGCGGGCTCTCCGCCGTGGTGCTGGGCAGCCAGACCACCAAGGTCCTCACACACTCGAAGACGCCGGTCCTGGTCTGCCGCTGAACGCGGCTTCAGGTCCCCAGCAACGCACGCACGTGCGCGGCCACGCTGTGCGATAGCGCGAACAGGTCGTAGCCGCCTTCCAGCGTCGAGACGATGCGCCCCTTGCAGTGGCGCTCGGCGATGGCCACCAGCTCGCCGGTGACCCACTCGTAGTCCTTCTCCACCCAGCGCAGGTTCGCCATGCCGTCGGCGCGGTGGGCGTCGAATCCCGCCGAGACGTAGATCAATTCGGGCGCGAACGCCTCGAGGCGCGGCTTCCACACCTCGTGGAAGGCGGCGCGCAGCGCTTCCCCCGTGGAGCCGGGCGGCAGGCCCACGTTGGCCATGTTGGGACCCATGGGCTCGTCGCCGAGGAACGGATAGAGCCCGCGCTGGAAGGTCGAGGCCATGAGGACGCGCTCGTCGTTGGCGAGGATGTCCTCCGAGCCGTTGCCGTGGTGCACGTCGAAGTCCACGAGCGCAACGCGCTTCACGCCCCGCACGTCGAGCGCGTGCCGGATGCCGACGGCGACGTTGTTGAAGAAGCAGAAGCCCATGGCCGCCTCGCGCGTGGCGTGGTGGCCCGGCGGGCGCACCGCGCAGAAGGCGCGCGTCACCTCGCCGTCCAGCACGAGGTCGGTGGCGAGCACGGCCGCCCCCGCCGCGTGCAGCGCCGCGTCGAGGGTGTGCGAGTTCATGGCGGTGTCCGGGTCGACCTGCACGTAGCCGACCTGCGGCGAGCGCGCCATCAGCTCGTGCACGTAGAGCGACGTGTGCGCACGGCAGAGCTGCTCGACAGTGGCCGCGGGCGCGTCGTAAGGCACCAGCAAGCCCATGAGCCCGCTGGAGAGCAGGTAGTCCGAAATCGCATCCAGGCGCTCGGGGCATTCCGGATGGTCCGGCCCCATGTCGTGGCGCAGGCAGGACGCGTGCGTGATATAGGCGCAGGTCATGGTTGCAGGCTAGCCCGGGGCGGGGATAGCCCATTGCCCCAGATCAACCCCTTTCGAGCCCCCCGGGCGACAATAAGATTCATGAAGATTCCCGGCTCGAGGAAGGCGCTCGGCGGCACCGCGTTGGCGATCCTCGCGCTGGCGCTTGCCGGCGCGCGCCTGTACCTCGGCCCCCAGGTCTCATCCTACGTGGTGAAACGCGGCGACCTCGTGCAGGCGGTGGTCGCGAGCGGCCGCGTGGAGTCGCCGCGCAGGGTCGAGATCGGCAGCGCCCTGGTGGGCACGGTCGTCGCGGTCCCGGTGGCCGAGGGCCAGGCGGTCAAGGCCGGCCAGCTCCTGGTGCGCCTGGACGACGCCGAGGCGCGCACGGCCGTGGCCGCGGCGCAATCGGCGGTCGCGCAGGCCGAGGCGCGCGTCGCCCAGCTTGCGCGCACCAGCCTCCCGGTGGCCTCCGAGGCCGCGCGGCAGGCCGAAACCAACCTGGTGAACGCCGAGCGCTCGCTGCTGCGCAACCGCGAGCTCTTCGACCGCGGCTTCATCGGCCAGGCGGCGCTCGACGAAGCGCAGCGCGCGCGCGACGTCGCCTCGAGCCAGCTCGACGCCGCGCGCGTCCAGGAAGCGAGCGTGAGGCCCCAGGGCGCCGACTACCTCGTGGCCCAGACGGCGCTCGCCCTCGCCCGGGCCGCGCTCGCCCAGGCCCAGGCCCACCTCGCCCTCACCAACATCGTGGCGCCCGTGGACGGCACGCTCATCACGCGCGACGTGGAGGTGGGCAACGTCGTGCAGCCAGGCAAGGTGCTGTTCGCGCTGTCGCCCGCGGGCGAGACGCAGCTCACGGTTCAGATCGACGAGAAGAACCTCAACTTCCTGCGCGTGGGCGAGAAGGCGCTCGCGTCCGCCGACGCCTATCCGGGCCAGCGATTTCCCTGCGAGCTCGTCTACATCAACCCCGGCATCGACGCCACGCGCGGCTCGGTCGAAGTGAAGCTCACGGTGCCGCACCCGCCCGCCTACCTGCTCCAGGACATGACGGTGTCGGTGGACATCGAGGTGGCGCGCCGCCCCGGCGTGCTTTCGGTCCCCGTCGATGCCGTGCACGATCCGGCGTCCGACACGCCCTGGGTGCTGGTGGCGCAGGACGGGCGCGCCGTGCGCCGCACCGTGAAGGTCGGCGTGCGCGGCACGCAGGGCCTGGTGGAGATCGTCGAGGGGCTCGCGGAAGGCGACCGCGTCATCCCGACCACGGAGACCGCCGCGCACGAGGGGCGCCGCGTGAGGGCCGCGTGAAGTCCTGGATGCCGTTCGAGGTGATCGCGGCGCTGCGCTTCCTGGGCGAAGGCCGCATGCAGACCACGTTCATCATCGTCGGCGCCTCCATCGGCGTGGCGGTGGTGGTCTTCATGTCCGCGATCCTCACCGGCATGCAGGCCAACATCATCCGCCGCTCGCTCCTTTCGCAGCCGCACATCGTGATCCAGCCCGCCGAGGAAGTGGCGCGGCCGCTGCGCGATCCCCGGGACGAAGCGCCGACGGTGCAGAAGCGCACGCAGCGCCTGCTCTCCATCGACCAGTGGCAGGCGCATTCGCAGGTCATCCGCGACATGCCCGGCGTGGATGTGGTGACGCCCACGGTGGCGGGCCCGGCCTTCGCGCTGCGCGGCGACGCCAACCGGTCCGTCTCCCTCACCGGCATCGATCCCGACGATTTCGTGCGCATCGTGCCCTTGCCCGACAAGATCGTCGCGGGCACCTGGCGGCTCACCAGCACCGACGTGCTGATCGGCACGGAGCTCGCGACCGACCTGGGCGCCGCGGTGGGCGACAAGATGCGCCTCGCCACGCCCAACGGCGCCGCGCTCACGCTCACGATCACCGGCATCTTCGACCTGGGCTCCAAGGGCGTGAACGAGCGCAACGTCTACGTGCTGCTGCGCACCGCGCAGGACCTGCTCAACCTGACCGGCGGCGCCTCCAACCTCGACGTGACCGTGAAGGACCTCTGGCAGGCGGAGAACATCGCGCAGCGCATCAACGCGCGCGTCGGCCTCGAGGCCGACAGCTGGATCCGCACCAACAACCAGCTCTTCATCGCGCTCAACGCGCAGACCATCTCCAACACGGCGCTGCGCATCGCGGTGGCGATCTGCGTCGCGCTCGGCATCGCAAGCGTGCTCGTGGTGTCCGTGGTGCAGAAATCGCGCGAGATCGGCATCCTGCGGGCCATGGGCGCTTCGCGCCTCCAGGTGATGAACGTGTTCCTCATCCAGGGCGGCATCGTGGGGCTCGTGGGCTCGATATTCGGCTCGGCGATCGCCGCCGCCTTCCTCAAGGCCTGGGAGGTCATGCTCAAGAACCCCGACGGCACGCCGCTCTTCCAGCTGCATTTCGAGCCGAAGCTCGCGGTGTGGGCTGCGATCATCGCCACGCTCACGGGCCTGGCGGCGGCGGTCACGCCGGCGCGCCGTGCCGCGCGCCTCGACCCGGTGGTGGCGATCCGTGGCTGAGGCCGTCATTCGCCTCGAGGGCGTGCGCAAGGCCTATCCCGGCGCGGGCGGCGAGGACGTCGAGGTGCTGCACGGCATCGACCTCGGCCTGGACCGCGGCGAGTTCGTGGCCCTCATGGGCCCGTCGGGCTCGGGCAAGAGCACGCTGCTCAACCTGGTGGGCCTGCTCGACCGCCCGACGGGCGGGCGCATCCTCATCGCCGGGGCCGACACGACGGCTCTCGACGAGGCGGCCATCACGCAGCTGCGCGGAAAGCGCATCGGCTTCGTCTTCCAGTACCACTACCTCATCCCGGCCTTCACCGCCATCGAGAACGTGATGATGCCGATGCTGCTCGCCCGCGGGCGCCCCGACGAGGCGATGCGCAAGCGCGCCGCGGCGCTCCTCGCGCAGGTGGGCCTCACGCAATGGGAAAACAACAAGGTGAACTTCCTGTCCGGCGGGCAGCAGCAGCGCGTGGCGATCGCGCGGGCGCTCGCGATGAATCCCGCGCTGGTCCTCGCCGACGAGCCCACCGGGAACCTCGACACCAAGTCGGCCGACGGCGTCTTCTCCGTGATGCGCGAAGTCAATCGCGCAGAAGGCACCGCGTTCCTCTTCGTCACCCACAACCCGACCCTCGCCGCGCGCTGCGACCGCCTGGTGCAGCTCGTGGACGGGCGCATCGTCACGCCCGCGGCCGCGCCGCAGCCCGCGCTCGCCGCAGCCTCGCCCTAGCCCCGGCGGTCCAGGATCTTCGCGAGCGCGAGGAGGCTCGCTTCCTCGGCGGCGTCGCGGTGCGTGGCGTCGGCCACCACGACACGGCCCAGCTCATCGGCGGCGAGCTCTTCTCGAGCCGCGAGCTGCAGGTCGAGGACCGCGACGTCCGCTTCGGACGCATCGCCCGATCGCCCGGCGAGGCGCGCCCGAAGCACCGCTTCCGGCGCCACGCAAGCGACGATCGCGAAGGGCACGCGCATCGCGCGGGCGAGCCGGCGGAACGCGTCGCGCTGGGCGCGGTGAAGGAACGTGGCGTCGACGACGGTGCGGTACCCGGCCGCCAGCGTCTCGCGGGCAAGGAGCGCGAGGCGGCCGTAGGTTTCCCGCGTGGCGCCCGGCTCGTAGATCCCGCCGCCCGGCGCCGAGGCGCTTCGCGCGAGGGGCGCGAGGCCGTGCAGCCGCTTGCGCTCGATGTCGGAACGAAGCCGCACGGCGCCCAGCGATTCCACCAGCTCCTGCGCCACGGTGGTCTTGCCCGATCCCGAAAGGCCATGCATGAGAACGAGGCCCGGCGAGCGGCGCAGCACGAGGCGCTTGGCGAGCGCCACGTGCCGGCGGAAGATTTCCTCGGCGTCGGCGCGATCGTCGGCCCCGATGCCTTCCTGGCGGGCGCGGATCGCGGCCACCTTGGCGCGCACCATCGCCCGGTAAACCTCGTAGAAGCGAAGCACGCGCAGCCCGCCGTAGTCGCCGGTGTGTTCCAGCCACGCATTGAGGAAGCGCGCCGCGAGCCGCGGCTGGCCGCGCGAGTGAAGGTCCATGCACGCGAAGGCCACGTCGCTCATCACGTCGATCATGCGCAGCCGCGCGTCGAACTCGATGCAGTCGAAGGGGACCGGAGCGCCCGCGAACATGACGACGTTGCCCAGGTGCAGGTCCCCGTGCCCCTCGCGCACGAAGCCCTCGCGGCGGCGCGCGGCGAAGGTCTCCACGAGCGCGGCGTGCTCCAGGCGCGTCCAGCGCTCGAGATGGCGGTCGCAGAGCGCCGGGTCGAGGCGCTCGAGGGTGGCGAAATTGTCGAGCGCCTGGGCGCGCACCAGCGCCGGCGTTCCGAACGAGCCCTCGCGCACGACGTCCGCCTCGGCGTGCATGCGCGCCACGGCCGCGGCCATCGCATCGACCGCCGCGGGCTCCAGCACGCCGGCATCCGCGCGGCGCGAGAGCAGGTCCTGCTGCGGGAAGCGGCGCATGCGCACCGCGTATTCGATGGCCGTGCCCGTGCCTCCCACGGAGGGCCGCCCCGTCGTGCCGACGATGGGCACCACCTCGACGTACAGGCCCGGGGCCGTGCGGCGGTTCAGGCGCACCTCTTCCAGGCAGTAGCGGCGGCGGGCCTCGAGCGTGGAGAAATCGAGGAAATCGAGCCGCACGGGCTTCTTCACCTTGTAGGCGTAGCTGCCGGCGAGGAAGACCCACGAGATGTGCGTCTCGACCACCCTCACGTCGCCCGCCGGGTGCGGATAGCACGCGGGGTCGCGCAGCGCCTCGGCAAGGCTCGCAGGATGATCGAGGGGCGAGTGCGCCACGGCCGGTGTCATGAGCGGCGCGACCTGCGGATGGCGAGGATCAGCCAGACGGTGTTCACCAGCGAGATCGCCACGCCCACCGCGCCCAGGAACCAGCCGGTGAACGACGCTTTCTCGCTGGAGACGCTGAACAGGATCGAGGAGCCCACGATGAGCGCCGCCGTCACCATCCCGATGGTGAGGCGATTCACGCTGCCCTCGAGGTGGCGGCTGAAGTTGTCCACCTCGCGCATCTCCAGGCGGATCGCCACGCCGTCGTCGGCGAAGTGCCGCGAGAGCGCCTCGATGAGCCGCGGCGCGGCGCGCAGCGCCCGCCCCAGCTCGGCGCGCGTGGCCTTGAGCCGCGCCCGGGCGCGCTTCGGTCCCCAGCGCTCGGCCATCAGCCGCCGCACGAACGGCGTCACGTGCTCGATCAGCCGGAAGCGCGGCACGAGCCGCGTGCCGAGCCCTTCCAGCGTGATGAGCGCCTTGAAGAGGAGCGCCAGGTCCGCGGGCAGCATGAGCCCCTGCTCGCGCACGATCGCCGACACTTCCGAGATCAGCGTGCCCAGGCGGATCTCGCGCAGCGCCGCGCGTTCGTAGATGTGCAGAAGCCGCCCGAGGTCCTCGGCGAGCCGCTCCGGGGCCACGCGGTGCCCGTCGGTCCAGGTGACGAGCACGTCGCGCATCGCCTCGGGATCGCGCGCGGCCACGGCCGCGAGCAGGTCCACGAGCTCGTCGCGGCGCTTGCCGGAAAGCCACCCCACCATGCCGAAGTCGATCAGCACGACGCGGTTGCCGGGGAGGAAGAACATATTCCCGGGATGCGGATCGGCGTGGAAGAGGCCGTCCACCAGCACCATCTTGAGGAACGCATCGGCCCCGCGCGCCGCGAGGGCTTCGCGGTCCAGGCCCGCCGCGTCCACCGCCGCGAGGTCCGTCGCGCGAACCCCGTCCACCCAGTCCATCACCAGCAGCGAGGCGCGCGTGAACTCGCCGTGCACGCGCGGCACGAGGAAGTCGGGGTCGCCGTCGAAGTTGGCCGCGAAGCGCTCCTGGGCGCGCGCTTCCGAAGCGAAGTCCACCTCGCGCGCGAGCGACTTGCGCAGCTGCCGGACGAGCTCCACGGGCTGGTAGCGGCGCGAGGCCGGGTCCTCCTCCTCCCACCACGCGGCGAGAGTCTCCAGCAGGAGGACGTCGGCGGCGATGACCCCTTCGACCCCGGGCCGGCGGATCTTCACCGCCACCGCCGTGCCTTCGGGAAGCGTGCCGCGATGCACCTGCGCGATGGAGCCCGCGGCGTTGGGCTCGAGCTCGAGCGTGCGGAAGCGCGAGGCCACCGGGCCGCCCAGGTCGGCGACGAGCTGCGCCTCGATCGCCTCGTAGGGCACGGGCGTGGCCTGGTCATGCAGCTTGTCGAGCGCGGCGATCCACGCGGGGTCGAGCAGGTCCACGCGCGAGGCGAGCACCTGGCCCAGCTTCACGAACGCGGGGCCGAGGCTCTCGAGGGCGAGGCGCACGCGCTCCTCGATCGGCAGTCCCGCGAGCTGCGGCTCGGGCTGCCAGCCCAGCAGCGCGCCCGTCTCGTCGAACAGCCGGTGCAGGCCCACCGAGTGGACGAGGTCCTGCACGCCGTGCTGCACCAGCACGCGCGTGATCTCCGCGAGGCGCGGCAATGCGCGGATGCGCTCGATGGAGGTGATCAGCATGGCGTGTCGTCGTCGGCGATGATCTCGACCGCCGGGCGCTCGAGGTCGTCGAACTGTCCGGCGCCTACCGCGTACCACACCGCGATGCCGATCACCGCGGCGAGCGCGAGGCTCAAGGGGATCAGGAGGAAGAGGATGTCCATGTCAGCGGATGCGCAGCGCGTTGGCCACCACGAGCAGCGAGCTCGCCGACATGGCGATCGCGGCCGCGAGCGGCGTCACCTGCCCCGCCACGGCGAGCGGGATCACCGCGAGGTTGTATGCGAGCGCCCACGCGAGGTTCTCGCGCACCACGGCGCGCGCCTTGCGCGCGATGCGCACCGCGCGCACCAGGTCCTCGAGCGAATCGGAGGCGAGCACCGCGTCGGCGCGCACCTGGGCGAGGTCGGCGCCGCCGCCCATCGCCACGGACACGTCGGCTTGCGCGAGCACCGGCGCGTCGTTGATGCCGTCGCCCACCATCGCGACCCGCGCGCCGCGCGCTTGCAGGCCGCGGACGTAGGCCTGCTTCCCGGCGGGTGTCGCCCCGCCCTGCATGTTGGCGATGCCCAGGCGCTCGGCGGCGCGCGCCGCGACCCGGGCGTCGTCGCCCGAGAGCAGGTGCAGCGAGATTCCGAGCGCGCGCAGCGATTCCATCGCTTCGCCCGCCCCCGGCCGCAGCGCGTCCGCGATGTGCAGCGCCGCGATCCAGCCCTGCTCGTCGGCGAGCCACGCGATCGAATGGGCGTGGCGCGTATCGATCGCCGGCGGCTCGATCCCGTTCAGGTCGCGGCAGAACTCGACCGATCCGAGGCGGCAGCGCCGCCCGGCCACCAGGGCCTCGATGCCACGGCCCGCCGTGCGCCGCGCAAGGCTCGCGACGGGCCAATGCAGGCCGTGCGCCGCGTCGCGGATCGCCTGGTCGAGCGGGTGCGGCGAATCGGCCCCCAGGGCCGCGGCCATGGCGAGCGCCCGGCCGGAGGTCGAGTGGCCCAGGGCCACCGTCTCGACGAGCCGGGGCCTGCCGAGCGTGAGCGTGCCGGTCTTGTCGAACACGAAATCGGTGGCGCCCGCGAGCGCCTCGATGGCGCGAACCTTCGTGACGACCACGTTGCGCCGCGCGAGCGCTCCGGTGGCCGCCGACATCGCCGCGGGCGTGGCGAGCGAGAGCGCGCAGGGGCACGTCACGATGAGCACCGAGATGGCGACCCACAGCGCGCGGGAAGGATCGACCGCGAGCCAGGCGAGCGCAGCGAGTGCGGACACGGCGAGGATGACGACCACGAATACCCCCGAGGCCTTCTGGGCCGCCTCGACCCAGGGCGCGCGAGCCGCGGCGGCGAGCTCCATCATGCGGCGAAGCGTCGAGAGCACGGTGTCGGCGCCCGCGTGCGTGACGCGGACGATGAAGGCGTCGCCGCAGTTGAGCGATCCGCCCAGCACGCGCTCGCCGCAGCGGCGCTCGAGCGGCGCGCTCTCGCCCGAGAGCAGCGCCTCGCTCACCGTGGCGTGCGTGCTGGCGAGCAGGCCGTCGGCGGGCACCGATTCGCCCGCGCGCACCAGCACGCGGTCGCCGGGCCGCAGCTGCGCGGCGGAAACGACTTCCTCCCCGCCCGCGTGCATGCGACGCGCCGCGGAGGGCACCAGCGCCGCGAGCCGCTGCAGCGAACGCCCCGCCCGCTCGAGGCCCGCGCGCTCGAGATAGCGCGCGCCCGTCACGAAGAACACGAACATGGTGACCGAGTCGAAATACACCGCCCCGGAGCCGCGCAGCGTCGAGAACACGCTCGCCGTGAACGCGGCGGCAAGCCCCAGGCAAACCGGCACGTCCACGCCCAGGCGGCGCGCGCGCAGGTCCTGCCAGGCGTTGCGGAAGAAGGGCGCGGCCGAATATGCGATGACCGGCACGGTGAGCAGCAGCCCCGCCCAGCGCATGAGGCTCGCCACGTCGGCGGTGATCTCGCCTTCGCCCGCGAGGTAGGCCGGCGCCGCGTACATCATCACCTGCATCATCCCCAGCGCCGCCACCAGGAAACGCCGCAGCATCGACCTGCGCTCGGCTTCCTCGACGAGCGCGAGGCGGCCGGCCTCGAAGGGCCAGGCCTTGCAACCGCAGTCCATGACGCAGGCGAAGATCGCGCTCGCGCGGGCGTCGTCCTCGCGCCAGCGCACGCGCGCGCGGCGGGTAGCGAAGTTCACGTGCGCCCCGGCCACGCCCGGCACGCGCTCGATCGCATGCTCCACGAGCCACGCGCACGCCGCGCACGTCATGCCTTCCACGATGAGGTCGGCCTCCATCGTGCCGTCCGCGCGCCGGGTCGCGAAGCGCGCCAGGATCGCAGGCTCGTCGTAGAGCGCGACCGTGTCGCGCGAGGAGGCCGCAGCGTCGGGGCGTGGGGCCTTCTCCGAGCGCAGGCGGTAGTAGTCGTCCAGCCCCGCGCCGTGGATGAAGAGCGAGACCGCCTCGCAGCCCACGCAGCAGAATCTCCGCACGCCCTCGGGCGCCGCATGCGCGGGCGCGGCGGCGTCGGTGAC
Organism: Usitatibacter sp.; assembly: GCA_035519515.1. GTDB lineage: Bacteria > Pseudomonadota > Gammaproteobacteria > Burkholderiales > Usitatibacteraceae > Usitatibacter. Next base: position 22,628 of record DATIWC010000083.1, read on the forward strand.
GGGCAGCCCGCAGTGATAGCAGGTTGCCCCGGCGGGCGGCGCCACCTGGCGGACGATCGCGTCCACGGCTAGAGGTAGCCCGCGTCGGCCGCGGTGCCGTATGCCTTCATCTTCTCGAGCCACTTGCGGCGCTTGGCCGGATCGGGATCGTCGATCGAGCCCACGAGGCTCACCTTGATGGGGCCGATGCCGCAGAAGCCCAGGATGTTGCGCTCGAGGCTCTTGAGGCTATGCGCGCCGAAGAACCAGCGGTAGACGAACGCGGGCATGCCCATGGTGATCACGATGCGGGCACTGCGCCCGCGCAGCTTGCGTTCCTTCATCTTGCGCGTGTCGCCGAACGCGAAGCGGGGCCGGAACGCCTGCTCGAAGAAGGCCTTGAGCAGCGCCGGCATGGAGCCCGCCCAGAGCGGGTAGATGATGACCAGGTGGTCGGCCCAGTGGATGATCGCCTGCGCACCCATGATGGGCGGGGGCGGCTCGCCGTTCTCCCACTCGTCCTTGGTGCGCACCAGCGGGAAGTCGAGCGTGGCGACGTCGATCACGCGCACCTCGTGGCCGCCCGCCCTGGCGCCCTCCATGTAGGCGGCCTGCAGCGCGCGCGTGAAGCGTTCGGCGGCCGGGTCGGGATGGCCCTGGATGATCGCGATGGTGCGCTGCATGGAAAATGGCCCGTGGCTGGCGGCGGTACGTTCATTCTCGGCCGCCCGGGCCGGCACCCCTTGATTGGCGTCAACCCCCCGGGCGGGGGGCGCCCCATACTGGGCCCGTAACCCACCTCGAAAAGAAGGGGACGCCATGAAGATCCTGATCGCCGTCGACGGGTCGAGCTACTCCAAGGCCGCGGCCCGCTACGTCGCCCGCCACCTGGAAGCCTTCAACGAGCCCGCCGAGGTGGTGCTCCTGCACGTGCACCTCAAGATTCCCTATCCGATCGCCTCCACGGTGGTCGGCCGCAAGGCGGTGGACGACTACATCCGCGACACGAGCCGCGAGGCGCTGAAGGGCGCCGGGCGCGAGCTCGACCGCGCGGGCGTCGAGTACAAGTCCACCTGGTGCATCGGCGACGTGGCCGAGGAAGTGGACAAGTTCGTGCGCGCCAACCGCGTCGACCTCGTGGTCTGCGGCTCCCATGGCCACAACGCCTTCGTGAACCTCGCCATGGGATCGGTGGCCAACAAGCTCGTGGCCACGCTCACCGTGCCGGTGCTGCTCGTCACGCGGAAGGCGGCGGCGTCGATGAACCGGGTGAAGAAGGCCGCCTGAAGCGGCGCACCACGTGAACGCTGCAGGCGGCGTTCGCGGTCACGGTCGAAGCCACCGAGCGCCACCACGCGAGCGCACGCTCGTCGGGGCCGGGCGCGCCCAGCACGATCAGGTCCACGTTGTTGCGCCGCCCGAAGTCCACGATGGCGGTTCCCGCGTCCGGCGCTTCCAGCACGTGCATCGAGACGCGCTCGGGCTCGATGGCGAGCGGCGCCAGCCAGTGGCGTAGCCGGATGCGATGCTCGACCTGCGCGTCCTTCTCGGGCGCGGGGCCGCCCACCACCGCGGGCACCACGGCCACGCACACCAGGCGGAACTCGCGCGAGAGCGAAAGGATGCGCCGCGTGGCGAGCTGCAAATCGGGCTGGCGCGGATCGTCGGGATGCAGCGTGTCCACGGCCACCATGACCACGGGTGCCGAGGGCTCGTCGGCGCGCCCCGGGTCGGGGAGTGCCGCGATGATGTCGCGCGCGCGCCACCAGCGCACGGCCTGCGAGAGCGCGCCGATCGGCAGCGACTTGCGCGAGCGCGCCGTGAGCTTCACCTGCTTCGGGTTGCGCAGGTCGAAGGCGAGCTGAGCGGCCGACTGGTAGCGCCGGTCCGGATCGATCTCGAGGCAGCGCAGGATCACTTCCTGGAGCTCGGGTGCCAGGCCCGGCACCAGCGCGATGGGCGGCGTGGGATCGCGCCACAGGCGGTCGCGCATGCCCGAGAGTGTGCGCGGCACGCCATAAGGCAGCTGGCCGGTGACCATCTCGTAGAGCATCACGCCGAGGGCGAAGAGATCGCTCCTCGGATCGGAACGCGAGCCGCGCACCTGCTCGGGCGAAACGTAGGGCGCCGAGCCGGCCGCGTAGCGGTGCTCCTGCGCGAGCAGGTCGGGCAGCGCGCGATGGTGCGCGAGCGCGAAGTCCACCAGCACCGCGATGCCATCGGGGCGCATCACCACGTTGTCGGGCTTCAAGTCGAGGTGCACGACTTCCTGCGTGTGGATCTCGTGCAGGGCGTCGGCCACTGCGGCGCCGATGCGCTGCACTTCCGCCGATGGCAGCGGGAACGCGAGGTGGTCGAGGCTCCCGCCCTCGATGCGTTCGATGACGAGGTAGGGCTGCGCGGTCACGTCGCCGGCGGCGACGAAGCGCGGCGCGTGCCGGCCGTGCAGCCGCGGCAGGATCATCGCCTCCGTCTCGAAGGCGAGCAGCGTCTCCGCCGCTTCGCTGGCGCCGCCCAGCAGCGGCACCTTCATGATCATCGGGAAGCCCGCCTCGCGGCCGCTCACTTCGAAGAGCTTGCCCATGGCGCCCTGGTGCAGCACGGGGCCCACCACGAAGCCGTCGATCGTCGCGCCGGGCGCGAGCTCCAGGCTCGCCATCAGACGCCCCGCTCGAGCCGGTAGGCGAGCACCTCCGGCAGCCCAGCGGCGCGCACCTTCTCGGCGGCGGCGAGGTTGTCGTAGGGCACGCGGTGGAAGGTGATGGTGGCCTGGTCCAGGTCCACGATCGCATAGGCGGCGGAAGGATTGCCATCGCGCGGCTGGCCCACGCTGCCCGCGAGCGCGAGCCACTGCCGGTGCGCGCGCACGGGAATCGCCACGCCCGGCTGCGGATCGAAGGCGATCATCCGCCCGCGCGGATCCTGCGCGAAGAGCGCCTGGTTGTGGACGTGGCCGCTGAACGTATAGGGGCGCGCCGCCTCGCGCACGCTCTTCTCGGCGGACGCGGGGCTGTCCACGTAATCCCAGCGCTCCGGGGCATTCGCCGTCGCATGCACGTAGCACACCTTGTCGTCGCGGACGATGAGCGGCAGCGCATCGAGGAACCCGCGCTGCGCGCTCGTGAGCATGCGGCCGGTCCAGGCTGCGGCCGCCTTCGCGCTCTCGTTGAGGTAGCCCTTCTCGCCAAGGGCCGCCGCGTCGTGGTTGCCCTTCACCGCCACCGCGCCCCGCGCAAGCTCGGCCGCCACCAGGTCCACGACGGCGCCGGGATCGGCGCCGTAGCCCACCAGGTCGCCCAGGAACGCGCAGCGCTCTACGCCGCGCTCGCGCGCGTGCGCGAGGCACGTCTGGAGCGCCTCGAGGTTGGCGTGGATGTCGGCCAGGAGGGCGAGAACCATGCGCCATGCTGGCGCAAAAAGACCTGCCGCGCATGCGGCAGGTCAAAAGCCCGCTGGGGGAGCGGGCTGCCAGGCCAGGTCAGCGGAAGCGGTACGTGTACGCGGCGCCGATGGTGCTCACGTTGTAGTTCGGCGACGTCATCCCGTTCCCGATGTAGTTCTGGATCGCCAGCACGCCGAGCGACGAGTTCGAGTACGCGTCGTAGGCCCAATCCTCCGACTTCAGGCGCCGGTACCAGTACACGATCCGCACGGACGAGACCTTGTCGAGGGCGTAGGTTCCCCCGAGCCGGAAATCGGTGAGCGTGCTCGTGATGTCCGGGAAGTTGGACGCCCCGACCCATACGTTTGCGGTGGCCGAGTTCGGCACGCCATTGCTGTAGTACGTCCCGCCCGTCACGCTGATGGGCGTGGTCGCCCGCGAGTAGCTCAGGTCCGCGTTCAGCACGAGGCGGCCGCCCATCAGCCCGACGTACTGCGCGTTGACGCCCAGCGTGTGGACCTTGTCCGCCTGCGTTTCGCTCCATTGGCGGCACGGATCGCTGAAGTAGTCGTTCGGCAGCGTGTTGGCGGCGTTCGTATACGGGGCGCACGGCGGGCCCGAAACGTGCGGCACGAGGATGCTCGCCGTGGTGCCACGGGCGATCGCAAGGCTGTCCTGGCGCTGGCTCATGTCCTCGTACGTGTAGAACGCGTTGAAGGACAGGTTGTCGGTCGCCGACATGCCGGCATCGAGGCCGAACACCCAGCTGCGCGCTTCCTTCAGCCCGTATTGCGGGTCGTAGCGGTCGCGGTTGTAGTCGAGGGTGCCCTGGATCGAGAGCTGGTCGGTCGCCTGGTAGTTCATCTGGCTGCGCAGCTTGTCGCGCTTGCGGTCGGCGAGGAAGAACTGCTCGAAGCCGGTGAGCGCCGGGTCGGCCGCGGGCAACGGCGCCGGCGGGTTGGTCGGGGTCGGGTTGCCCTGCTCGTAGTCGGACACATGGCGGCGCGAGTACGCGTACGAGATGCGCCCCGTCAGGTCGTCGGACATCGACTTGCGATAGACGAACCGCAGCGTGTCCTCGTAGGTCGTGTCGGCGCGGAACGGCGACTCCTCCGAATCCGCGGTGCGGTGGATGCGCTGGTACTCGTACTCAGCGCGCAGGGCCTGCCCCCGGCCGAGCGCGTACTCGCCGTCGAGGTTGAACTGCTGCAGCTGGCGGTTGATCGGCTCGTTGGAGAACTGCGTCGAGGCGCCGGGCGAATCGCCGCCCGTGGTGAGGAACGTCTGCACCGGCGTCTTGTTGTCACGGTTGTCGTACTTGTAGGACGCGTTGAGGGAGACGTCCTTCCAGGGCCGCGAGGTGAGCCGCGCCGAGAAGAGCGACTGGATCACCTTCGCGTTCGCGGAGTTGGACGGCACGACCCACGTGGAGCCCGCGGGCGCGGCGATGAAATCGTCGTTCTGCGTCATCCGCGCGTAGGAACCCGTCACGATCAGGCGCGTCGTCTGCGAGAATCGGTAGCCCCCGTTCAGGTTGAACTGGTGCATATCGTTGTCCGGATAGCTCTGGAAGCGCCCGACGTTGTTCATCACGGCGTTGTTGGCGCCCGGGTTCTCGATGGTCCACAGGCCGATGTCGTTCTTGTAGATCGAGCCGTAGTAGCCCACGGTGAAGTAGAGCTTCTCGTCGGCGTAGGAGACGCTCGCGTCGAAGAGATCGGTGGTGCTGTTGATCGGCTCGGCCACCAGCGAGCTCAGCCCCGAGAAGCGGCCGAGGTTCGCGCCGGTGAGCTTGGTGCCGTCCTTGTCCTCGCGCCGCACCCCGGCCTTGAAGTCCCAGCCCGGACCCAGCGCGAAGGACACGCCAGCCATGTAGCGCTTGCGCTCGGTGCCGATGTCGACCTGCTGCATCGAGGCCGGAATTACGGTCGCGGGCCCCCCGCCAGTCGTGGTCGCCGTCGCGTTCGGCGACTGGATGTTGTTCCAGTTGGCGAGGAGGCCTCCGGCGGTGTTCGTGACGGACAGGCGCGTGGACGCGGCGGGGTAGCCGGAGGGCAACGTAAGCGACGTGCTGCCCGAGCCGTTCCAGATCGTCATGTACTGGTCGGAGACCCGGTGCGGAATCTCGTCGTATCCGGCGGTCACGCGCCATTTGCCCTGCTCTCCGACCTCACCCAGGATGGTGCGCGTATCGAGCCCCAGGTCGAACCCGTACAGCTTCCAGCGAAACGCCGTGTCCGGGTTGCCGCCGTAGAGCTCGAAGTTGCCGATCGCGTACGTGCCCTTCTTGTCCAGGCCGTTGTACTCGCCGAACTTGGCGGAATCCTGGTTCACATACAGGGCGCCCACTTCGACCTTGTTGGTCGGTTGCGTGAGGTCCGTGACCTCCGTGCCGTCGGCACCCCGCACCACGACCGGCAGCATCGCGAGCGCGGCCAGCCATTCTTTGCGCAGCATTGTCATTTTCATCTCCCTAGCGCAGGAACCGGTTGCCCGCGGGGTTGTTCGACCCGTGGATCTGCTGGTGGCAGTTGACGCAGCCCTTGAAGGCGAGCTGCGCGGGCGGGTTGTTCTGCGTGACGCGGGCGCCGGTCACGGGGTTCACTACGCCGAGCTGGTTGTTCCCCGAAGTGCCGCCCGTGTTGTTCACGTTGGCCACCGCGCCACCGGGCAGGCTGGACGCGCTGTAGACGTTGCCCGGGTGCGGCGCGCCGTCGCCGTGGCATTCCTGGCAGAGATACGGGGCGCGCGCACGCAGCAGCGGCGGGTTGGTCGAGCCGTGCGGCGTATGGCAGTTCATGCAATCGTCGCTCGCCGACGGGTGTTCCCAAAGGAAGGGACCGCGCTTCTCGGCGTGGCACTGCCAGCACGTCTCGTTCACCGTGTTCTTCACGAGCAGCTTCGGCGCCGGTGAGCCGTGGGGGTTGTGGCACTCGGAGCAGACCACCTTGCCTTCCAGGATCGGGTGGTGCGAGATGCGGTTCGCCTGGGCGCGCTCGGTCTTGTGGCACGCGAAGCAGACGTCAGGCTGCGTGATCTTCGTGAGGACGGGGTCGCGCGGCTTGTGGACGGTGTGGCAATTCGCGCACGCGACGCCTTCAGTCTCGTGCCGGCTGCCGTGCCACATAGTGCGCGCGTTGCCCTTGTGGCAATTGAGGCACGCATCGTTGCGGGCGGCCGCCTCCGGCAGGTTCTTGCCGCGGAAGGTGACGTCGGGCTTCGGCCGCTCCGTGGCCTCGGCCGGCTTGTTGATGTGCCTTTCGCTCTCGCCGTGGCAACTTGTGCACGTGGGCGTGCGGCCGTCGGCCTTCACGCCGTGGCGCGTCTGTCCGATCGCGAGCACCGGGTACTCGTCGCCCTCATCGTGGCACCTGGTGCACTTCGCGTCGCCGCGCAGGACGATGTCCTTGCCTGCCTCGACGGACCACGCCGGACCGGCGTGCGCGAAAAGCAAAACGCCCGCAGCCGCCGCGAGGCCCTGCAGGATATGGCGAATACCTGTCATCTTCTTCTCCCTTGGGCTCGGCCCTGCCGGGCTCGAGCCGGCTCGCTACGTTTGCTTCTTCGCCTCCGCGGGCTTCGCTTCATCCGCGGGCGCGCTGGCTGCCTTGCCCTTCCCGAACAGCTCCTCCGGTCCCGGCCCTTCGGGTTCCTTGTGCGCGATGCCGAAGTGGCAATCGATGCACGTCTTGCCCTCTGTCTTCATCTTCTCGTGGCGCGATTGCGCCTTCTCGCTCTGCAGCGACGGGTCCATGTGCTTGGCGTCGTGGCAGTTGCGGCACTCGAGAGAATCCGTTTCCTTCATGCGCTTCCAGACGTGGTGCGCGAGCTCGGTGCGCTCCTTCTCGAACTTTTCCTTGGTGTCGATCACGCCGCGGAAGTGGCCGATCAGCTCGAAGGTCGCGGCCATCTTGCGCTTGATGAGCGCGACGGGCTCCTTCGGAACGTGGCAGTCGGAGCAGATCGCGCGCACGCCCGCGCGATTCTGGTCGTGGATCGTGCCCTTGTATTGCGCGTACACGTTGTCGCGCATCTCGTGGCAGCCGGTGCAGAACTCCTCGGTCTCCGTCCAGGCTAGGCCGGCGGCGCCCGCGACCACCAAGGCCGCGCCGATCACCACCAGGAATCCCGCGAAGACGACGACCATCACGGTCGCCTTGAGGCGCGTCGGATATTTCGCGCGGAAGACTTGCCAGATCTCGCGGACCATGGCGCCGGATCCCGGTGGCTATCTCATGCCTAGCGCGACAGGATGTAGGAGATCACGTTCTTGATCTCCTTGTCGTCGGTGGTCTTGAGCGACTCGTGCTTTTCCTTCTTGCCGTCCACTTCCACCTCGGGATGCGTCGTGAGGTGCGTGTAGAGCTTCTGCTCGGCGTCGGCCTTGCCCTTGTACTTCTCGGCGGTCGTCTTGAAGGACGGCCCGTCCTTCTTCTTGTCGACCGAGTGGCAGGTCGTGCACTTGCTCTTCTTGATGAGGGCCTCGGCTGCGGCATCGTCGGCGGCATACGAGATGGCCGTGCCGCCCAGGGCGAAGATCGCCGCAACCAGGATAACGAGCCTCATGTGCGTCTCCCTCTTTGTGGACTTATTGCAACGAAGTGTGTCGAAAAAAGTGAATCACCCCTTTGATGTCCGTCAAGCCTTGCGTACCCGTAGATGCGAACGGTTCTCAACGGCTCTCCGGCACCATCGCGATGGCCCCGCAGGGGCATTCGGCCTCGCACAGGCCGCAACCTTTGCAAAAATCGTAATCAATGCGGAACCGGTTGCCGGGCCCCAGCTTCACCACCGCGTTGTCCGGGCAGACGCCGTAGCAGTTGTCGCACTCGAAACAGTTGCCGCATGACAGGCACCGGCGCGCCTCGAACAGCGCCGTGCCCGCATCGAGCCCGCCTTGTATCTCGTCGAAAGTGGACTGGCGCCGGACCGTGTCCAGCATCGGCTGCACCCGCTTGGGGGCATCCGCGTAGTACCAGGGGTTGAGCTTCTCGAACCCCGCGAGCTCGTGCTTGGCCCCGGGCTGGTAGCTCGTGCTGCGCAGCCACGCGTCGATGTGGCGCGCCGCCTTCTTGCCGTGGCCCACGGCCACCGTCACCGTGCGCTCGGAGGGCACCATGTCGCCGCCCGCGAAGATGCCGGGGTGGCCGGTCATCATGTTGGGCCCGACCTTCACGACGCCGCCTTCGATCGAGAGGCCCGGGACGTTGTCCAGGAGCGAGAGGTCCACGTCCTGGCCCAGCGCCAGCACCACGGAATCCGCTTCCAGGGTCTCCATCTCGCCGGTGGGCTGCGGGAAGCCCTTCTCGTCGAGCTTCATCTTCTCGACGGTGATGGAGCCCGCGTCGGCCTGCTTGATGGTCGAGAGCCATTTCACCATCACGCCTTCCTGGAGCGCCTCTTCCAGCTCGAATTCGTGCGCCGGCATCTTCTCGCGCGTGCGCCGGTAGACGATCACGGCTTCCTCGGCGCCGAGGCGCTTGGCCGTCCGGGCCACGTCGAGCGCGGTGTTGCCGCCCCCGTACACGACCACGCGGCGGCCAAGCTTCGGCGGCTCCTCCCCTTCCATGGAGCGAAGCACCGAGACCGCATCGAGGATCCGCGCCGAGCTTCCCGCGGGAATGAAAGCGCGCTTGCCGATGTGTGCGCCGACTGCGAGGAACGCCGCGTCGAACGCGCCGTGCTTCATCTCGGCCGCGATGTCGGCGACCTTGTGGTTCAGCTTCAGCTCGATGCCGAGCTCGAGGATGCGGTCGATCTCGGCGTCCAGCACGTCGCGCGGCAGGCGGTACTTGGGGATCCCGAAGCGCATCATGCCGCCCGCAAACGGGCCCGCCTCGTAGATCGAGACGCGATGGCCGAGGCGCGCGAGGTGATAGGCGGCCGAAAGGCCCGAAGGCCCCGCACCCACCACGAGCACGCGCTTGCCCGATGGCGCCGCGTTCGGCTCGAACGTCCAGCCATGCTTGCGCGCCTGGTCGCCCAGGAACCGCTCGACCGCGTGAATGTTCACCGCCGAGTCGAGCTTGGCCCGGTTACAGGAGTCTTCGCACGGGTGGTAGCAAACGCGCCCCATCAACGCGGGCATCGGGTTGTTCTTCACGAGCTCCAGCCACGCGCGGTGGTAATCCCCGCTCTCGGCGTGGAAAAGCCAGCCCTGGATGTCCTCGCCCGCGGGGCACGCGTTGTTGCACGGCGGCAGGCGATCGACATAGACCGGCTTCTCGGTGCGCCACGTCCCCGTGTGGTTGGCGAGGCTCGACCCCGGGTCCAGCGTGATGGCGAAGGGTTTCCTCATTCGAGCCCGAACATCCTTATGTTCTTGTCCGCAATGGCCTGGATCCGCGCGATCGTCTCCGTGTCGGGGTTCTTCCCGAACAGGTGCGCGTAGCGCCGCTGGAGCTTCAGGTACTCCTCGACCGGCACGCGGCGGCGCAGCTTGTAGCGGGCCGTGATCTCGCCCTGCTCGGCCTCGAAGAGCGGGAAGAGGCCCGACTCCACCGCCATGCGCGCGACCTTGATGGTGTCGGCCGGCGCCGAGCCCCA
>DATIWC010000084.1:0-60235 GCA_035519515.1 Usitatibacter sp.
GCCGCCCGGGGCCGGAGCCCTGGCGCGCCCGGCCGCCGCGCATCCTGGAACTGCGTCGCCGCGTTATTGGCGCGAATCGCGCCCCTCGATCCGGCGCTTGATCTTGCTCACCACGACGCCTTGCGCGTCGAAGGTCACCGAGAAGACGGTGAGGTAGCTCCACGTGTCGATGTAGCGGTAGTCCCACGCGTGCGTATTGGACATCGGGAAGTACATCGTCTCGCCCGGCGGGCCGATCATGTTCTTCACGTCTTGCTCGGTGAGTCCGGGCCGGATCTTCTCGAACACGTCGTCCGTGAGCACGTTGGACACGCCGCGCAGCCGGCCGTCGGCGCCGATGTCGGCCACGTACGTCTCGGTGCCCATCGGCCCGCGCGGATACACGAGCCGCTTGGAGCCATCGGTTTGCGCGACCTCCAGCGCCGGCTTGCCCATGGAAGCGCGCACGTCGCCCTCGCTGCTGCCCGGCTGCGGCCCCACGGCGCAGGCCGCGGCGGTGAGGGCCGCAAGGATCAGGGAAGCGATTCGGGTCATGGGAACCTCCTTTGACGTGAACACGCCCCGCCGCGTTCCATTCCTCTTCAGGCGGGCTGCGCCGCCCGCGGGCGGCCGAAGCGAAAGCCGGGCAGGTGGCGAAGCATGCTGGCGATGGCATCGTCTATGGACACGCCGTGGTTCAGGACCCCGTCGAGCGCCTGGGTGATCGGCATTTCCACGCGCAAGCGCGAGGCGAGGCCCGCCACGGCGCCCACGGTGGCGGCGCCCTCCGTGACCTGCTTGCGCTCGCCCAGGATGTCGGCGAGGCGCCGGCCCTCGGCGAGCGCCACTCCCAGCGACGTGTTGCGCGACTGCAGGCTGTTGGCCGTGAGCATGAAATCGCCCGCGCCCGCCAGCCCCACGAAAGTCTCGGCCTGCGCGCCTTTCACCAGTCCCAGCCGCTCGGCTTCCGCGAGCCCCAGCGTGATGATGGTCGCGCGCGCGTTCTCCCCCAGCTTGCGGCCGTGGACGATGCCGCTCGCGATCGACACCACGTTCTTCATCGCGCCGGCAAGCGCCGCGCCGACCACGTCGTTCGAGACGTGCACGCAGAAATGGCGGTTGGCGATCGAGCGGGACGCCGCCTCGGCGATATCCCACTCCTTGCACGCGAGCATCACGCCGCAGGGCAGGTCGCGGCCGATTTCGGCGGCGAAGGACGGACCCGAGAGGACGCCGATCACCGACTCGGGCAACATGTCGGCGAGGACCTCGGGCATGAGCTGCCCGCTGCCGGTCTCGACTCCTTTCGAGCAGCTCACGACGGGCATGCGCCGGCGCAACGCCGGGCGCAGCTCGCCCGCGATGGTGCGCATGTGCTGCGAGGGCACGGCCATGAGCACGAGGTCCGCGTCGCGCACGGCCTCGCCCAGGCTGCCCGTGGCGCGGATTCCCGCCGGCAGCTCGACCCCCGCGAGGAAGTGCGGATTGGATTGCCCCGCGTTGATCGATTCGACGACTTCGGGCTCGCGGGCCCAGAGAAGCACGTCGTTTCCGGACCTGCGGGTCACGCAGGCCATGGCGGTGCCGAAGGCGCCGCCGCCGATGATCGAGATGTTGGCCATGCGCGATGCTAGGCATGGCCGGCACGGGCCCTTTTGACTCAGATCAGACGCGCGGCATCGCGGGGCGAATAGTCTGGGGCATGTCCCCGCTCGCGCTTCTCGCCCTGCTGCTGGCAGCCGCCGTGACCTACGACTTCGTGAACGGCTTCCAGGACAGCGCCAACATCGTGGCGACGATGATCGCTTCGCAGGCGATGAGCGCGCGCGGCGCCCTGCTGCTCGCCGCCACGGGCTGCCTCGCCGGGCCCTTCGTGGTGGGCGTGGCGGTCGCGCACACCATCGGCTCGGAGGTGCTCGACCCGAAGGCGATCACGATCGCCGTCGCCGTCGCCGCGCTCCTCGCGGCCACCGGCTGGAACCTCGCGGCGTGGTATTTCGGGATTCCCGTGAGCTCGTCGCATGCGTTGATCGGCGGGCTCGTGGGCGCGGGCTTCAGCGAGGGCGGCGCATCCGCGGTCCTCGCCCCGGGCGTCACGAAGGTCGCCATCTCGCTCGTGCTTTCGCCGCTGCTCGGATTCGTGGTCGCCCTCCTCGTGATGCGCCTCACGCTGTGGCTGCTGTCCGGTGCGACGCCCCGCGCGAACGTCTTCCTCAATCGCTCGCAGATCGTCACCGCCGCCGCGCTCGCGATCGCCAACGGCGCGAACGACGCGCAGAAGACCGTGGGCGTGATCGCCATGGGGCTGCTGCTCCTCGGATTCACAGCCTCGTTCACGGTGCCGTGGTGGTCCATCGCGCTGAGCGCCTCGGCGCTCTCGCTGGGCACCGCCGCGGGCGGCGGGCGCGTGGCGCGCACGCTCGGCTCGCGCTTCTACCGCGTGCGGCCGATCCACGGATTCACCTCGCAGGCGACCTCGGCCCTGGTGATGCTCGCCGCCTCCATCGCCGGCGGGCCGGTGAGCTCGACCCAGGTCGTGAGCCTCTCGATCGTCGGCGCCGGCGCGGCCGAGCGCCGCTCGAAGGTGCGCTGGGGGCTGCTGGGAGAGATCGCGATCGCGTGGCTCCTCACGGTGCCTGCGAGCGCCCTGCTCGCAATGCCGCTGCACGCGGGGCTCGAGGCGCTGCTGCGGCACGGGGGCGCGTGATGGGTTTCCTGCAGAACGGAATCGGCGAAAGCAACAAGTTCATCGCCTCGCTCGTGGACCACGCGCTGCGCGCCCGCCAGGCCATCGAGTTCCTGGAGCAGGCGCTCGAGCGCGCGAGCCCCGAGGAGGTCGAGCGGCTGCGCGCGCTGTCCCGGGCATCGACCGAGCAGCGCCGCGTGCTGATCGACGAGCTGCACGAGACCTTCGTCACGCCCATCGACCGCGAGGACATCTACAACCTCTCCCAGGCCTGCGAAAGGATGGTCATGTACGCACGCACCACGCTCGAGGAGATGCACCTGCTGCAGGTCGCCGCCGACGAACCCATCCGGCGCATGGTCTCGCTCGTGCGCGAGCAGGCCGAGGACCTGGAGAGCGCCATCCGGCGGCTGGCGAAGAATCCGCGGGTGGCCGACGACCACGCCGACCACGTGCACGAGAAGGAGCGCGAGGTCGAGCGCATCTACCGGGACGCGATCCGCGACCTCTTCGCGCGCGCGACCGACCCCCAGGGCCTGCCGGCGATCCTCTACCGCCGCGAGGTCTACCGCCACATCTCCAACATGGCCGACCGCGCCGTCTCCGCGGCGAACGTGCTCGGCATGATCGTCATGAAGATCGCCTGACATGGCCAATTCCATCTACGGATTCGATGCGTTTTCCCCGCGCGAGATCGCGCAGAAGGTGAGCGAGCTGGGCGTGGCGAAGTCGCGCATGCCGCTGCTCTCCCTCGTCATGCTCGGCGTGCTCGCGGGCGCCTTCATCGGCCTGGGCGCGATGTTCAACGTGATCGTGCTTTCGGACGCCACGATTCCCATCGGGCTGCGCCGGGTGCTGGGCGGGATGGTCTTCTCGCTCGGGCTCTTCCTCGTGCTGGTGGCCGGCGCGGAGCTCTTCACGGGCAACAACCTGCTCGCGATGGCGTGGGCCGAGCGCAAGGTGACCACGATGGACGTGATCTACAACTGGATCGTCGTGTGCTTCTCGAACCTGCTCGGCGCGATCTTCCTCGCCTGGCTGGTGCTCCTGTCGGGCCATCCGGGCAACGACGGCGGCGCGGTCGCGCGAACCTACATCCGCATCGCCGATGCCAAGGCGTCGCTGCCCCCGGTCCAGGCGTTCTTCAGCGGCGTGATGTGCAACGTGCTGGTGTGCACGGCCGTGTGGGTCGCGCTCGCCGGCCATACGGTGGTCGACAAGCTCGTCGCCATCGTGCTGCCGATCTCGGCGTTCGTCGCGGCGGGCTTCGAGCACTCGATCGCCAACATGTACCTGATCCCCATGGGACTGATGCTGAAGGCGCAGGCCGGCCAGGAAGCCGACATCTTCGGCTTCGCGCACAACCTCGTGCCCGTGATCGCGGGCAACCTCGTCGGCGGGAGCGTCCTGGTGGCGCTCGTCTACTACGTGATCTACGTGAGGCCCCGCAAGGCGGGGGACCTCTGAAGGAGCGACGATGGACATCGATGGAGCAATCCGGGGCCGGCGCGCGGTGCGCGAGTACACGGCGGAGCCGGTCGCCGAGGCGGCGATCCGCGGGCTGATCGACGCGGCCGTCCAGGCGCCGAGCGCGGTGAACCAGCAGCCCTGGACTTTCACGGTCGTGCGCGACCAGGCGCTGCTCGAACGGCTTTCGGGCGAGTCGAAGGCCCACATGCTGGCGACGCTGCCCGAAGGCTTGCGCTCCGAGCACATCCTGTCGCGGCCGGATTGGGGACCTGCTGGATCGGCTTCGCCCAGGGCTATCTCAACACGGCCGAAGGCAAGAAGCTCCTCGGGCTGGCGGACGCGTCGGTCAGCATCGCGCCCATCATCGTCGGGCATCCGAAGGGCGCCACGCCCCCCGTCGCGCGCCGGCAACCGCAGATCCGCTGGGTGGGCTGAGTCAGCCCGCCGGATACCCCACCGTCTGCGCGAACGTGACGAACTGCCCGTCGTCGAGCTTCATGAGCCGGCCGAGCTTCTCCTGGTCGACGGCGCCGCGAAAAACGGTCGCAAGCCCCTCGGAAGCGCAATAGAGGTACACGTTCTGGCCTGCGAACGAGGCGTCGACCGATCCGTACAGCCGGCGCTCCTCGGGGGCGATATCCTTCATCCGCTCGCCGTGCACGACGTATACCAGGTTAAGCGGCGCCCCGCCCACGAAATCCTGCAGGCCGGTGTGCGCGCGGATGTCGTCGGCAAGACGGGGAATCAACGCGTGCTGCTTCGGGTCGTAGAGCCACAGGCCGTCGGCCATCGCCGCGTAGACGTCGACCACCATGATGTGGCGCCAGTACGGTGCGGTGCGGTCGCCGCTCGGCCGGTTGATGCCGTATGCCGCCCACAGCACCTCGGAGAGGACCTGAGGCGGCAACGCGCGCGCCGAAAACTCGCGCGTCGAGCGTCGCAGTTGCAGCGACTGCATCAGGGGCTTGCCGGCGTCCTTTCGCGGAGGGGGCAGCGCCCTTGCCGATTGGGCAAGGACAGCCGCTGGAGCGACGGCCAACGCTGCGCCCGCGAGCAGCGTGGCGTTCGCTTCGCGTCGTGTCATGGTCCTGCCTCCTTCGCGGCCGTCGCCGCTCATGCGGATCGCGCTGCGGAAAGGATCGCCCTTTCCACCAGCGTTTCGAAGATGGGAAGCTTGTAGGCGTTACCGCTCAACGGCGCCGCCCCCGCCAACGCGGCGGCCGCGGCGATGCGGGCCACTTCCTCCGAGATGCGCTTGCCGCCGAGCGCGTCCTGCGCCGCCCTGGCCCGGTGAGGGACCGGCGCGGCGGCGCCGAGAACCACGGAAGCACGGCGGCACGTGCCGCCCTCGTCCCGGTCGAGAACCACCGCGACGTCGCAGAGCGGCCAATCGAAGGAGTCGAGCTCGCCCTGGCGCAGGTGCGCCGAGCGGATTGCCGGCCTCGACGGCGCAAGCAGCACCGCCGTGAGGATCTCGCCCGCCTGGAGGACGTTCTCGCGATGGATGTCCGTGCCGGGCCCGACGAGGAACGATTCCAGCGGCATGGCCCTGGTCCCGCGCGCGGCGCTCAGGATCTCGACACTCGCGTCGAAGGCCACGAGCGCAGTGGCCGCCGTGGACGGGTGCACGATCGCGCACCCTTCATGGCCGAACACCGCGTGATACCGGTTGTCGCCGGAAAAGGCGAAGCAGGTCGTGCCGCCCTTGCGCGCACAGGGGTGGTGGGACGAACGGAAGTACCAGCAGCGCGGACGCTGGAGGAGGTTGCCCCCGATCGTCGCTACGCCGCGGATCTGAGGGCTCGCGGATCCCTCGGCCGCCTGCGCGAGCGCGGCGTATCGCGCCCGCACCGCAGCGTGCGACGCAATCTGCGCGAGGCTCGCCATCGCGCCGATGCGCAGGCCGCCATCCGGTTGCTCGACGATGCCACCGAGCGCGGGAATGCCGCGAAGATTCACGATGCGTTGCGGCTCGAGAAGCCCTTCCTTCATCAGGTCGAGGAGGTCGATGCCTCCGGCTTTCAGGACAACCGTGTCCGCGCGAGGCTTGCCGTCGCGGGCGGCCATCGCATCGGCCACGGTGCCCGAGCCCGAGCGCGCCGCGGAGGCGACATCGGGTGCGGACTTCCATTCGAAGGTTTTCATGCCGGGGCCCTCCCGCGAAGCCGGCCGAGCCCGGCGAGGATCGTTGCCGGTGTCATCGGCAGCCGGCGGATGCGCACCCCGATGGCGTTGTACACGGCGTTGGCGATGGCCGGGGCGGTGGCGATGTTCGAGGGCTCCGCGATGCCGTAGGCGTCGGTCGCGCTCGTGCCCTGGTAGTTCTCCAGCAGCAACATCTCGATCTCGGGCGTCTCCCGCGAGCGCGCGACCTTGTAGTGCTCGAGGTCGGCGTTGAGGACGTGGCCCGTATGGCGATCGAAAATGCGCTCCTCGTAGAGCGCGTACGAAATGCCCATCACCACCCCGCCCTGCACCTGGCTCTCGATCTGGCGCGGATTCATCGGGCGCCCGCAATCCTGCGCCGCCACGATCCTTTCGACACGCACGATGCCGGTCCCGGTATCCACCGCGACCTGCGCGAACTGCACGCCTCCCAGCGCGTTGCGCGCGCTGGCCATGTCGCCCATCCGGCGCCCGAAGCCGCCGTAGTCGTCGGAGCGGCTCGCCACCGCGCCGATGCTCTCGGTCCGCAGGTTCGCAGCCGCCTCGCGGAACGAGAGGCTTCGCGCGCCGTCGGCGGTAGCGATGCGGCCGCCGCGCGCGACGAGCGCATCGGGCGCCGTCCCGAGCACCGGCGCGACCGCTTCGAGCAGCTTGCGCAGCGCGTGGTGCGCCGCGTTTCGCGCGGGCGGCGTGATCGAGGCCGTCGTGAGGCTCCCGTACGAGGGCGGTCCTGCCGGGTAATCCGTGTCGCCGATCCGTATCGCGATGTCCTGGGGCCTCAGGCCCAGTTCTTCCGCGACCACCTGGGCCAGCACGGTGCCGATGCCGGTGCCGATGTCCTGCACGCCCGACAGGAGCTCGACGGAGCCATCGCGCAGGATGCGAACTTCGCACGACGCGTTGGTGTGCACGTTCGCGCCCCAATAGGACTGCGCCATGCCGATGCCGCGCTTGACCGGCCCGGCATCGGCGCCGGGCGCCCGCCGCCGGCTCCAGCCGAAGCGCTCGGCGCCCACGCGCCTTTCCCGGCGGCGAACCGCGCTGGGATCGATGCGGTCGCGAAGGTCGAGCGGGTCCATGCCGAGCTTCTCCGCGAGCTCGTCGATCGCCTGCTCGAGCGCAAAGGCGCCCTGCACGTTGCCCGGCGCGCGCATGGCCGACGCTGGACCCGCGTTGATGAAGACGTCCGATTGCGCGATCGAGAAGTTCGGGCACTCGTAGATCGACTGCGCGAAATTCCCCACGCCGGCGCCGAGCGCCACTCCGGCGGTGCCGTACGTGTCGATCGCGATGGCGGTGAGCGTCCCGTCGCGGCGCGCCCCGACGCGCAGCTTCTGCACCGTCGCCGGGCGGTTGCCGCTGTCCAGGTGCTCCTCGCGCCGGTCGAGCACGAGCCGGACGGGCGCGCGCGCCTCGCGCGAAAGCGCAACCGCGGCGCGCACGTAGTTGCCGGCCCCCGACTTCGAGCCGAAGCCGCCGCCCATCGCATCGACCACCACGCGCACCGCGCTCAACGGCAGGCCGAACGCGTGCGCGAGCTCGCTCCTTACGCCCGCCGTGTACTGCGTCGACATGTAGACCGTGAGCCCATCGTCGCGCCAATCCGCGACGACGGCGTGCGTCTCCATGCAGCAGTGGGTCTGGACCTGGGTGTGGAATTCCGCCTCGACGACGACGTCGGCCTGTGCGAGCCCGGCGTTCGCGTCGCCGCGCGAGCCTGCGGTGTTGGGTCCGCGCACGTTGCCCTGTTTCGGAATGCTCGCCGCCGCCCCCACGCCATCGACGAATCCGCCGCCGCGCACGGGGCCGGGGAAGATCACCGGTGCGCCGCTCGCGCGCGCCCCCTCGAGCTCGACCACGAACGGCAGGCGTTCGTAGTCCGCGCGAACCAGGGACAAGGCCGCTTCCGCGGCGCCGGGAGACACCGCAGCCACGCCTGCGACGATATCGCCCACGTAGAGGACGTGCCGGGGTGGGAGAGGCTGGCCCTCGACGAGAACCTCGATCGCCCGGCCCACCGTTTCATTGACCGGCAGCACGGCGCGAACGCCCGGCTGCAACCTGGCCGTCGCGAGATCGAGCGAAACGAGTCGCGCATGCGGGTAGGGCGACCGCAGCAGGCGCGCGTGCAGCATTCCGGGCAGTTTCACGTCGACCGTGAAGCGCGCCGCGCCGGTCACCTTCGCGCGGCCGTTGATGCGCGCGACGGACTTGCCGACCCACGCGAGCTGCGCGTTCGGCGCGAGCGGCGGCGCCTCGTCCGCGGGAACCTGCCTTTGCACTTCACCGAGCGCGGCGGGATCGATGCCTGAAGGGTAGTTGCGCAGCTGGGTGTCGTCGCCGGCCATGTTCAGCCTTTCTTCGCCCGGGCGGCGTCGAGCGTCGCGGCGATCACGTGGGGGTAGGTGCCGCAGCGGCACAGGTGCCCGCTGATCGCGGCCTTGGCGTCCTCGGCGGAAGGATCAGGGACGCTCTCCAGGAGTGCCGCGCAGCTCATCACGAGGCCCGGCGTGCAGAAGCCGCACTGGATCGCGTCGTTCTCGATGAACGCGGCCTGGACGGGGTGCAGGGTGTCGCCGGCCGCGAGACCTTCGATGGTGACGACCTTGCGCTCGCCCACGTCGGCCGCGAGCATCATGCAGGAAGCCACGGGAACGCGATCGATCCACACCGTGCACGCCGAGCAGGCACCGCGGTCGCAACCGATCTTCGTTCCGGTGAGGTCGAGCGGGCCGCGCAGGACCTCGGCGAGCGTGGCCTGCGGCTCGAAGGAAACCGCGCGCCGCACGCCGTTCACGTCCAGCCAGGCCGACAGGAGGCCCGTCCCCGCGGTGCGGGAAGGTTCGGCCGGTGCGGGCGCTGCCGCGGCATGCGCCGCAGGCCCGGCGGCCGCGACGCCGGTGAGCGCGGCGCCCGTGCCCTTGAGGAAATCCCTGCGGGTGATCGTCATGGCAACCTTTCGCTATTTCATGGCGGAACGCAGCTGGATGCTCGGCCCCGCGACCATGAAGAGCCCGTTGCCGCGGTGATGGAGCGTGCGGGGGTTCTTCTCGGCCGGATCGACCCAGGCCTCGACGACCTCGAGCACGAAGAAGTTGTACTTGTTCGCGAGCCGCGTGTCGGCGACGCGGCACTCGAGGCTCGCGTAGCACTCGGCGATGAGGGGCGCGGCCACCTGCGAGGCGGGCACCGCGGTGAGGCCGTAGGCCTTGAACTTGTCCACGTTCCTGCCCGACACATTGCCGCACTTGACGGCCTTTTCGGCGATCTCGCGCGTCGGGATGTTGATCACGCATTCCTTCGTGGCCCTCAACGCCTCGTAGCTCAAGCTCGGCGCGGCGATCACGCAGCCGACGAGCGGCGGCTCGAATTCCATCATCGTGTGCCACGACTGGGTCATCACGTTGGGCCGCCCCTTGAGCGACGTCGTGATCATCACCACGGGCCCGGTCTCGAGAAGGCCGTAGGCCTTCGAGAGGGCAAGCCGCTTCTTCGCTCGCGCGTGCGGCCGCATGGGGGATTACCGCGCCGCGGCGCTTGCCCCGCCGGATTGCCCGGCTTCACGCTTGATCTCGGATTTCATCAACGCCGCCGCGCTCGCAAGCTCCGCGGCGAGCCCGTCGACCACATCGTCGATCGAGAGCATGCCCACCGCCTTGCCGTCCGGGCTCGTCACCAGCAGCCGCCTGATTCCGCCGTTGCGCATGCGCTCGAGCGCCTCGAGGACGTCGGCGTCTTCGGCCACCGAAGCGATCACCGGCGACATCACCTTGTCCACGGTCACCTTCCGCACGTCGAGCGCGTCGGCCACGGCGAGCAAGGCGAGATCGCGGTCGGTAAGGATCCCCACGACTTCCGACCCGGCCTCGGCCAGCTCGGTTACCAGCAACGATCCCACATGCAGCCGGCGCATCGTCTGCGCGGCCTTCTGCAGCGAATCGCTGCGCGCCGCCGCCACGGGGCTGCGAGTGCAAATGCGTTCGACTTTCATGGCCGATCCTCCTGGGTTCCATGGTGCGCGCCACCCCGGCGCCCGGGTTGACGGGGGTCAAGCCGGATAGCGGGAAGCCGGCTAGATTGCATTTCATGAACGACCAATCGGTGCGAAGCACGGCCGCGGTGCGTTTTACGCGCGCCTTCTCCGAGATCGGGGCCGGCGACGTTGCCCTCGTCGGGGGCAAGAACGCGTCGCTCGGCGAGATGTACCGCGAGCTGCGCCCGCTCGGCATCCCGGTCCCGGACGGCTTCGCGGTGACCGCCGAGGCTTATCGCGTCATGCTCGAGGAAGCGGGCGCGTGGGATGAGCTTCGCCGCACCTTGGAGGGGCTCAAGCCCGACGATGTGGCCGATCTCGCCGCCCGCTGCGCGCGCGCGAGGGACGTCGTCTATTCCGCCGGTCTCTCGCCGCGCCTCACGGCGGAGATCCTCGAGGGCTATCGCGCGCTGAAAGCCGAATACGGCCCGGCCGTTTCGCTCGCCGTGCGCAGCTCGGCCACCGCGGAAGACCTTCCCACGGCGAGCTTCGCCGGCCAGCACGAGAGCTTCCTCAACGTGCACGGCGAGGCGATGCTGCTCGATGCCGTGCGCCGGTGCTTCGCGAGCCTCTTCAACGACCGCGCCGTGCGCTACCGCATCGACCAGGGCTTCGACCACTTCAGGGTGTACCTCTCGGTCGGCATCCAGAAGATGGCGCGCTCGGACCTCGCCTCGAGCGGCGTCGCCTTCTCGCTCGACACCGAGAGCGGATTCCGCGACGTCGTGCTGGTCACCGGCGCCTGGGGCCTGGGCGAGAACGTCGTGCAGGGCGCCGTCGATCCCGACGAGTTCTACGTGTTCAAGCCGGCGCTCGCCGCGGGCAAGCGCACGGTGCTGCGCCGCAGCCTGGGCGGCAAGAAGGTGAAGATGATCTACGCGCAGGGCGGGCTGCGGCACGCGACGCGCAACCTGCCTACCGCGCGAGAGGAACGCGAGCGCTTCTGCCTGTCCGACGACGAGGTGGTCCGGATCGCGGAGTACACCACGCGCATCGAAGCCCATTTCTCCGCCCGCGCGGGCCAACCCGTGCCCATAGACGCGGAGTGGGCCAAGGACGGCGAGGACGGGAAGATCTACATCGTGCAGGCGCGCCCCGAGACCGTGGCCTCGCGGCGCAGCGGCACGCGGCTCATGGAGTACTCGATCCAGGGCACTCCCGTGACCCGCGTCACCGGCCACGCGGTCGGGCAGAGGATCGCCTCCGGGACGGTGCGCATCGTCCGCGGCCCTGCCGACCTCGACGCCTTCCTTCCCGGGGAAGTCCTCGTCGCCGACACGACGACGCCCGATTGGGGCACGGTCATGAAGCGCGCCGGGGCGATCGTCACCAATCGCGGCGGGCGCACCTGCCACGCGGCGATCGTCGCCCGCGAGCTGGACATTCCCGCGGTGGTGGGCGCCGAGGGCGCCACCACCACGCTGCACGACGGCGACGTCGTCACCGTCTCGTGCGCACAGGGCGCCGCCGGACGCGTCTTCGAGGGCGTGGTCGCGTTCACGACCCGCGAGACCGACACGAGCGAGCTGCCGCGCACGCGCACGAAGATCCTGGTGAACGTGGGAGACCCGGACGTCGCCTTCCAGCTCTCGTTCCTGCCCACGCAGGGCGTGGGGCTCGCGCGCATGGAATTCGTGATCGCCAACCACATCCGCGCGCATCCGATGGCGCTGCTGCATCCGGAGCGCGTCGGGGACCCGGCCGTGCGCGCGCAGATCGCCGCCCTCACGCGAAACCACGCGAACGGCGCCGATTTCTTCGTCGAACGGCTCTCGGAGGGCGTGGCGACCATCGCGGCGGCCTTCTACCCGCGGCCGGTGATCGTGCGCATGTCGGACTTCAAGACCAACGAGTACGCGAGCCTGCTGGGAGGAACGGGGTTCGAGCCGCCCGAGGAGAACCCGATGATCGGCTTCCGCGGCGCCTCGCGTTACGCGCACCCCGCTTACGCCGAAGGATTCGCCCTCGAGTGCGCCGCGATGACGCGGGTGCGCGAGGCGATGGGCCTCGCCAACGTGAAGCTGATGATCCCGTTCTGCCGGCGCGTAGCCGAGGCCGAGCAGGTGATCGCGCGCATGGCCGAGCTGGGCCTCAAGCGCGGCGAGAACGGCCTCGAGATCTACGTGATGTGCGAGATCCCCAACAACGTGATCCTCGCCGACGGCTTCTCGAAGTGCTTCGACGGCTTCTCCATCGGTTCCAACGACCTCACGCAGCTGGTGCTCGGCGTGGACCGCGATTCCGAGCTGGTCGCCTTCGACTACGAGGAGCGCGACGAGGGCGTGATGGAGATGATCCGCATGGCGATCGCGGGCGCGCACCGCAACGGCCGGCCCATCGGCATCTGCGGGCAGGCGCCGTCGGACTTCCCCGAATACGCCGAGTTCCTCGTGCGCGCGGGCATCGACTCGATCAGCCTCAATCCCGATTCGGTGCTCGGGACGCTGCGCCGCGTCGCCGGGATCGAGCGCGCCCTGGCCCCGGGCGCGGGCTGAATCCACGGGCGAGCGATGGGAGCGGCCGAGCCCATTGCGCGTGACGGGGCAAATGCCCCGGCGGCCGCGGCGCTGCTGGAGATCATCGCGCAGCTGCTGCGCGAATCGCTTCCCGCGGGCGGGAAGATCGTCGCCCCCACACTCGACAGCGCCCTCGATCGCGACCTGGGAATCGACAGCCTCGCGAGGGTCGAGCTGCAGCTGCGCATCGAGCGGGCATTCGACGTGCGCCTGCCCGGGCACCTGCTCGCCACCGCGGAAACGCCGCGCGACCTGTTGCGCGCGCTGCTGGCCGGGACGCCACGCGGCAAGGAAACTCCCGAGTCCGCGCCCGTCGCGCAGCCCGAAGCCGGCGCCCTGCGATCGCCCGAGGGCGCCGCGACGCTGATCGAGGCGCTCGACTGGCACGTCGCCCACCACCCCGATCGCGTGCACCTGATCCTCCTGGGCGAGGGCGATGAAGCCGAGCCTGTCACGTACGCGCAGCTGCGCGCCGAGGCGCGCGCGGTGGCGGCGGGCCTCGCGCAACGCGGCATCGGCGCTGCGCAAGCGGTGGCCATCATGCTGCCCACGGGCCGCGACTTCTTTCGCGCCTTCTTCGGCATCCTCCTCGCCGGCGCCGTACCCGTGCCGATCTATCCGCCCGCGCGCTGGGCGCAGATCGGGGAGCACCTGCGCCGCCAGGCGCGCATCCTCGACAACTGCCGCGCGACGCTCCTCGTGACGATGGCGCAGGGCAAGCAGGTCGCGCGCATGATGCAGGGGCTCGTTCCCACGCTCGCGCAGGTGGCCACGGCGGCGGACCTTGCGCTGGAAGGCGCGGCGCCGGCGCTGCCCGCCGTGTGCGCATCCGATCTCGCCCTCCTGCAATACACGTCGGGAAGCACCGGCGAGCCGAAGGGCGTGGCGCTCACCCACGCGAACCTTCTCGCCAACATCCGTGCCATGGGCTCCTCCCTGGGCGTGAGCTCGAACGACGTGTTCGTGAGCTGGCTGCCGCTCTACCACGACATGGGGCTCATCGGCGCGTGGATGGGCGGGCTCTACTACGCCTTCCTGCTCGCCGTGATGCCGCCGACCGCATTCCTCGCGCGGCCCTCGCGATGGCTTCGCGCCATGCATCGCTACGCGGGCACGATCTCCTCGGCGCCCAACTTCGCCTACGAGATCTGCGCCACGCGCCTCGACGAGCGCGACCTCGAAGGGCTCGACCTCTCGTCGTGGCGCCTCGCCCTCAACGGCGCCGAGCCGGTGAGCCCGGATACGCTCGAGCGCTTCGCCGGCCGCTTCGCGCGCTACGGCATGCGCCGCGAGGCCCTCATGCCCGTGTACGGCCTCGCGGAGTGCGCGGTGGGCCTGTCGTTTCCTCCCGTGGGACGCGCGCCGGTGATCGACCGCATCGACCGGCGCGCGCTCGCCGTCTCCGGCGAAGCCCTGGCGGCTCGCGCGGACGATGCGACGGCGCTGCGCTTCGCCTGCTGCGGCAAGCCGTTGCCGGGACACGAGCTGCGCATCGTGGGCCCGGACAAGCGCGAGCTTCCCGAGCGCCACGAAGGGCGCATCCAGTTCCGCGGCCCTTCGGCCACCAGCGGATACTTTCGCAACGCGGCGGCCACCCGCGATCTCTTCGACGGCGACTGGCTCGATACGGGCGACCTCGGCTACACCGCGGGCGGCGAGCTCTTCGTCACCGGCCGCGTCAAGGACATCATCATCCGCGGCGGCCAGCACGTCCATCCGTACGAAGTCGAGGACGCCGTCGGGCGAATCCCCGGCGTGCGCAAGGGATGCGTTGCGGTCTTTGGCGTGCCAGACTCCGCCTCCGGGACCGAGAAGGTCGTCGTGCTCGCCGAGACGCGCCTTCCCGGGGGCGCCGGCCAGGACGCGCTGCGCGCCTCGATCGCGAGCGCCGCCCTCGCCCTGCTCGGCACGCCCGCCGACGAAGTGGTGATCGCGCCGCCGCACGCGGTGCTCAAGACCTCGAGCGGAAAGATTCGCCGCGCCGCGAGCCGCGAGGCCTACCTGCGCGCCCTCGCCCGGGGGCGTGGGCCGGTCGCATCGGGCGCCATCGCCGCCTTCTTCGCTTCCCTGCTGGTGGCCCAGTTGCGCCGAGGGGCGCGCCGCGCGATGCAGCTCGCATATGGGGCCTACGTGTGGACGCTGACGGCGTTGCTCGGCACCGTGGCACTGCCGGCGGCGCTGCTGCCGCGTTGGCGGCACGCGGCGCTGCGGGCGCTGGCGCGCACGCTGCTGCGCGCTTCGGGACTGCCGGTGACGGTGAAGGGGCTGGAAAACATCCCGCGCTCCGGAGCGACCGTCATCGTCACCAACCATGCGAGCTACATCGACGGGCCGCTCCTCTTCGCGCTGCTTCCGGTGCGCGCGCGCCTCGTGGCCAAGAGCGAGCTCGCGGGCAACCCGGTGCTCGCCTTCGTGCTGCGCGCCGCGGGCGTGGTGTTCGTCGAGCGCTTCGACCTCGAGCGCAGCGCCGAGGACGCGCGGCGCCTGGCGGCGCTCGCGCGCGAAGGCGAGGCGCTCGTGTTCTTCGCCGAAGGCACGTTCACGCGCGCGCCCGGCCTCATGCCGTTCCACATGGGCGCCTTCGTCACCGCCGTCGAGTCCGGCGCCGCGGTGATCCCGCTCGCCCTGCGGGGCACGCGTTCCGTGCTACGCGGCGACCAGTGGCTTCCGCGACGCGCTCCGGTCCGCGTCGAGGCCGGCACGCCGCGGCAGGCCGGCGGCGGCGACTGGCGCTCGGCGGCGCTGCTGCGCGAGAACGTGCGCGCGGAAATCCTCGCCGCCTGCGGCGAGCCGGACGTCGCCGCCACGGCCATCCCTGAAAGGAACCCCCCATGAAGATCACCTCCAGCGCCTTTGCCCATGGAGGCGCGATCCCGCGCGTGCACACGTGCGAGGGCGACGATGTCTCGCCGCCGCTCGAATGGTCGGGCGTGCCCGCCGAGGCCAAGAGCCTCGCGCTGGTCGTCGAGGATCCCGACGCCCCGGATCCGAGGGCGCCCCAGATGACCTGGGTCCACTGGGTGCTCTACAACCTGCCGCCCGGCGACGGCGGCCTTCCGGAAGCCGTCCACGCGGCGCCCGCCGGCGCGCTGGACGGCATGAACGACTGGCACCGCACGGGCTACGGCGGCCCCTGCCCGCCGATCGGCAAACATCGCTACTTCCACCGCCTGTACGCGCTTGACGTGGTATTGCCCGACCTGAAGCGGCCCACGCGCGCGAAGCTCGATGCCGCGATGCGCGGACACGTCATCGCGCAGGCCGAGCTCCTCGGCACCTACCGAAAGGCCGGCTAGGAAGCGGCAGGCACGCGGGTGCCGGAAATCAATTCCTCGGGCAGGCGGTAGTCGAGCGGCCAGTGCTTGCACAGGCATTTGAGGACGCCGTGCTCGAAGTCGTGCGAATAGTGCGTCCAGTCGGCCTGGAGCTTCGAAAACCGGTTCAGCAGCTCGAAGCGCACGTTCACCTCGCCCGTGGCGAGCTCCGCCCGCGCGTACTGCTCGAGCTGGGCGGGCGCCTGCGCTTCCGTGCGATCGAAGAGCCACTCGCGCGTGAACGCCTCCTGAAGCCGCGCGAGCTCCTGGCACATCGCCTCGTCGCGGATCCAGTTCGAATGCAGGTTCGCGCCGGCCACCGCCGTATAGCGGGTCTCGAGCGGCGTGTAGTAGTCCTCGAGCAGGAAGTAGGCGCTCTCGAAGCGCCCCGCCCCCTGCCCGGTGAACCAGCCGTACGCGTGGCGGTCGCCGGCGATGTAGGCGAGCGCGCAGCGCAGGCCGGCGCGCGGGGCATAGCACAGGAAGGTCCGGGGATCGCGCATGTGCATCCACTCCGAATGACGGTCGGAATCGAGCATAGGCACGCGCGAGGTAGTCCCGCTTGACCGCGCGCAAAGCATCGCGTGGAAGGCTCGATACGATGCAAGCCATGGCCACCCGGGTGTCGAGGGCGAAGGCGCCGGTCCACAACGCCGACATCGCCCGGATCTTCGACGAGATCGCGGATCTGCTCGAGCTCGAGGGCGCGAACACGTTCCGCACGCGCGCCTACCGCAACGCCGCGCGCGTGGTGGGCGAGCTGGGCTACGACGTCGCGGCACGGCTCGCGACAGGCGAGGAGCTGCCGAAGATCGCCGGGATCGGCGCCGACCTCGCGGGCAAGATGCGCGAGATCGCCGCCTCGGGAACCTGCGCCGCGCTCGAGGAGCTGCGCCACCGGTTCCCGCCGGGAATCACCGAGCTGCTGCGGCTTCCGGGCCTGGGCCCCAAGCGGGTCGCCGCCCTGCACGACAGCCTGAACGTCGGCACGCTCGCGCAGCTCGGGCGCGCCGCGCGCGAGGGCCGCCTGCACGAGTTGCCGGGCTTCGGCGCGAAGACCGAGCGGCGCCTCGCCGAGGCCGTGGCGGCGAAGCTGTCGAAGGCGCGCCGCTTCAAGCTCGCCGCGGCCACGCAGTACGCCGAGCCCTTCGCCGCCTACCTGGGCGCGACGGTGGCCGGCAGCTACCGGCGCATGAGGGAGACGGTGGGCGACCTCGACTTCCTCGTCGCCTCCGCCTCGCCGAACGAGGTCGTGGAGCGCTTCGCGGCCTATCCGGAGGTGACGCAGGTGACTGCGCGCGGCACGACACGCGCCGCGGCGATCCTCGCATCGGGAATCCCGTGCGACCTGCGCGTCGTGCCGCCCGAATCCTTCGGCGCCGCGCTGCACTATTTCACCGGCTCCAAGGCGCACAACATCGCGATCCGCAAGCTGGGGCTCGCGCGCGGGCTCAAGATCAACGAGTACGGCGTCTACCGCGGCCGGCGCCGCATCGCCGGCGAGACCGAGGAATCGGTGTACGCGGCGGTCGGCCTGCCCTACATCGAACCGGAGCTGCGCGAGGACGAAGGCGAGATCCAGGCCGCCGCGAAAGGCGAGCTGCCGCGCCTCGTGACGCTCGCCGACCTGAAAGGCGACCTGCACGCGCACACGACGGCGAGCGACGGGCGAGCGAGCCTCGAGGAGATGGTGGAGGCGGCACGCCTGCGCGGGCTCCGGTACGTCGCCATCACCGACCATTCGCGGCGGCTCGCGATGACCCACGGCCTGGATCCCGCGCGCCTCGCGCGCCAGTGCGCGGCGATCGATGCGCTCAACGCACGCCGCCCCGGCATCGCCGTGCTGAAGGGCACCGAGGTCGACATCCTCGAGGACGGATCGCTCGACCTGCCCGACGCCGCGCTCGAGCGGCTCGACGTCGTGGTCGCCGCGGTGCACTCGCGCTTCGACCTGCCGCGCGAGCGCCAGACCGCGCGCATCCTCGCGGCGATGGACAACCCGAACGTATGCATCCTCGCGCATCCGACCGGGCGCCTCATCGAGGAGCGCGAGGCCTACGACGTGGACATGCAGGCGATCGTGCGCAAGGCGCTCTCTCGCGGCGTGGCGCTCGAGCTGAACGCGCATCCCGACCGCCTCGACCTCACCGACGCGCATTGCCGCATGGCGCGCGAGGCGGGCGTGCGCGTCGCGATCTCCACCGACGCCCACGCCACCGACGGCTTCGGCGACCTGCGCTACGGCGTGGGCCAGGCGCGGCGCGGCTGGCTCGAAAAGAGCGATGTGCTCAACACACGCCCGCTCGCCGAGCTGAAGCGGCTGCTCGCGAAGTAGCGGCGTCCGCGCGCACCGCCGTTCACGGCGCGACCCGGACTTGCGACGGCAAGGTGTCGAAGCGCCGCCCCTCGCGCCGCAGCATCGCCGCGATCCAGGCGGTCGCTTCCGCCGGCGCCCTCTCCAGGCGCATGCGGCGGGCACGCATCGTCACCACGTCGATGTTCGCGACGCCGTCGCGGGCATCGATGTCCACGAAATACATGAGGCGCAAGTCTCCCCGGTACTGCTCCTCGCCGTCGATTCCCTCGTAGTCGTTCACGAAATCGCCGCACCCGTAGAGGATCGGCCGGCCGCGGTAGATCTCGATGCCCTTCGCATGGTGCGACGAGTGGCCGTGGACCACGTCCACGCCTTCGTCGACGAGCGCGTGCGCGAAGATGCGCTCGGCGGGCGCGATCTCGTAGCCCCAGTTGCCGCCCCAATGGATCGAGGCCAACAGGATGTCGCCCGGCTTGCGCGAGGCCGCGGCGCTGCGAGCGAGCGCTTTCGCGGCGGCGGGCGAAAGGTCGCCGACGAGGTTCACGCCGCTGCGCTGCGGCTGCGCCTCCCACTCGCGCGGCACGCCGCTGGTCTGCGCCGCGGCGGCCACGACGAGCACGCGCGCCGCGCCGGGCAGCTCGATCGCCGCGACCGATCGTGCTTCGCGCGCTTCGGCACCCGCCCCGGCGGTGCGGATGCCGTCCGCGTGGAGCACGGCGAGGGTCTCCGCGAGCCCGGGCCGGCCCCAGTCGAGCACGTGGTTGTTGGCGAGCACGCAGCAGCCGATCCGCGCGGCGGCGAGGCAGGGGACGTTGCGCGGATGCATGCGGTAGTGGATGGCCTTGTCCGGCCACGCCTCGTCGCACGTCGTGACCGCCGTCTCGAGGTTGGCGATGCGCGCATCCGGCGCGCGCCGCTCGAGCTCGTCGAGCGCGTCGCCCCAGATGTAGGCGAAATCGCGCGGCGCGCCGATCGGCCCGTTCGCCTTCTCGGCGAGCTCCACGTATCGCGTCGCGGAGCGCGCCCAGCGCTCATGAAGCCTGGGGTCGCCGGGATGCGGAAGGATCTGGTCGATGCCGCGGCCCGTCATCACGTCGCCGCAGAGGAAGAGCGTGGCCATCGATCGAACCGGGCCGTTGCCGCGCGGCCGCGGCGGTCTGCGTCAGGCCGGCGCCGCGCTCACGCGCTTGGCCTGAGGGCTGCCGCCCGACTCGTCCTCGATGAAGTGAACCGGCGTTCCCGGAAGCAGGGCCTCGAACGACGGATGCACGACGTTGTCGCGGCTGAAGTAGAGCTCGCTGCCCTCGTCGCTTTCGATGAACCCGAATCCCGCCTCGGCGTCCATTCGCACGACCTTGCCGTGCTGGAGCTCCGTATGGACCTTCACGTCGCCCCGCGCGCGGCGCACCTTGTCCTCGAGCTGCCGGCGTACCGAGTCGAAGGCATCGCGCACCGCGACGTAGACATCTTCGTGGTGATGATGGGTCGCGACGACATCCTCGCGTCCCGGCGCCCGCACTTCCACTTTCACCGTGAACTGGCGGCCCTGGTGATGGTGCTTGTCCGCCTGCTCGACGGCGACGCGGCAGCTGATGATCCGGGGATGCACCAGCTCGAGCTTCGCCACGCAATCACGTATGCGGGCATCCAATGCGTCGGAGCGCGGCATGTTGTGCACGGCGATATGGAGCTCAGTCTGCATAAGGGCATGCTGAGCCCGCGGCGCGCGGCGCCTTTGACCGCGGTCAAAGTCCGGTCGACGAGGTTGCCGACAGCTCCGCCACGGGATCCGCGAACGGATATCCCAGCGCCTCGGCCACCTCGCGATTGGTAATCTTCCCGGCGTGCACGTTGAGCCCCGCGCGCAGGTGCTCGTCGCGGCGCATCGCCTCGCGGTAGCCGTGGCCGGCGAGCTCCAGGACGTAAGGCAGCGTCGCGTTGTTGAGCGCATAGGTCGACGTGCGCGGGACGCCACCGGGCATGTTCGCCACGCAGTAATGCACGACGCCGTCCACCACATAGGTCGGCTGGCTGTGGGTCGTCGGGCGCGAAGTTTCGAAGCAGCCGCCCTGGTCGATCGCCACGTCCACCAGCACCGAGCCAGGCTTCATTCGCGACACCATCTCGCGGGTCACGAGCCGTGGCGCGGCGGCGCCCGGCACGAGCACCGCGCCGACCACCAGGTCCGCGGAGAGCACGTGGCGCTCGAGATTGTCGCGGTTCGAGAACACGGTGACCGCCCGCGCGCCGAAGAGCTCCTCGATGCGGCGCAGCTTGTCGAGGTTGCGGTCGAGCACGACGACGTGCGCCCCGCTTCCCACCGCGATCAGCGCCGCGTTGGAGCCGACGACGCCCGCGCCGAGGATCACGATCTTCGCCGGGGGCACGCCCGCCACGCCGCCCAGGAGGATGCCCATCCCGCCCTGCGTCTTCTCCAGGCAATGGGCACCGGCCTGCACCGCCATGCGGCCGGCCACTTCCGACATCGGAGCGAGCAGCGGAAGCCCGCCGCCCGGCGCGGTGATGGTCTCGTAGGCGATGCAGACCGCGCCGCTCGCGACGAGGTCGCGCGCCTGCTCGGGATCGGGAGCCAGGTGCAGGTAGGTGAACAGCACCTGGCCCGCGTGCAGCCGCTTGCGCTCGGCCGCCTGGGGTTCCTTCACCTTGACGATCATCTGCGCCTGCGCGAATACGGCCGGGGCATCGGGCGCGATCTCAGCCCCCGCGGTGGTGTAGTCGGCGTCCTTGGCGCCAATGCCCGCGCCGGCGCCGCTCTCGACGAGCACGCGATGGCCGTGAGAGACCGCCTCACGCACGCTCGCGGGCGTCAATCCGACGCGGTATTCCTGTTCCTTGATCTCCTTCGGGACGCCGATCAGCATTGCGGGCTCCGCACCAATGAATTCGAGGGGAGCCATTGTCTCAAAAAACGCCGCGCGGCCCGGCGGGCCTCAACGCCGCCGCAGGGGCTTGCGCGAGACCTCGATTCGGGCCGGCGCGGCACGCGCGCGCGAGAACTCGAGCAGGCGCCGGGCAACGCGTCCGTTGACCGTGCGTGCGCCGTCGGCCCCCGCGGCGGCGGCATCTCCCGCGCGAACGCCGGTGAGCAGCTCCATGGCCTCGTCCACGGTGCTCACCGGATGCACGGCGAACAGCCCCGCCTCGGCCGCGGCGACCACTTCTTCGCGCAGCATCAGGTGCTCCACGTTGGCCACGGGGATGATCACGCCCTGCTCGCCGGTAAGGCCGCGCTCGCGGCAGACCTCGAAGAATCCCTCGATCTTCTCGTTGACCGCGCCCACCGCCTGGACCTCGCCCAGCTGGTTCACCGAGCCGGTCACGGCAAACGACTGGCGAACGGGCAATTGCGCGAGCGCGGAGAGGAGCGCGCACAGCTCGGCGAGCGACGCGCTGTCTCCTTCCACGGGCCCGTAGGTCTGCTCGAACACCAGGCTCGCCGAGAGGGAGAGCGGCCGGTTCGCCGAATACTTCGCGCCGATCAGCTGCGAGAGGATCAGCACGCCCTTGGAGTGGATGTTGCCGCCCAGGTGCGACTCGCGCTGGATGTCCACGACGTGGCCTTCGCCAACGCGCGCCGTGGCGGTGACGCGCACGGGCTCCGCGAAGGGAAGCTCGGTCAGCGGCACCACCGCAAGGCCGTTCACCTGCCCGGTCTTGGCGCCGGCAGTGTCGATCAGCACGGTGCCGCGGCCGATGTCCTCGAGCATGCGCCGCCGCAGGCGCCCGGCGCGCTCGCGCTGCCCCTGGACCGCGGCCGCCACATGCCCCGCGGTCGTCACCTGCGCGCCCGCCTCGCGTGCGAGCCAGTCGGATTCGCGCAGCAGCCGGTCGAGCGTCGCGAGGTCGGCCGAAAGCTTGCGCGCATCGCTCGCACGCCGCGAGGCCTCCTCGATGAGCCGCGCCACGGCGGCGCGATCGAGCGGCAGCAGCGAGGCGGCCCGGCACAGCGCGGCGATCGTGCGCGCGTAGCCCAGGCATGACGCGGCATCGCGCTCCATGTCGTCGTCGAAATCGCAAACGACCTTGAACAGGCGCGGGAAATCGGGATCGAGCTCCTGCAGGAGGTAGTAGAGCCGGCGCTCGCCGATCATCACCACCTTCACGGCGAGAGGAATCGGCGCGGGCTGGAGCGACACCGTCGTGGCGAGGCCCCAGAGCTCGCTCACGGGCTCGATGCGCGCCTCGCGCCGCGTAAGGGCGCGCTTGAGCGCGTCCCATGCGAAGGGCTGCGTGAGGATCGCGTGCGCGTCCACGACGAGGTAGCCGCCGTTGGCGCGGTGCAGCGCGCCGCCCTTGATGAGCGTGAAATCCGTGACCAGCGTGCCCAGCTGATGGATGTGCTCGATGCGCCCCAGCAGGTTGGCGTAGGTCGGGTGGTCGCAGAAGACGACTTCCGGCTTCGAGGCAGCTCCACGGTCGACAACGACATTGACCTCGTAGCGGCCCAGCCGCCGCTCGGCGGATCCCTCGCCGAAGGGCCCCTCGGCCGGGCGCCTGAAAAGGTCGGCGTTCTCCAGCGTGTCGCGGCGCACCGCCTCCAGGTACGCCGTGACCCCCGCGTTGCCGGCATGCCGGCGCTCGAGGTCGTCGAAGAAGTGGCCCACGGCGAGGACGACCATCTGGCCGTCGAGCTCGCGAACGCGTTCCGCGCGCTCCTTGCGGCCGCGCATCGCATCGCGCAGCGCCTTTTCCATCTGCGCCTCGAGCTCTTCGATCGCTGCGGCGATGCGCGCACGCTCCTCCTCGGGCAGCGCGCTGAACGTCTCGGGCGGGATGATCTCGCCCTCCTTCGCCGGCGTGAACGCGTAGCCCGCCGGCGTGCGCACGAGCAGCAGGCCGCGCGCCTGGGCCTGCTCCGCGATCCCGGCGATGGCGTTGTCGCGGCGCTGCGCGAACTCGCGGTCGATCTTCTCGACGCGCTGCGCATACTCCTCGCCCTCGAAGATGGCCGGGATCGCGGTGCGCAGCTCGGCGACGATGCGCGCCATTTCATCGCGCAAGGCCGCGCCGCGACCGGCGGGCAGCTCGACGGCAATCGGCTGGTCGGGCGCCGCGAAGTTGTTCAGGTAGACCCAGTCGGACGGCGCCGGCCCGCGCGAGGCCTGCTCGGCGAGCGCGCTGCGCACCAGCGTGTGCCGGCCCACGCCTCCGGGCCCCATGACGAATACGTTGTGGTCGGGACCCGGAACGCCAATGCCGACGGCGAGCGCTTGCGCCGCACGCTCCTGGCCGGGCGCGCGCACCGTGGGCTCGAGCTCGGCCGTCGTGGCGAACGCAAGCTGCTGCGGGTCGCACCGCCGGAACAGCTCGGGGCCCGCGGCCCGCCGCAAATCGTTCATGTTCGTCGTGCGCGGACGCTCATGGCATCCGGGCCACGCCGCTCACGCCGCCGCCGCGCGCCGCTCTTCGCGCTCGCGGCGCGTCTCCCGCGTGAGCATGCCCGCGAGCCCCTGCATCTCCGCGGCAAGCACTTCGATCAGGTCGTCCGCGGCAACCAGCCCGACAAGAACGCCGCTTGCGTCCACCACGGGGAGACGGCGCACGCCCCCGGCGCGCATCAGCTCCACGGCGCGACCGACGCCCTCGGATTCCCGTACGCAGGACACGCCTGGCCGCATCACCGCTTCGACCGGCGTGCGCTCCGAATCAACGCCCGCAGCCACCGCTCCGACCGCGATGTCGCGGTCGGTGATCATGCCGACCGGCATGGGCCCCTGGGGTCCTCGCTCCACGACCACCAGGCTGCCGATATGGTTCTCGCGCATGAGGCGCGCGGCCTCGCCCACGCTTTCGTTGCGTCCGACGAAGATCACGATGCGGCTGCAGATCTCTCCGATGGCCATGACTTTCCTCTTCGGGCGGATGCCCTTTGGATTCGATTGTGGCCGCCATGGCAGGAGCCGGATTGACACGCATCAACCGGCGCCGCCGCCCGGTCCGGACGCCCTTTTGGTGGCCCCTCTTGATGGGGGTCAACAAGCGAGCGGATCGAAAGCAAATAATGTGCTGGTAAGGGTGGCCGCGGCTTTCCGGCTTGGGCACACCTGCACCGGCGTTCGCGCCGGGCATCTTTTCCCTGCCTCCTTGCGCCGCGTCCACGGCCCGCGAGGAAGGAGTTAGTCATGAATACGCTGTGGATCGTCCTGGTCGGCGTGCTGACCACGTATTTCGCCTACCGCTTCTACGCTACGTACATCGATCGCGACATCATCCAGTCCGATCCGCGCAGGGCGACGCCCGCGCGCATGTACATGGATGGGGTCGACTTCATGCCGACCAGCCGCAACGTGCTGTTCGGATACCACTTCAAGGCGATCGCGGCGGCAGGACCCATCGTCGGGCCGATCACCGCCGCCAACCTGTGGGGCTGGTCGCCGTCGCTCGCATGGCTGGTCCTGGGCGTGAGCTTCATCGGCTGGGTCAGCGACTACTCCGCCATCATGGTGGCGGTGCGCAACGACGGCAACAGCCTCTCGGCGATCGCGCACAAGCTGATCGCCCCGCGCACACGCACGATCCTCTTCGTCTTCATCTTCTTCTACCTGATGCTGCTCGCCGGCGCCTTCATCGGCATCCTCGCGGCGATCCTTTCCGCGCGTCCCGACGTGCCGCTCGGCATCGTGATGCTCGCCCTGATGGGCCTGCTCGCGGGCCAGATGATGTACCGGTGGAAGATGGGGATCATGGGCGTGACCGTCCTCGTCGTCGCGATCACCCTGTTCGGCATGGCGGCGGGCCCGTGGGGCCAGCACCGCGACGCGAAAGGCGCGTTGGTGAACGGTCCCGTGGCGGCCACCGTGGTGCAGCTGAACAACGCGGTGGACAGCCTCAACGACAACCGGAGCATCTTCGCAGTCGAGGATCCGACGTTGTCCGACCCGAGGATCCCGGCGCCCGGCAAGGACGGCAAGCGTCCCACCACGCCCGCGTACGACTCGGCCACCGGGCAGCTGAAGACGCTGCCGAACTACCTGCTGTGGACGGTGTTCCTGTTCGCGTTCAGCTACCTCGGCGCGAACCTGCCGATCTGGCGCTTTGCGCAGCCCGTCAACTACATCGGCTTCTGGATCACGTCGATCACCATCCTGCTGAGCGCGCTCGGCATGGTCGTGGCGCCGCTGCTGGAGACCAAAGATGCGGCCGGCAACCTCATCGGCGCGTTTGCGCTCCCGGCCTTCAAGGACCTCGGCTTCGCGATCGACCCGGCGAAGGCATGGCAGCCGCTCTGGCCGATGCTCTTCGTGACCATCGCGTGCGGCGCGATCTCCGGCTGGCATGCCCTGGTGGGCTCGGTAGGCACCGCGCGCCAGCTCGAGTACGAGACCGACGCGCTGCCCGTGGGCGCCGGCGCGATGTTCGGCGAGAACGCCCTGGCGCTCCTCTCCCTCACGGCGGTTTCCATCGCCGGCGCGGGCGGCGGCGGCGGCCGCTTCGCGGTCGGCGTGGGCAAGCTCGTGTATGCGGGGACCTTCGGGCTCATCCCCGAGACGCTCGGCACGGCGCTGGGCTTCGGCACGTTCGTGCTGATCGTGCTCACGGTCACGCAGCTCGTCTTCCGCGTCATGCGCGTGACGCTCGCCGAGTGGGTCGGCGACGCCGTTCCCCTGGTGCGCAACATGCACGTGGCGAGCCTGATCTCCATGGGGCTCACGCTCGCGCTGGTGCTCACCGGCACGTGGGTCTACCTCTGGCAGATGTTCGGCGCGTCCAACCAGCTGATGGCGGCGTTGAGCCTGCTCGTGGTGGCGGTGTGGCTCAAGTCCGAGAAGCGCAATCCCGCGTTCGTGGTCGTTCCGATGGTGTTCATGTACGTGACCACGCTCGCGGCCACGGCGGTCACGGCACGCAACCTCTACGTGACGATCGCGGCGAACGAGAAGATGTCGGGGCTGCCGGTGGCGGGCGCGTGGGCCATGATCGCGGTCTCCGCACTGCTGTTCTTCGCCGCCTTGATCATCGGTTGGGACGGGTACAAGGCGTACATGCGCCACGGCGCGACGACCAAGGCCCCGGAACCGGCTCCCGTGATCGTGCGCACGCCCGGACCGCCGCCGGCGCACGCATAGGCGGGCGGATCGTGTCAGCTCACCGCGGCTTCGGCAAGGACACGCAGCGCCTCGAAGAACTGGGGCGCGGGCTTGCCGATGTCGGGAAGGGCGATGTGGAGCTGGAAGTGGGGCTCGGTGCGGCGCACGGAGAGGCGCCGCACCTGCAACCCGGCGCGAGCCCCGAGCCCGGTCAGCGCAGTGGCGCGCTCGAGGGCCGTAGCGCCCTCGTGATGGATGACGAGGTCGCCGCGCCCCGGGTCCTCGCGCACCGCCCACCCGGCAGGCAGGCGGGCCAGTGCATCGCGGCCGGACCAGCTCGCGGGATCGAGCGCCTCGAGCTCGACGGCGGGAACGCGGCGAAGGACGCCGCGAACGATGAGCGTGTCCCTGCGGCCGCGGGCGCGGCTGAGCGGCCACCAGGGCAGGTCGCGGGGCTCGAGGAAGATCACGAGCGTCACGGCGGCGAACGGGGCGCGGGCCTCGCCGATCGCCATCTCGGCCGCGGTGGAGCCCAGCCAGCGCACGGTCGTGCGGCTGCCCAGGACCGGAAGGCCATCCTGCATCCAGCGCATGAGGCTGCGCCCGGCATGGACGTTCCAGATCGTGCCGGCCGCAAACCAGGCGACGGCCACTACGGCGACGACACCGATGAGCTCCGTCATGGTGGACGCGACGATAGCACGCGCGCCGCGCCCGGCTGGAGGGGCGCAATGCGCGAATTCCTGTACGGGCTTTCCGGCTACGAGATCGCGCAGCAGGCCCTGGAGCTGCGCGCCACGATGGAGAGGCTCTTCATGCTCGGCATCTTCGGCGACATGCTGGGCGTGCCGATCCTGCCGCCCTACTACGGGCTGCGGCTCCTGCCCTTTGTAGTCCCGCAGGTCGAGACGTGGAAGCGAAGCCTGCTGCGCGAGCGCGAGCTCGGCAGCGACCACGAGCACCACCTGCACGGCGTATGAAAGGAAACATGCCATGACCGAACAAGAGAAGGCCTCGGCGGCGGCGAAGCTCTGGCAGAACATCCGCGACACCGTGTACGGCATGGCCGCGCACGACATGAGCCGCGCGGCCCTGCGCACGCGCGCCTCGATGGAGCACCTCTTCATCCTCATCACGATGGGCGACCTGCTCGGCATCCCGATCCTGCCGCCCTACTACAGCCTGCGGCTGCTGCCCTACGTGGTGCCGCAGATCGCGACGTGGAAACGGCGCATGTTGCGCGAGAAGGACGTCGCGGACGCGATGTTCTAGGAGGCGACGATGGGATTCAAGGAAACATTCCTGCAGCACCCGGAGCGCCGCTACATCATGTTCGGCGGCGGCGGCGGGGTCGGAAAGACCACGTTCTCCGCGGCAGCCGCGTACTGGCTCGCGAGCCACGGCAAGAAGGTGCTCGTCTTCTCCGTCGACCCGCAGGCCTCCCTCACCGACATCTTCAAGAAGGACATCTTCGGCAAGGGCGCCGTGCCGATCATGGACAACCTCTGGGCCCAGGAAATCGACGCCGACAGCCACATCCGCGCATACCAGCAGGAGATCCGGCAGAAGATCCTCGACATGTACGGCCTGCCCGAGGTGCCCGAGGAGATCGAGAACTACATCCAGGCGGCGAGCGCCGAGCCGGCCATGGAGGAAAGCGCCATGTTCGACGCGGTGGTGGACGTGGTCATGAAGGGCGACTACGACTACTACATCTACGACCTCGTCCCCCTCGGGCACGCGCTCTACTACCTGTCCATGGCGAAGGTCTACGACGAGTGGATCAACAAGGTCACCAAGCTGCGCGAGGAGATGCGCGAGTACGAGGAGATGGTGAGCCGCATCCGGCGGGAGAAGGTCACCGAGCAGGACCAGATCCTCCAGGAGCTGCTGTACATCAAGAACCGCATCAACACGTCGGCAGGGATCCTCACCGACAAGGCGAAGACCGCCTTCTTCTTCGTGGTGATCCCGGAGGCCGGCGTCCTCGACGACACGCGCAAGGCGGCGAAGATGTTCGCGCAGTTCGACGTGCCGGTCGCCGGCTACGTGGTCAACCGCGTCATCCCGCACGAGCTGCTGGGGCAGAACATCCCGGAATACCTGCGCCGGCGCATCGCGATGCAGGACCAGAACCTGGAAGGCGTGCGCACCGCCCTGGGCGACCAGGTGCTGGCGCGGGTGCCCGAGATGGAACGCGACGTCACCGGGTTGCCGATGATCGAGAAGCTGGCCGACACCATGTTCGCCTAGCGGAGGCCCCATGCCAGACATCACGATGCCACCAACCACGGTTCCGATGGGCCGGCACCTCGCCGCGCACCCGACGCTGAAGTACCTCTTCTTCGGCGGCAAGGGCGGCGTGGGCAAGACCGTCTTCGCCGCCGCCGTGGCCATCGGGCTCGCCCGCCAGGGGCGCCGCGCGCTGCTCGCCTCCACGAACCCGGTCCACAGCCTCACGAGCCTGCTTGGCCAGGACGTGCTCGGCAAGAAGGTCGCCATCGAGGGCGTGCCGAACCTCTGGGCCTACGAGATCGAGACCAAGGAGACCATCGAGCGCAGCAAGGTGCAGATCCGCGAGAAGATCCGCTGGTTCCTCAAGTTCGCCGACATCACCACCAAGGCCGACGAGTTCGTCGAGACCGCGACGATGAACCCCGCGTTCGAGGAGTCGGCGATGTTCGAGAACATGATCGACCTCATGTTCCAGGACGAGTACGACGTCTACGTCTTCGACACCGCGCCCACCGCCAACGCGCGGCGCCTGCTCGGCATGTCGAAGGTATACGCGCTGTGGGTCAACAAGATGATGAAGAGCCGCGAGGAGGCGCGCACCCTGCGCGAGCTGCTCTCCTTCACCAAGAAGAAGGAGGCGGATCCGCTGATGGAGTACCTGGTGTCGTTCCGCGACCGCATGGAGCACGCGCGGGTGCTCCTCACCGACCCGAAGCTCACGGCGTTCTTCTTCGTGACGCTGCCGGAGGCCCTGCCCATCGCGGTGGTCACGCGCTTCATCCAGTGGTTCAAGGACTTCGGCATTCCCGTGGGGGGCGTCCTGGTCAACATGGTCATCGATCCCGCGGCGGTCGGCGCGAACGCCGCCGAATTCGTGCGCAACCGCGTGGCCATGCAGCAGGAGCACATGAAGACGATCTGGCGCGAGTTCGACGACAGCGTCCGCGCCATCGTGCCCCTGTTCGAGACCGAAATTCGCGGCGTGCCGATGCTGCAGCGCCTGTGCGATGCCATCTTCGCCTCGAACGGGGTCAAGCCGGCGGCCGGTGCGACACCGGCCGCGCAGGCGCCGGCGCCCGCCACGGTGGGATAACCCATGAGACCTTCGCTCATCCGCAAGGACCCGACGCGCCTCGCCGTGGCGCCGAACCTGCCCGCCATCGACGGCGTGCGCTCACGCTTCTCCTGGAGCGATTGCGCGCGCGAGCTGGATGGCTTGCCGGGCGGCGCGCTCAACATCGCTTACGAGGCCGTGGACCGGCACGTGCTGCACGGGCACGGCGATCACGTGGCGATTCGCTGGCTGCCGCGCGACGGCGCGCCGGTGGACATCACCTACGAAGAGCTTCGCCGCCGCACCAACCGCTTCGCCAACGTGCTGCGCGAGGGACTGGGACTTGCGAAGGGCGACCGGCTCTTCGTGCTGTGCGAGCGCACGCCCGAGCTCTATGTCGGCGTCCTGGGCGCGCTCAAGGCCGGGCTGGTGGTGTGCCCGCTCTTCTCCGCCTTCGGGCCGGAGCCGGTGCGCATGCGCATGGAGATCGGCAACGCCAATGCCGTGCTCACGACCGAATCGTTCTTCCGCCGCAAGGTGGAGAAGATCGCGCCGTCGCTGCCCTCGCTGCGCCACGTGCTCATCACCGGCGAATCCCTCGACCTCATGATGGCGGAGGCTTGCGACGCATTCGAGGTCGAGCCCACGCGCCCCGACGACGGCTCGTTCCTGCACTTCACCAGCGGCACGACGGGAACGCCGAAAGGCGCCATCCACGTCCACGGCGCGGCGGTGATGCACTACGCCACCGGCAAGTACGCGCTCGACCTGCATCGCGACGACGTCTTCTGGTGCACGGCCGATCCGGGATGGGTGACGGGAACGTCCTACGGCATCGTGGCGCCGCTGCTGCACGGCGTGACCAGCATCGTGGACGAGGCCGATTTCGACGCGGAGCGCTGGTACCGGATCCTCGAGGAGCAGTCGGTGAGCGTCTGGTACACGGCGCCCACCGCGATCCGCATGCTGATGAAGGCCGGCCCCGAGCTCGCGCGCGCGCACCGCTTCCCGAAGCTGCGCTTCGTCGCGAGCGTGGGAGAGCCGCTCAACCCGGAAGCCGTGTGGTGGGGCAACGACGTGCTGGGCCTGCCGATCCACGACAACTGGTGGCAGACCGAGACCGGCGGGATCATGATCGCGAACACGCCCGCGATGGACATCAAGCCGGGCTCGATGGGCAAGCCGCTCCCGGGCGTGGAGGCGTTCGTCGTCGAGCGCCACGAGGACGGCAGCGTGCACATCGTCGACAAGCCCGACGTCGAAGGCGAGCTCGCGCTGAAGAGCGGCTGGCCCGCGATGTTCCGCGGCTACCTCGGCCTGGAGGAGCGCTACCGCAAGTGCTTCGCGGGCGACCTCTACCTCACCGGCGACCTCGCGAAGCGCGACGCCGACGGCTACTACTGGTTCGTGGGCCGCGCCGACGACGTGATCAAGTCCGCGGGCCACCTCATCGGGCCCTTCGAGGTGGAAAGCGTGCTGATGGAGCATCCCGCGGTCGCCGAGGCGGGCGTGATCGGCAAGCCCGATCCCGTCGTGGGCGAGGTCGTGAAGGCCTTCGTCTCGCTGAAGAAGGGCTTCGCCCCGTCCGAGGAGCTGCGCCTCGAGCTGCTGGGCCATGCGCGCAAGCGCCTGGGCGCCGCCGTCGCCCCCAAGGAGATCGCGTTCGAGCAGGGGCTTCCGAAGACGCGCAGCGGCAAGATCATGCGGCGCCTGCTCAAGGCGCGCGAGCTGGGACTCCCGGAAGGCGACACCTCGACGCTGGAGAAGATGTGAGCATCGCCCCTCCCCCTGCCGGCCCCGTCCCCTACGCGAAGGAGCTCTCCATCGACCTGCTGCGCGACATGCTGCGCATCCGCCGGCTCGAGGAGCGCAGCGCGCAGCTCTACGGCGAGGGCAAGATCCGCGGCTTCCTGCACCTCTACATCGGCGAGGAGGCCGTCGCCGCGGGCGCCATGCGCGCGCTGCGGCCCGAGGACAACATCGTCGCCACTTACCGCGAGCACGGCCACGCCCTGCTGCGCGGCGTGCCGATGCGCTCGATCATGGCCGAGATGTACGGCAAGCACGAAGGCTGCTCCCATGGGCGCGGCGGCTCGATGCACCTCTTCGACGCCAAGCACCGCTTCTACGGCGGCAACGCGATCGTCGGCGGCGGGCTCCCGCTCGCGGTGGGCCTCGCGCTCGCCGACCGCATGCAGGGCCGCAGCGCCGTGACCGCGTGCTTCTTCGGCGACGGCGCGGTCGCCGAAGGCGCGTTCCACGAGTCCATGAACCTCGCCGCGCTGTGGAAGCTGCCGGTGCTCTTCTGCTGCGAGAACAACTTCTACGCCATGGGCACGGCGATCGAGCGCTACGAGTCGCAAACCGACCTGTGCACGAAGGCCGCTTCCTACGGCATGCGCACGCTGCGCGTCGACGGGCAGGACGCGGTGGCGGTGCATGAGGTGACGAAGGGCGCGGCGCGCCACGTGCGCGAAGCGGCCGGGCCCTGCTTCGTCGAGTTCCAGACCTACCGCTTCCGCGCGCACTCGATGTTCGACCCCGAGCTCTACCGCGACAAGCGCGAGATCGAGGCGTGGAAGGCGCGCGGGCCGCTGCACACGTTCAGCGCTCGCCTCAAGGCCGAGGGCAAGCTCACCGAGGACGAGTTCCTGGCGATGGACCGCGAGGTCGCCAAGGAAGTGGGGGACGCCGTCGCCTACGCGGAGAACGGAACCTGGGAACCGGTCGAGACGCTCCTGCAGGACGTTTCCACCGGGGCGGCGCCGCGATGAGCGTCACCAGCTACCGCGAGGCCCTGCGCCAGGCGCACCGCGAGGCGCTCGCCTCCGATCCGCGCGTGTTCCTCATGGGAGAAGACGTG
Source organism: Usitatibacter sp. (assembly GCA_035519515.1). GTDB lineage: Bacteria > Pseudomonadota > Gammaproteobacteria > Burkholderiales > Usitatibacteraceae > Usitatibacter. The sequence goes on from DATIWC010000084.1 coordinate 32,682, forward strand.
GGGCGGTACGGCGGCACCTACGCCGTCACCAAGGGCCTGCTCGAGGAGTTCGGCCCGGAGCGCGTGCGCGACGCGCCGCTCTCGGAGCTCGCGTTCGTGGGCGCCGGCGTGGGCGCGGCCCTGGGCGGGATGCGCCCGATCGTCGAGGTGATGACGGTGAACTTCAGCCTCCTCGCCCTCGACCAGATCGTGAACAACGCCGCGCTCTACCGCCACATGTCGGGCGGGCAGTTCTCGGTTCCACTCGTGATCCGCATGGCGACCGGCGCGGGGCGCCAGGTCGCCGCGCAGCATTCGCACAGCTTCGAGAACTGGTACGCCAGCATCCCCGGCCTCACCGTGCTCGCGCCCGCGACGCCTGCCGACGCGCGCGACATGCTCGCCGCGGCGCTCGCCCATCCCGACCCGGTCGTGATCTTCGAGCACGTGCAGCTCTACAACCTGGAAGGCGACCTGCCGGACGCGCGCAACCCCGACATTCATTCGGCCGCCGTTCGCCGCGAAGGACGCGACGTGTGCCTCATTTCCTACGGCGGCTCCATGCCCAAGACCCTGCAGGCCGCGGAGCAGCTCGCCCGCGAGGGAATCGAGGCGGAAGTCGTCGACCTCCGCGTGCTGCGCCCGCTGGACGACGAGACCATCCTCGCCTCGGTGCGCAAGTGCCGGCGCGCCCTGGTCGTGGACGAAACCTGGCGCAGCGGCAGCCTCGCCGCCGAGGTGATGGCGCGCATCGCCGAGCAGGCGTTCTACGATCTCGACGCGCCGCTCGCGCGCGTGTGCAGCGAGGAGGTTCCCATTCCGTACGCCAAGCATCTCGAGGACGCGGCGCTGCCGCAGCCGGAGAAGATCGTCGCCGCCGTGAACTCGATGCTGGGACGGGCAGCCGGATGATCGAGGTGAAGCTGCCCGCCATGGGCGCCGAGATGGAGGAGGGCAAGCTCCTCGAGTGGAAGGTGAAGCCGGGCGATGGGGTCAAGCGCGGCGACATCATCGCCATCGTGGACACGACCAAGGCGGCCGTGGACGTCGAAAGCTGGGACGAAGGGCGCGTTCACGAGCTCCTGGTGCCCGTCGGCGACACGGTGCCCGTCGGCACGGTGATCGCCACCCTCCTCGCCCCCGGCGAGGCCGCGCCCGCGCCTCGTGCGAAGCCGGCTGCGCCAGCCCCGGCCGCCAAGCCCACGCCGGCGCCGCCCTCGCCCGCCCGCAAGGCCGTGTCGCCCGCGGCGCGCGCCCGGGCCAAGGAGCTCGCCGTCGACGTCGAGAAGATCGCGGGCAGCGGACCGCAAGGCGCGGTCACGGTCGAAGACGTCGAGAGGGCAGCCCAGGGCGCGAAACCCGCCGATCGCGCGGCCGAGATGCGCCGCGCCATCGGCGCGGCGATGAGCCGCTCCAAGCGCGAGATTCCGCACTACTACCTGGCCGAGACGATTCCCATGGCGCGCGCCGTCGAATGGCTCGCCGCCGAGAATGCGAAGCGGCCCGTGACCGAGCGCCTCCTCATGGGCGTGGTGCAGCTCAAGGCGGTCGCCCGGGCGCTCGCGAAGGCGCCCGAGCTGAACGGCTTCTGGCGGGACGGCGCGTTCGTCGCGTCGCAGGCCATCCACATCGGCGTGGCGATTTCCATCCGCGAGGGCGGCCTCATCGCGCCCGCGATCCACGACGTGGACCGCAAGGACCTGGGCCAGCTGATGCGCGACCTCTCGGACGTCGTGTCGAGGGCGCGCGCAGGCTCCCTGCGCAGCTCCGAGATGTCGGATCCGACGATCACGGTCACCAACCTCGGCGAGTCCGGCGTGGAGGCCGTGCACGGCGTGATCTATCCGCCGCAGGTGGCGCTGGTGGGTTTCGGCCGCCTCTCGAGCCGGCCGTGGGTCGACGAGGGCAACGTGCGCGCGATGCCGCTCGTCACGGCCACCCTCGCCGCCGACCATCGCGTGAGCGACGGCCTGCGTGGCGCCCGCTTCCTCGCGGAGCTGCGCGAGCGCCTCCAGCATCCGGAGGAACTGTGAACGACGACGACGTGAGGGCGAAGGTCGTGGCGATCATCCGCTCGATCGCGCCGGAGATCGAGGAAGGCGAGCTAACCTCCTCGCGGCCGCTGCGCGACCAAGTGGACCTCGACTCGATGGATTGGCTGAAGGTCATCATCGGCGTGCACGAGAAGCTGCACGTCGACATTCCCGAGGCCGACTACGGGAAGCTGCGCACGCTCGACGATTGGGTAGCGTACCTGCGCGCCAAGCTCGCGTAGCCCGCGCTTTCAGCGCTGCTTCGTCTCGATCCTCCGGCGGAACTCCGCATTCACTTCCTCGTAGCGCTGCCGCGCGACGTCCTCGTCGTACACGCTGCGCACCGGCCGCTCGAAGTACGAGCGCACGCCGCCGTTGAACTGGACGGCGAACTCCGCCGTCGATCCCGGGGGGCCCTGCAGGCGCAAGCGCGGGAAGATCGGCAGCATGCCGTGCTCCATCGCGAGCGCCTGCCCGCGCTCGGAAAGCAGGAACTCCACGAACGCGCGCGCGGCGTTCGGGTGCCGCGCCCCGGCGAGGATCGCGGTCGGCCCCGGCGTGATCCACGCGGTGGCGGGCGCCACGTAGCGGATATCGAAGCCGGCGAGGCGCTCCTCGAACGCGAAATAGCTCGGGACGGCGAAGCCCACGGCGAACTCGCCCTTCGCGACGAGCGAGGGCACGTCGCGGCTGCGCGCGGCGAACATGCCGGTGTTCGCGGCGAGGCGCTCGAGCTTCTCCCATCCCGCGCGTTCGCCGTCGCGCTGCAGGATCACCTCGTAGGCGGAATGGCTCGCCGACGAGCGCGTCGGCGCCGCCTGCACGACCTGGCCGGCGAGCTTCGGATCCAGCAGGTCGTCCCAGTCCCTGGGCGGCGCCACGTGCAGGCGCTCGAGAAGCCGCGGGTGATAGGCGATGCCGGTCGATTCGAGCACCGTGCCGACCCAGAATCCCTTCGGATCCTTGAGCCGCACCGGGCGCGGCGCGCCGAGCTCGGCGGGAATGCCGTCGGCGGCCCCCGCGGGCAAGGCGAGCGGCGCCAGCAGGCCACGATCGGCGAGCTTGTCGAAGATCCCGCCCTCCCCGCCCCAGAAGAGGTCGGCCTGCGGGTGGCCGTTCCACTCGAGGATCTGGCCGTAGGCGGTCGGCGTGCCGGTGGACAGCGCGCTCACCTTCACATCCAGGTTCCAGCGGCGCATCGCCTCCTTGCGGAACTCCGCGATGACCGCATCCGACAGGTTCTTGCCCACGGGCGTGATGATCACGAGCTCGCCCTCGACGGGCGCGCCCGCCGCGAACGCCAATGCGGCGAAGAACGCCGCGATCAGTGCAGATGCCGCCCGGACCATTCCCACGCCTTTGCGATCGCGATGCGGATCGCACGCCCGTCGTCATAGCCTTCGCGCAGCAGCGCGTTGGCGATCTCGATGGCTTTCTCGCGCACCGGCTCGGGAAGCCCACGCATGGAGGCCGGATAGTCGTCCAGGGTCCAGGGCATGCCCGTCAGCCCTTGATGCACGTGAGCGGCCGCAAGGCCGCCACGCGCCGTGCGAGCCCCGCCGCCTCGGTCGCCCACGCAACCGCCTCGAGGTCCTTGTAGGCCCCCGGCGCTTCCTCGGCCGCGCCGCGCATCGAGCGCGTGCGCACGAGGATGCCCTGCGCCGCGAGCTGGTCCACGAGCTCGCGGCCGTTCCATCGCGCGAGCGCCTTGTGGCGGCTCATCGCCCGGCCTGCCCCGTGGCTCGCCGAGCTCCACGCGCGCGCCTCGCTGGTCGCGCTGCCCGCGAGGACGTAGGAGCCCGTGCCCATGCTGCCCCCGATGATCACCGGCTGCCCCACCGCGCGATAGCGGGCGGGCACCTCGGGATGCCCTGGGCCGAAGGCGCGCGTGGCGCCCTTGCGATGCACGTGAAGCAGGCGCATGCGCCCCTTCACCTCGTGCATCTCCGCCTTGCAGGTGTTGTGCGAGACGTCGAAGAGCGTCTCCACCGCGGCCCCGGGAAAGTAGTGGTTCAGCACCCGCCGCGTAAGGTGGGTGAGGATCTGGCGGTTGGCGAGCGCGCAGTTCATCGCCGCGTTCATCGCGCCGATGTACTGCTCGCCCTCCGGCGACAGGATCGGCGCGCACGCGAGCTCGCGGTCGGGAAGCTCGATGCCCAGGCGCTTCGCGGCCTGCGCGAGGCTTACGAGGTAGTCCGTGCCGACCTGGTGGCCCAGGCCGCGCGAGCCGCAGTGGATCGACACGACCACCTGCCCCTCGCGCAGCCCGAACGCGTCCGCGGCTTCGGCGTCGTGAACGCGCTCGACGTACTGCACCTCGAGGTAGTGGTTGCCCGAGCCGAGCGTGCCCATCTCGCCGCGCTGGCGCGACTTGGCGAGCGGCGAGACGTTCGCGGGGACCGCGCCCGCCATGCAACCGCGCTCCTCGACGTACTCGAGGTCGCCAGGCTCGCCGAAGCCCTGGTCCACCGCCCAGCGCGCGCCTCCCGTGAGGATGGCGTCGAGCTCCTGCGTCGTGAAGCTGAGGTTGCCGCCCTCGCCGACGCCCGCGGGAATGTCGCGAAAGAGGCTGTCGGAGACCTTGCGCAGCGCGGGCATGAGCTCGGCGCGATCGAGCCCCACGCGCAGGCAGCGGATCCCGCACGAGATGTCGAAGCCCACGCCGCCGGCGGAGATGATGCCGCCGGCCTGCGCATCGAAGGCCGCCACCCCGCCGATCGGGAAACCATAGCCCCAGTGCGCGTCCGGCATCGCCATGGCGCAGCCCACCAGGCCCGGAAGCTTCGCGACGTTGCCGATCTGCTCCAGCACCTTGTCGTCCATCGCCTCGACCAGCTCGCGACTCGCGAAGAGGCGCACCTCGCGCTGCCCCGGCCGGGCGGGCAACGACCACGTGCACGGATCGATGCTGGAGAGCTCGGAGAGATCCATGGCTTCAGACGTCCACGACGCAGCGCGCTTCCCACCCGCCGTCGGCGCGCGCCACGCGAAGCATCGTGAGCGTGGCACCCTTCAGCTCGGTGCCGCGCTCGAGTCCGTCGCGCCACGGCTCGCCCCAGGCCTCGCCCCGCCATTGCGCGCCGTCGCGCCGCAAGGAGAAGCGCCCGAGCGCCAGGTGCCGGTCGCCGGCATGCGCGAGCAGCAGGTTCAGCCAGCGCACGAGGGCGATCTCGATGTCTTCCTCCTCGAACTGGATCTCGAAGCGCTGCTTGTCGCGCACGGTCTTGATGTCGGTGGAGAGCGCGAACATCGCCTTGGCCGCGGAAACGAAGGCCGTCTCGAGATCCGGTCCCCGGCCGACGATGCCGACATCGGCATCGTGGTCGAAATAGCCATAACCCGCCCCGCCGCCGGCGTCGTCGGCATCCATGCTTGCCAGACTACCGCCATCAACTGAACGCCGCTTGACGGCCATCAAGCGCGCGCCCGGGCTCCGCTTTAGGCTGGTCTCATGAGCGTGAGCCTGGGACGTGGCGACCTGCTGCTCGTGGTCGACGTGCAGAACGACTTCGTGACCGGTTCGCTCGCGGTGCCCGGCGCCGAACGGATCGTGCCCGTGGTCGAGGAGTGCGTGACGCGATTCGCGCATCTCGGCCTGCCGGTGGTCGCGACGCGCGATTGGCATCCGGCGCGCCATTGCTCCTTCCGCGATCGTGGCGGGCCGTGGCCCGCGCACTGCGTGCAGGGCACCCCCGGCGCGGCGCTCGCCGGCTCGCTCGCCGCGCAGAACACGGTCCAGGTCATCTCCAAGGCAACGCATGCCGATCGCGACGCCTATTCGGGCTTCGACGGCACCGGGCTCGATTCCCTGCTCCGCAGGCTCGGCATCCGCCGCCTCTTCGTGTGCGGGCTCGCGACGGACTATTGCGTGCGGGCCACGGTGCTGGACGCCTTGCGCCGCGGATATGCCGTGTTCCTCATGGCCGACGCCATCGCGGCCGTGGACGCGCATCCGGGCGATGGCGGCAAGGCGATGCATGAGATGCGGCTCGCCGGTGCGGTTTCGATCGCGCGGTCCGACATCGATTCGGCGCAGGCGATCCATGGATAGGACCCCCGGCCTCGAAGTCCGCGAGCCGCCGGCGGCCTGCAGCACGCTGCTCACGGATCTCTACGAGCTCACCATGCTCCAGGCCTACCACGCCCAGGGCATGAACGCGACCGCGGTGTTCGAGCTGTTCGTGCGCCGCCTGCCGCAGGGGCGCAACTTCCTCCTCGCCGCGGGGCTGGAGCAGGTCGTGGACTACCTCGCGCAGCTGCGCTTTTCTCCCGGCGAGCTCGCATGGCTCGCCGCGAGCGGGCGCTTCACGCCCGGGTTCGTGCGATCGCTCGCGGACCTGCGCTTCACCGGGGATCTCGACGCGCTGCGCGAAGGCACCGTGTTCTTCCCCGACGAGCCGATCCTGCGCATCCGCGCGCCGCTGCGCGAGGCGCAGCTCGTCGAGTCCCGCGTGATGAACCTCGTCCACTACCAGACGATCGTCGCGAGCAAGGCGGCGCGCATCGCGCTCGCCGCTCCCGGCAAGCTTCTCGTCGACTTCGGCCTGCGCCGCGCGCACGGGGCCGAGGCGGGATTGCTCTCGGCGCGCGCCTCCTACCTCGCCGGGTTCGGCGGCACCGCCACGCTCGAAGCGTCGCGCCGCTTCGGCATCCCGGCTTACGGCACGATGGCGCATTCGTACGTGCAGGCCCACGACGACGAGGAAAAGGCCTTCGAATGCTTCGCGCGCTCCCAGCCGGGCAACGCCATGCTCCTCATCGACACCTACGACACGGAACGCGCCGCCGCGAAGGTGGCGGCACTCGCCAAGCGCGGCGTGCCGGTGAGCGGCGTTCGCATCGACAGCGGCGATCTGGGCGAGCACGCCCGGCGCGTGCGCGCCATCCTCGACGCCGAAGGCCTGCACCGCGTGACCATCTTCGCGAGCGGCAACCTGGACGAGCGTCGCATCGACGAGCTGGAGCGCGCCGGCGCGCCCATCGGCGGCTACGGCGTCGGCACGCGCATGAACACCTCCGCCGACGCGCCCTTCCTCGATTGCGCCTACAAGCTGCAGGAATACGACGGCATCCCGCGCCGCAAGCGCTCGGAGGGAAAGGCCACGTGGCCGGGGCGCAAGCAGGTCTATCGCCGCCGCGCGGCCGACGGCTGCTTCTGCGGCGACACGCTCACGCTTGCCGACGACCATGGCGCCGGAGCGCCCCTCGTGGTGCCCGTCATGCGAGGCGGCGAGCCGATCGAGCCGCGCATCAGCCTCGAAGAGGCTCGCGACTACGCGCGCAGCGAGATGATGCGGCTACCCGATGCCCTGCGGGCGCTCGGCCCCGCGCCCCCTTACCCGGTGGAGGTTTCGCACGAGCTGCAGCAGCTCGCCGCGCAGATCGACGCCCGGACGTAGAGACCACCCGATGCGCGCCATCATCCTGCTCGTCCTCACCGCCTCGCTGGCGTCGATTTCCGGCTGCGACTTCGCATGGCCGTGGAACGGGCACCGCAAGGCGCAGGTCCTGGCCCTGTCCGGAACCGTGGATGCCCGCGAGGTGGACGTCTCGTTCCAGGTGGGCGGGCGCATCCAGCGGCTCGGCACCGACGAAGGCCGCGCGGTGAAGGCCGGCGATATCCTCGCCGAGCTCGATCCGCGCGACCTCGAGCTCGCTTCGGCGCGAACGCGCGCGCAGTCGGCATCGTCCGAGAAGTCGCTCGCGGCGCTGAAGGCGGGATCGCGCGCGCAGGAAATCCGCGCGGCCGAGGCGGCGCTCACGCAGGCGCAGGCCGACCTCGCCCTCGCGCAGTCGCAGAGGGAGCGCACGGCAAAGCTCGTCGCCGACCATTTCGCCCCGCCCCAGCAGCTCGACAGCGCGAACGACCTGGTCGACGTCTCCGCCGCGAAGGTGGACCAGGCTCGCCAGAACCTCTCGCTGCTTCGCGAGGGTGCACGCAAGGAAGACATCGATCGAGCCGCGGCGGACCTCGACGCGGCAAAGGCCGTCGCCGCGACCGCCGAGCAGCAGCTTGCCTACGCGAAGCTCGTGAGCCCGGTGGCGGGAGTGGTGAGCGTGCGGCTCGCCGAGCAGGGACAGAACGTCACGGCGGGGCAGCCCGTGTTCCGCATCGCCGAGCTCGACCGTCCGTGGGTGCGCGTGTACCTCGGCGAGAAAGACCTGCCACGGGTCAGCCTCGGGCAGGCCGCGCAGGTGCAGGTGGACGGCGTCCCGGGCAGGGTCTTCAACGGCCGCCTGGCGTTCATATCGCCCGAGGCGGAGTTCACGCCCAAGACCGTGGAGACGAAAGCGCTGCGCGTCGACCTCGTTTACCGCGCCAAGGTGGAGGTGGACGACGCCGCGGGCGCCCTCAAGATCGGAATGCCGGCCGACGTGCGGCTTGCCGTGGATCGATGAATGACGAGCCGCTCGTCCGTGCGAGCGGGGTCTCGTTCGCGTATGGGACGCGCGCGGTGCTCGACGGCCTGGACCTCGAGCTGCGCGCGGGCGAGGTGTTCGGCATCGTCGGTTCCGACGGCGCGGGCAAGAGCGCGCTGCTGAAGGTCCTCATCGGCCAGCTCTCGCCGGCGAGCGGGACGGTCACGGTGCTGGGGCTGCCCGCGACCGACCTGCGCCTGCGCAGCCGCATCGCGTACATGCCGCAGGCCTTCGGGCAGTACCCCGACCTGTCTGTCGCCGAGAACCTCCAGTTCTTCGCCGACCTGCACGGGCTCGATCGCGCCACGGCGCGCGCGCTGATCGCCGACCTGCTCGGCCGCACGGGCCTTGCCGAATTCGCCGGCCGGCGCGCCGGGAATCTTTCGGGCGGAATGATGCAGAAGCTCGCGCTCGCCTGCGCCCTCGTGAGCCGCCCCAAGGTCATGTTCCTCGACGAGCCCACCACCGGCGTGGATCCCGTGTCGCGGCGCGCCTTCTGGCAGCTTCTCGACCAGGTGCGCGCCGAAGGCGTGGGAATCGTCTACGCCACGGCGAACATGGACGAGGCCGAGCGATGCGACCGCGTCGGGATGCTGGTGCGCGGGCGCTTTGCGCGCGTGGGCTCGCCCCTCGAGCTGGTGAGCGAAGTGGAGCCCGCATTCTTCGAGGTGGGCGGCGAGGGGGCGCGCGCAAGACGCCGGGACGTGCGCGCCATGGACGCCGTGAAGCTGGTCTTTCCCGTGGGCGGGACGCTGAAGGTGTGGCTCACGCGGCCGGAGCTCGAAAGCGCGTTCCGTGGCGCCGTGGAAAAGCTCGTGCCGGCACTCCGGGTGAGCGCGCAGCGCCCTTCCCTGCACGACATCGCGCTGCGCGACCTGGCCCTGGCGGGCGGCAACGACAATGGGACCGCAAGCCTCGTTCGCCATTGAGGCGCACGGCCTCACGCGCCGCTTCGGCGATTTCGTCGCCGTGGCCGGGATCGACCTCGCCGTGCGCCAGGGCGAGGTCTTCGGCCTGCTGGGCGCGAACGGCGCCGGCAAGACGACGGCGATTCGCATGCTGTGCGGAACGCTTCCCCCGACCGACGGGGACGTCCGCATCGCCGGCGTGGACATGGTTCGACGCGCGCGCGCGGCCCGGGGGCGGATCGGCTATGTGACGCAGCGCTTCGCGCTCTACGGCGACCTCACCGTCGTGGAGAACCTGCGCCTGCAGGCAGGCCTCTACGGCCTGGACGCCGCGCGCACCGCAGCGCGGATCGAATGGGCGATGAAGCGGCTCGACCTCGCGCGCATCGCGGCCCAACGCGCAGCCTCGCTTCCTCTCGGCCACCAGCGGCGCCTCGCCGTCGCCGCCGCCCTGCTGCACGAGCCCGCGGTGCTGTTCCTCGACGAACCCACCTCGGGCATCGATCCGCTGGCCCGCGGCGAGCTGTGGGAGCTCGTGTACGAGCTCGCCGAAGGCGGCGTGGGCGTGCTCATCACGACGCACTACATGGACGAGGCGCTCTTCTGCGACCGGCTCGCGCTGATGCACGCCGGGCGCATCGTCGCCACCGATTCGCCTCACGGCCTGCTCGCGCGCGGCCTCGATGCGCCGATCCTCGAAGTGGTCGCCCCGCGGACCGCCGAGTGGCTGCCGTTGCTCGCGAAGGACGACGACATCCTCGAGGTCGTGCCCCATGCCGGAAGGCTGCGGGCCCGGCTTCGCGCCGGACGCGACGCGGGCGAGGCGGCACGCGCGCTCGCCGCGCGGGCGGCGGCCGCCGGCGTGGCGCTCGACCGCGTGGAGGTCGCCGCGCCCGATTTCGAGGACGTGGTGGTCGCCCTGCTCGCCGCCGAGCGCGCGCCATGAGGTGGGCCAGCGTTCGCGCCATGGCGCGCAAGGAGGCGTGGCACCTGCTGCGCGACGCGCGCAGCCTCGCGCTCATGTTCCTGATGCCCACGATCATGCTGTTCCTCTACGGCTACGCCATCCGGCTCGACATCATGGCCGCGCCCGTGGGCATCCTGCAGGAGGCGGGCGACCTCGCCTCCACGGATCTCGCCGCGCACATCGGCGCGAGCCCCGCCTTCCAGGTCGCCGCGCGCTACCGCGACCGCCACGCGCTCGCCGAGTCGATCCAGAAGGGCGAGGTGTGGGCCGCGTTCGTGATTCCGCGCGACTATGCGCGCGACCTTCGCGCCGGCAACGCCCGCGTCCAGCTGATCCTGGACGGCACCGACGCGAACACCGCGCGCCTCGTGCGCAACTATGCCCTCGCCCTCGTGAACGGCTACGCGCTCTCGCTGGCAAATGCGAGCCCCTACATCGAGATCGATGCGCGCACCTGGTTCAACGAGTCCAACGAGAGCCGCTACGCGATCGTGCCGGGCGTGATCGTGCTCGTGATGTCCGTGGTGGGCGCGCTCATGACGGCGCTCACCATGGCGCGCGAGATGGAGCTCGGCAACATCGTGATGCTGAGGACCACGCCGCTCACCCGCGCGGAGTTCCTGGTGGGCAAGCTCATTCCCTATTTCTTCGTGGGCATGGTCGACGTCCTGGGCGCGATCGCGGCCGCCGTGTTCGTCTTCGACATCCCCCTGCGCGGCTCGATCGCGGCGATCACGGGGGTTTCGGCCCTGTTCCTGCTCATCGTCATGTGCCAGGGGGCGCTGCTCTCCATCGTCGCGGGCAACCAGATGCTCGCGAGCCAGCTGGTACAGGTCACGACCTTCCTGCCCTCGTTCCTGCTGTCGGGCGCGATCTACGCGATCGGCAACATGCCGCTGTGGCTGCAGTACCTCACGCTGGTGTTCCCCGCGCGCTACTTCGTGCTGCTCTCCAAGGGCATCTTCCTCAAGGGCATCTCGCCTTTCACCGTGTGGCCGGCGGTCGCGGCCCTGGCGGCGATCCTCGCGGTGCTGGCGACGCTGCTCTACCGGCGCGCCGCGCGGCTGGGGCTTGCCGGATGAGCCCGGGCCTGCGCGCGCTCTGGGGGCGCCTCGCCGCGCTGCTCGCCAAGGAATTCGTGCAGCTGCTGCGCGACCCGCGCATGCGCTTCACGCTGGTGGTGCCCCCGCTGCTGCAGCTCTTCATCTTCGGCTACGCGGCGACCTTCGACGTGCGCCATGCCGACGTCGCGGTGGTCGATTTCGACCGCGGCCCCGAGAGCCGGGAGCTGCTCGCCGCGATCGCCGCCACCGGCCACTACACGCTGCGCTTCGAGCCTTCCATCGCGGCCGCGAGCGCGATGATGGACCGGGGCGGGATCGGCGTGATCGTGCAGGTTCCGGCGCGCTTCGCCACGCAGCGCAGGGTGCAGCTCATCGCCGACGGCTCGGACCCGAACACCGCGCAGCTCGTCGTGGCCGAGCTCGCCCAGGTGATCGGCCAGTACGCCGCGACGCAGGCGCGCTTCGTTCCCGCGGTCGCCGTCGAGCCGCGCGCCTGGTTCAACCCCAACCTCGAGGACCGCTGGTTCTTCGTGCCGGGGATCATGGCGAACGTGCTCTTCGTGAGCACCATGATGCTCACCGCGATGATGGTGGTGCGCGAGCGCGAGATCGGCACGCTCGAGCGGCTCATGGTCACGCCCGTGGGACGCCTGGAATTCCTCGTGGGCAAGATGGTGCCCGTGGCCTGCGTGGGGCTCCTCGACGTGGCGCTCATCACCGCCGTGGCCCTCGCCTGGTTCGGCGTGCCCCTGCGCGGAGGCGTCGGCGCCCTCTTCGTCGCGAGCGCGCTCGTGCTGCTGAGCACCCAGGGGCTCGGGCTCCTCGTCTCGAGCTACGCCGCCACCCAGCAGCAGGCGATGCTCTCGGCCATGTTCTTCGTGATGCCGATGACCGTGCTTTCCGGGTTCGCGTTCCCGATCCGCAACATGCCCGAAGGCGTGCAGCTGCTCACGTGGATCGACCCGCTGCGCTACTACCTCGTGGTCGTGCGCGACATCTTCCTCAAGGGCGGCGGCCTCGCCGACCACCCGTTCGAGTTCGCGATGATGCTGCTGCTGGGCGCCTGCGCGCTTGCCGTGGCGGCGATGCGGGTGCGCTGAGCGGGCGCCGCGCCCTCAGAGCTCGATGCGCTTGCCGCTCTTCAGGTCGAAGCAGTGCATGTGCTCCTCGTCGTAGCGCATGGGCACCACCACGCGCCGGCCCTTGAGCGAGGCATTCAGCCTGGCGGCGACACGGGCCGCGAGGCGCGTCTTGGCGGTGCTGAGGTTCCCGTACACCAGCAGGTCCGAGCCCAGCAGCTCGACGAAATCGATCTCGGGCGAGAGCATCGCATCGGCTTGCGCGCAGATCTCGAGGTGCTCGGGCCGCACGCCGAGCAGCAGCTCGCGGCCCGCGAGCGCTTCGAAGCGGCGCGGCAGGCGCACGCGCGCGCCGTCGGAAGTTGCGAGGATCAGGCCGTCGGTTTCGACGCACCCCGGGATCAGGTTCATCGGCGGCGAGCCGATGAAGCCCGCGACGAACGTCGTCGCGGGGCGGGTGTAGACCTCGTCGGGCGTGCCGATCTGCTCGGCGCGCCCCTGGTTCATCACGAGCATGCGCTCGGCGAGCGTCATCGCCTCCACCTGGTCGTGCGTGACGTAGAGCGTCGTGGTTTCCTGCCGGTGGTGCAAAGCCTGGAGCTCGGCGCGCATCTGCACGCGCAGCTTGGCGTCCAGGTTCGACAGCGGCTCGTCGAACAGGAACACCTGCGGGTCGCGGACGATCGCGCGCCCCATGGCCACCCGCTGGCGCTGGCCCCCGGAGAGCTCGCGCGGGTGCCGGTCGAGGAACTCGTCGAGGCCGAGGGTGGCGGCGGCCTTGCGCACGCGCACCTCGATGTCGCCCTTCGTGAGGCCGCGGATCCTGAGGCCGTAGGCGAGGTTGTCGTGCACCGACAGGTGCGGGTACAACGCGTAGTTCTGGAACACCATGGCGATGTTGCGGTCCTTGGGTTCCACGTTGTTCACGACATGGCCGTCGATGGCGATCTCCCCGGAGGTCACCTCCTCCAGCCCCGCGATCATGCGCAGCAGCGTGGACTTGCCGCAGCCCGAGGGCCCCACCATCACGACGAACTCGCCAGCGGCGATCTCCATGGAGATGCCCTGGATCACCTTCACCTCGCCGAAGGCCTTGTAGACGTCGCGGAGGGAGACGCTCACCGACATCTCATTTCTCCGTTTCCACGAGATCCTTCGCGAACAAGCGGTAGGGTTACGCTAGTGCGTCCGGGGCGAGTCACGGTTGCGCCGAATCAAATTCCGGTCGCTTCGGCCATGTTCCCGCGCCAACGCCGGTAGCGGCTCGACAATCCGGGATCGGCCCCAGGGGAGAACACGTCCTCGTGCACATCGTGGGTCCACCCCGCGGGCCGGCCGGCCGCCAGGAAGGCAATGCCGCGGGCGCTCGCCTCCGGATCGTCGCGGCGATGCACCGGCACGCCGGCGAGCGAGGCGAGCCGGCGGCAAAGGCCGTCGATGCGCGACAGGCCGCCGCTCACGCGCACGCGCGCCGGCGGCGCCACGTAACGCGCCATGTGGTCCATGTTCGCCTTCAACAGGAAGGCGATGCTCTCGACGAGCGCCACCGCCTTCTGCCAGGGCTCGCCCTCGCCCACGAAGCGGGACTCGAATTCGGCCACCCAGAACGGGCCGCCGAGCCCGGACACGCCGTTCAGGAAGAGCGGCACGCCATCGCCCGGCCTCGCCAGCCACTCGGGCATCGCCGCGACGAGATCCGCCGTGCCGAACTCGCGCGAGAACCATTCGAGCCCCGCGCCGGCGCCGTTCACGTTTCCCTCGACCATGTACACCGTGGTCTCGCCGTCGTCGAGGATGATGCCGGTGAGCTGCCGCGGCACGTAACCCGGCGGCTCGCGAAGCGCGCGCTGCACGAACGCGCTCGTGCCGATGTTCACGTACGCGCAATCCGGCTCGGGCATGCCGAAGGCGAAGACCGAGGCCGACTGGTCCCCGTTCACCGCGGTCATGGGAATCGGGGCGCCCGCGCATGCGAGCGTCCCCCAATGTCCGCAGGTGCGCATCGTGGCGGGAAGGAACCCCTGCGGAAGCCCGAAGAGCGCGAGCAGCGACGGATCCCAGTCGCGCGCCTGCAGGTTCCACAGCTGCGTGCGCGCCGCGCACTGCGGGTCCGCGAGCAACGGATGTTCCTTGAGGATGCGGAACGCGACGAAGCTTGCCATGGGACCCCACGCGAGCGTGCCATCGGTGGCGGCGGCGCGCACCGCCGGCAGGTGGTCCAGGGCCCAGCGCAGCTTGCTCGCGCCGTAGTGCGGGGAAAGGAAGAGGCCGGTGGCCCGGTGCACCGCTTCCCCGTGCGCGGCTTCGAGCGTGCTCACCCAGGCGTGCGCCCGCCGGTCCTGCCAGCTGAAGATGGGGGAAAGGGGCCGGCCGTCGCGCCGGTTCCAGCACACCGCGCTCGCGCGTTGGCTGGCGAGCCCCGCGGCGGTTACCTCGCCGCGCCGCTCGCCGAGCGCGGCGAGCGATTGCGCGCAGGCCTCGAGCACCGAGGCCACCACTTCGTCGCCGTCCTGCTCGGCCCAATCGGGTTGCGGGCGCGCAAGGCCGATCGCCTTCTCGCCGCTCGCCACGATGGCACCGCGCCCGTCCACGACGAGCGCGCGGCTCGCGTGCGTGCCCTGGTCGATCGCTAGCGTGAGCGCCATGGCGAGGGCAGGACCGCGCGGTGGACGGGTAAGTCCTTGACGGAATTGGTAGGGCGTACTGGATTCGAACCAGTGACCAACGGATTAAAAGTCCGCTGCTCTACCAGCTGAGCTAACGCCCCGGGGGAAACGCGAAATTATAGCGTTTCGGGCCGCATCGGGTCAAAGCTTGCTCACGCTTCGCGCATCAGCCTCCAGTACTGGTATTTCATCGTGAGCGCCGAACCCGCCACGATGGACACGAAGGTGAGGATCGACCCGATGGCGAGCGTGGAAAAGCCGGTGATGCCCTGCCCGATGGTGCATCCGAGTGCCGTCACGCCGCCGAATCCCATCAGCAGCCCGCCGATCACGTGGTTGGCCGTATCTTCCGCGCCGGCGAGCCCCTCCCAGCGGAAGGTCCGCGACGCCAATCCATAGGCCAGCGAGCCGAGCACGATTCCCGCGACGCTCGCAATGCCGAACGTGAGCCCGAGCGACTTGTCCGTCCACAGCATGAGCAGCTCGAGCGAGTACGCGACCGGCGCCACGAAGGACAGCGACTCGATGGTGTGGCTGTTGGTCGCGAAGAACACGGTCTCGAGCGTCTCCGGGCTCTCGCCGTAGCCCAGGTGGCCCGTGACGTACCAGCCGCCCGCGACCACGAGGCCCACGACTGTTCCGCCGAGGATGTGGTCGAAGCTCGCGCGGAAATCACGGTCCTTGAAGACGAACGCGAGCAGCGCCGCGGCAGCGACCAACGCGACGGCCGCCTCGCAGGCCGCCGGGCTCGCGCCCGTCCAGGCCGCCACGATCGCGGGCAGGTCCTGGTGGGGCACGCCGCGCTGGGCGAGCTCGAGCGTCACCGGGTCGAGCCATTGCGTGCGCCACACCGCGAAGAGACCCTTCAGCGTCATGTAGGCGGCGATGCCGAGGCAGATGAGCACCACCAGCGACTTGAGGCTGCCCCCGCCCAGGCGCACCAGCGTCTTGCTCCCGCACCCGGAACCCAGCGTCATGCCGACGCCGAACAGGAAACCGCCCAGCGCGTACGACAGCCACGTGACGCCGGGACGCACGTAGATGGATTTCGAGAGGTCCACGAGGCCCGCGAGCTGCAGGCCGTGCGCGCCGAGGATCGCCACCGCGATGGCGAGCAGCCACATGCGCATGCGCCCCCAGCTGCCCATGTTCACGACGTCGGAGACCGCGCCCATGGTGCAGAAGTTGGTCTTGTTGGCGACCGCGCCGAAGACGAAGGCGAGGATGAAGCCGCCCCCGACGACCACGGCCGCGGGATTCGGAACGCCGCTCAGAAGGATGTCTCCGCGATCACTGCCGGATTCTAACCTCGGTAGCGCGTGGGGTCGGGAAGTCCGGCGGCGCGGAAGCCTTCGCGGCGCAGGCGGCAGGCATCGCACGCATTGCACGCGCGCCCCTCGGCATCGGCGTTGTAGCAGGACACCGTGAGGGAAAAATCGACGCCGAGCCCGGCGCCCTTGCGCACGATGTCGGCCTTCGTCATCCGCACGATGGGCGCCAGGATGGAGAGCGGATGTCCCTCCACCGCGCGCTTGGTCGCGAGGTTCGCCATCCTCTCGAAGGCGGCGAGGTATTCGGGGCGGCAGTCGGGATAGCCCGAGTAGTCGACCGCGTTGGCGCCGGTGAAGATGGCATCCGACCCGGTCACCTCGGCGTACGCGAGCGCGAGCGACAGGAAGATCGTGTTGCGCGCGGGGACGTAGGTGACGGGGATGCCTTCGCCCGGGACCGTGGGCACGGCGATGGAATCGTCGGTGAGGGCGGAGCCGCCGAACACGCGCAGGTCCAGGGGCACGATGCGATGCTCCGCGGCGCCCAGGGCCTTCGCCACGCGCGCCGCGGCGGCGAGCTCCGCGCGGTGGCGCTGCCCGTAGTCGACGGAAAGCGCGTAGCACTGCCAGCCGTCCCTGCGCGCCATCGCGAGCACGGTGGCCGAGTCGAGTCCTCCGGAGAGCAGGACGACCGCGGACTTCAACGCGCGACCTAGCGCTTCGACTGCGCGAGCCGCGTGCGCGCCTTGCCTGCCGCCTCGGAGTTGGGGAAGCGCGCCACGATGTCCTCCAGCGTGTTGCGCGCGCTGCCGGTGTCGCCCTGCTCCGACTGCAGGGACGCGATGGCGAGCAGCGCATCGGGCGCCTTGGGCGACTGCGGGTAACGCGAGATGACCTCTTCCTGGGCCGCGAGCGCGCGCTTGTAGTCCTTCATGTTCGCGTAGCTGATGCCGATCCAGTATCCCGCGTTGGCCGCGAGCGCGCTGCCCGGGAAATCCCTCACGAACGCGCGGAATGCCTCGATGGCCGCGGGAAAATCGTTGCGGCGGAAGAGGTTCGATGCGGCGTCGTACGCCTTCACCTCGCGCGCCTGGTCTTCCTTGGTGGGCGCGTGGGCCGGCGCCGTGGCCGGCACCACGGGCGGTGCCGATGCGGCGTTGGCGTTGGCCGCGCCCGCATCCGGAGGGGGCGCCACGCCGGCCGCCGGCACGCCCTCCAGCCGCTTCAACCGCGAATCGATGTCGAGGTAGAAGTCGCGCTGGCGCTTCTGCAGCTGCTGGTTGTCGTTGTTGAGGACCTCGATCTGGCCGCGCAGGCGGGCGATCTCCGCGTTCTGCTGGTCGAGCTGCCGCACCAGCTCGATCACGCCGATGTTGCGGATCTGTTCCTCGAGCCTGGCGATGCGCGCTTCGTTGTCCTTGCCCTGCTGCGCCAGCTCCTGCTTGATCTGCTCGATGCGCCGCCGGGCCTCGTCGTCGTCGAAGAGGCCGGCGCGCGCGGGGATGGCCGCGGCGGCGGCCGCCAGCGCGCCGGCCCAGGCGAGCCGGCGCACGAGCCCCGCGCGATCCTGCCGGCTACTCACCCGCGTACTTGATGTCGTCGCGGCGGTTCTTCGCCCACGCGGCCTCGTCGTGGCCCTGGGCGACGGGCTTCTCCTCGCCGTAGCTGATGGTCTCGATGCGGTTGTCGCCCACGCCGAGCACGGTCATCATCTTCTTCACGGCCTCGGCGCGGCGCTGGCCCAGCGCGAGGTTGTACTCGCGGCTGCCGCGCTCGTCGCAGTTGCCCTCGATGCGGATATGCGCGTCACGCTTGTCGTTGGTGAGATAGCGGGCGTGCGCCTGGATCAACGGGCGGTACTCGTCCTTCACCGCGTTCGAATCGAAGTCGAAGTAGATGCTGCGCTTGGACAGCGGGCTGTTCGGATCCGTGAGCGGGTTGCCCGCCATCGACGGCGAAGGCTGCGCCGGGGTGGTCTGCATCGAGCCGGTCGTGCCCGAGGCGGTCGGGGCGGGCGTCGAGCGATCCGCGACCTGCGGCTCCGTCTTGGTCTCCTTGCTGGCGCATGCGGCGGCGATCAAGGCGAGTGCGACGTACGAGGCAAGCTTCTTCATGTTGGTCTCCTGGTCCTGATTCATTGCGAAGGGGATGCGATCCCATCAGTTGGTTGGCAGTGGTCCCCATGCGGGGTCCTGTACATCTCCGGCTGCGGAGGTGAGCCGCTGGCGTACCCGCCCGTCGCCGGAAACCGCGGCGAGCTGGCCGTGCCCCCCGACGGAGGCCTCGTAAAGGACCATCTTACCGTTGGGCGCGTAGGTGGGTGAATCGTCGAGCACGCCGTCGGTGAGCACCTGGACCTGGCCGGTCGCGAGCTCGAGCGTGGCGATGCGGTAGCGCCCGCCGTCGCGTTGCACGAAGGCGAGGAATTTCCCGTCGGGGCTGTAGCGCGGCCCCACGTTGTAGCTGCCCTCGAAGGTGAGGCGCTGCGGCGGCCCGCCCGCGGCCGGCATCTTGTAGACCTGGGGCGAGCCCCCGCGGTCGGAGGTGAAAGCGATCCACTGCCCGTCGGGCGAATACGCGGGCTGCGTGTCGATGCCGGCCGAGTCGGTGAGGCGCTGCGCCTCCCCGCCCTCGGCCGAAATGCGGTAGATCTGGGTGAGCCCGTCCTTGCTGAGCGCCACCAGGAGCGTGCGGCTGTCGGGCGACCAGGCCGGTGCGCTGTTGTTGCCGCGGAAGGCGGCGACGATGCGGGTGGTGCCCTGCGCGAGGTTCTGCACCACCACGATGGGCTTCTTCTGGTCGAAGGAGACGTAGGCGAGCCGGCTGCCGTCGGGCGACCACGCGGGCGACATGATCGGCTCGTTGGAGGCGAGGACGGACTGGGCGTTGAAACCGTCCGCGTCGGCCACCTGGAGCTCGTAGCGCCGGCCGCGCTTCACGACGTAGGTGATCTTGGTCGAGAACACGCCCTTGTCGCCGGTGAGCTTCTCGTAGATCACGTCGGCGATGCGGTGCGCCGTGGCGCGCAGCTGCGCGGGCGCGACCAGGTACGAGAAGCTCGCGAGCTGCGACTGCTTCTGCACGTCGAAGAGGCGGAAGCGGACCTCCACGCGCCCTTCCGACCCCGGCTCGATCTTGCCGATCACCAGGGCTTCGGCCGCGCGCGAGCCCCAGTCGACGAAGTTCACCTCCGAGGGCTCGGTCGGCAGCGGGCTCACGCCCGAGGTGTTCACCAGGCGGAAGAGGCCGGTGCGCGCGAGGTCCGCGCCCACGACTTCGCTCACCGATTGCGGCTGCGAGGCCTCGCCGGCCATGGGCACGATGGCGATCGGCACCTGGCGCCCGCCGGTGGTGGTGATGTCGATGGTGAGCTGGGCGTGCGCGAGGCACGCGCCGAGCAGCAAGCCCAGTGCAAGGAAGGCACGTTTCATCGCGGCGGCGGCAGGCAGGGGCTAGCGGTCATGCGTGATATTCAGCGTAGGGTTGCGAAATACCGGGAAAAGTTCCGAATCCGGCCGCGGCACCGGCAGCGGCGAGGCGCTGCGGATGGCCCGCTCGATGGCGGCATCGTACGTCGGGTTGCCGCTCGCCTTCGTGACCGTGACGTCGAGGACCTCGCCGGTGGGCAGGATCCGGATACTAACCTGAACGGTCGGGTGGCCTACCACGGTGTCAGGGATGTTCGCCTTGCCGCGGATTCTGGTGCGGATCTTGTTCATCCATTCGTCGATCTCGGCCTGGCGCTGCGAGGCGGCCGCGGCGCGCGCTTCCTGGATCTCCTTCTGCACGCGCTCCTCCTCCTGGCGCCGGGCCTCGTCCTCGCGCTTCTTCTTCGCTTCCTCCTCCCTCTTCTTCTTCGCCTCCTGCTCCTTCTTCTCGCGCTCGGCCTTCTCCTTGCGCTCCTTCTCGCGCTGCAGCTGCTCGCGCTTTTCCTGCTCCTTCTTCTCGCGCTCGGCCTTGCGCGCGATCTCCGGATCCGGCTTGGGGGGCTCCACCTCCTTGGGCGGCTCGGGCGGGGGCTTCACCGGCTCGGGCGGCTTCTCGGGTTGCGGGGGCGGCTTCACCGGCTCGGGCGGCGCGGGCGCCGCCTCGGGCGGTTTCGCGGGTGCGGAAGGCAGTTTCGACCACAGCTCGGCGACGAGCGGCGATTCCTGCCGGCTCTGCCACGTGACGCCGAAGACGATGAGCGCGAAGAAGATCGCGTGGACCGCGATGGCGAGGACCACCGCGCCCGCGCGGCCCGGCGGCGGCGGACGCTCCTGGGGGGGCGCTTCGCCCCTGCGCGACGCCTTCACTGCGCGGGTTTGGTGAGCAACCCCACGTGCTTCACCTGGTTTCGCTGCAGGAGGTCCAGCACGCCGATCACCTCCTCGTAGCGCACCGCCCGGTCGCCGGCGATGACGACCGCCTGGTCGGCATGCTGCGCCTGCGCGTCGCGCACGACCCCGAGCAGCCCGTCCTTCGTGATCGGGATCTCCTCGGAAGAGCGCGTGCGGTCGACCACGGCGAGGTCGCCGTTGGCGCGCACCCGGACCTCGAGGGGCGCGACCGCGGGATTGAGCTTCGCGCCCGACTGCGGGAGGTCGATCTGGCCCGGGTTGATGAGCGGCGCGGCCACCATGAAGATGATGAGCAGCACCAGCATCACGTCGATGTACGGCACGACGTTGATCTCGGCGATGGCCCGGCGCTCGCGCACGGCTAGCGCGTCCTGCCCACGATGGTGTCCGCCTGGTCCGGCAGGTGGGCCTGGCGCTGCAGGATGTTCTGCAGCTCTTCCATGAAGCTCTCGTAGCGCGAGGCGAGCCGGTCGATGTCGTGGCTGTAGCGGTTGTAGGCGATCACCGCGGGGATGGCGGCGAACAGGCCCATCGCGGTGGCCACGAGCGCCTCCGCGATGCCGGGCGCCACGTGCGCGAGCGTGGCCTGCGCGACGTTCGAGAGCCCGCGGAACGCGTTCATGATCCCCCACACCGTGCCGAAGAGGCCGATGTACGGGCTCACCGAGCCCACGGTGGCGAGGAAGGAAAGGTGCGAGTCGAGCACGTCCATCTCGCGCTGGTAGGTGGCCTTCATCGCGCGGCGCGTGCCGTCGAGCAGCGTGGCGAGGTCCGATCCCTGGCGGCCCTTCAGCTTCAGGAACTCCTTGAAGCCCGCCTCGAAGATGCGCTCGAGGCCCTCCGAGGTGTAGCGCCCGCTCGCCGCGCGCTGGTAGAGCCCCACCAGGTCGGTGCCGCTCCAGAACTCGCGCTCGAACTCGTCGGCCTGGCGGCGCGCGCGGCGGATCGAGAACAGCTTCATGAAGATGTAGGTCCAGGACAGCATCGAGGCCATGGCGAGGATCGCCATGACCACCTTCACGACGATGCTCGCGTTCACGATCATCGAGACGACGGTGAGGTCGTGGCTCACGATCACAGGGCGGCCTCCATCTTGCGGCGCAGGGCTTCGGGGATCTCGCAGGGCTTGAAGGTCTCGGCGGCCACGCAGGCCACGGTGACCTTCGCCTTCACGAGCACGTCGTCCTCGCGCCGCACCTCCTGCGCGAACACGCTGCGCACCTTGCCGAGCGACTCGAGGCGCACGCTCACCGACACCGTGTCGTCGAGCCGGGCCGCCTTGAGGAAATCGATCGCCATCGAGGTCACGACGAACTGGGTGCGGTGGTTGCGGGCGAGCGCCTGGTGGTCGAACCCCAGGTGGCGCAGCCATTCGGTGCGCGCGCGCTCGAGGAACTTCAGGTACTCGGCGTGATAGACCACGCCGCCCGCGTCCGTGTTCTCGAAATACACGCGGACCGGGAAGGAATAGACGAACAACTCGGGCTGCAGCGTGGGCTTGACGGCGATGCGGCTCATGTGAAGAGCTCTCCCCCCCGCGCCCCGTCCTGCGGCGCGAGCCCGAAATGGCGGTAGGCGAGCGCGGTGGCCACGCGCCCGCGCGGCGTGCGCTGCAGGTAGCCCTGCTGGATCAGGAACGGCTCCAGCACGTCCTCGATGGTGTCGCGCTCCTCGCCGATGGCCGCGGCGAGGTTCTCCACGCCCACCGGGCCGCCGCCGAACTTCTCGATCACGGCCGCGAGGAGCTTCCTGTCCATGAGGTCGAGCCCGATGGCGTCCACCTCGAGCATGCGCAGGGCGATGTCGGCCACCTCGTTGGTGATCGTTCCCTCGGCCTTCACCTCCGCGTAGTCGCGCACGCGGCGCAGCAGGCGGTTGGCGATGCGGGGCGTGCCGCGCGAGCGCTTCGCGATCTCGAGCGCGCCCTCCTCCTCGATCGCCACCTCGAGCAGGCGCGCCGAGCGGTTCACGATCATCGTGAGCTCCTCGGGCGAATAGAACTCGAGGCGCGCCACGATGCCGAAACGGTCGCGCAGCGGGTTGGTGAGCATGCCGGCGCGCGTGGTCGCGCCCACCAGCGTGAAGGGCGGCAGGTCCAGCTTCACCGAGCGCGCCGCCGGGCCCTCGCCGATCATGATGTCGATCTGGTAGTCCTCCAGCGCGGGATAGAGGATCTCCTCGACGACGGGCGACAGGCGGTGGATCTCGTCGATGAAGAGCACGTCGTTGGGCTCGAGGTTGGTGAGGATCGCCGCGAGGTCGCCGGCGCGCTCGAGCACCGGGCCCGAGGTCTGCTTGAGGTTCACGCCCATCTCGCGCGCGATGATGTGCGCGAGCGTGGTCTTGCCCAGGCCCGGCGGGCCGAAGAGCAGCGCGTGGTCGAGCGCCTGCTTTCGCTTGCGCGCGGCCTCGATGAAGATCGCGAACTGCTCGCGGATCTTGGGCTGCCCCACGTATTCGGCGAGGTGGCGCGGGCGAAGCGCCCTCTCCTCGCCGTCTTCCTGCGGCGAGGCGGGCGCTGCCGAGATCAGTCGGTCGGCTTCGATCACGTCTTGGCGAGCTGCTTGAGCGCCTGGCGGATCGCGTCGGCAAGCGGCAGGTCGGAGGGCAATTGCTTCACCGCGGCGGAGGCCTCGCGCTCATTGTAGCCAAGGCCCAGCAACGCGTTAAGCACGTCGGAGCTCGCCGCCGAGGCCGCCTCCGTGCGCGTGGCGAGCACGGCGCGCGGCAGCTTGTCGCGCAGCTCCAGCACGAGGCGCTCGGCGGTCTTCTTGCCGATGCCGGGGATCTTGGTGAGCCGCCCCGCATCCTCGTTCGAGACCGCCGCCGAAAGGTCGTCCACCGACATCCCGGAGAGGACCGACAGCGCGACCTTCGGGCCCACGCCGCTGATCTTGAGCAGCTGGCGGAAGGCGCCTCGCTCGCCCGCGGTGAGGAATCCGAACAGCAGGTGCGCGTCCTCGCGCACCACGAGGTGCGTGAGCAGCGTCACCTCCTCGCCCGTGCGCGGGAGCGGGTAGAAGGTGCTCATGGGCACGTCGATCTCGTAGCCCACGCCGGCGCACGAGACGATGACCTGCGGGAAATTCTTCTCGACGAGGACGCCCTGGATCCTGCCGATCATCTCGCGCCTCGCGTTTCGTGGCCCGCGCCCATTCTCACGCGATCCTGCCCGCGCGCAGGCGCCGGCCCCGCGCGGGCATCGCGCCCAGCCCGCCGTGCGCATGGCAGATGGCGCAGGCGAGCGCGTCGGCCGCATCCGGGCCCGGGGCGCGTGCAAGCCTGAGCAGCCGCTTCACCATCTCCTGCACCTGCTCCTTGCGCGCATGGCCCTGGCCCACCACCGACTGCTTGACCTGCAGCGCGGTGTACTCGGCCACCGGCAGGCGCGCCATCACGGCCGCGCAGATGGCCGCGCCGCGCGCCTGGCCGAGCAGGAGCGTCGATTGCGGGTTCACGTTGACGAAGACTTTCTCGACGGCGGCCTCGGCCGGATGATAGCTCGCGATCACCTCGGCGAGGCCGGCGAGGATCGTTGCCAGCCGCGCGGCGAGCGGCTCGCTCTGGTCGGAGCGGATGCGCCCGCTCGCGAGGTAGGTGAGCTCGGACCCGCATTTCTCCACGACGCCATAGCCGGTCACGCCCAGCCCGGGATCGATGCCGAGGATGCGCACCCCGGGTGCCTGGGGCGCCACTATCCCAGCACCGCCGTGGTGTACACGTCCTGGACGTCGTCCAGCCCCTCGAGCGCGTCGAGGAGCTTCTGCATCTTCGCCGCGTCGTCGGGCGCGAGCTCCGTCTCGTTGGCGGGCTTCATGGTCACCTCGGCGAGCTCGGCCTTGAAGCCCGCTTTCTCGAGCGCCGCCTTCACCTTGACGAATTCGTAGGGGCCGCTGATCACCTCGAGGGAACCGTCGTCGTTCGCGACGACGTCGTCGGCGCCCGCCTCGAGGGCCGCTTCCATCAGCTTGCCCTCGTCGGTGCCCGGCGCGTACAGGAGCTGCCCGCAATGCTTGAAGAGGAACGCGACCGAGCCGTTGGCGCCCAGGTTGCCGTCGTACTTCGCGAAGGCGTGGCGCACCTCGGCCACGGTGCGCGTGCGGTTGTCGGTGAGGGTGTCCACGATCACCGCGGCGCCCGCCGGGCCGTAGCCTTCGTAGCGGATCTCCTCGTAGTTCACGCCGTCCAGGCCGCCCGTGCCGCGCTTGATGGCGCGCTCGATGTTGTCCTTCGGCATGTTCTGGTCGGTGGCCCTGTCCACCGCGAGGCGCAGGCGCGGATTCATGGCCGGGTCGCCGCCGCCCATGCGGGCCGCGACGGTGATTTCCTTGATGAGACGCGTGAAGATCTTGCCGCGCTTGGCATCCTGGCGACCCTTGCGGTGCTGGATGTTCGCCCACTTGCTGTGTCCTGCCATTTCGGTCCTTCGATCGGGCGCGCGCCTCGGACGACGTGTAAAGCGTAATGGTAACATTCGCCTCCGCCTGCAAATCGAAACGCAAAGCCCCAGCGCGACGCGGACGGACGGCCCAACGGGAGAGGGGAAGATGGCGAAGACCGGGGAGCGCAAGGCGCAGATCCTGCAGACGCTCGCCTCCATGCTGGAGAATCCGAAAGGCGAGCGCATCACCACGGCGCTGCTCGCCGCGCGGCTGGAAGTCTCGGAAGCCGCCCTCTACCGCCACTTCGCGAGCAAGGCCCAGATGTTCGAGGGGCTGATCGAGTTCATCGAGCAGACCGTCTTCACGCTGGTGAACAAGATCCAGGCCGACGAGCCCGACGCGATGAAGCAGGTGGAGGCGACCATCGCCACGCTGCTCGGCTTCGCGCAGAAGAACCCCGGCATGACGCGCGTGCTGATCGGCGACGCGCTGGTGAACGAGAATGAGCGCCTGCAGCTGCGCATCAACCAGCTGCACGACCGGCTGGAGGCCACGCTCAAGCAGTGCCTGCGCTTCTCGATCAGCGAGAAGGAGATTCCCGAGCAGGTCGACGCGGCGGCGCATGCCAATCTGCTGTTGTGCTACGTGATGGGGCGCTGGCAGCAGTACGCGAAGAGCGGCTTCAAACGCGATCCGATGGAGTTCTGGTCCGAGCAGTGGAAGCAGCTGGTGCCGGCGTAGTCAGGCACTAAAGCGAAAGGGCCCGCGCCCAAAAGCCAACGCAGAGACGCAGAGGAGTGCAGAGCACGCAGACGATAAGATCGCCTGATGAAACTTCTCTGCGCCTCTGCGCTGGCTTTTGAGTAAACCGTTCACTTGAGCTCATGCAGCGCCGTCCGGTGCTTCTCGATGAAACCCCAGTCGTAGGTTACGCCTAGCCCAGGCCCCTGCGGCACCGGGAAGCAGCCGTCCTTACCGACCCCGTCCAATTGTTCGGTGTAATCGTCCGCATACACCGGGGGCAGAGCGTTGTCGCATTTCGGACCGACCAGCGCGAGCTCGTAGAAATTGGTGTTGCGGATCGCGGCCATGCAGTGCCGATGCGCGGGACCGGACGCATGGATCTCTACATCCAGACCGAACGCTTCGGCGAGATGCGCG
Organism: Usitatibacter sp.; assembly: GCA_035519515.1. GTDB lineage: Bacteria > Pseudomonadota > Gammaproteobacteria > Burkholderiales > Usitatibacteraceae > Usitatibacter. The sequence goes on from DATIWC010000084.1 coordinate 58,952, forward strand.
ATCTTCATCGTGCCGGTGATGCCGAAGTCGTATTCGGGATCGGCGCGCACGTAGTCGGTGCCTTCGCCGACGATGAAGTCGGCCTTTGGCTCCAGGCCGCGCACGTGCTCGGTCTGCAGCAGCGGCGTCTTGATGAACTGGCGCAGCTTGCGATGCGCGTGAATCGAGATGCCAGTGTCGCGGAACGGATCTTCGTACCACATAAAGCCGGCCTCGTCACAGGCGCGGCCCACCGCTAGCGCGTCGGCGAACGTGCGCAGCTCGCACGCGGGATCGAGCATCAGCGCCATCTTGCCACGGAAGCGCTGGCCGAGCTTGAGCACGGTCTCGACTTCTTCGCGCACGTTGCCCTCGGTCCAGCCGTGCATCTTGAACGCGCGATAACCCATGTCGTAGCACTGCTGCGCGAAGTCGACGTAGGCCTGCGATGAGGACAGCCCGCCGTTGCGATCGCCATGGTAAGTGCTGGCATAAGTCGCTAACCGCATGCGCCATCCACCCAGCAGCTTGTAGATGGGTTGCTTGACGCTCTTGCCGGCCCAGTCCCACAGCACAATGTCGATCGGACCGTAGCCCATGTGATCGAATTGCCGCAGCGCGCGCTTGCATATGTCATAGATGTATTCGCGCTGGCCGGCATCCTTCCCGATCAGCTGCGGGGCCAGGGTGAGGATCTGGGCGAGCGCAATTTTCGTCCCGCCCCATTGCGCGACATATTCGCCGCGGCCGCCATCGGCGGTGCGGACCACGATCGCGAATTTGCTCAGAGCAAACCTGCCGCCCGGCTGATAGACGAAATTGAAGCCGCTGGCATCCAGACCGAGGTTGGGCGTCTCATAGGTGAATTCGTGGATCTCGATGCGGTCGATCTTGCTCATAGGAGTGAAGGGTGAAGAGTGAAGGGTGAAGGTGAGTGAAGGGTGAAGGATAGGTGCGTTGCGCCGTCCAACGCTCCCTCTCCCCCATCACTGGGGGAGAGGGCCGGGGTGAGGGGGATCACCCTTCACTCTTCACGGGTCTGCGCTGGTGCGCAGACCCTGCACGCCGGATCCTTCGACAGCTTCACCGTGCGCACCTGCGTGTTCAGGACGTCCAGCAGCAGCAGCCGCCCGCGCAGCGGCTCACCGATGCTCATGATCAGCTTCAGCGCCTCGGCGGCTTGCAGCGCACCGATGATGCCCACCAGCGGTGCGAACACACCCATCACCGCACAGCGCATCTCTTCCAGATCGCCTTCTTCGGGGAACAGGCAGTGATAGCAGGGACTGTCGTCGCGTCGCAGGT
>DATIWC010000085.1:0-40613 GCA_035519515.1 Usitatibacter sp.
CTCCATGGACGACAGCGAAAAAGTCCGGCGCATCCTCAAGACCACCCGCACCATTGCCGTCGTGGGCCTTTCGGCCCAGTGGCACCGGCCGAGCTTTTTCGCCGCCAAGTACCTGCAGGAGCACGGCTACCGCGTGATACCCGTGAACCCGGGCTACGAATCGATCCTCGGCGAGAAGTGCTACAAGAGCCTCGCGGAAATTCCCGGGAAGGTGGACGTGGTGGATTGCTTCCGCAAGAGCTCCGAGATTCCGGCGCTCGCCGAGGAGGCCATCCGAATCGGCGCCAAGGTGCTCTGGATGCAGCTGGGCGTGGAGAACGCGGCCGCTCGCGCCACGGCCGAGGCGGCCGGGCTGGAGGTGGTGGAGAACCGCTGCATGAAGATCGAGCACGGGAGGTTCTTCGGCGGGCTCGGTTGGGCGGGCGTGAATACGAAGGTCATTTCGGCGAAGCGCGCGGTCGTCTGACGCGCGGGCGCCCTCATCGGAGGACAGGATCATGGAAGAGTGGCTCGTCTGGACGGTAGCGGGCTTCGCGCTGGTGATCGCGGAGCTCCTCACCGGCACGTTCTATCTGCTCGTGGTCGGCATCGGCGCCTTCGCGGGCGCGCTCGTGGCGTGGATGGGAATGGGTGACGTGGCCCAGGCCACCGTGGCGGGCGTCGTGGCCGTGGTGGGCTCGTTCGCGGTGAATCGCTGGCACAAGAACCAGCCTCGCACGCCCGAAGGCTCCAATTTCCTCGACCGCGGCCAGCCCGTGGTGCTCGAGGGCTGGGCCAACGAGTCCGCGGCCATCGCGCGGGTGAAGTACCGCGGCACCACGTGGGACGCGAAGATGGCGCGCGCGGACCTGCATCCCGTTCCCGGCACGACGCTCTACATCGAGGGCCAGGATGGAAACACGCTCGTCGTCGCAGCCGCCCCGCCCGCGCGCTAGCTTGCACCCCCGCCGTCCCGCCTCGCGGGCGAGCGTCAACCTCAACGAAAACACCAGGGAGGGTTCCATGTTCTGGAAGACCATCATCGCCATCATCGTGACCGTGGCCGTCGCCGCGCTCACGCACAGCACGGGCCTCACGCTCGGCACCTTCATCCTCGCGATGTTCGTGGTGATGGTGGCCGAAGGCGTGCGCATCGTCCCGCAGCAGAATGCATGGGTGGTGGAACGCTTCGGCAAGTTCTCGCGCGTGCTCGATCCGGGCTTCAACCTCATCGTGCCGTTCTTCGACCGGGTCGCGTACAAGCACTCGCTGAAGGAAGTGCCGATGGACGTGCCCGAGCAGATCTGCATCACGAAGGACAACACGCAGCTGTCGGTCGACGGCATCCTCTACTTCCAGGTGATCGATCCGCGGCTCGCTTCCTACGGTTCGTCGGACTACATCCAGGCCATCACGCAGCTCGCGCAGACGGCGCTTCGCTCCGCGATCGGCAAGATGGAGCTCGACAAGACCTTCGAGAGTCGCGACGAGATCAACCACATGGTCGTGCAGGTGCTGGACGAAGCCGGCCGCACCTGGGGCATCAAGGTGCTGCGCTACGAGATCAAGAGCCTCACGCCGCCGGAGTCGATCCTGCGCTCCATGCAGGCGCAGATCACCGCCGAGCGGGAGAAGCGCGCGGTGATCGCGACATCCGAGGGCAAGCGGCAACAGGAGATCAACGTCGCCGACGGCCAGCGCCAGGCGGCGATCCTCGAGTCCGAGGGCCAGAAGCAGGCGCAGATCAACAAGGCCGCGGGCGAGGCCGGGGCGATCCAGCTCGTGGCCGACGCGACCGCGAACGCGGTGCGCGTGGTGGCCGCGGCCATCGCGGGGCCCGGCGGCATGGAGGCGGCGAACCTCAAGGTGGCGGGCCAATACATCGAGGCCTTCGCCAACCTCGCCAAGCAGAGCAACACGATGATCATCCCGAGCAACGTCTCCGACGTGGCGGGCGTGGTGGCGAGCGCGATGACGGTGCTGGACCGCACGCGGGCCGGCCAGGCGGCGGCCAAATAATGGGGTCAGAGCCCTTTATCGCGGAAGAAGGGACAGATCATGATCTGTCCCCTTATTAACTGAAAAAGGGCTCTGACCCTAGAGCAGCCAGTCGATCGGGAGCCACGAGAGGAAGCGGATCCACGCGCGCCGCAGGGCGCCGGTTCGCGGCTCGTCCTCGTGGACGATCTCGCTCGTGCCCACGCGCTCGATCCATTCGATGCTGCCGCCGGGAGAAAGGCGCAGCTCGTAGGCATTCTGCGCGAGGCCCTGGTCGAGCGTGGCGGCGAGCCGGGAGGCGAGCGCCGGGCTCTCGATCACGAGCCCCATCTCGGTGTTGAGGCGCGCCGAGCGCGGATCGAAATTGAAGGAGCCGACGAAGATTCGCTTGCGGTCCACCGCGAAGGTCTTGGCGTGCAGGCTCTCCGGCGAGCTGCCCTGGCCTTTCTTCTTCGTTTGCTGCGTCGTCGCGGTGGGCTTGAGCTCGTAGAGCCGCACGCCCCCGCGCAACAGCTCCTCGCGGGACTTCGAGTAGCCGGCGTGCACGGCGCCCACGTCGGTCGCCGCGAGCGAATTGGTGAGCACGCGCGTCGCAACCCCCCGCGAAGCCAGCGCGACGAGGGCCGCCGCGCCGTCCTTGCCGGGGACGAAGTAGGGCGACACGAGGTCGAACGTGTTGGCCGCGTTGCCGAAGGTCGCGAGCAACCCCGTGAGCATGAGCGTGTCGCCGCCCGCCTGTGGATCGAGCGTCTTCGCGGGGTCGTCGCGGACGGCGCGGGCATCGGCCCACTCCATCGCGAGTTTTCCGTCGAGCAGCTCCTGCACCAGCGGCGTGTCGCGAGCGGCGTCGATGTAGGACTTCGACTCCGGGTCGTCGCGGGTCTGCGCGAAGCGTTCGAGCAGGCGCCCGGACGCGCCGTCGCCCGCCGGCTCCAGCAGGAGCGAGGCGGGATAGGCGGACGCGCTGTTCCAATAGAGATCGAAAGCGGCCGACACCTCGTGGACCGCCTTGCCGATGGCGAGCACGTCCAGGTCCGTGAACAGGGTCTCCTCGCCGGCGCCGAAATACTCGTTGCCCACGTTTCGCCCGCCCACGATCGTGGCCTGGTCGTCGGCGGTGAACGACTTGTTGTGCATCCGGCGGTTGAGGCGCGAGAAGTCGCCCAGCATCTGGAACATCCGGCCGCTGCGGCTCGCCACCGGGTTGTAGAGGCGAACCTCGATGTTGGGATGCGCGTCGAGGGCCGCGATCGTCTCGTCGAGCCCCTTCGTGTTGTTGTCGTCGAGCAGCAGGCGCACGCGCACGCCGCGTCCGGCCGCGCGCCACAGCGCCTCGAAGAGCAGGTACCCGGTCTGGTCGCCACGCCAGATGTAGTACTGGACGTCCAGCGTCTTCTCGGCGGTCGCGGCGAGCACGACGCGCGCGGCGAAGGCGTCGGTCGGCACGGCGAGCGCGTAGATCCCGCTCTGGCCCGGGTGTTCGGCCGCACGCGGCGTGATCGAGCGCCCGAGCCGGGTGTCCGCGGTATGGGCGACGACATGCGTCTCCGGCCGGCCCTCCAGCGGGGGCAGGGTCGCGCAACCCGTGACCCACAGGGTCGCGGCGATTACCATTAGGGCTCGCATCGCACGAGTTTCCCGCCGCCGCGGCCTCGTGCCTATTGCACCTTGGGTCCACACGGGAAGGCCATGGCCGACAGGGAATTCGGGTTCGAAACGCTGTGCCTGCACGCGGGGCAGATCCCCGACGCGCAGACGGGGTCGCGCGCGCTGCCGATCTACCAGACCACGTCGTACGTCTTCGAGAGCGCCGACCACGCGGCGAGCCTCTTCAACCTGCAGACGTTCGGCAACGTGTATACGCGGCTGTCGAACCCGACCACCGCGGTCTTCGAGGAGCGCGTGGCGGCGCTCGAGAACGGGCGCGCGGCGGTGGCCACCGCGTCGGGCCAGGCGGCCGAGATGGTCGCGTTCCTCAACCTGCTGCAGAGCGGCGACCACATCGTGTCGTCGTCGAAGCTCTACGGCGGGACGTACACGATGCTCGCGGTGAATTTCGCGAAGCTCGGCATCGAGTCCACGCTGGTCGACCCCGACGACCCGGAGAATTTCCGCCGCGCGTTGAAGCCCAACACCAAGGCGCTTTTTTCCGAGACGCTCGGCAACCCGGCCATCAACGTGATCGACATCACGGCGGTGGCCGACGTCGCGCACGAAGCGGGCATCCCGCTCATCGTGGACAACACGGCGGCCTCTCCGTACCTGTGCCAGCCGATCGACCACGGCGCGGACATCGTGGTGCACTCGGCCACCAAGTTCCTGGGAGGCCACGGCACGACGATGGGCGGCGTGGTGGTCGAAAGCGGCAAGTTTCCCTGGGACAACGGCAAGTTCCCCTCGATGACGGAGCCCTCGGCCGGCTACCACGGCGTGAAGTTCTACGAGACCTTCGGCGACTTCGGCTTCACCATGAAGGCGCGCATGGAGGTGCTTCGCGTGTTCGGCCCCGCGCTCTCGCCCTTCAATGCGTGGCTGCTCCTGCAGGGCATCGAGACGCTGCCGGTGCGCATGGACCGGCATTGCTCCAACGCGATGGCGGTGGCGAAGTTCCTCAAGGGCCACCCGAAGGTCTCCTGGGTGAGCTACCCGGGCCTGGCCGACAGCCCCTACAACGGGCTCGCGAAGCGCTACATGCCGAGGGGCGCCGGCGCGCTGCTCGCGTTCGGCATCCAGGGCGGCTACGAGGCGGGCGTGAAGTTCATCGAATCGCTCACGTTCGTCTCGCACCTCGCCAACATCGGGGACGCGAAGTCGCTCGTGATCCACCCTGCCTCGACCACGCACCGCCAGCTCGACGAGGAGCAGCTCGCGAAGGCGGGCGTTCCGCCCGACATGGTGCGGCTGTCCATCGGGCTGGAGAGCATCGACGACATCCTCTGGGACCTGGAACGCGCGCTCGCCTGAAACCTTGGCGCAAGGCAGGCGCAGGCAATGCGAATGATTCGTGGCGCCGTCGATCGCTCGTTGATCTAAGTCAGTCCTCGGCATGCGTTGAATGACTGAATGGCGGCAGAAGGAGCCGACCATGACGTCGAAGATTACCGGGTTCATCGTGGCATTCGCGTTGCTCGCGGCCAGCTGGCACGCGCACGCCGTGCCCGCATTCAATCGCCAGACCGGGCAGAACTGCGTGGCGTGCCACGCGGGCGGGCAGTATCCCGATCTCACGCCCTACGGCCGCCTGTTCAAGCTCACCGGCTACACGATCGGCGAGCGCGCGCTGCCGCTGGCCGCGATGGCGGTGGTGAGCGCGAACAAGACGCGCAGCACCACCTCGCCCGATCCGAACTTCGACGCCGCCGCGAACTTCCCCAAGGACGGCAACCTCATCTTCCAGACCGCCAGCGTGTTCCTCGCCGGGAAGGTCGCGAGCAACGTGGGCCTCTTCGCCCAGTTCACGTACAACAACTACGACGCGCAGAACGGCACCGATTCGGCCTGGATGGGCCATGGCGTCTCGGACAACTTCGACCTGCGCTACGCCGACCGCTTCATCTCGCCCGAACGCGACCTCATCATCGGCGCGACGATGAACAACAACCCCGGCGTGCAGGATCCGTGGAACAGCATCCCGGCGTGGGGTTACAACACGGTGCCGGGTAGCACCGGCCCCGCCGCCACGCCGATCATCGCCGGCGGGCTTGCGCAGAATGTCGCCGGCCTCGGCGGCTACCTGTTCTGGAACCGCACCGTCTATGCGGAGCTCACCGGCTACCGCACCGCGAACGGCTTCTGGTCGTTCCTGAGCCAGGGCTTCACGACCACGCGCGGGGACATGCAGAAGGTGAAGGGCGCCAACCCCTATTGGCGGTTTGCCCTCACGCACGACTGGGGCGCGCACAGCGCCATGGTGGGAACGTACGGGATGAACGTGAACGTCTATCCCGACCCCACCAACGAAAGCGGCCCCACGAGCCGCTACCGGGACGCGGCGATCGACGCGCAGTACCAGTACATCCTCGATCCGCACTCGCTCACGGTCACGGCCACCTATGCGCGCGAGAAGGTGGACTACGCCGACTCGCTCGCGGGCCAGCCCCATCCGCTCGACCCGGACGGCACGCTGGGACTGCCGCTGACCAACTCGTCCGATTCGCTGCGCATGTTCCGCGCGAAGGCCACCTACGCCTACCATGCCCGGTACGGCGGCTCGCTTTCCTACGTGGACGTGAGCGGCAGCACGAACGCCGCGCTCCAGACCTCCGCCTACGATCCGACCAATCCCGGCGTGCTGCTCGATGGCTCGCAGGGCGTGCTCGGCAGCCTCGCCGGCAACCCGGGAACGCGTGCATGGACGGGCGAGATCTTCTGGACACCGGTGCAGAACATCCGCACGGGCCTGCAGTACACGGCGTTCTCGAAGTTCAACGGCGGCTCGTCGAACTACGACGGCTTCGGCCGCAACGCCAAGGACAACGACACGGTCTTCTTCTATGTGTGGCTCGCCTACTAGGAGGGCATCCATGAGCAAGCCACGGGTTCTCGCCATCGCCATCGCCATCGCCGCGCTCTGCGCGGCCTGCGCCTCGCCGGAGCGCTCGCGCAGCCTGAACGATCCATCCATCCCGGCCACGGCCACCGCGCAGCAGGTGTGCTCCATCTGCCACGGCATCGATGGCAACGCCGTGTCGCCGAACTTCCCGAGGATCGCGGGGCAACCGGAGCCTTACCTCGTCTCGCAGCTGAAGGCGTTCCGCGGCCACAACCGCTCGGATCCGCAGGGATTCGAGTACATGTGGGGCCTGAGCCGCAGCTTCACCGACGCGCAGATCGAGCAGCTCGCCGCCTACTTCGCTGCGCAGAAGCCGCTCGCGAATCCCGCCCACTCCGATCCGGCGCTCGCGGCCCGGGGACAGGCCCTGTTCGAGAACGGCAAGACCGACAAGAACCTGCCACCGTGCAAGGCCTGCCACGGCGACCACGCGCAGGGCAACCAGGGCTTCCCGAGGCTGGCGGGCCAGCACGCGGACTACATCGTGAAGCAGCTGGACGTGTTCCAGCGCACCGACGAGCGGCCCGAAGGCGCCGTCATGAAGACGATCGCGCACTTGCTCGACCGCGACGACATCGAGGCTGTCGCGGCTTACGTGCAAAGCGTGAACTAGCCGCCGCCCGCCCTGCCGGCGAGCCTCGGCTGTGCCTCATCGCACCAGGCTCGGGTACAACCTGACTGCTACCGCCAGCAGCACCGCGAAGACGCCCGCGAGGACCAGGGCATCGAGGCCCCATGCGGCGAGCGCCGGCGCATCGCCCGGCACCATCAGGACGCGCAGCGCGTCGACCAGGTAGGTGAGCGGATTGAAGCGGGCGATCGCGCGCAGCCACGGTGGCATCAGGTCGAGCGGATAGATCGCGCTGCTGGCGAAGAAGAGCGGCATCGTCAGCACCTGCCCCACGCCCATGAATCGTTCGCGGGTCTTCACGATGCAGGCGATGATCAGCGAGAACGTCGAGAACACCGCGGAGCCGAGCACGACGGTGCAAAGCACGACGCCGATGACGAAGGGGTCGTGCCGAAGCTGCACGTGCATGAGCGCCGCGAGGAGATAGATCACGCCCGCCTGCACCAGGCCGCGAAAGCCGGCGGCCAGCGCCTTGCCGAGCACCAGCGCGCTGCGGTAGGCCGGGCTCACGAGCAGCTTGTGCACGACGCCAAGGTCGCGCTCCCAGATGACGGCGATGCCGTAGAAGATGGCGCTGAAGAGCACGCTCTGCGCCAGGATGCCCGGCGTGATGAAGACGAGATAGCTCACCGGCCCGCTGTGGATGCCGCGCACCTGCTCCATCACCTGCCCGAACACGGCAAGCCACAGCACGGGTTGCACCGCGCGGGACACGAGCTCGGTGGGATCGCGCAGCATCTTGCGCAGCTCGACGTCGGCCACGGCAGCGGTCTGCAGGTTGAAGCTGCTCAGGACCAAGCGCGGTTCGCCCCCATCGTCTATCCCACGCGCCGCGCCGTCGCCCGCGCTTCGCGTATGTCGGTGAAGCGGCCGCCTTCCTCGATCGTGCCGCCGCAGTAATGCGCGAACACGTCGTCCAGCGTGGCGGTCGCCGAGATCGCGGCGCGCAGCTCTTCCGGCCTGCCCGTGACCGCCAGCGCGCCCGAATGCAGGATCGCGAGCTCGTCGCACAGCCTGTCGGCCTCTTCCATGTCGTGCGTCGTGAGCAGCACGGTCGTATTGAACTCCCGCCGCAGGCTCTCCAGCCGTTCCCAGACCGCGTGGCGCGCCAACGGATCGAGCCCGATCGTCGGCTCGTCGAGGAACAGCACTTCGGGCCGGTGCAGCATCGCCTGCGCGAGCTCCAGCCGACGGATCATGCCTCCCGAGTATGTCTTGACCAGGCGGCCGGCCGCTTCCTCCAGGCCCATGAACCGCAAGGCCTCGGCGATGCGCGCAGCCCGGTCGCGCGCCGCGACTCCATAAAGGCGCGCGGAGAAGAGCAGGTTCTCGCGGGCGGTCAGCGAGCCGTCGGCCGAGAGCATCTGCGGCACGTAGCCGATGCGCTGCCGCACTTGCCGCGGCGCCTCGAGAATGCTCGCGCCGGCCACCAACGCGTCACCCTCGCTCGGCGGCAGCAGGGTCGTTAGCATCTTGATCAGCGTGGTCTTGCCCGCGCCGTTGGAGCCGAGCAGGCCGAAGATCCGTCCCTGGGTGACCGAGAGGCTGACGCGGTCCACCGCCTTCAGGCTGCCGAACCGGCGCGTGAGCTGGCGCACCTCGATGGTGGCGGGGCCTCCTTGCATGGACAAGGGCTTCGAGGCCGCTCGAGGAGCCGGGCTAGCTGCCGCCCGCCCCGCCCAGCTTGTCGGCGAGCTCTTCCTCGGCCGCCTTGCGGGTCGCGTCGTCGATCCACTGGATGAACGTGGAGACGCGCACGTAGTCCTGGGCGTCGCCCGCATCGATCACACCGTTGTGGTTGGTGTCCTCGGTGCCCGCGGCGATGCCCACCACGAAGACGCTGCCGGCGGTCTCGAGATAGGCCGGGCCGCCTTCGTCGCCGGGCGCCGCTGCGCCTTGCAGGTCGGAAGCCGCGTCGCCCGCCTTGAGGGTGAGCGTGATCATGCGCGGGGCCACGCGGTCGATGGTGTTGATCGCGCCGCGCTTCTTGCCGTCGCTCTGCAATGACTTGTCGCCGATGCGGCCCGTCTCGCCGTGGCCCACGATCACCACCGCGCCCCCCGCCTCGTCCGACTGGCGGTAGAGCGGCGTGGGCTCGATGCTCCTCACCGGTTCCTTGAGGTACACGAGCGCGAGGCTCGAGGACCGGTAGGCCGGCGTCCACGCGGGATGGACCACCACCTGGACGATGTCGTACTTGCGGCCGTCGATCTCCACGCGCGCGCCCTTCGTTGCCTGCAACGCCTTGCCCACGCGCCCGGACGTGAGCACCCAGCGCGGCGCGATGAGCACGCCTTCGCCGCCGCCGGCCACCGGAAGCGCGACCGAGGTCTTGTACTTCGAGGCCATCTCCAGGTACTCCGCGTCGCCGCGGTCGGCGCGAATGAGGATGGCAGGGGCGGGAAGCGCGGCGGCGAGAAGGACTGCGGCGAGGATCGATTTCATGGCGCAATTGTAGCGGGCAGGCAAACCCCTGATACCCGGGCCGCTATTGCGGCCTGCCCGGAAGCGCGTAGAATTCAAACGACCGTTTGAATTCCGGAGCGCCATTGCCCGCTTCCCGACCCGCCCGCAGGGGTGTGGCGGTCGACGCAACCTCGGCCGACACCAAGACCCGAATCCTCGACGCCGCCGAATCGCTCTTCATGGAGCACGGCTTCGAGGCGACGAGCCTGCGGAGCCTCACGACGGCGGCGGGCGTGAACCTCGCGGCCGTGCACTACCACTTCGGCAGCAAGGAGGAGCTCTTCCAGGCGGTCCTCACGCGCCGGCTCGATCCCATGAACCAGGAACGCATCGACCTGCTCGCCAAGCTCGAGCGCGAGGCAGGCGGCCGCGCGCCCAGCTGCGAGAAGATCCTCTCGGCGATGCTGATCCCGGCGCTGCGCCTCGCGCGCGACGAGAAGCGCGGCGGGAAGAACTTCCTGCGCCTGGTGGGCCGCGCCTATGCGGATCCGGCGCCCTTCATTCGCCATTTTCTTTCCGAGCAGTACGCGGAGATGATCGCGCGCTACAAGGAAGCGTTCCTGCGCGCGCTGCCGCACCTCACGCGCCAGGAGCTCACGTGGCGCCTGCATTTCGTGATGGGCGCGCTCTCGTATACCCTCGCGGGAACGGATGCGCTCAAGCTCTTCGCCCAGATGACGCACACGGAACGGGAGGACGACGAGCTGCTGCTGCAGCGACTCGCGCCTTTCCTGGTGGCCGGGTTGAAAGCCCCGCCACTGGACCATTCACGCAAGCTCGAGCTCGTCTCGGGCGCATAAAGGGGAGTGCCCATGGTCACCATCATCGCCTTCGTCATCGCCGTCGTCGCGGCGAAATGGACGCTCGCGTACCACCGCGCCAACGGGCTCGCGTGGTCGATCTATTCGGCGGTGGCGGTCGCCGCGTTGCAGTTCCTCTTCCCCGGCATTCCCGCCGCGGTGGTCACGGCGCTGTGGGTCGTCGTCGCGGTCTATGCGGCGCTCTCGATCGTGAAGCCCCTGCGCCGCGCGGTCGTCACGGGCCCGATCTTCGGCCTCTACAAGAAGATCCTGCCGCAGGTCTCGCAGACCGAGCAGGAGGCGCTCGACGCCGGCAGCATCTGGTGGGACGCGGACCTTTTCACCGGCCGCCCCGACTGGGAGAAGATGCTCGACTACCCCGAGGCGAAGCTCTCCGACGAGGAGCGCGCGTTCATCGACGGGCCCGTCGAGGAGCTGTGCGGGATGCTCGACGAGTGGGACATCACGCACAACCGCATGGACCTGCCGCCCGAGGTGTGGAAGTTCATCCGCGAGAAGGGCTTCCTCGGCATCATCATTCCCAAGTCGTACGGCGGGCTGGGATTCTCGGCCTTCGCGCACTCGGAGATCGTCACCAAGATCTCGACGCGCAGCGGCACCTGCGCGGTGACGGTGATGGTGCCCAACTCGCTGGGCCCCGCGGAGCTGCTGATCCACTACGGCACCGAGGAGCAGAAGAACCACTACCTGCCGCGCCTCGCCAAGGGCCTCGAGATCCCGTGCTTCGCGCTCACCAACCCGGAAGCGGGATCGGACGCGGGCGCGATCCCCGACTTCGGCATCGTCTGCAAGGGCATGCACGAGGGCAAGGAAGTCGTGGGCGTGCGCCTCACGTGGGAGAAGCGCTACATCACGCTGGGCCCGGTGGCGACGATCCTGGGCCTCGCGTTCAAGCTCTTCGACCCCGAGAAGCTCATGGGCGGCAAGGAGGACCTGGGCATCACGCTCGCCCTCATCCCGACCTCGCACAAGGGCGTGAACATCGGCCGCCGGCACATCCCGCTCTCGGGCGCGTTCATGAACGGCCCCAACTCGGGCAAGGACGTGTTCATCCCGATGTCGTGGATCATCGGCGGCGAGAAGCAGGTGGGCAACGGCTGGCGCATGCTGGTCGAGTGCCTCGCCGCGGGCCGCTCCATCTCGCTGCCGTCGATGTCGATGGCGGCAGGCAAGCTGGGCACGCGCGCCACCGGCGCCTATGCCCGCGTGCGCTCGCAGTTCCGCACGCCGATCGGCCGCTTCGAGGGCGTGGAAGAGCCGCTGGCGCGCATCGGCGGCAACACCTACATGATGGACGCCACGCGCCGCATGACGATGGCGGGCCTGGACCTGGGCGAGAAGCCCTCGGTGATCTCGGCGATCTGCAAGTACCACATGACCGAGCGCATGCGGGGAATCATCAACGACGCCATGGACGTCCACGGCGGCAAGGGCATCATGATGGGGCCGAACAACTACCTCGGCCGCGCCTACGAGACGATCCCCATCGCGATCACCGTGGAAGGCGCCAACATCCTCACGCGCTCGATGATCATCTTCGGGCAGGGCGCGATCCGCTGCCACCCGTTCGTGCTGAAGGAGATCCAGGCGGCGGGCGCCAACGACCTCGTGGCCTTCGACACGGCGCTCTGGGGGCACATGGCGTTCACGGTGTCCAACGCGGCGCGATCCCTCTGGCTCGGCATCACCGGCGGCCAGACGGTGAGCGTGCCCGGCGCGCTCGAGACGCGCCGCTACCTGCAGATGATGACGCGCTTCTCGTCGGGCTTCGCGCTGCTTGCGGACATCTCGATGTTCGTGATCGGCGGGAGCCTGAAGCGCCGCGAGAAGATCTCGGCGCGCCTGGGCGACATCCTCTCGCTGCTCTACATCGGCTCGTGCACGGTCAAGCGCTACCACGACGAGGGGCGCCAGAAGGAGGACCGGCCCCTGCTCGATTGGTCGATGTACGACACGTTCTTCCGCCTCCAGGTGGCGATGGACGGCGTGCTCGACAACTTCCCCAACCGTTTCATCGCCGCGTGGATGCGCATGCTGGTGTTCCCGAAGGGCCTCACGCTGAACGCGCCCTTCGACAAGGTGGGCGCCAAGGTGGCGAACATCCTCGTCACGCCGGGGCCCGCGCGCGACCGCCTCACGGCCGGCGCCTACATCCCGCGCGACGTGGACGACGTGGTCGGGCGCCTCGAGTTCGCCATGGAGGCGACCATCAAGGCCGACCTGATCGAGGCCAAGATGCGCAAGGCCTCGAAGGAAGGGCTGCTCCCGCAGCGCACGCTCGCCGAGCGGCGCGCCACCGCCCTCGCGCAGGGCATCATCACGCGCGAGGAGCATGAACATCTCGCGTATACCGACCGCCTGCGCCACGACGTGATCATGGTGGACGATTTCGAGCACGACCTCGCGCGCGGCGCGAGGACGCAGGGGGACGCATGGCCATCGCAAGAGAAGAAAGAGCGCACCGCCGCGTCTATGTCGTAGACGGGGCGCGCACTCCGTTCCTCAAGGCGAGGACGGGGCTGGGGCCGTTCACGGGCTCGGACCTCGCGGTGAACGCGGGGCGCACGCTCCTCACGCGCCAGCCCTTCGAGGCCGACGCGTTCGACGAGGTCATCGTCGGCGCCGCGATGCCCTCGGCCGACGAGGCGAACATCGGGCGCGTGGTCTCGCTGCGGCTGGGCTGCGGCGAGAAGGTGCCCGCGTGGACCGTGATGCGCAACTGCGCCTCGGGCCTGCAGGCGCTCGATTCCGCGGCGGTGAACATCATGGCGGGCCGCTCGAGCCTCGTGCTCGCAGGCGGCACGGATGCGATGAGCCATGCGCCGCTGCTCTACGGCCCCGCGATGGTGAACTGGCTCGCCGCCTGGTACGCCGCGAAGGGCATGGGCCGGAGGGCCGCGCTCGCGGTGAAGTTCCGCGTGTCCTACCTGGCACCCGTGATCGCGATCCTGCGCGGCCTCACCGATCCCATCGTGAAGCTCTCCATGGGCTCCACGGCGGAGATCGTGGCCAAGCGCTTCGGCATCACGCGCCGGATGATGGACGAGTTCGCGGTGGAATCGCACCGGCGCACGGCGTTCGCGCAGGACAACGGGCATTTCGCGGGCGAGGTCGAGCCCATGTACGGGCCCGACGGCACGGTGTACTCGGCCGACGATGGCGTGCGCCGCGATTCCAGCGTGGAAAAGCTCGCCAAGTTGAAGCCCGTGTTCGACCGCACCTATGGAAACGTCACCGCGGGCAACTCCTCGCAGGTGACCGACGGCGCGGCGATGCTGATCCTCGCCTCCGAGGACGCGGTGAACGAGTACAAGCTGAAGCCCCTCGGGCGCGTGGTCGATGCCCACTGGGGCGCGCTCGATCCCGCGGAGATGGGCTTGGGCCCCGTGCACGCGATCACGCCGATGCTGATGCGCAACGGCCTCACGTTCAACGACATCGACGCGGTGGAGGTGAACGAGGCGTTCGCGGCGCAGGTGCTGGGCTGCCTCGCCGCGTGGGACAGCGACGAGTATTGCAAGCAGTACTTCGACCTGCCGCGCGCCTTCGGCGCTCCCGACCGCGCGAAGCTCAACGTGGATGGCGGCGCCATCGCCATCGGCCATCCCATCGGCGCCTCGGGCGCGCGCGTCGTGCTGCACGTCCTCAAGGTGCTCGAGCGCACGGGCGGCAAGCGCGGCGTCGCGTCGCTGTGCATCGGCGGCGGGCAGGGCGGGGCGATGCTGGTGGAGCGGGTGTAGCGAGCGGATGGACCGGGTGCCCCTCGCCATTGCGAGTGCGAGCACGGCTGACATTCCCACCCTCGTGGACCTGATGAGGGAGTTCTACGCCGAATCGCACTACCCGCTGGACGGCGAGTGGGCGGCCTCGAGCTTTCGAAGGCTCCTGGCCGATCCGTCCCGCGGAGGCGCCTGGATCGCGAGGAGCGCCGGCGAACCTGCGGGGCATGTCGTTCTCGCGCTCAGGCACAGCATGGAGTTCGGCGGGCTCGCGGGCGTCATCGACGATCTCTTCGTGCGCCCCGCGTTTCGCAGGCAAGGCGTGGGCGCCGCGTTGGTGAGGGCGGTGTTCGAGGCTTGCCAGGAACGGCAGGCCGCTGCCATCGAGGTTGAAGTCGGCACCGCCAACGTCGCCGCCGGAAGGCTGTATGAATCCTTCGGCCTCAGCCCGAACGACGCCGGGCGGCGCAGCCTGGCGATTCGACTGGATTAGAATCCACACCTGCGACCCGACAGGAGGCCCCATGAAGAAGACGATCCTCGCGATGTTGCTGTCCAGCCCGTGGCTTGCGTATGCGTGCGGCGACCACGTCGTCGTCTCCGTCACCGAAAAGACGAACGGCGCGGTCACCGCGTCGCCGAGGTTCCTGGCGAACGTCGGGGAAACGGCATCGGTGAAGCTCGCCGATGGCGTGGCAGTCGAGGCCGAGACCCAGGCGCCCGAAGCCGATGGCCGGTCCTGGACGAAGGTGCGGTTCACCTATCTCAAGACGGCCGACGCGAGCATGGTGCAGGAGATGAACATGCGCCACAAAGTCGGCGAAGGCTCCTTCGAATTCACGGATCCGGGCACGCAGAAGCACTACACGGTGTCGGTGGGGCCGGAGAAGTAGCGCACTCCCGCTTGCGCATCACCACCGACAAGTCCGCGCTCGACGTGGCCCTCGTCCACCGGTTCCTCTCGGAGCAGTCGGCATGGGCGCGGGGAATTCCGCTCGACGTCGTGAGGCGCTCGATCGACAACTCGCTCTGCTTCGCCGGCTTCGAAGGCGAGCGCCAGGTCGCCTTCGCGCGCGTGGTCTCCGATTTCGCGACGTTCGCGTATCTCGCCGACGTCTTCGTGGTGCCCGAGGCGCGCGGCAGGGGCTGCAGCAAGGCGCTCATGAAGGCGATCGTCGCGCATCCCGAACTCCAGGGGCTACGCCGCTTCACGCTCGCCACGGCGGATGCGCACGGTCTCTACGCCCAGTTCGGATTCACGCCGCTCGGCCAGCCCGAGCGGTTCATGGAGCGCTTCGTGCCGGGTGTCTATTCCGCGGCGCGGGCCTAGTCGATTGAAGCGCGCCATCCTCTTCTCGATCGGGTTCGCGGCCTTCACGGCGGTGCAGGTCGCCTGGTCCCTGGGGCATTCGTTCCTCGGCTGGCGCGGCGCGTGGATCATGAAGACCGGCATGGGCATCGCCGCGTGCTTCATCGTGTTCGCGGCCCTCTCGGCCTTCGTGACCGCGTGGCGTTTCGATCCGAAGGCGCTCCTCAAGCGCGCCCTCGCCGTCCTCGCCGGCGCGATCGTGGCGATGGCGGTCGCACTCATGATCCTCGGCCCCGGCAACCTCTGGCCGCTGGTGATCATGTTCGACGGCGCGATCATCCTGGGCGCGCTGCTCTTCGGCGGCGTGGTCGGCTCCGTGGTGGGAACCCGCCGCGCGAGCGCCCAGCCCGAAGAAACCTAGAACTTCTCCACCCAGGGCCTCAGCTCGACTTCCCACGTCCAGGCGCTGCGCGGCTGGTGGAGCACGTGCATGTACGTCGAGGCGATGGCATCGGGCTCGAGCATGCCGTCGGGCGCCTGGTTGTAGGGCTCGCGGCCGGCCTGGCGGATCCCGCCGTCGATCACGAAGTGCGCCACGTGGATGCCCTGGGGCGCGAGCTCGCGCGCCATGCTCTGCGCCATCCCGCGCAGCGCGAACTTGCCCATGGCGAAAGGCGCCGATTGCGCGTAGCCCTTCACGCTCGCCGAGGCTCCGGTGAGGAGGATCGCGCCGTGCTTCTTCGGCAGCATCCGGCGCACGGCCCGCTGGGCCACGCAGAACGCGCCGAAGGCCGTGACGCCGAGCGCGCGCTGGATGTCGGCAGCCGCGAGATCCACGAACGGGCCCCGCGAGCGGGCGCTCGCGTTGTAAACCACCACGTCGGGCGCACCCATCGCCGCATCGACCTCGCTGAAGAGGCGGTCGACCTGCGCCTCCTCGCTCGCGTCGCAGGCGAAAACCTGCATGCCGCTCGAGCGCAAGGGCTCCAGCTTGGCGACGTTGCGCGCGGCGAGCGCGACCTTCATCCCGTCCGCGGCGAAGGCCCGGGCGAGCGAGGCGCTCAGGCCGCTGCCCGCGCCCACGATCAGCGCGGCGGTGAACTTCGGCGATTCCATGGCGATGCTCCTGGCGTGGGAATCCCGATTCTACGATCCGTCACGAGGCCTCGTCGGCGCCGGCGTAGAATTCGTCGCTCACAGGGGGACCCATGAAGATCGAACAACGGCTGAAGGAGCTGGGCCTGGAGCTGCCCGCTCCCCTGCAGGTGCCTCACGGGATGGTGCTGTCGTTCCCCTGGGTGAGGGTGGTCGGAAAGCGCGCCTACATCTCGGGCCATGGCCCCACGAACGCGGACGGTTCGATCGCGCAGCCCGTGGGGAAGGTGGGCAAGGACCTGGCGGCGGACCAGGCATACCACGCGGCGCGCCTCACGGGGCTCGCGATCCTGGGCAGCCTCAAGCGCGAGCTGGGCGACCTCGATCGCATCGCCGCCTGGGTGCGGATCCTGGGCATGGTGAACGTGGCGCCGGGCTTCACGCGCACGCCGCCGGTGATCAACGGGTTCACGGACCTCATCGTCGAGGTGTTCGGCCCCGAGGTCGGCCGCCACGCGCGCAGCGCCGTGGGCATGGCGGAGCTGCCGTTCGACATTCCCGTCGAGATCGAAGGCGAAGTGGAGCTGAGGTGAGACCATGAAACGCATCGCACTCACGTTGCTCGCGGCCTTCGCGTTTGCCGCGCATGCCCAGTTGCCGGTCGTGGCCAATCCTGATCACGAGAAGATGCTCGCCAGCGCGGACCCGAAGCTCGCGGCCAACAAGCGCCTCGTGTACGACTTCTGGCGCGAGGTGCTCGAGGCGCAGCACCTGGAGCTCGCCGACAAGTACATGGCCGAGTCGTACATGCAGCACAACCCGATGGTGCCCACCGGCCGTGCCGGCTTCGTGCAGTTCTTCGGTGCGCACGCCATGCCCA
The DNA here is from genome assembly GCA_035519515.1 of Usitatibacter sp. Taxonomy (GTDB): domain Bacteria; phylum Pseudomonadota; class Gammaproteobacteria; order Burkholderiales; family Usitatibacteraceae; genus Usitatibacter. The sequence goes on from DATIWC010000085.1 coordinate 17,451, forward strand.
AGCCCATCGAGCCGCGCATCAAGGCGCCGCTCGTGGCGATCGTCGCCGAGGGCGACCGCGTGGTGCTCTCCTTCGTGCGCGAGATGGCCGATCCGGCCGACGCCTCGAAGAAGTACACGACTACATGGTTCGACATGTTCCGCATCGAGGGCGGCAAGGTCGCGGAGCACTGGGACACGGCGACGAAGCGCTGAGAGGTGAGGGAACTCGACAACATCACGTGGCACACCCTGTGCGGCCCGCACGCGCGGTTCGCTGCGGGCCGGGGCGCCGTGCGGCGCTACGCCGCGGGCTTTTCCCCCATCGTCGCGTTCGAGGACCGCGACCGCCCCAACTTCGGCCTGCTCGAGCGCTACTGCGAGCCGGGCGAGCATTTCTACAGCGCGTTCTGGAAGGGCGCGGCGCCCGAGGGATGGAGCATCGATGTCGATTCCACGATGTTCCAGATGGTTTGGAAGGGCGACGTCCCCGAGGACGATGCGCCGCAGGCCGTGGCGCTCGACGCGAAGCATGCGCCGCAGGCGGTCGCGCTCGCCGAGCTCACGCGGCCCGGCCCCTTCGGCCCGCGCACCATCGAGCTGGGCGACTACTTCGGCCTCTTCGAGGGGGATCGGCTGGTCGCCATGGCGGGCGAGCGCATGCAGGCCGGGTCCCTTCGCGAGATCAGCGGCGTGTGCACGCATCCGGACTACCAGGGCCGCGGCCTCGCCCGCCGCCTCATGAACAAGCTGATCCGCCGCCAGATGCATCGCGGCGAGAGGACGTTCCTGCACGTCATGAGCGCCAATGCGGGAGCGCGCAACCTCTACGAGAAGATGGGTTTCGCCGATTACAGTGAAGTCGTGGTCCGCGTCATCACCAGGAGGAAGCCATGAACACCGAGCTGCTCTACCTCACGTACGTCGCAACATTCACCGCGTTGATGTTCCTGCCTTACGTCCTCAACCGCATCATGGTCTGGGGCCTCATGGACACCGTGGGCTACCCGGCCAATCCGAAGCCGCTGGCCCCATGGGCCGAGCGCCTCAGGAAAGCGCACGCCAACGCGATCGAGAATCTCGCGGTCTTCGCCACGCTCCTGCTCGTCGCCTATGCGATCGGCGTCACCGGGCCGGCCGTCGCGGGCCTCGCGATCCTGTACTTCTGGTCGCGCGTGGTGCACGCCGTGGCCTACACCTTCGCGCTGCCGTGGGTGCGAACGCTCGCCTTCTTCGGCGGCTTCATCGCGCAGATGGGCGTCGCCGCGATGATCCTGATGCGGTAGCGCCCCGCATGCTCGACCACATCGGAATCGGCTGCACGGACCTCGCCGCTAGCAAGGCGTTCTTCCTCGCGGCCCTCGCGCCCATCGACGTGCGCGTCGTGATGGACGCAGGTGTCGCGGTGGGCCTGGGCCAGGGGCAGAAGCCGGACTTCTGGCTCGGGCCGGCTTCCGCGAAGCCCGCGCCGCTGCACCTCGCCTTCACGGCGACACGGCGCGCCCAGGTCGACGAGTTCCACAAGCGCGCACTCGCGGCGGGCGCCAAGGACAACGGGCCGCCGGGGCTGCGCGTCCACTACCATCCGACGTACTACGCCGCCTTCGTGATCGGCCCCGACGGGCACAACGTCGAGGTGGTCTGTCACGCGCCGGAGCCCTGATGGACTTCAAGCACTGGAAGCTCGACGTCGATGCCGACCACCTCGCGTGGCTCAGGTTCGACCGCGCGGGCAGCGCCACCAACACCTTCTCGCGCGAGACGCTGGAGGAGCTGGGCAGGATCGCCGACCACCTGGCCTCGATGCCTCCCAAGGGCCTCGCGATCCTCTCCGCGAAGGACAACGGTTTCGCCGCCGGCGCGGACATCGACGAGTTCACGAGCTTCAAGGAGGCCGACGAGGCGATCGCCTTCACGGCGCTCGGCAACGAAGTGTTCGATAAGATCGACGCGCTGCCTTTCCCGACCCTGGCGCTGGTGCACGGGTTCTGCATGGGCGGCGGCACCGAGCTCGCGCTCGCGTGCCGTTATCGCGTGATGGACGACGGGCCCAGGACGCGCATGGCGCTTCCCGAGGTGATGCTGGGCATCGTGCCGGGCTGGGGTGGCGCAAGGCGCATGCCGAAGATCATCGGCGCCGCTCCCGCGCTCGACCTGATGCTCACGGGCCGCGGCGTGGACGCGCGCAAGGCGAAGAAGCTCGGGCTCGTCGATGCCGTCACGCCACGGCGCCACTTCGAGAACGCCGCGCGGCAGATCCTCACGAATCCTCCGCCGCGCGCGCATCCGAAACTCTCCGCCGCCATGACCGACTGGCCGGGCGTGCGCAACCTGGTCGCGAAGATGTCGGCGAAGCAGGTGGCCGCGCGCGTGCGCCGCGACCAATACCCGGCGCCTTACGCGATCATCGACTTGTGGAAGGACTTCGGCGGCGATCCGCGCCAGGTCCCGCGTGAGCACCCGGCCTCCACCGCGAGCCTCTTCTTCCACCCCACCGCGCGCAACCTGATCCGCATCTACAAGCTGCAGGAGCGGCTGAAGAAATTGGGGTCAGATCCCTTTTCCAGCGAAAAGGGATCTGACCCCGTCAAGCACCTGCATGTCATCGGCGCGGGCGCCATGGGCGGCGACATCGCGGCGTGGGCGGCGCTGCGCGGCGTGACGGTCACGCTGCAGGACCTCGCGCCCGAGCGCATCGCGCCCGCGATCAAGCGCGCGGCCGAGCTCGACAGGAAGCGCCTCAAGCAGCCGCACCTCGTGCAGGCCGCCATGGACCGCCTGATCCCGGACGTGGCGGGCGCGGGCGTGGCCAAGGCCGACATCGTGATCGAGGCGATCGTCGAGAACGCCGACGTGAAGCGCAAGGTGTACGCGCAGGTCGAGCCGCGCATGAAGCCGGGCGCGATCCTCGCGACCAACACCTCGAGCATCCCGCTGCAGCAGCTTTCCTCGGCGCTGCAGCGCCCCGAGCGCCTCGTGGGCCTGCACTTCTTCAACCCCGTCGCGCAGATGATGCTGGTGGAGATCGTCGAGGGTCCGCAGACCTCCCCCGCGGTGATGCACGCGGGGCAGGCGTTCGCGCGCCAGATCGACAAGCTGCCGCTGCCGTGCAAGTCCGCGCCGGGCTTCCTCGTGAACCGCGTGCTCTCGCCGTACCTGCTCGAGGCGATGCTGCTGGTGGACGAGGGCATTCCGCCCGAGACGGTCGATGCGGCCGCGAAGGATTTCGGGATGCCCATGGGGCCCATCGAGCTCGCCGACATGGTGGGTCTCGACATCGGCTGGGCCGTGGGGCAGGAGCTCGCCAAGCCCGGCTCGCCGATTCCGAAGAAGCTGCAGGCGCTCGTCGAAGGCAAGAACTTCGGCAAGAAGACGGGCAAGGGTTTCTACACGTGGGTGAAGGGCAAGGCCCAGAAGAGCTCCGCGGGCCCCGGCACCGTGGACCTGAAGGCCCTCGCCGACCGCATGGTGTTCCCGGCACTGAACGAAGCCGTGGCCTGCGTGCGCGAGAAGATCGTCGCCGACGCCGACCTCTGCGACGCGGGTGTGGTTTTCGGCACGGGCTTCGCGCCGCATCGCGGCGGCCCCATCTCGACCATTCGCGCGCGCGGCAAGCAGGAATGGCTGCGCATCGCCGCGGAGCTCAAGGCGAAGCACGGCCTGCGATTCGAAGCGGACACGGGTTGGGATGCCATCTAGCGGTCATTCCCGCGGAGGCGGGAATCCAGCCAAAGGCGAAAGCGTCGCACCGGCCACCGACGGCTATGAGCTCGCCGTCACCCGCTTCCCGGCGAAAGGCGCCGCGTGGGCCACGATGTGCATCGGCGCCGCGATGGGCGTTCGCCGCGAGTACTACGCGCCGCTCGCGCAGTTCTTCGCGGACCACGGCATCCACGTGCTCACGTTCGACTACCGCGGCATGGGCGGCTCGCGGCGCGGGCCGCTGCGCCGGCTCGAGGCCGACGTGCGCACCTGGGCCGAGAAGGACCTCGCTGCGATGCTCGTGGAGGCGCGCAAGCCCGCGCCGTCGCTCCCGCTGCTCTTCGTGGGCCACAGCCTCGGCGGGCAGATCCTCGGCGTCACGCCGGGGCGCGAGGCGGTGAGCGCGGCGGTCACCGTCAACGCGGGATCGGGCTACTACCGCTTCAACGACCGCATGAAGGGCCGTGTGCGTTTGCTGTGGTTCTTCCTCTTTCCCGTGCTCACGCCGGTATTCGGGTACTTCCCCGGCCGGCGCCTGCGCATGATCGGCGACCTCCCGAAGGGGGTGGCCGACCAGTGGCGGCGCTGGTGCCTGCATCCCGAGTACCACCTGGCGGAAGGCGAGGGCTGGCGCAGGCTCATGGCAGAATTCGAGGCGCCCATCCTGCGCTACTCGTTCGCCGACGACGAAATGATCACCGAACGCGCCACGGACAGCCTGCATTCCTTCTATCGAAGCGCCCGCATCGAGCGCCGCCACGTGACGCCTGCGCGCGGCGCGCCCATCGGGCATTTCGGATACTTCAACGAACGCAACCGCGGCACGCTCTGGGCCGGGACGCTCGAATGGCTGCGGGCGCAAGCCGGCGCGGGCGCAATGACACAAGGGGTTCGACAACATGCGTGAGCTCAAGGGGAAGGTGGCCGTGGTGACGGGCGGCGGCAGCGGCATCGGCCGCGAGCTCGCGCTCGCCTGCGCGCGCGAGGGCATGGGCGTGATGCTGGCCGACATCGACGAGCCCGGCATGAAGGAGACGGCGAAGCTGATCGCCCCGCTCGGCGCCGTCGTGGAATCCATGCGCTGCGACGTGTCGAAGCCGCAGGAGCTCGAGGGCCTCGCGGACATCTCGTACCGGCGCCTCGGGTCCGTCCACCTGCTCTTCAACAACGCGGGCGTGGCGGTGGCAGGGCCGGCGTGGACGGCCACGCTCGAGGACTGGAAGTGGACGCTCGACATCAACCTGATGGGCGTCGTGCACGGCATCCGCGCGTTCGTGCCGCGCATGATCGCGAAGGGCGCGGAAGGCCACATCGTGAACACGGCGTCCGTCGCGGGGCTCGTGAACATCCCGGGCAGCGCCGTGTATTGCGTGAGCAAGCATGGCGTGGTCGCGCTCTCGGAATGCCTGTACCACGACCTGCGGGTCGCGCAGGCGAAGATCGGCGTCTCCGTCCTCTGCCCGGCCTACGTGAACACGGGCATCGGCGATTCGGCGCGCAACCGCCCGAGGGAGCTCGGGGCGACCAACCCGCTGGCCGGTCCTTACGAAGAGGCGGTGCGCGAGGCGCTGCGCCACGGCAAGCTCTCGGCGGCCGACGTCGCGCGCGAGGCCCTCGATGGAGTGAAGAACGGCCGCTTCTACATCCTCACCCACGAGCGGATCAAGGGAGCCATCGAGGCGCGCATGCACGATATCCTCGACGGACGCCCGCCCACCGATGTCTCGCGGCCCGTGCCCGGCGCGGGCGTAACGAAACAGGAGAAGCCATGAGCCCCATGAACCGGCAGGTGCGGCTCGCCGCGCGCCCCGTAGGGCTGCCCAAGCGCAGCGACTGGAATTTCACCGACGAGGCGATCCCGGCGCTCAAGGCCGGCGAGATCCTCGTGAAGGTCACGCATCTCTCGCTCGACCCGGCGATGCGCGGCTGGATGAACGAGGGCAAGTCATACATCCGCCCCGTGGGCATCGGCGAGGTGATGCGCGCCGGCGCGGCGGGCGAGGTGGCCGCGACCATGAATCCCGACTTCGCGGTGGGCGACCCCGTGGCGGGCAACTTCGGCGTGCAGCAGTACGCGGTCTCGGACGGCAAGGGCGTGCGCAAGGTGGACACGCGCTTCGCGCCGCTCTCCACGTACCTGGGCGTGCTCGGCATGCCCGGCATGACGGCGTACTTCGGCCTGCTGGACATCGGCAAGCCGAAAGCGGGCGAAACGGTGGTCGTCTCGGGCGCCGCGGGCGCGGTCGGCGCCGCCGTGGGGCAGATCGCGAAGATCAAGGGCTGCCGCGTGATCGGCATCGCAGGCGGCGCGGACAAGTGCCGCTACCTCATCGACACGCTCAAGTTCGATGCGGCGATCGACTACAAGAACGAGGACGTGAAGGCCGGGCTCAAGCAGCATTGCCCGGACGGCATCCACGTGTATTTCGACAACGTGGGCGGCGATATTCTCGAGGCGGCGCTCGCGCGCATCGCGCTGCACGCGCGCATCGTGATCTGCGGCGCGATCTCGCAATACAACAACACGGCGCCGCCGAAAGGCCCGGCGAACTACCTCTCGCTACTCGTGAACCGCGCGAGCATGACGGGCATGGTGGTGTTCGACTACGCGTCGCGCTACGGCGAGGCGGCGCGCGACATGGCGCAGTGGATCAAGGAAGGCAAGCTCGCCGCGAAGGAAGACGTGGTGCAGGGCGGCATCGACGCGTTCCCCGAGACGCTGCTGAAGCTCTTCAAGGGCGAGAACTTCGGCAAGCTGGTGCTCGCCCTGTAGTCGCGGAGATCTTTCCTTGAGCCGCTACCACCTCGCCCAGGCCAACGTCGCCAGGCTCATCGCGCCGCTCGACGATCCGCGCATCGGGAGCTTCCGCGTCCAGCTCGACCCGATCAATGCCCTTGCCGAGAGCTCGCCCGGCTTCGTGTGGCGGCTGAAGAGCGATTCGGGCAACGCGACCGACATCCGCGCGTTCGAGGACGATCGGATCCTGCTCAACATGTCGGTCTGGGAATCGCTCGAGGCGCTGCAGCAGTACGTGTACAAGAGCGCGCACGTGGGCGTGCTGCGCGACCGCAAGCAGTGGATGGAGAAGATGGAAGGGCCGGTGCTGGTGCTCTGGTGGGTGCCCGCCGGCCAAATGCCTAGCGCGGGCGAGGCCGTCGCGAAGCTCGAGAAACTCAAACGCCAGGGGCCGTCGCCCGAGGCGTTCACGTTCCGCCAGCCCTTCCCGCCGCCGGACGGCGCCTCGCAGGTCGCGCCGCTCGACGCACGCTACTGCGAGTGGGCCTCGGCTTGAAGCGGATCTCGTCGCGGCAGGTCTTCTTCCTGAAGTGGCTGATGCCGCTGATCTTCATCCTCATCGCCGGGGCTGCCGGCCTGTCCGTATTGCTGGTGGAACCGCGGCGTGCGCCCCCGCCCATGGTGCTCGTGGCTCCCATCCTCGCGCTCGTGATCGGTTTTGTCGTGATGAGGAAGCTGGTGTGGGACCTCGCCGACGAGGTGCTGGACGGCGGCGACTACCTGGTGGTGAAGAAGGGGCGCATCGAGGAGCGCGTGCCCCTTTCGAACATCATGAACGTGAGCGCCACGACGATGGTCAACCCGCCGCGCATCGAGCTGCGCCTGGTGGACCCGGGGCGATTGGGCGACCGGATCGCCTTCTCGCCCGTGAAGAACGCCACCCTCAATCCCTTCGCCCGCAACGCGGTCGCCGAGGACCTGATCGTGCGCGTGGATCGCGCACGGGCCAGCCGCAAGCGCTGAACGCGCCAGGATCTAGCGACGCGAGTAGTTGGCGTCGAGGAAGAAATCCAGGTCGGACTTCATGTGCGGCGCGCGGCCCGTGTAGCTGCCCATGCACTTCAACAGCGAATGACGGGTCGCCTCCGTCGCCTTGAGGCGGCGGCTGCGCATGTAATGCTCGACATACTGGTCGAGGTCCCAGTGCTGCGTCCAGGACACGAATACCTGGTCGATCGCGATCATCGCGGAGGCTGCGCGCCGAATATGGGAAACTTGGCGGCAACATACCTGCGCCATATTTCAGTTTCACAACCCCGAAGGAGGCGACCATGGCGACCCGCAAGGCGAAGAAGTCCGCGGCCCGGCCGAAGGCCAGGGCGCGCAAACCGGCATCGAAAGCCACGGCCCGCAAGGCCGTGAAGAAGGCGGCCCCGCGCAAGGCCGTTCCGAAGGCCAAGGCGAAGGCCAAGCCGCGCGGCCACATCCGCGGCGTCCACACGATGTTCTACTCGAGCCAGGCCGAGGAGTTGCGCCGCTTCATCCGCGACATGCTCCAGCTGCCGGCCACGGACATGGGGCAGGGCTGGCTCATCTTCGACCTCCCCGAAGCCGACATGGGCGTGCATCCGATCGAGGGCCCGATGGCGCAAGGCCCGATGCCGCCCTCCGGGACCGCGCACATCTCGTTCTACACGGACGACCTTGCCTCCGCGATGCGCGAGCTGCAGGCGCGCGGCGTGGAATTCGCAAGCGAGGTGATGGACCAGGGTTGGGGCCTCGTCACGAAGCTGCGCGTTCCCGGCGGCTTCGAGGTGGATCTCTACGAGCCCAAGTACAAGAAATGACCCCGGTCGCCTTGCCCGAGAACGAGCAGCCGGTCCTGCGGATCGTGCCGATGCCCGCCGATACCAACGCGCACGGCACGATCTTCGGCGGCTGGGTGATGGCGCAGGTGGACATCGCCGGCAGCATCCCCGCATGGGAGCGCGCGCAGGGGCCGGTGGTCACGGTCGCGGTGAACTCCTTCGTCTTCAAGGAGGCGGTGCACGTGGGCGACCTGGTGAGCTTCTACGCGCGCGTCCTGAAGGTGGGCCGCACGTCGATCACCGTGGATGTCGAGGTGTTCGCGCAGCGCGCGCGCCAGGGCAAGCGCCACGCGGTGAGGGTGACCGAGGCGCAGCTCACCTACGTCGCGGTGGACGCGAGCCGCAAGCCGCGGGACGTGCCGCCCTTGGTGGAGACCGCCTAGAACGCCCCGTTGGTGGAGGCGGCCACGCGGTCGCGCAGCTCGAGCAGGCGGGGCGCCACCACTTGCATCGCCTTCTGCCGCGTGATGTCGAAGATCGGGCCGCTGCAGTTGAAGACGAGGATGCGGCCGCCCTCGCGCGAGATCATCGGCGTGCCCACGGACCATACGTCCTTGTTCCACTCCCCCACCGACAGGCAGAACCCGTGGCGCTCGTAGTCGCGCACGGCGCGGTCGATGCCGGCGCGGATGTCGTTCCACTGCTCGCGCGGCGTGGCCTTGCGGTAGTCGTCGAGGCGTTCCTCGCGCACCGCGGGCTCGAGCGCGGCGAGGTAGGCGCGCCCCATGGCGGTGAGCCCGTGCGGCACGCGCGAGCCCACCTCCATGCTCATGTGGAACATCTGGCCCGTGCCCTGGCAGATCTCGAGGAACACCATGTGCTGGCTCGAGGGATCGGGCGCGCCCAGCGAGACGGTGGCGTGCAGCTCGTCGGCGAGCTCCTGCATGAGCGGGCGCGCGACGTTGCGCACGTCGAGCGTGCCGAGGTAGGCGTTGCTGAACGCGAGCACGCCCGAGGAGAGCGAATAGCGGCCCGTGTCCGACGAGTGCGTGAGGTAGCCCATGTGGCAGAGCGTGAACGTGAGCCGGCTCACCGTGGGCTTGGGCAGCCCCGTGCGCGCCGAGATCTCCGTGTTGCCGAGCTCGCGGTCGCGGCGCGAGAAGCAGCGCAGGATGTCCAGGCCGCGCGCGAGCGCGGTGACGAACTGCCGCTCCTCGCGGGCGGCGCGCGGCGTGCGCGGGGTGACGACGCGGCTCACGGCATCACCACGATCTTGCCGCGTGCCTCCCGCCGGCCGAGGCGCGCGAGCGCGTCGGGAACCGCTTCGAGGCCGATGCGCTCGGTGATGGCCGGCCGCACCTTGCCGTCGCGCAGCCACTGCACGAGGTCGGAGACGTTGCGGGCGTGGCCCTGCGGATCTCGCCGCGTCCAGTCGCCCCAGTACACGCCGACGATGGAGCGCTCCTTGAGCAGCGCGAGGTTGAGGGGGATGCGCGGGATGTCGCCGGCCGCGAAGCCGATCACGAGGAAGCGGCCTCGCCATGCGGTGGCGCGCAGCGCGGGCTCGGAGTAGGGGCCGCCGACCGCATCGAACACCGCGTCCACGCCGCGCTTTTCGGTGAGCGCGTCGAGGCGGCCGCGCAGGTCCTCGGTGGCGTAGTTGACCGTTTCGTCCGCGCCGTGCTCGCGGCAGAGCGCGAGCTTCTCCTCGCTCGAGGCGCACGCGATCACGCGCGCGCCGAGCGCCTTGCCGCACTCGATGGCGGCGATGCCCGTGCCGCCCGCGGCGCCGAGCACCGCGAGGGTCTCGCCCGCGGCGAGGTGGGCGCAGTCGCGCAGCGCATGCAGCGCCGTGCCGTAGGTGAGGCCCAGGGCCGCGCCCGTGTCGAAGCCCATGCCGGGCGGGAGCGCCGCCACGCGCGCGGCATCGACCACGCACAGCTGCGCGAATCCGCCGAAGCCCGGGAAGCCGATGACGGAATCGCCCGGCTTCACGTGCTTCACTTCCGGGCCCACCTCGCGCACCACGCCCGCGATCTCGGCGCCCGGCGAGAAGGGCAGCGGCGGCTTGACCTGGTACATGCCGCGCACCATCAGCACGTCCGGGAAGTTGATCGACGCGGCGCGCACTTCCACCAGCACCTGGGCGGGGCCCGGCTTCGGGGCGACGATCTCGCCCACGGTGAGCGCCCCCGGCCCGTCGAGGCTCGAGCAGACGACCGCCCTCATTTCGCGGCGAGCATCAAGTCGCTGAAACGCCCCAGGTGATACTCGGCATCGCCGAAGGTCGCGTTGATCATCGTGAGGCGCTTGAACCAATGGCTCACGACGAGCTCGTCGGTCACGCCGATGGCGCCGTGCAGCTGCACCGCCTGCTGGCCCACGAAGCGGGCCGACTGGGCGACGAGCGCCTTGGCCGCGCTCACGCGACGCGCTCGCTCGGTGGCGTCGCGCTCCGCGATCGCGGCGGCCGCCACCACGGCCATGGAGCGCGCTTCCACGGCTTTGATCGTCATGTCGGCCATGCGATGCTGCAGCGCCTGGAAGCGGCCGATGGGCTGGCCGAACTGCCGGCGCGTCTTGAGGTATTCGAGCGTGGCTTCGTTGAGCGCGTCGATGATGCCGAGCGCCTCCGCGCACAGGGCGGCGTTGGCGCGGTCGAGCGCGGCCTCGATGACCGGGAGCGCCTCGTCCACCTTGCCCACGAGGTTTGCATCTCCCGCTTCGACGCCCGCGAGCGTCACATCGGCCGCGCGCCCCGCGTCCTGCGTGACGTAGGAGCGCAGCGTCACGCCCGGCGCCTTGCGGTCCACGAGGAAGAGCGAGATGCCCTGGGGCGAGCCCGCCTCGCCCGACGTGCGCGCGCTCACGAGGAGCGCGTCGGCGCCCGGCGCGCCGAGCACGACGGACTTCGTGCCATCGAGCTTCCAGCCCTTGCCGGCGCGCTGCGCGCGCGCCTGCACGTAGCCCGGCTCGTAGCGCGCCGCGGCTTCGCCATGCGCCAGCGCGAGGAGCTTCTCGCCCGCGGCCACCGCGGGCAGCCACTCGCCGCGCTGCGATTCGCTGCCGGCTTGCGCGAGGATCCCCGCGCCCAGGACCACGGTCGAGAGGTAGGGCTCGACCACCAGCGACCGGCCGAACGCTTCCATGACGATCATGGTGTCGAACGCATCGCCGCCCATGCCGCCGTCGGCATCGGGCATCGTGAGCCCGAGCAGTCCCAGCTCCGCCAACTGTTTCCACGTGTCGCGCGAGAAGCCTTCCGGCGACGAAGCGCGCGCGCGGCGCTTGTCGAAGGCGTATTCGTTGGCGAGGAACCGCTTGAGGGTGTCCTGCAGGAGGCGCCGCTCTTCGGCGAGGCTGAAATCCATGGTCGTTCCCTTATAGCCCGAGGATCATCTGCGAGATGATGTTCTTCTGGATCTCGTTGGACCCGCTGTAGATGGACGCCTTGCGGAAGTTGAAATAAAGCCCCGCGAGCGGCGCCGCGTACTCCGGTCCCGCCGACGGGCCCTTGAACCCGGCGTCGAGCGCTTCGGGCACGTAGGGCAGCGCATAGGCGCCCACGGCTTCCATCTGCAGCTCGGTGATGGCCTGCTGGATCTCGGAGCCGCGCACCTTGAGGATCGAGGCCTCGGGGCCGGGCGCGCGGCGCGCGCCTTCCTCCGACAGCACGCGAAGGTTGGTGACCTCGAGCGCCATGAGCTCGATCTCGACCTGCGCGATGCGGTCGCGGAAGCGGGCGTCCTCGATGAGCGGCTTGCCGCGCGAGCGCTCGCGCCGCGCGATGTCCTTCAGCTTCGCCAGCTCGCGCTTCGAGCGCCCGACGCCGGCGATGCCCGTGCGCTCGTGGCCGAGCAGGAACTTGGCGTAGGTCCAGCCCTTGTTCTCGTCGCCGACGCGGTTCTCGACGGGGACCTTCACGTCCTCGAACCACACCTCGTTGATCTCGTGCTCGCCGTCCAGCATGCGGATCGGGCGCACCGTCACGCCCGGCGACTTCATGTCGATGAGGAGGAACGAGATGCCTTCCTGCGGGCGGCCCTCGGTGCCGGTGCGCACCAGGCAGAAGATCCAGTCGGCCCACTGGCCGAGCGTGTTCCACGTCTTCTGCCCGTTCACCACGTAGTGGTCGCCGCGCAGCTCCGCGCGCGTCTTGAGCGAGGCAAGGTCGGACCCGGAGCCCGGCTCCGAGTAGCCCTGGCACCACCAGTCCTCGCCCGAAAGGATGCGCGGAAGGTACTTGCGCTTCTGCGCCTCGTTGCCGAAGCGCTGGATCACGGGGGCGACCATGCGCACGCCGAAGGGCATGATCACGGGCGCGCCGGCCGCGGCGCATTCCTCGTCGAAGATATGCTGCTGCACGGCGCTCCAGCCCTGGCCGCCGAACTCCACCGGCCAGCCGCCGGCCACCCAGCCCTGGCGGGCCAGCGTCCTGTGCCAGGCGAGGAAGTCGTCGCGGGTGAGCCGCTTGCCCTCGCGCACCTTGGCGGCGAGCGCGGCGGGCAGGTTGGCGGCGATGAAGGCGCGCACTTCCTCGCGGAAGGCGCGCTCGTCGGGGGAGTAGTCTAGGTCCATCTCAGGGGGTCCCTTCCGGGCTTTGGCTGGATTCCCGTCTTCACGGGAATGACATTTCCGCGCTGCGGAATCGAATTCTGCTTTCGTTTGCCGCAGCTTAGCATCCGGCGATACACTGCCGCGACCGAACCCCGTAACGCCCCAATAATTCGGAGGAGACCATGAACGTCCGCCATCTCGTGCGCGCGGTGGGTTGCGCGCTTGCCGCCTCGCTCGTCCCGGCCGCGCAGGCCGACGTGAAGATCGCCTACATCGACCCGCTCTCCGGCCTCATGGCCGCCACCGGCGAGCACGGCCTTCACGAGCTCGAATTCGCCGCCGAGCAGATCAACGCCCAGGGCGGCGTGCTCGGGCAGAAGCTCGTCATCGTCCCGATGGACAACAAGCTCTCGCCGCAGGAAAGCCTCGTGCAGCTCAAGTCCGCGGCCGACCAGGGCGTCCACTACATCGTGCAGGGCAACGGCTCGAGCGTGGCCGGCGCGCTGATCGACGCCGTCAACAAGAACAACGAGCGCGAGCCCGACAAGGCGATCGTGTTCCTGAACTATGCGGCGGTGGATCCGGACTTCACCAACGACAAGTGCAGCTTCTGGCACTTCCGCTTCGACGCCAACAGCGACATGAAGATGGAAGCGCTCACGTCGTACATGAAGAACGACAAGAAGATCAGCAAGGTGTACCTGCTGAACCAGGACTACCAGTTCGGCCACCAGGTGGCGCGCGCCGCGCGCGAGATGGTGGCGGCCAAGCGCCCCGACGTGAAGATCGTGGGCGACGAGCTGCATCCGCTCGCCAAGGTGAAGGACTTCGCTCCCTACGTGACCAAGATCCAGGCCTCGGGCGCCGACGCCATCATCACCGGCAACTGGGGAAGCGACCTGCAGCTCCTGGTGAAGGCCGCCAAGGACGCGAACCTCAAGAGCGAGTTCTACACGTACTATGCCGGCGTGGTGGGCACGCCGCCCGCCCTGGGCGATGCCGGCGTCGAGCGCGTGAAGGTCGTGACCTACTGGAACGCCAACGAGGCCTCGGCCGCCGCGGTGCCCTACGTCGAGGGGTACAAGAAGAAGTACGGCGCCACGGCGGACCCGTACACGGGCGCGATGCACGTCGCGCTCACGATGCTCACCCGCGCGATGAACGAGGCCAAGTCCACGGAGCCCGCGAAGGTCGCCAAGGCGATGGAAGGCATGAAGATGGAGGGCCCCTTCGGCCCGGTCGAGATGCGCGCCGCCGACCACCAGCTGATCCAGCCGCTCTTCATCGGCACGTTCGTGAAGGCGGAGGGCGGCAAGTACAAGTACATGGCCGACGGCACCACCGACTACACGTTCCGCGCCGACGCGAAGTTCGACGGCCCGGCCACCGCGAGGCCCACCACCTGCAAGATGCAGCGGCCGTAGCGCCTTGCAGCTCGTCGTCACCTCGCTCCTCAATGGAGTGACCTACGGACTGCTGCTCTTCATGCTGTCGTCGGGGCTCACCCTGATCTTCAGCATGATGGGCGTGCTCAACTTCGCGCACGCGAGCTTCTACATGCTGGGGGCGTACTTCGGGTACGCCATCAGCACGAAGCTGGGGTTCTGGCCGGCGCTCGCCCTCTCGCCGCTCATCGTGGGATCGATCGGCGCGGCGGTGGAGCGCTACGGGCTGCGGCGCGCCCACGCCACGGGCCACGTGTCGGAGCTGCTCTTCACCTTCGGCATCGCGTTCATGGTCGAGGAGGCGGTCCGGGTCGTGTGGGGCAAGCAGCCCGTGCCCTACAAGATTCCCGACGTGCTGGACGGCCCGCTCTTCACCCTCTACTCGTCCACCTTCCCGACCTACAAGGTCTTCATGATGGCGGTGTCGCTGTCGATGCTCGGGGCGCTCTACCTGGCGCTCACGCGCACTCGCGTGGGCCTGGTGATCCGCGCCGCGCTCACGCGACCCGACATGGTGGAGGCCCTCGGGCACGACGTGCCACGCGTCTTCATGCTGGTGTTCGGCGGGGGTTCGGCGCTGGCGGCGTTGGCGGGGGTGATCGGCGGCAACGCGTTCGTGACCGATCCCAGCATGGCCGCCTCCCTGGGGCCCATCGTGTTCGTGGTCGTGGTGGTGGGCGGGCTGGGCTCGCTCACCGGCGCGTTCGTGGCCTCGCTCTTCATCGGCATCGTGCAGACCTTCGCCGTGGCGGTGGACTACTCGGTGCGGGACCTCGGCAATGCCGTGGGCTTCAACGCCTCCGCATTCCCGACGGTTGCGCGCATCACGCTCTCGCAGCTGGCGCCCGTGCTTCCCTACTTCATCATGGTCGCGATGCTCGTGGTGCGCCCGCGCGGCCTGCTCGGCACGCGCGAGTCGTGAGCCCGGCGTCGCGGGGCCGGCTGCTGGTGTGGGGCGGCTACGCCGCGGTACTGCTCGCCGCGCCGCTATTGTTCCGCTCGGGTTTCGCGCTGTCGCTGCTCTGCCAGATGGGCATCGTCGTCATCTTCGCCCTCTCGTACAACATGCAGCTGGGCCAGACGGGGCTGCTCTCGTTCGGCCACGCGGTGTACTACGGCCTGGGCGCGCTCTTCACGATCCACGCCCTGAACCTCGTGCAGGCGGGCTGGAAGATCCCGGTCACGCTGCTGCCGCTCGTGGGCGGGCTCGCCGGCCTCGTCTTCGGCGTGATCCTGGGCTACGTCACCACGCGGCGCGCGGGGACGACGTTCGCGATGATCTCGCTCGGGGTGGGCGAGATGGTCGCGGCCTGCTCGCTCATGTTCCCCGCTTTCTTCGGCGGCGAGGCGGGCGTCTCGGGCAACCGCCAATCGGGCGGCCCCATGCTGGGCGTGAGCTACGGGCCGCAGATCCAGGTCTACTACCTCATCGCGGCGTGGCTGATCATCTGCACCGCGGGGATCTTCGCGCTCACCCGCACGCCCCTCGGGCGCATGGCCAACGCCGTGCGCGACAACCCGGAGCGCGCCCAGTTCGTGGGCTACGATCCGCGGCGCGTGCGCTTCTTCATGGTGACGCTGTCGGGATTCTTCGCGGGCGTGGCCGGGGGCCTCGCGGCGATCAACTACGAGATCGTGACCGCGGAGACGCTCTCGGCCTCCACCTCGGGGCTCGTGCTGCTCGCCACCTACCTCGGCGGCATCGGCTTCTTCGCGGGGCCGATCGCCGGCGCGATCGTGGTGACGCTCATCCAGATGGGCCTTTCGTCGCTCACGCACGCGTGGCCCTTCTACTTCGGCGCGCTCTTCGTGGCCACCGTGCTCTTCGTGCCGGGGGGGCTCGCGAGCCTCGCGGTCCTGCACGTGCGCCTTTGGCACGCGAAACTGCTCGCACGCGCGCTCGGGGTCTATGCCCGCATGGCCGTGCCGGCGCTGGCCGTGCTGGGCATCGTGGTGTTCATGGTCGAGCTCGCCTACAAGGGCGCCGAGGATCCGCCAATCCCGCTCACCCTGATGGGCGTGGACATCGACAGCGGGTCGGCCGGCAACTGGATCGCCTCGCTCGTGGTCCTCGTGGCGGCGATGGCGGCCGTGCGCTGGGCCTGGCGGCGCGTGGCGCCGCGCTGGGGCGAGATCGAGGCGGCGCTCGCGGGGAATCGCGCATGAGCGCGGCCGCGCTCGAGCTGCAGGGCGTGCAGAAGCGCTTCGGCGCGACCGAGATCGTGCAGGGCGTGGACCTGCGCGTCGAGAAGGGCGAGCGCCACGCGCTCATCGGCCCCAACGGCGCGGGCAAGTCGGTGCTCTTCCATCTGATCAGCGCGCGCTATCCGGTGAGCGCGGGAACGATCATGCTGCACGGCGAGCCCATCACGGGGCTCAAGCCCCACGAGATCAACCGGCGCGGGCTCGCGCGCAGCTTCCAGGTCACGAACCTCTTCCACCGCATGTCCGTGTTCGAGAACGTGCGCTGCGCCGCGCTCTGGTCGCTGGGCTACGGCTACGCGTTCTGGCGGCGCGTCGATCGCCTCGCCGATGCCAACGCGCGCGCCGCGCAGATCGTGGAGCGCGTGGGCCTCGCCTCACGCTCGAACGTGAGCGCGGGAATCCTTTCCTATGCCGAGCAGCGCGCGCTCGAGATCGGCGTGGCCATCGCGGGCGGAGCGGACGTGATCCTGTTGGACGAGCCCACGGCCGGCATGAGCCGCACCGAGACGGAAGCCGCGGTGGACCTGATCCGCCGCGTGACCGAGGGGCGCACGCTCCTCATCGTCGAGCACGACATGAGCGTGGTGTTCGGGCTGGCCGACCGCATCTCGGTGCTCGTGTACGGCCGCGTCGTGGCGACCGGGACGCCGGAAGAGATCCGCGGCAACGCCAGGGTTCGCGAGGCATACCTGGGAGCGGACGCCCATGCTTGAAGTGCACGATCTGCATGCCTTCTACGGCAAGAGCCACGTGCTGCATGGCGTGGAGCTCGCCGTGCGCGAGGGCGAGATCGTGAGCCTGCTGGGGCGCAACGGCGTCGGGCGTTCGACGACGGTGAAGGCCATCATGGGCCAGGTGAAGGCGCGCGGCAGCGTGCGCTTTCGCGGCGAGGAGATGGTGGGCCTGAAGCCCTACCAGATCGCGCGGCGGGGCCTCGGCTACGTGCCCGAGGATCGCGCGGTGTTCGCCGACCTCACCGTCCGCGAGAACCTCGAGATGGGCCGCAAGCCCGGTCGCGCCTTCGGCGGGTTCAACATCAGCGACGCCTTCGCGCTGTTCCCGTCGCTCGAGCGGCGCGCGGGCACGCCGGCCGGGGTCCTCTCGGGCGGCGAGCAGCAGATGCTGGCCCTGTGCCGCACCATGATGGGCAACCCGGGCCTCGCGATGATCGACGAGCCCACCGAGGGCCTTGCGCCCATGGTGGTCGAACAGGTCGCCCACTTCCTGGAGACCGTGCGCGCCCGCGGCGTGCCGATCCTCCTGGTGGAGCAGAAATTGGCGATCGCGCTTGATATTTCACAACGGGTGTACGTGCTCGGGCATGGCAAGGTGGTGTTCGAGGGGTCGCCGGAGGCGCTGCGCGCTGCCGCGAACGTGCGCAAGGAATGGCTGGAGGTCTGATGGGAGAGGTCATGGAAAAGACAACGGGCACGGCCCGCTACGAGACGCGCGGCGAGGTGGCCCTCGTCGTGCTCGACAATCCGCCGGTGAACGGCATGGGATACACGGTGCGCAAGGCGATGCTGGAAGGCCTCGACCGCGCGCTCGCCGATCCCTCGGTCAAGGCGATCGTGATCGCGGGAGCGGGCAAGTCGTTCTCGGGCGGCGCCGACATCCGGGAGTTCAACACGCCGAGGATGCTGCTCGAGCCCGGCCTTCGCACGATCATCAGCGCGTTCGAGGCGAGCCCGAAGCCGGTGATCGCCGCGCTGCACGGCACCGCCATGGGCGGCGGCCTCGAGTTGCCGCTCGGCTGCCATTTCCGCGTCGCGGCCAAGGGCACGCAGGTGGCGCTGCCGGAAGTGAAGATCGGCTTGCTGCCGGGCGCCGGCGGCACGCAGCGCCTGCCGCGCGCCATCGGCCTGGAGCCCGCGCTCAACATGATCGTCTCCGGCGCCCCGGTGCCGGCCGAGCAGCTCGCGCCCGCGGGCCTGTTCGACGAGATCGTGGATGGCGACATCATCGAAGGCGCCGTGGCCTTCGCCAAGCGCGTGGTCGCCGAGAAGCGTCCCATCACGGTGCTTCGCACGCGCAAGGTGAAGCACGACAATCCCGAGGCGTTCCTCCAGTTTGCGCGCAACAGCGTGAAGACCGTCGCGAAGAACTTCCCGGCGCCGCTCAAGTGCGTGGACGCGGTCGCGGCCTGCATCGACAAGCCCTTCGACGAGGGCATCGCCGTCGAGCGCGAGCTCTTCGTGGAACTCATGGCGAGCCCGGAGTCGCGGGCGCTGCGCCACGCGTTCTTCGCCGAACGGGCGGCCGCGCGCATTCCCGACGTCCCCGACGACACGCCGCGGCGCAAGATCGAGCGCGTCGCCGTGATCGGCGCGGGCACCATGGGCGGCGGCATCGCCATGAACTTCCTCAACGCGGGCATCCCCGTCACGATCCTCGAGATGAAGCAGGAGGCGATCGACCGCGGGTTCGCGACCATCCGCAAGAACTACGAGGGCACGGTGAAGAAGGGCCGCCTCACGGAAGCGAAGATGGCCGAGCGCATGGCGCTCCTCACGCCCACGCTTTCGTACGCCGACCTCGCGAAGGCCGACCTCATCATCGAGGCGGTGTTCGAGGAGATGGGCGTGAAGGAGAAGGTGTTCAAGGAGCTCGACGCCGTGGCCAAGCCCGGCGCGATCCTCGCCACCAACACCTCGACGCTCGACGTGAACCGCATCGCGGCCGTCACGAAGCGCCCGCAGGACGTGCTGGGCATGCACTTCTTCAGCCCCGCGAACGTGATGAAGCTGCTGGAGGTGGTGCGCGGCGAGAAGACCGCGAAGGACGTGCTCGCCACCGTGATGGACCTCGCGAAGAAGATCAGGAAGACGGCCGTCGTCTCGGGCGTGACCGACGGCTTCATCGGCAACCGCATGCTGCGCTACTACGGCGGCCAGGCGAACGCGCTGGTGGAAGAGGGCGCGACCCCGCAGCAGGTCGATCGCGCGATGGAGAAGTTCGGGATGATCATGGGCCCGTTCCGCGTGGCCGACCTCGCCGGCAACGACATCGGCTGGTCGATCCGCAAGCGCCTCTACGTCGAGGATCCTTCCATGAAGCGCACGATCATCGCCGACAAGCTGTGCGAGGCGGGGCGCTTCGGCCAGAAGACCGGCGCCGGCTGGTACCGCTACGAGCCGGGCAAGCGCGACGCGATCCCCGATCCCGTGGTCGACAAGATCATCGAGGAAGGACGCAAGGCCATGGGCATCACGCCCCGCAAGGTGAGCGACGAGGAGATCGTCGAGCGCTGCGTCTACGCGCTGGTGAACGAGGGCGCGCGCATCCTCGAGGAGGGCATCGCCGCGCGCGCTTCCGACGTGGACATGGTGTACCTCACCGGCTACGGCTTCCCGCTCTTCCGCGGCGGGCCGATGCTCTACGCCGACAGCGTGGGGCTGGTGACCGTGAAGCGCGCGATGGAGCGTTACCGCGCCGCCACGGGCGACAAGTTCTGGGAGCCGGCCCCGCTCATCGCGAGGCTCGCGGCCGAAGGCAAGACACTCACTTGATGGGAGCGACATTCCATGGCTGAAGCCGTCATCGTTTCCACCGCGCGCACCGGGCTCGCGAAGAGCTGGCGCGGCGCGTTCAACATGACCCACGGCGCCACGCTGGGCGGCCACGTGGTGAAGGCCGCCGTCGAGCGGGCGAAGGTCGACCCGAAGGAGGTCGAGGACGTGATCATGGGCTGCGCGCTGCCCGAGGGCGCGACCGGCGGCAACATCGCGCGCCAGATCGCGATCCGCGCGGGCCTGCCCGTGTCGGCCGCGGGCATGACCGTGAACCGCTTCTGCTCGTCCGGCCTGCAGACCATCGCCATGGCGGCGCAGCGCGTGATGACCGAAGGCGTTCCCGTGCTGGTGGCGGGCGGCGTCGAGTCCATCTCGTGCGTGCAGCAGGAAGCCAACCCGCACATGCGCCGCGAGCACTGGCTCACCGAGCACAAGCCCGAGATCTACTGGTCGATGCTCGATACCGCGGAGACTGTCGCGAAGCGCTACGGCATCTCGCGCGACAAGATGGACGAGTACGGCGCGAGGAGCCAGCAGCGCGCCGCGGCGGCGCAGGCCGCGGGCAAGTTCAACGACGAGATCGTGCCCATGACGACGATGATGGGTGCGGCCGACAAGGACGGGCGCCTCTACTCGAAGGAGGTCACCATCTCGGCCGACGAGGGCATCCGCGCCGATACCACCTATGAAGGCGTGTCGAAGATCCGCCCCGCGATGCCCGGCGGCGTGATCTCGGCCGGCAACGCGAGCCAGTTCTCGGATGGCGCGTCGGCTTGCGTCGTGATGGACGCGAAGCTCGCCG
Source organism: Usitatibacter sp. (assembly GCA_035519515.1). Lineage (GTDB taxonomy): Bacteria > Pseudomonadota > Gammaproteobacteria > Burkholderiales > Usitatibacteraceae > Usitatibacter. The sequence goes on from DATIWC010000085.1 coordinate 38,197, forward strand.
GGAAGCGCGGGATCAAACCCCTCGGCATCTTCCGCGGTTTCGCGGTGGCCGGCTGCGAGCCCGACGAGATGGGCATCGGCCCGGTCTTCGCGGTGCCGCGCCTGCTCGAGCGCGCCGGCAAGAAGGTGGGCGACATCGGCCTGTGGGAGCTGAACGAAGCCTTTGCCGTCCAGGTGATCTATTGCCGCGACCGCCTCGGCATTCCCGACGACCGGCTCAACGTGAACGGCGGCGCCATTGCCGTGGGGCATCCGTACGGCGTCTCGGGCGCGCGGCTCGTGGGCCACGCGCTGATCGAGGGCAAGCGCCGCGGCGTGAAGTACGTCGTGGTCACGATGTGCGTGGGCGGCGGAATGGGCGCGGCCGGGCTCTTCGAGGTGGCGTGATGAACACGCGCGATCTTTTCGACCTGAAGGGCAAGGTGGCGTTGATCACGGGCGGCTCGCGCGGGCTGGGCCTGCAGATCGCCGAGGGGCTGGGCGACATGGGCTGCAAGGTCGCCATCACCGCGCGCAAGGCCGACGAGCTGGCGGAAGCGAAGAAGCACCTCGAGGGCCGCGGCATCGAGGTCCACACGGTGGCCAACGACCTCTCGAAGCTGGACGGCATCCCCGCGATGGTCGAAGACGTGGTGAAGCGCTTCGGCACCATCGACATCCTGGTGAACAACGCGGGCGCCACCTGGGGCGCGAAGGCCGAGGAGTATCCCGACGAGGCGTGGCGCAAGGTGATGACGCTCAACATCGACGCGATGTTCCATCTCTCGCGCGAGGTGGGGCGGCGCTGCATGATCCCCGCCAAGCGCGGCAAGATCGTGAACATCGCGTCCATCGCGGGCCTGCGCGGCGGTCCTTCGGACATGCACACCATCGCGTACAACACGTCCAAGGGCGCCGCGGTGAACTTCACGAGGGCACTCGCTTCCGAGTGGGGACCTTACGGCATCAACGTGAACGCGATCTGCCCCGGCTTCTTTCCCACCAAGATGGCCAACGGCATTCTCGAGCGCGTCGGTGATCGCGTGATCAAGTCGACTCCGCTGCGCCGCCTGGGCGGCGACGAGGACCTGAAGGGTGTCGCGGTGTTCCTCGCTTCCGACGCCTCACGCCACGTGACCGGCCAGGCGATCGCGGTCGACGGCGGGCAAAGCTCCTCTTGAGCGGGAACTTCGACAAGTTCACCGGCACGCGGCCCGTCGCGCCGCAGCACGCGTTCGACGCGGGGCGGCTCGCCGCGTGGATGCGCGAGCACGTGGACGAGTCGATCCGCGAGCTGTCGGTCGCGCAATTCAAGGGCGGGCAGTCGAATCCGACGTACCTCGTGGACGACGGCAAGCGCCGCTACGCGCTGCGACGCAAGCCGCCCGGGCAGCTCCTGCCTTCGGCGCACGCCGTGGACCGCGAATACCGGGTGATGAAGGCGCTCGCCGCCACCGACGTCCCGGTGCCGAAGATGTACGCGCTTTGCGAGGACACGGAGGTGATCGGCACCGCATTCTTCCTCGGCGAATACGTCCAGGGCCGCGTGCTGTGGGATCCGACGCTGCCCGAGCTCACGAATGCGCAGCGCGCCACGCACTACGAGGAGCTCAACCGCGTCATCGCGGCGCTGCACAGCGTGGACTACGCGGCAATCGGCCTCGGCGACTTCGGCAAGCCCGGCAGCTACCTTGCGCGCCAGGTCGACCGGTGGACGCGCCAGTACCGCGCCTCGGAGACCGAGAAGATCGACGCCATGGACCGCCTCATCGAGTGGCTGCCCGGGAACATCCCGCCGGGCGAGGACACGTCGATCGTGCACGGCGACTACCGCATCGACAACGTGATCTACCACCCGACCGAGCCGCGCATCCTCGCGGTGCTCGACTGGGAGCTCTCGACGCTCGGGCATCCGCTCGCCGATTTCGCTTATCACTGCATGACGTGGCGCATGCCGGAAGGCGCGCATGGACGGGGACTCGCGGGCGTGGACCTGGCTTCGCTCGGCATTCCCACGGAGAAGGAATATGTCGCGATGTACTGCCGGCGCACGGGACGCGCCGACGGCATCCCGCATTTCGATTATTACGTCGCGTTCAACATGTTCCGCCTGGCGGCGATCCTGCAAGGCGTCATGAAGCGTGCGTTGCAGGGCAACGCCGCAAGCGCCGAAGCCCACGCCGCCGGTGCCCGCACCCGCGCCATCGCGGAAGAGGGCTGGCGGCAGGCGGAACGCGTGCAAACCAGGCACTGAGAACCGGAGACTGCCCATGGATTTCGCCTATTCGCCCCGCACCCGCGAGCTGCAGGAAAAGCTCACCGCCTTCATGCAGGCGCACGTCTATCCGGCCGAGGCGGCGTTCGCCGAGGAGGTGGAGGCCAACCGCCGCGCCGGCGACCCGTGGAAGGCCACGCGCGTGGTCGAGTCGCTCAAGGAGA
>DATIWC010000086.1:0-2735 GCA_035519515.1 Usitatibacter sp.
GGACCGGATCCGTGACCGGCGGCATGTGAAGTCTAGCCTCATCCGCCCGGCGAGAGCGAGGAGTACCATGGTTTTGCCATGGACCCTGCCGCGCTCCTGCTTGCGGTGGCACTCCCCTACATTCCTCCGCCCCCGGAGGTCCACGACCTCGACGCGCCGCTGAAAGCCTCGCAGGTCGCGCTCGACTCGCCGCAGCTCAATGCGCAGATCCTCGCGGCGATGGCGTGGCCCTACAAGTACGGCGTGACGCAGATCCCGTGCAAGGCGAAGGCGATGCAGCCCCGGCGCGGCTGGCGCGCGGCGCGCGAGCCCAGCGGGCGCATCGAGTGGATCAAGGGCCCGGTGACCAAGGTGTTCTGGAGCGGCATCTACGGCACCTGCTTCATCCAGGCGCCGCACGAGCGGGAGAAGCTGCGCGAAATGGAGCGCGTTGCACTCGAGTGCGAGTGCAACGGCTGGCTGCCGGAACGCTAGGCCGCGAGGCGCAGCCGGCGCTCCGCCGCCGCTTGAGGAAGCGCCACCACCTTCGCCTTCGCTTCGTTCAGGTGGAACACCGACACGGCTTCCACCAGCTCCTGCGAGAGGACCCGTAGCGATTCGGAGGCCGCGGTGGATTCCTCGACCAGCGCCGCGTTCTGCTGCGTCGCCTTGTCGAGCTGGCTCACCGCCGCGCTCGTCTGCACGATGCCCGAGCTCTGTTCCGTGGTCGCCTTGGCGATCTCGTCGAGCAGGCGCGAGACGCGATCCACCGTCGAGACGATCTCCACCATGGTGGCGCCGGCATCGGTCACGCGCCGGGCGCCTTCGTCCACGCGCTGCACGGAATCCGTGATGAGCGACTTGATCTCGCGGGCCGCATCCGTCGTGCGCTGGGCGAGGGTGCGCACCTCGGCCGCAACGACCGCGAAGCCACGGCCCTGCTCGCCCGCGCGTGCCGCTTCGACCGCGGCGTTCAACGCGAGGATGTTGGTCTGGAAGGCGATGGCGTCGATCACCCCGATGATGTCGGCGATGCGCCGGGAGCTCGCCTGGAGGCCGTCCATGGTCCGCACGGCTTCATCCACGGCTTCACCGCCGCGCTGCGCGATCTGGACCGCGGAGGCCGCGACCTCGTTGGCCGCCGAGGCGTTCTGCGCGGTCTGGCTCACGGTGGCCGTCATCTCCTCGATGGAGGCGGCGGTTTCCTGGATGCTGGAAGCCTGCCCTTCGGTGCGGGAGGACAGGTCGTTGTTGCCGGCCGCGATCTGCGACGAAGCCGTGCTCACGGCCTCGGCGGAATCGCGCACCTTGGAGGCGATGCGGCGCAGGTTCTCCTGCATGTCGCGCAGCGCCGTCATCATCCCGGCCACCTCGTCGCGCCCCTCGATCTCGAGGTTCTCGGTGAGGTCGCCGCCCGCGATGCGCGCGCAGCTCTGGCGCGCCACGTTGATGCGGCGGGCGACGGAGCCCGCGAAGCTCGCGGAGGCGAGGAGGGCGGCGGCGAAGCCCATGGCGAGCGTCGCGATCATGATGAGGCGCGTGCGCTTCACGCTCGCGTCCGCGGATTCGCGCGCATCGGCGAGGCCGCGCTGCTGCGCCTCGACGAAATGGTGGACTTCGGAAAGGTAGCCGCGAGCGATGGGCTCGAGGCCGTTGGAGAGCTCCTCGCGAACGTCCTCGCCCTTGGCCTTGCGCTGCAGGAGCGATTCGCGCTTCTCGCGGTAGCGGGCGCGGTGCTTGGCGATCGCATCGAGGGCGGCGCGCCCTTCGTCGCCTTGCGTGAGGGATTCGACTTCGGCCTGGGTGGCCGAGATCTCCTTGGACGTCGCGTCCATGTCGGCCTTCAGCTCGGCGGAGGCGGCCGCGTCGGTGAGGAGGATCTGCGCGCGCGTGCGCACCATGTTGACGGCGATGCCGCGCTCCCAGCGCTCGGCCGCGTCCAGCTTGGCGGCGGATACGCGCACGAGCCTTTCGATGGTGGCGCCCAGGTCGTCCAGGCGGGCGATGCCCACCGCCGAACCGATCGCCAGCATCACGAACACCAGCCCGAAGCCCAGGGTGAGCCGGGTCCGGATCTTCAGCCGCTGCAGCATGCTCGCTACCGACATCTTTTCCTCCTTGTCGGATCAGGACGATAGAGGACCGGCCGGGCAGGGGGTATCGGCTGAAGGACCTAGTACTTTCGGATGGGTTGAAACGGCTGCGGAAGGGGGTGGTGGGTCGTACTGGGATCGAACCAGTGGCCCCTCCCGTGTGAGGGGAGTGCTCTACCGCTGAGCTAACGACCCGGCAGAACGCGCATTTTAACATGCAGGCCGTACAATGACGGCCTTCCCGGCGTCGCTTTTCCCATGATCCGCACCCGATTCGCACCCAGTCCCACGGGCTACCTCCACCTTGGCGGGGCCCGCACCGCGCTCTTCAACTGGGCGTACGCACGGCGCCACGGCGGCGTCTTCGTGCTGCGCATCGAGGACACGGACCTGGAGCGCTCGACGCAGCAATCGGTGCAGGCGATCTTCGATGCGATGGAGTGGCTGCGCCTGGACTACGACGAGGGCCCCTTCTACCAGATGAAGCGCCTCGACCGGTACAAGGCCGTGGGCGAAGAGCTCCTCAAGTCGGGCCACGCGTACTGGGACTACTGCTCGAAGGAAGAGCTGGAGGCGATGCGCGAGGCGCAGGTCGCGCGCGGCGAGAAGCCCCGCTACGACCGCCGCTGGCGGGATTCGAAGGAGACGCCGCCCCCGGGCCGC
>DATIWC010000087.1:0-15388 GCA_035519515.1 Usitatibacter sp.
CCGGCCGAAGTCGTCCTCGGTCACCTGGCTCGCGAGCCACGCGCGCGGCAGGTGCGGGGCGACTTCCTTCGCCACCTTCATCGCATCGAAGGAGAACGACGAGATGAGCGGCGGCGCCTCGGCCCCACGCCACAGGTCCGCCGCCTCCGCCGCCACCTGGCGCGCCGTCACGACCTCGAATCCCGGCGTGGGCTTGATCTCCACGTTGGCCATGGTGCCGGCCGAACGCATGAGCCGCGTCGCCTCGGCGAACGTCGCGAGGCGCTCGCCGCGAAAAGCCTCCGAGTGCCAGGCGCCCGCATCGAGCTTGCCGAGCGCGGCCCAGTCCAGATCCGCCGCGCGGCCGCTTCCGTTGGTCGTTCGCTCGAGCGTGGGATCGTGCAGCAGGAGCGACACGCCGTCCTTCGAGAGCTTCACGTCGATCTCGTGCGCGCGGTAGCCGAGCAACTGGCCCACGCGGATGGCCGCGAGCGTGTTCTCGGGCGCGAGCGCGCCGCCGCCGCGATGCGCGAAGATGCGCGGATACGGCCACGGCTTCGTCATGCGAGCCCCAGCACCTTGTAGGCGAAGACGATGAAGAGCACGAAGAGGACGTACGTGTAGAACGCCGCGATCAGGTCGTCCACCATCACGCCCACGCCGCCCTTCACGGCGCGCTCGACCTGCCGGATGGGATACGGCTTCCAGATGTCGAAGAGGCGGAACACGGCGAACACACCTGCCTGGAAACGCCAGTCCTGCGACGACACGGCCGCGAGCGGCAGGAACGCCACGATCTCGTCCCACACCATGGCGCCGTGGTCGGCAACGCCCAGGTCGCGCCCGGTGACGTCGCACGCCCAGATACCCACGAAGAAAAGCGGGATCGCGAGGAAGGCGATGGCGAGTGGCGGCAGCGCCAGCGCGAGCAGCCAATAGAGCGCCACCGCGGCGAGCGTGCCCACCGTCCCGGGCGCCTTCGGCGACAAGCCCGCGCCGAACCCGAGCGCGATGAAATGCGCCGGGTGCGAAACGAGGAAGCGCGCGTCAGGGAGCCGAGAAGTGGTCGTAGCCGCGGCCATCGACTTTCACGGGCTTGCCGTCCGCGCCCAGCAGGCTCACGCCCTTGCCGCGGCGGATCTGCCCGATGCGCGTGAGCGGCATGCCCAGCATGTCCGAGAGCTCGGCGATGCTCTCGCGCGAATTGGATCCCGCCGTGAAACACAGCTCGTAGTCGTCGCCGCCCGCGACGATCGCGGTGCGTCCCGCGTCGGTCGTGACGTGGCGCGCGCCGATGCGCGAGAGCGGAATCGCATTGAGGTCCACGGTCGCGCCCACGCCCGACAGGCGGCAGATGTGGCCCAGGTCGGCGAGCAGCCCGTCGGAGATGTCGATCGCCGCGGTGGCGACCCCGCGCAGCGCCTGGCCCAGGCCCACGCGCGGGGTGGGCTCGTACAGGCGCATCACCGCGTCGCGGTAGTCCTCCTCGGTGAGCACGAGCCGGCCGTGGCGGTGCGCGACCGCGAGCGCCGCGTCACCCAGGTTGCCCGATACCCACACGTCGTTGCCCGCCTTCGCGCCGCTGCGCCGCAACGCCGCGCCCATGGGCACCTCGCCCATGATCGTGACGGTGAGCGACAGGGGCCCGCGCGTCGTGTCGCCGCCGATGAGCGAGACGTTGAATTCCTCCGCGAGGTCGAAGAACCCCTTGGCGAAGGCGGCGAGCCAATCGTGGTCCACGGAGGGCACCGTGAGCGCGAGCATCGCCCAGTAGGGCATGGCTCCCATGGCCGCCATGTCCGAGAGGTTCACGGCAAGCGCCTTGTGGCCGAGGTTCTCGGGATCGACGTCGGGGAAGAAATGCGTGCCCGACACCATCGTGTCCGTGGACACCGCGAGGTCCATGCCGTTGGTGACGTCCACCAGCGCCGCGTCGTCGCCCACGCCGAGCACGGCGTTTTGCGCCGGGCGCATGAAGTGGCGGGCGATGAGCTCGAATTCGGGAGAAGTGTTATTTGCCATTGCGGGGCTTTCGTTTCTGCGCGACCTCCTCGGGCCTCACGCTTGCCGCGAGACGATCGAGGACGCCGTTGACATACTTATGACCATCCGTGGCGCCGAAGCGCTTTCCCAGCTCGATCGCCTCGTTGATGGTGACGCGATACGGGATGTCCTTGCGGTGGACCATCTCCCACGCGCCCAGCAGCAGGATGCCGCGCTCCACCGGGCTCATCTCGTCCCACTTGCGGTCGGCGAACGGCTCGAGGTGCGTGCGCAGCGCCTTGGCCTCGCCGATCGTGCCCGCGAGCTCCGCCTCGAGGAACTCGCGGTCGGCCGACGCGTAGCCTTCCAGCTCGGCCAGGTGCTTCAACACCTCCTTCGCGCCTTGACCGGTATAGAGCCATTGGTACATCCCCTGCAGGGCGAGCTCGCGCGAACGTCGGCGCGAAGGTTTCATCCGCCCACCGTCTTCAGCGTATTGGCCATCTCCACCGCCACGCGCGCCGCTTCCGCGCCCTTCACGGCGGCGCGCTCGCGGGCCTGCTCCTCGGTGCTCACCGTGAGCACGCCGTTGGCCACGGGCACGCCGGTCTCCAGCTGCACGTCGAGGATGCCGCGCGCGCTTTCGTTCGCCACGACCTCGAAGTGATACGTCTCGCCGCGGATCACGGCGCCCAGGGCCACCAGCGCGTCGTAGCGGCGCGCTGTCAGGCCGCGCCGCTCGAGCGCGAGCGCCTGCAGCGCGAGCGGGATCTCGAGCGCGCCGGGCACGCTCACCGCATGGATGTCCTCGGCGGCCACGCCCAGCTCCACGAGCTGGCGGTCGCAGGCGGTCACCAGCTCGCGCACGATCTCCTCGTTGAAGCGGCTCCAGACGATCGCCACGCGAAGCCCCCCGCCGCGCAGGGCGGGGTCGACGGTCTTCATGGGGCGGCCTTCACGGGCACCACGTCATCGGGCGATACGTACTCCACCACCTCGAGCCCGAAGCCCGACATGCTCGGGATGCGCTTGGGGCGCGCCAGCACGCGCATCTTGCCCACGCCCAGGTCCTTCAGGATCTGCGCGCCGATGCCGTGCAGGCGCGGATCCCACTTGCGCGCGGGCGCGGAGCGCCTGGCCGCCGGCGGCTCGATGCGCTCGAGGATCTCGGCGGTGGATTCGTGCCGGCGCAGCAGCACGATCACCCCTTCCTTCTGGTGGGCGACGATGCGCATCGCGTCCTGCACCGAGAAGGCGTGGCGCGAGGCGTCGAAGTCGAAGAGGTCCAGCGAGACGAACGGCTCGTGCACGCGCACGAGGATCGGGCGCTGCGGCGAGGGCTCTCCGCGCACCAGCGCGTAGTGCACCTCGTCCACGGTCTTGTCGCGATAGACGCACAGCCGGAACGGGCCGTAGGGCGTGGCCACGGTGCGGTCGGCCACGCGCTCCACCAGCGTCTCGTTCTCGCTGCGATGGTGGATGAGGTCGGCGATGGTGCCCAGGGCGAGGCCGTGGCGGCCCGCGAACTGCGTGAGCTCCGGCATGCGCGCCATGGAGCCGTCGGGATTCATGATCTCGCAGATCACCGCCGCGGGCGTGAGGCCCGCGAGCTCCGCCAGGTCGCACCCCGCCTCGGTGTGACCCGCGCGCACCAGCACGCCGCCCTTCTGCGCCATCACCGGGAAGATGTGGCCGGGCTGCACGATGTCCTCGGGCTTCGCGTGCCTCGCGGTGGCGGCGCGCACGGTGCGCGCCCGGTCCGCCGCCGAGATGCCGGTGGATACCCCCGCGGCAGCCTCGATGGAGACCGTGAACGCGGTTCCCAGCGGCGAGCGGTTGTCGTTCACCATGAGCGGAAGGTTGAGCTGCCGGCAGCGTTCCTCCGTGAGCGTGAGGCAGATCAAGCCGCGCGCGTGGGTCGCCATGAAGTTGATGGCCTCGGGCGTCACGAAGTCGGCGGCGAGCACGAGATCGCCCTCGTTCTCGCGGTCCTCGGCATCGGCGAGCACCACCATGCGTCCGCGGCGGATCTCGTCGACAAGCTGCTGCGTGGGGCTGATGGCCATGGGAGGGAAAATCGCGCGGGGCAAGACCGCTATTTTGCCATGATAAAATCGCCCGCATGGATCTCTCCCAGCGGCCGCTTCGCGACATGCGGGGCGCCGCGGGCGGCAGCCCCCCGAAGCACCTCTACTCCGTCCACTTCGACATCGTCCACGGCTGCCAGCTGCGCTGCGTGGGCTGCCCCAACTCGACCCTCGAGCCCAAGATCCAGCGCATCCCGGTCGAGGAATTCGCGCGCTGCCTCGCCAACATCGACGTAGAGCGCATCCACACGCTGCGCCTGTACAACTACGGCGAGCCGCTGCTGCACAAGCAGCTCGCCTCGATCGTCGCCGAGATCCCGAAGCAGCGCTGGAAGGCCTCCATCGTCGAGATCAGCACCAACGCCCAATGGGTGGACTGGGACGAGTTCGAGGAAGCGATCAAGCAGGAAGTCGTGACGAAGCTTGTCGTGAGCTGCGACGGCGACGGCACGCCCGGGCAATACGAGGCCCTGCGCCCGCCCTCGAAGTGGGAGAAGCTGATCGAGTTCCTCGACCGCTCCCTCTACCTGCGCGACCGCTGGGCGCCCAACATGCAGCTGTGGACGCGCAACGTCGTGCGCACGCAGCGCGACATGCAGCGCTGGAACGAGATCCTCCTGCCGCGCGGCTTCACCCCCGAATTCCGCCGCTGGATGGCGCTGCCCGAGGCCGCGCAGAACATGACGGGGCGCGCGGTGGTGGTCCCGCGTTCGCGCTGCGTGTTCGTCTCCGACCCGAAGGATTTCAGCTCGCACCCCTGGTTCGGCGAGATCAACCTGCTCTACGTGGACGCCGACGGTACCGTGGTGCCCTGCTGCATGCACCCGAGCGCCGGCAACTTCGGAAACCTCAAGACGCAGAAGTACAGCGAGATCGTGCACGGCAAGGCGCGGCGCGAGTTCGTCGAGATGCTCGATACGCGGCGCGCCACCATGTCCATCTGCGGCACGTGCGACGTGGGGCCGGCGGGCAACGAGGGCCCGTCCTTCTGGAGCCAGCTCACGTACTGGAGCCCCAACAAGAGCGAGTTGCCGCTCGAGTAGGCCCGTGACTCGCTTCGAGCGAAACGGGATGCACTTCGCCGCGTTGGCGGTCCTCGCGGCGTTCGCTGCCGCGCCCTGCCGAGCCGACAGCCTCGCCTCGTCCGCCTCGAGCGCCGGCTCGGCCTCGCTCGGGAGCCTTTCCGATTCGATACACGACTCGAGCCACAGCTCGACGCACAAGGTGGCCGAGGGCGACTACCGCATCGTCGATGTCGCCGCGGCAGAGCGCCCGGACACGCTGCGGTTGAAGATGCAGCCTGTCGCTCAGGCGGACGAGGAAGCGGTCATCTACCTCGACGTGCCGCGAACCGCGTTGGGCGATCGCGTTGCGGCACCCGGCGTGATCGTCGGCGTCCGGCAGCGCCCGTACGGCTACGAGTTCGCGTGGGCCGATACGCACGTGGCGTTCTTCCTGGCCCTTTCCGACAAGTGGCGGCGCGAGCTCGAGCCACGGCCCCTGTAGTCCTCGCCTGGCGCCTGCTGCTCGTCGCGGTCCTGGGGTGCTGCGCCCAGGGCGCGCGCCCGGCATCGCCGTCCACGCGGTTCTGCGATCGAGCGGTGCCGATGAGCGCTCCGCAACAGGACCGGCTGCTGCGCTTCGCCGCGCTCATCAGGCAGGAGCTCGACGCCTCGGGTGAGACGGTCGCGCTCGTGGCGCGCTCCGGCCTGGACCTGCGCCGCTTTCACGTGCGCTACTCGCATAGCGGCGTGAGCCTCAAGGCAAGCGACAACGCGCCGTGGTCGGTGCGCCAGCTCTACTACGCGTGCGACGAGGAGAGGCCGCGGCTGTACGACCAGGGCCTGGCCGGCTTCGTCCTGGGCACCGACGATCCGGATGTCGGCTATGTATCGATCGTGCTGCCGGAGGGCGTCGAGGGTGTCGAGCTCGAAGCCGCCGCGCTCGACAAGGCGCGCGCGCTGCGCCTGCTGGCCGCCACCTACAGCGCGAACGCATATCCATTCAGCCTACGCTACCAGAACTGCAACCAATGGACTGCGGAGCTGCTCGCCACGGCGTGGGGCGCACTGGGCGACTCACCGGCGTTGCGCGAGCAGGCCCAGCTTTGGCTCACGCAGGCCGGCTACGAGCCCCCGGCGATCGACGTCGGATGGTTGATCGTCGCGGCCCCCTTCACTCCGCTGATCCACCTCGACGACCATCCGCAGGCCGATCTCGACGCGCTACGCGTGCGCACCAGCCTTCCGATGGCCATCGAGTCCTTCGTGCACGCGCGATTTGCGAGTGCCAGGCGCGTCGAGATGTGCCATGACGGTGGCAAAGCGGTCATCCGGCGCGGCTGGGAGCCATTCGCGGAAGGCTGCGCGGCGCAAGCCGGCGACCGAATGGTCGACCTCGACGCAGATCCGGGTTGAACGTCACCCGCTTTTCTTCGGCGCCTTGTATTCCCAAGCCTCGCGAACCAGTCGCTTGACGACCTCGGCGTTCGCCTTCGCGAGCTGAATCCGTACGCCTCGCACCTTGCCACCCCATAAGAGCTTTTCCACGAACGATGGGTACAGCGCCAGGGCATGTTCGCGCGCGGTCTCCGGAACGAAAACATGGATGAACGCTTCGCCGGGTGGCATGGTGACGAAGATTTTTCCCCGCACCCTGAAAGAGCCGTATTCGTGGTGCGGCTCTTCCGTAACATCGGGAAGCGATGTCGCGAACTTACGCACCGCTGTGAGGTTCACGTCTCTTGAAAATTAGGCAGGTATCGACCCATAGCGGATATCTTGTTAGGCAATCAGCGGGGCGAGATTCTGGACTGAGTATCTGGCTGCGAGCGCCAAGGCTCGGCTGGCGCTTGGACATAATGCCGCGCCACGTAACGCCAGGGGATGACAATCGGGACAAGAACCACTCCTATTAGGCACGCAAACAACGTCTCCGAAGCGTATTCATCCAGGCCGGGGCCTAACCACATCGGTATGGCCGAAGCGACAGCCCAGATCACTTTCCAGAGCAGTTCAAACAATAGAAGTGGAAGCATCTGCAATGGATATCGTAGTCCGAGCAAGCACAGAAGGGCCAAGGCGCCAAGGAGTGCGCGAATGACCGAACCTGGTCCGGCGGTCAAGTTGGGCGGCGAGACGATGTAAGGCCAGACGGTTACGGCCAGCCCAACCGCGATAAGAAGGTACATCGCGCGAAGCAAGTACAGGCGAAGGGTGCTGACTTCACTCATAAAGTAGCTCTCTGATTGCGCGTTACGTTTCCGCAGCCGAAAGCAGACCTTGCCCCCTAGTCGCGCCCCATCAACCGCTCGACGTACCTCGCGAGCAGGTCCACCTCGATGTTCACGCGGTCGCCCACGGCGAGCTTGCCGAGCGTCGTCACCGCGAGCGTGTGGGGAATGAGGTTCACCTCGAAGGTCGCGCCGCGCACCTCGTTGGTCGTGAGGCTCACGCCGTCCACCGTGACCGAGGCCTTGCGCGCGACATATCGCGAAAGCGCCGCCGGCACTTCCACCTCGAGGCGCCGGCTGCCGCCCAGGTCCTCGAACGCGCGAACGGTGCCCACGCCGTCCACGTGCCCCGCGACGATATGGCCGCCCAGGCGATCGGAAACCTGCAGGGACTTCTCGAGGTTCACCGCGCGGCCCTTCTCCAGCCCATGGGTCACGGAAAGCGTGGCGGCGGAGACGTCCGCCTCGAACCCCTTGTCGTCGCGCTGCACGACCGTGAGGCACACGCCCTGCACCGCGATGGAATCCCCTACGCGCACGTCGTCCATGCCGAGGCCTGGCGCATGGATCGAAAGGCGCCGGCCGTCGCCGTGCGGCCTCGCATCCGCGACCGCGCCCACCGCCGTGACGATGCCGGAGAACATTCGCTAGCTTCCGAAGCGCGCGGTGACGCGGATGTCGGGGCCGATGTTGCGCACCTCCACCACGCGCGGGCGCAGCGCTTCCTCGAGACGGGTCCACTCGGGCAGCACGAACATCGCCTGCGACTTGTCCCCGAGGATCACGGGCGCGTAGTAGATCACGAGCTCGTCCACGACCCCCGCGGCGAGCAGCGACCCCATGAGCTTGCCGCCCGTCTCGGCCGTCACCTCGTTGAAGCGGTGCTCGCCGAGCACCTTCGCCACCGCGGCGAGGTCGCTCTTGCCCTCGCCCGCCACGCGCACCACCTCGGCCCCGCGGGCTTCGAGCGCCGCGCGGCGGGCCGCATCGTCGCTTACCGTGAGGATGAGGGGCGGATCGCCTTCCAGGATCTTCGCCGTGAGCGGCATGTCGAGGCGGTTGTCGATCACGACGCGTTTGGGCTGCCGCTGGCAAGGCACATGGCGCACGGTCAGGCGCGGATTGTCGGCGATCACCGTGCCGATGCCGGTGAGCATCGCGCAGGATCGCGCGCGAAGCCGGTGCACGTCCTGGCGCGACTCCTCGCTCGTGATCCAGCGGCTCACGCCGTTGGCGAGCGCGATGCGCCCATCCAGCGACGAGGCGGCCTTCACGCGCAGCCAGGGCCGGCCGCGCGTGACGCGCGCGAGGAACCCGCGGTGCGCCTCGCGCGCTTCGTCGGCGAGCAGGCCCACGTCCACCGCGATGCCCGCCTTGCGAAGCCGCGCGATGCCCTGGCCGCTCACGTGCGCGCTGGGATCCTCGAGCGCGGCGACGACGCGGCCCACGCGAGCGGCGATGAGCGCATCGGCGCAAGGGCCCGTGCGCCCCGTGTGCGAGCACGGCTCGAGCGTCACGTAGACCGTGGCGCCCTCCACGCTTTCGGTGGCGGCGGCAAGCGCGCGCACTTCCGCGTGCGCTTCGCCCGCGCGCTCGTGCCAGCCCTCGCCGATCACGCGGCCGCCCTTCACGATCACGCAGCCCACGTTCGGATTGGGCGTGCAGGTGTCGCGGCCCTTCTCCGCGAGGGCGAGGGCGCGGACCATGAAGGCCTGGTCTTCGAAGCTGAAGGGCATCTTGCGACTCTGGCTGGATTCCCGCCTTCGCGGGAATGACGTTACTTGGTGTCGCGCACTTCCCGGATCGCGTCGCGGAAGTCGTCGACGTCCGAGAAGCTGCGATAGACGGAGGCGAAGCGGATGTAGGCCACCTTGTCGAGCTTGCGCAGCTCCTCCATCACCATCTCGCCCAGGCGGCGCGAGTCGATCTCGCGCTCGCCGAGCGCGAGCATCTTCTGCTCGATGCGCTGGATGGCGGCGTCCACCAGCTCGGTGTTCACCGGCCGCTTGTGCAGCGCGCGCTGGAAGCCCGTGCGCAGCTTCGCCGACGAGAAGTCCTCGCGTACGCCGTCGGTCTTCACGATCTGCGGCATGCGCAGCTCCGCCGTCTCGTAGGTCGTGAAGCGCTTGTTGCAGACCTGGCAGCGGCGCCGGCGGCGGATCGAGTCGCCCTCCTCGCTCACGCGCGAGTCGATCACCTGCGTGTCCTCGGCGTTGCAGAAGGGGCATTTCATGGCGTCATGCCATCCCGTAGGAAGCGCGCATCGCGGGGCCGTACACCGGGAATGCGGCGCACAGCGACTTCACCTTCCCGCGCACCTTTTCCATGGCCGCCGCGTCGCCGTGGCTTTCGAGCACGTCGGCGATGCAATGCGCGACCTCACCCGACTCCTTCGTGCCGAAGCCGCGCGTGGTCATGGCGGGCGAGCCGATGCGGATGCCGCTCGTCACGAACGGCTTCTCGGGATCGTTGGGGATGGCGTTCTTGTTCACCGTGATGTGCGCCCCGCCCAGCGCCGCCTCGGCGTCCTTGCCGGTGATCTTCTTGGCGCGCAGGTCCACGAGGAACATGTGGCTCTCGGTGCGGCCCGACACGACGCGCACGCCGCGCTGCGTGAGTGTCGAGGCGAGCGTGGCCGCGTTCTCCAGCACCTGCCGCTGGTACTGCTTGAACCCGGGCTGCAGCGCCTCCTGGAAGGCCATCGCCTTGGCGGCGATCACGTGCATGAGAGGGCCGCCCTGCAGCGACGGGAACACCACGGAATTCAGCGCCTTCTCGTGCTGAGCGCCGGCCAGCACGATTCCGCCGCGCGGCCCGCGCAGCGTCTTGTGCGTGGTGCTGGTCACGAAATCCGCGATGCCCACGGGGCTGGGATAGAGGCCCGCCGCCACGAGCCCCGCGTAGTGCGCCATGTCGACGAAGAGATAGGCGCCCACCTCGTCGCAGATGGCGCGGAACTTCTGCCAGTCGATGCGCAGCGCGTAGGCCGAGGCGCCCGCGACGATCATGCGCGGCTTGTGCTCCTTCGCCAGGTCGCGCACCTGGTCGTAGTCGATCTCCTCCTGCGCGTTGAGCCCATAGGCGAGCGCGTGGAAGAGCTTGCCCGAGAGGTTCACCGCCGCGCCGTGCGTGAGGTGGCCGCCGTGCGCGAGCGACATGCCGAGGATGGTGTCGCCGGGCTTCAACATCGAGAGGTACACCGCCTGGTTCGCCTGCGAGCCCGAATGGGGCTGCACGTTGGCATACTCGGCGCCGAAGAGCTTCTTCACGCGCTCGATGGCGAGCGACTCGGCGATGTCCACGTACTCGCAGCCGCCGTAATAGCGCTTGCCCGGATAACCCTCGGCGTACTTGTTCGTGAGGACGCTGCCCTGCGCGGCAAGAACCGCGGGGCTCGCGTAATTCTCCGAGGCGATGAGCTCGATGCCTTCTTCCTGGCGGCGGAACTCGGCGGTGATGGCTTTCCAGAGCTGCGGATCGGCGCTGGCAATCGTCTGCGAATCGGCGAACATGTCACGAAGTTCTTGAATGGACTTGAATTTTATCACCGAATCGCGTGGCGACCTCCCCGCCCGCGGCGATGCACAGGTACGGAAGCGCCAAATCGTCGAGCCATGCGATGCCCTCGCGCTCGCCTTTGAGCATCGCCACCGTCGTGGCGCTGCCCGCGACGAGGCAACTCGCCGCGTGCACGGTGACCGATTGCCACCCGCGCGCCGAGCGGCCCGTGCGCGGATCGAGGATGTGGCAGTGGCGCACGCCGTCCACCTCCATGAAGCGCTCGTAATCGCCGCTGGTGGCGATCGCCCCGGACGAAAGGTCGAGTGTCGCGATGAGCTCGCCCTCGCGGCGCGGATGGCGAATGCCCACGCGCCACGGCGCGCCCCCGGGCTGGGGTCCGACCGCGGCGAGGTCTCCTGCCAGGTTCACGAGCGCGCTTTGCATGCCATGCTCCCGCAGCACGAGCGCCGCGCGGTCCACGGCGTACTCCTTGCCGAAGCCGCCGAAGTCGAGCTCCATGCCGGCGCGCGGCAGGCGCACCGAGGAAGGCGTGAGCTCGACGCGATCCCATCCCACGAGCTCGAGCAAGGGGGCGAGCTCGGCCTGGGTGGGCACGCGCCGGCCGTTGAAATCCCACGCACGCCGCAGCACGCCGGAGGTCGCATCGAAGAGGCCGCCGCTCTGGCGCCAGCACGCATCGGCGTAGGCGAGGAGCGCGTGGGTCTCCTCGTCGATCTCGACCGGCGCGGCACCCGCGGCAGCGTTGATGCGCGAGACGACGCTGTCGGCGCGATAGCGGGAGTACTTCGCCTCGATGCGCGCGACTTCCGCGATGGCGGCGTTGGCCGCGCGAAGCGCCGCGGCGCCGTCCGCCTCGTGCACCTGGATCTCGTTGCCGGCCGCCATGGCGCGGAACGCGAAGCGGCGCGCGCTCATGGCCGCTCAGAACGCCTTGTGGATCCCCACGATGCCGTAGGCCGCCCGCAAGGTGTCGAAGGCCTCGGAGCCGTTGCCGCCCCAGTGGAGGTTGCGCGCGTTCTGCACATACCCCAGCGTACCCTCGATCACGAGGCCGTTGTCGAAACGGCGCGTCACGCGCAATGCGGGCGAGAGCCCGCCGAAGGCGCCCAGGCGCTGGTCGCTCGACAGGATCCCGGGCTGCGGCTGCGGGATGACCGGCGAATAGAAATCCGCGGCCGACTGCGTGTAGTAGCGCAGCGACGGGCGCACCGACCACGCCTCGCCCCAATCCTGCTGCCAGGCGACCTCGAGCGTGTGGGCGCGGATGCCCCAGTCGTCGCGGTAGAAGCGATAGTCCGCCTGCAACGTGCCGTGGGCGTCGGGAAAATGCCGGCGATACCGCGTGAGCCACGAGACCGTGTCGCGATGGTCGGGGCGCGTGTCCGCCGCGAGCGCCGCCTGGCCTTGCGGATAGAACGTGATGGTGAACTTGTAGGGATCGTCGTAGTAACCGTCGCCCTTCGACCAGCGCACGGTGCTCTGCACGAGCGACGCGGGCGTGAGGAGCTGCGTCACCCCGGCCAGGTATTCGGTGGTGTAGCGCGGCGCGTCGAGCGTGGGATCGTCCGTGGACTTCACGCGGTCGTTGGACTTGCCGTAGCCGGCGATGAGCGTGGTGTTGCGCTCGTTGAAGTCGGCGGTGCCCTCGAAACCGAAGGCCTTCGAGTCGTAGTCCTCTTCCTTCGAGAGCGTCCCCGAGGCGGCAAGCGAGAAATCCCCGAGCCGCCGCGTGACCTTCACGTCGCCGGTCTCGCGCCGGTCGTTGATGGACGCGCCGCTCACGGTCTGCACGGGAACGCCGCCCGCGTTGCTCACGAGGCGCGGCGATGCGCCCGTCACGATGTCCACCGCAGCGCTTCCCTCGACCTCCCACACCTCGGCGATGCGGCCGCGTGCCCACACCAGGGGCTCGGAGACCTTCATGAGGCCGCGCTCCTTGTAGCCCAGGAGCGTGAAGCCCACCTCGTTGTCCTCGGCCGCGGCGCGCGCGGGCGCCACCAGGATCGGGAGCGCCAGCGCCGCCTTCATCAGCGCCGCAAGGGCGCCGCCGCCCTCCGGGGATCGCGGCTCGTCAGTTGCAGCCACAGCCGCCACCGCCCACCGAGGCGCCGCCGCTCGCAGCCTCCTTCGCCGAATAGGTCTTCTCCAGCGCGCGCGAAGTGCCCGGATCGGGATCGAGGGCCATGTCGCCGCGCGCGAGGTAGCCGCGCTGGTAGGGCGCCACGTTCACGCAGCCCGCGAGGAGCAACGCGAGCGACAGGACCGCGAGCCTCATCCGGGCTCCTTGAGGAGCGCCTCGACCTCGCGCCGCAGCTCCCCCGCGGTCTCGGCCGTGAAGCCGCGATGCACCCGGCGCACGACGCCCTTGCGGTCCAGGAGGTAGCCGCTCGGCATCGCCTTCACGTCGAAGGCTCGCGCAGCGGCATCGTCGGCATCCGTGACGAGCATGAAGTGCACCGGCACCTTCTCGAGGAACCGGTGCGCGTCGCGCGCCAACGTGTCCTTGTTCACGCCGATCACCGCCAGGCCCAGCCCGCCGTGCTGCGCGTAGAGCTCGTCCAGCACGGGCATCGAGGTGCGGCAAGGCACGCACCACGACGCCCAGAAATCCACGTACACGACGCTGCCCCGGAAGCGGCTCAGGCGCACGACGGCCCCCGGGTCCTCCAGGCTCGCGAGCGCGACGTTGGGCGCGCCCGCGCCCGCCTCCACGGAAGCGGCAACCGGCGAGAGCGCGAGCATGACCGCGGCGACGAGGCCGCGCATCAGAAGGGCTGGCGCTGCAGGGACTTGGTCACCTGCACGCCGTTGAAGCTGTACGTGAGCGTCATGGTCGATTGCGTATCGAACGTGATCGTGGCCGTGCCCACCTGGGCCACGGGTCCCGCCACATAAGGCCGGTCGCCCGGGGTGCCGGTGACTGCGTAGACGTTGCCCGTGAATACGGTGTTCGACACCCACGTGCCCCCGGGGATCGCGAGGAAATACGGCCGCCCCGGATCCACGTAGTTGAAGAGGATGCAGAACAGGTTGCCCGACGCGTGCTGCACGACGTTGATGCCCCACCCGGACTCGGCGGGGATGAAGTACTGGTCGGTGTAGTCGAATTGCGGCCCCGGGGGCGGCGGCGGGGGCGGCGGGTTGCCTCCGCCGCTGTGCAGCGTGCCCAGGTAGGCCGCGATGTCCGCCACGTCGGATTCGCTGAGCTGGCTCCTGAACGGCCGCATCTGCGCAATGATGTTGAGCGCCGTGTCGATGAGGCCGGGATTGTTGGCCGCGAGCTCCGGCCCGCCGCCCGGCGGGAAGCCGTGGCAGTTGATGCAGATGCTCATGTAGAGGGTTTGCCCGTGGCCCACGCTCTGCGCCTGCGCCAGGGGCGCCGCGAGCGCGAGGCAGGCGGCGAGGGCCGGTAACCTGAAATTCACGAATCGGATCCTGAATCGTCCGCCCCGGGGGGGCACCACCGTCTTGAACAGCGAACGCCGCGCGGGTATTCCCCTATAATCGGCGCGTCGCTTCCCGGAGACGTCCTTGGCCTTCCTCTTGCGCCTGTCCGGCTGGATCGATGCGATGAACGAGCGCATCGGCAAGTCCGTGTACTGGCTCGTGCTTGCGATGGTGCTCATCAGCGCCGCCAACGCGCTGGTGCGCAAGATCTTCAACTACAGCTCCAACGCCTTCCTCGAGGCGCAGTGGTACCTCTTCTCCGCCGTGTTCCTCCTGTGCGCGGGCTACACGTTGCTGAAGAACGAGCACGTGCGCATCGACGTGATCGCCGGCCGCTTCTCGCCCAAGACGCAGGCGTGGATGGACATCCTCGGCACGATCTTCTTCCTGCTGCCGATGGCCCTGCTGATCCTGTACCTCTCGTGGCCGGTCTTCGTGCAGAAGTTCGTGAGCGGCGAGATCTCCGGCAGCGCGGGCGGGCTCATCGTGTGGCCGGCGCGCCTGCTGATGCCCGTCGGGTTCCTGCTGCTCATCCTGCAAGGCCTGTCGGAGCTGGTGAAGCGCGTGGCGTTCGTGACGGGCCGGGGCCCCGACCCGGTGAGGCGCCACGAGGCGCGCTCCGCGGAGCTCGAGCTCGCGGAGGAAATCCGCAAGCTCGCCGAAGGCAAGAGCTGATGACCGCCTTCCTCGCGGCCAACATGGCGCCCATCATGTTCGGGGCGCTCATCATCTTCCTGCTCTACGGCTACCCGGTCGCCTTCGCGCTCGCCGCCAACGGCATCTTCTTCGGGCTGATCGGCATCAAGCTCGGCCTGCTCGACGCCTCGCTCCTCCAGGCGCTGCCCGAGCGCATCTGGGGCGTGATGTCCAACGACACGCTGCTCGCGGTGCCGTTCTTCACGTTCATGGGATTGATCCTCGAGCGCAGCGGCATGGCCGAGGATTTGCTGGACACCATCGGGCAGCTCTTCGGGCCGCTGCGCGGCGGCCTCGCCTTCGCCGTGATCTTCGTGGGCGCGCTGCTCGCGGCGACCACGGGCGTGGTGGCGGCTTCCGTGATCTCCATGGGGCTCATCTCGCTGCCCATCATGCTGCGCTACGGCTACGACCGGCGCTTCGCCTCGGGCGTGATCGCCGC
>DATIWC010000088.1:0-2379 GCA_035519515.1 Usitatibacter sp.
CGTGTAGTCGCCCGCGGGGGCGTCGCTCTTGCCGTGGCCGCGCGTGTCGAAGCGCAGCACCTTGAAGCTGCGCTTGAGGAGCGCCGCCTGCTCGTCCCACATGGAAAGGTCGCAGGCGAGCGAGTGGCTCATCACGAGCCACGGGCCCGAGCCCTCGACGACGTAGTTCAGCTCGATGCCGTTGGTCTTGATTTTCATGTCTTAGCCTCGGATGTCGCGTTCTTGATGGTTCTCTTTCCGGCCCCGGCCTCGTGCGCGAGGAAGTCCTGGTAGGCCGCGGCGAGCCCCGCGGCGAGCCCGACGCGCGGCGACCAGCCCAGGCGCTTGAGCCTCGTCACGTCGAGCAGCTTGCGCGGCGTGCCGTCCGGCTTGCTCGTGTCGAACTCGAGCGCGCCGCGGAACCCGACCGCCGCGGCCACCGCGCGCGCCAGCTCGGCGATCGTCTGGTCCTCGCCGCAGCCCACGTTGATGAGCGGAAACTGGTTGGGGCCGCGCAGCAGCTCGTCGAACCTGTCCTCGGGGAGGTTCATCAGCATCACGCAGGCGTCGGCCATGTCGTCGCTGTAGAGGAACTCGCGCCGGGGCTTGCCGGTGCCCCAGATGACCATCCGGTCGAGCCGGCGCGCCTTCGCCTCGTGCGCCTTGCGCAGCAGCGCCGGGAGCACGTGCGAGGCCGCGAGGTCGTAGTTGTCGCCCGGCCCGTAGAGGTTGGTCGGCATCGCCGCGAGGAAGCGCGTGCCGTACTGGCGGTTGTAGCTGCGGCACATCTCGACGCCGGCGATCTTGGCCACGGCATACGCCCGGTTGGTGAATTCGAGCGGCCCGGTGAGGAGGTACTCTTCCTTGATCGGCTGGGGGCAATCGCGCGGATAGATGCACGACGATCCGAGGAAGAGAAGCCGCCTCGCGCCGTTGCGCCAGGCCTCGTGGATCACGTTGGTCTGCACGGCGAGGTTGGACTGGATGAACTCCGCCGGGTAGTCGTTGTTCGCGAGAATGCCTCCGACCTTCGCCGCCGCGACGAAGACGTACTCCGGCTTCTCCGTTTCGAAGAATTTCCTCACCGCAGCCTGGTCGGTGAGCTCGAGCTCGGCGTGGGTGCGTCCGATCAGGTTGCGGTAGCCGGCGTCCCGAAGGCGGCGCAACAGCGCCGAGCCCGCGAGGCCGCGGTGGCCGGCGACGTAGATGCGGGCGGTCGGTTCCATCGCGGGGAGCGACTAGCCGCGCGACGGCGCAACGCCGTGCCCGTGGCGCAGGGCGAACTGCTCGCGCTCGGCCTCCTCGAGGTCCGCGCGGACCATCTCGGCGACGAGCTCCGGGAAGCGTATCTTGGGCTTCCAGCCGAGCTTGCGCCTTGCCCTCGTCGCGTCGCCGACCAGGCTGTCCACCTCGGTCGGGCGGAAGTAGTGCGGATCGACCGCGACGATGCAGCGGCCTTCCTGGTCGAAGCCCTGCTCCTTCGGCCCCTTGCCCTTCCAGCTGATGCGCATGCCGAGCTCGCGCGCCGCGGCGACGACGAATTCGCGCACCGTGTACTGCTCGCCGGTGGCGATCACGAAGTCCTCGGGCTTCGGCTGCTGCAGGATCAGCCACTGAGCCTCGACGTACTCGCGCGCGTGCCCCCAGTCGCGCTTCGCGCCGAGGTTCCCGAGGTAGAGGCGGTCCTGGAGGCCCAGGCTGATGCGCGCGAGCGCGCGCGTGATCTTGCGGCTGACGAAGGTCTCGCCGCGAAGCGGCGACTCGTGGTTGAACAGGATGCCGTTGCAGGCGTACAGGCCGTACGCCTCGCGGTAGTTGACGGTGATCCAGTAGGCGTAGAGCTTCGCGGCGCCGTAGGGCGAGCGCGGGTAGAAGGGCGTGCGCTCGGTCTGAGGGAACTCGCGCGCGAGCCCGAAGAGCTCGGAGGTCGAGGCCTGGTAGAAGCGCGTCTTGTCCTTGAGGCCGAGGATGCGGATCGCCTCGAGCAGCCGCAGCGCGCCCAGCGCGTCCGCGTTCGCCGTGTACTCGGGCTCCTCGAACGACACCACCACGTGGCTTTGCGCGGCGAGGTTGTAGATCTCGTCGGGCTGGACCTGCTCGGTGATGTGCACCAGGCTGCTCGAGTCGGTCATGTCGCCGTGGTGTAGGATGAAGCGGCGCGAGGAAACGTGCGGGTCCTGGTACAGATGGTCGATGCGCTTCGTGTTGAACAGCGACGTGCGGCGCTTGATCCCGTGCACCACGTACCCCTTGCCGAGGAGGAATTCCGCCAGGTAGGCGCCGTCCTGCCCGGTGACCCCCGTGATCAACGCGACTTTCGGTTTCTTCATGGCCGCGCGTATTGTAGCGTGGCGTCCCCGGCGGATTGGACTCGGCCTGACAATGAATATATGATTCAAC
>DATIWC010000089.1:0-7680 GCA_035519515.1 Usitatibacter sp.
GCTGAACTTGTAGCCCTCGACGGTCCCGGCATCGCGTCCGACGACACCGGCGAGCGATGGGCCGAAGCCGTGCTTGCCGGGCGTGACCGTGTGGCACGCGGCGCAATTGGCCTCGTAGGCCGTCTTGCCGCGCGCGGCCTCATCGTCGGCGAAGGCGGCGCCCGAGATTGCGGCGCAGATGAATGCAGCGATGCAGGCCATCCTGTACATGAAGCGGCTCCTCGGGAAATGGCGCTCATGCGCGCTCGAGTGGCACGCTAACCGACTCCGCCCGGGCCGATCTTCAAGATGCCTGATCGACGCTGTCAGAAGGCTGCACTCAATCCGATATCGCAACGCCCCACGGCAGCTCGCCGACGGGGATATCCCGCACCTTGGTGTTGCGCCCGGTGTCGATCACGGACACACTGTTGGAACGTCCGTTGGCGACATACAGTTTGCGACCGTCCTTCGTGATAGCCATGTTCCAGGGGCGCTTGCCGACCTCGATCCTCGCGATCACGGCGTCGGTCGCGGTGTCGATGACGCTCACGTGCGAGTCGCCGCCGGTCGATACATAAACGCGTCCCCCGCGCGGATCGGCGAGCACACCGGCCGGACGCACTCCCATCGGGAGCGCCGCGACGGCCGCACGCGCGGCCACGTCGATGACCGAGACCGTGCCTGACTTCTCGCAGGCGACGTAGGCCTTTGAACCGTCGGGAAGGAATGCGATGCCTCGAGGCCGTTCGCCCACCTTGATGGTGGCGGTGGCGCGTCGCTTCGCGACGTCGATCACGTCGACCGTGTCGCCGTCCTCGGCACTCACGTAGAGCCATCTGCCGTCGGGCGAGAACACGCCGTGCTCTGGATTCTTTCCGGAAACCCTGACCTTGAACGCCACGGCTTCCTTCACGGTATCGACGAACACTACGCTGTTGCTCGCCTCGATGGCTGCAGCAACCAGGCGCCCGTCGGGCGAGAGATAGACGCCCTCGGGTGACTCGCCCAGGGGAATACGCCGCGTCACGGATCGGGATTCCAGATCCACGGCCAGGAGTTCACTTGTGTTCCGGTCGGAGACGTAGACCCTCTGCCGTGCCGGGCTCGCAGTGATGCCTCGCGGCTTGCCGCCCGTTGCAATCTCCGTCGTCAACTTATCCGTGTCGGTATCGATCAGCGTGATCGTTCCGGACCCCTCGTTGCTCACCGCCGCCACGCCGGCCCAGGCGGGAACGACGAACATCATCGACAACAGGAAGAAGCCGTTGGACGCCGTGCTCATGTCTTTCCTCCAAGTTCGTATCGAAGCCCCAGCCAGATGCCCCGCGGTGCGCCCGGAGCGAAGAAGGTGTCGGGAAACCAGCGCGAGGAATCCGGTTCGATCCTTCCCGCGGCATCCAGCGCGTTGGTCGAAAGCGCGCCCGTCGTCACGTATTTCGTGTCGAACACGTTTTCGACAATCGCGTAGACGAGCCACCGCGGCGCAATCCTGTAGTCCACGTGGAAGTTGACCAACGCATAGCCCGGCGCGGTGCCGCCGCCATCCTGCTGGTTGTTCTCGTTGCCGCGCACGAGGCGATTGGACGTGGCGACCAGGTCGAACGCGAGACGCACGGGCGGGACGGGACGCAGCGAGACGCTCGCCTTGAAGTTGTGGCGCGGAAGGTCGGTCATCCGGTCGCCGGGATGAATCTCGATGAGGTCGTCATCGTCTCTCGCGCTGTTATTCGGGGACACGATCGTCGCGGGCGATCGATACGTCGCGTCGAGATAGCCGTATGCCGCCGACCATTCCAGCATTCCGGGGGCGCTCTCGATCTGCGCCTCGAGCCCCTGGCGGCGCGTCTTGCCGAAGTTGGCGAAGTACCCGTTGCTGGTGGTGGTGCCCACGAAGAGGATGTCGTCGGTGTTCGTTGCACCGAAAAGCGCGGCGGACCAATGCATGCCGGAATGCTCGCCGCGCACGCCGACCTCCCAGCTCTTCGAGATCACCTGCTTCAGGTCCGGGTCCGAGATCAGTGAATTGGGCAGCCTGCACGGCTTGTCGGGATTCGCGCATCCCAGCTCGATCGGCGTCGGCGCACGGCTGCCGCGCCCGACGTTGCCGAACATCGTGAAATCGCTCGTCACCTTGTAGACGGCGCCGGCGCTGGGGTTGAACGCGCTGAACGTGTGCGAGCCATCGAGATCGGGCGCGGTGGGCCCCGTGTCGGTCATGTCGAGCTTCGTGCGGTCGTATCGCCCCGAGAGCGTGAGCTCGACGTCCGACCGAGGCGACCACGTGGCCGTCGCGTAAGCGCCGACCTGCCGCGTCAGGCTCGACAGCGCGGCCGTGATGTCGTCGTCGCCTGCGTTGACGACCGCGCGCGAATCGTCGAAGAACCCGCTTGCCACCGACTGCTCGAAGCCGGTCTTCGCGTGGTCGTAGTTCGCGCCGAGCGCCCAACGCAACCCGGGTTTCACCACGCTCCATTCGATCGAGGCGCCGTAGCTATGCTGGTCGACCGCGTTCTTGTTGATCACGCCCGGTGCCTGACCCGTGATTGGATCCGGCATGGCGCTGTCGTCATCGTCGACATCGCCGCCGGACACGTGCTGCCGGACATGGCGTCCATAGAGCATCGTGGCGAGCTGGGCTTCGTCCGACACGAAGTTGACGGCGTGCAGCGTCGCCCCTTCGAGGCGATCGCGGGTGTTGTCGGGCCACGTGTACACGGCTTGGCGGCGCACGTCCGTCAACTGCGCAGGCACGAGCCCATTGCCATTGAGGTCACTGTGGGCCATGACGATGCTCGCGTCGATTTCCGATGTCGCGGTTCGCCGCCCGACCTTCGCGAAGAGCTGCTTCACGTCCGAAGCCGAGTGGTCCTCCCAACCGTCCTCGCTCACCATCGAGCCCGCGACATAGGCGTGGAAGCCGCGCCCGAATGCCTGCCCCGCTTCGAACCGGGTCGCCGAGCGTCCGAAGGATCCACTGAATGTCTCCAACGAAGCGCCGGGACTCGTGTCGCCGCTCTTCGTGCGCATCACCAGCGCGCCGCCCAGCGTGTTCGCGCCGAAGAGGGGATTGGATCCGGGAACGATCGCGGCGGTGTCGAGGGCGAACTGGGGGATGAGATCCCAATCGACGGCCGATCCGAAAGGGCTGTTGATCCTCACACCGTCGAGATACGCGGACATTCCCTGCGGCGCTCCGAGCAGCGACGAGAGGGTATAGCCGCGATAGCTGAATTGCGGCTGGTAGGCATTGGAGAGCGGCGAGCTCACGAAGGCGCTTCCACTGCGCGATCCGAGAATGTCGGCGAGGCTTTCGCCGGGCCGATCGCGTATCGCATCCGACGAGATCACCACGACGTTGGCCGGAGACGACTCGACGGGTGTTTCCAATCCGGCGATGGGCGTGGTTCCCACGACCTCGACTGTCGGCGCGGCGCCCACCGTGTCACGCGCCGTCGCGGTTGTCGCAACGAGGACCAGATGCGCGGCGAGCAAGGCCCACGGGTTGAGCCGCATCTCAATTTGCGATTCTGAAAGCGACATCGACATGGATGGCAATCCTTTCGGGAAGCGACGCCGCGAACGCCGGAAACGGCTGCGCGGATCTCGCGATCGACACGGCCGTCGAATCGAGCAAGGGATAGCCGCTGGAGTGGAGCACCTCGACGGAATCCAGGACTCCTTCGCGCAGCACCTCGAGATCGAGAGTGACCACTCCATGCCAGCCGCGCGCGAGGGCGGCGGGAGGATAACGCTTCCGTGCGTCCAGATACCCGGACACGACGTCGGCATACCTTCGGATCAGCAGCGCGGCGTCCTGCGGTTCGCGGATTTCGCGGGTGACTTGGGCAACCCGGGACGCGTCCGGCGCGGGCGGCGATCCTTCGACCGGTGCTACCGGAGCCGCGGCTTCCTGCGCGGCAACCGGCGGTTCGGATTGCACCGCGGGCGCAGGCTCGCGAACGGGAGCGGCCTCGCGACGCGGCGGTGACTTTGACATCGGGACTTCGTTCGCACTGTGCTTCGCAATTGGCGAGGGAGCCAGTTCAACGATTTGCACCGACAGCATCGACGCTTCCGGTTGGGGCGACCACGGTACGGGCGTTCGATGAAAGACGATCAAGGCCGCGCCATGTACCGCGATCGACATCGCGATGGCGAGAGCAAGGAGTCGCCCTCTCGACACGTCCACAGCGGCGCTCATGCGGCGCCTATGCGCGGCCACATGCGCTGGAAGACCCCGTCACGCCTGAAGGCGTGATACGCGGCCGCGGCGACGTGCATGGCGACCAATGCGACCAGCACGTATGACGCGCCCACGTGCACCGTGTTGAAGACGGCATACATCGCCTTGTCGTCAGGCCCCCAGGGCGCGAGCCGCACGGTCCCGTAAAGGAGAACGCCATGCTTGCTGAAGTTCGACGCGAGGTAACCCGCAAGCGGCATGATGAAGAGGCACGCATACAGCGCGAAGTGACTCACGCCCGCGGCGATGCGCTGCCACACAGGCAACGACATTGACAGCGCGGGCGGGCGGTGCCCCAGTCGCCATCCGAGGCGGATCACGACCAGCGCCCAGATCGTGAGGCCGATGGACTTGTGGAGATTGATGAGCATTCCGAACGGGGGCGTTCCGCGCGGAACGTCCTCGATTCGCCAGCCGAAGACCACCTGGCCGATCACCGCCACGGCGACCAGCCAATGCAAGCCGATCGCAACGCGCGTGTACCGGCCGGAGTTCATCGGGGATCTCCTCGCTAGTAGGGAAGCGAGAGCGTGAACTGCCCGAATCGGTCGGGATGCCGCTGAGCCTTGAACTCGTCGCTGCGGCGCACGAACGTGAATCCGAAGCGGCCCCGCGGCCAGGTGATCGCGAGCCCCGCTTCGATATCGCAGCCGTACGGCTTTCGGTCCACGCTCGGGCTGTCCTTCCACGTGTTTCCATCGAGGAAGATGTTGTGCGCCACGGTCCGGAAGTCGGCCCCCGCCCACACGTACCAGCCGGTGGCCGCGGTGCCCCGGTAGCCGTCGCGCGGCGGGCCGAGAGAGATGTGCGTGACCGGCGCATCCGATGGCAGGTTGCGTCCCCAGCGCGCGACGAAGCCCGCGTTGGCGTAGGTCAACACGTTGCCGATCGTCGCCCCGACGCGGGGCGTCACGTCCCAATGACCGCTTTCGGCGCGCAGCAGGCCCGGCCAAGCGCGCTCGTATCCGAGCATCAACGCGGGCTCGGTGCCCAGCTGCGAGTCCCAGCCCTTCGAGATTCCGGAGTGGAAAAGATGGTGCACGTTGCTCTGCGCTTGCTCCACGAGCGAGGGCGGCCCGATGACGCCCAGGCTGAAGCTCGCGTGGTCCACCGCGGTGTCGGACCGCGTCATCACGTCCATGAGGAGGTAGAGCCATCCGGCATACGGGCGGTCGTTCGGATCGGGATGCACGACATCCGTGTTCGTCGGTGTGTACATGCGCTGCCCGACGGCGAACATGACGGCCGGATCGGCGCTCCAGCGAATGGGCGGCGCGCTGTTCATCCATGACGGGAGCGATGTCCGGTCGACGACGAAAGCGACCTGCACGCCGTCCGTGTAATGGCTGTCCGCCCCGACGAGCAGATCGTTGTCGATGGTGACCGTGACGAAGCGGGGCGGTTTCGTGTCGCCCTCGCCCGCATCGGCCGCGGCAACACCGCTGAACGCCATTGCACCGATCACGAGGGCCGCCCCTGTTGCTGAGCGATCCATGGGGCGCAGCGTGCACGCGACGCTCGAGCGGGTCTTGTCTGCGGCTGCGGGGCGATTCAGGAATGCTGCGCTGCAATCTCCTGCATCGCCTCAGAAACTATGCAAGACGCGTCCTGCGCCCTGCGCAAGGATGGCCCCTCCCGCGACTGCCAGCCGACCTGAACCATCCCCATGAGCCCGACCGCGAAGGACTTCGCGTGCGTCGCTTCCGCACTCTTCGTGGCCTGCGCCGCGGGATGCGGCGCGGACGCCCCCTCACCGCTCCCGCCGACTCCCGAGGTCGCCGTGGTCACCGTCCGCAAGGCCACTGTTCCCGTGACGATGGAGCTCTCCGGCCGGACCGCGCCCGTCGCCGTGGCGCAGGTTCGCGGCCGGGTGGACGGCATCGTGCTGGCGCGCCATTTCAAGGAAGGCGCCGACGTGAGGGCGAGCCAGCGCCTGTTCCAGATCGATCCTGCCCCCTATCGCGCGGCGCTCGCGAGCGCGAGCGCGACACTCGCGCGAGCACGGGCGAGTCTTGCCGCGGCGACCGCACTCGCCGAGCGTTACAGGATCCTTCTTGGAGGCAACGGCGTAGCGCAACAGGACTACGACAACGCCGTCGCCGCGCAGGGCCAGGCCGCGGCCGATGTGGCCGCCGGCGAGGCCGCGGTCCAGACCGCGCGCATCAACCTCGGCTATACCGACGTGACCTCGCCCATCAACGGCCGCATCGGACCTTCGGTGGTGACGCAGGGCGCCTACGTGCAGGCAAGCGCCGCAACACTCATGGCGACGGTGCAGCAGCTCGACCCCATATACGTCGATCTCAATCAATCGAGCGTCCAGGGGCTGCAGCTGCGCCGCGACGTGGCGAGCGGCAAGCTCAAGCTGAACGGTCCCGGCCAGGCGAAGGTGACGCTCCTGCTGGAGGACGGCAAGCAGTACCCGCTAGCGGGCACGCTGCAATTCACCGACGTCACGGTTGATCCCGCCACGGGCACGGTCACCGTGCGCGCCTTGTTCCCCAATCCGGACGCTCTCCTGCTGCCGGGAATGTTCGTACGCGCGCGCATCGATGAAGGTACGAATGACAACGTCGCACTCGTGCCGCAAGTCGCGGTGACCCGCACGGCAAGCGGCCAGGCCACGGCCCTTGTCGTCGGACCGGATGGCAAGGTGTCCGTCCGCCCCATCGTGGCCTCGCGCACGTCGGGAAGCGACTGGGTGGTTGAGGGCGGTTTGGACGACGGCGAGAAGGTGATCGTGGCGGGCGTCCAGAAGGCCAGGCCCGGCGCAACCGTGAAGATCGTCGAGGGCCCGGCCGGCCTCCCCGCACCCGTCGCCTCGAACTGACATGGCGAAGTTCTTCATCGACCGGCCGATCTTCGCGATTGTCATCGCCATCCTCATCATCATGGCGGGCGGGCTCGCGATCCTCGCACTTTCGGTCGACCAATACCCGCCGATCGCGCCGCCCTCGGTACAGGTCGCCACGACCTATCCAGGCGCATCTGCGACCACCGTCAACAACGTGGTCGTGCAGGTGATCGAGCAACAGATGAGCGGCATCGACAATCTCATCTACATGTCGTCGACGAGCGACGATACCGGCCAATCCACGACGACGCTCAGCTTCGCGCCCGGGACCCATTCGGACATCGCGCAAGTGCAGGTGCAGAACAAGCTGCAGCTCGCCGTGCCGCTGCTTCCTGCGCAGGTGCAGCAGTCCGGAATCCGGGTGACCAAGTCCAGCAGCGACTTCCTCATGTTCGTGGGCTTCGTCTCCACCGACAACAGCATGTCGAAGTTCGACATCGCCAACTACGTCGTATCGCATATCCAGGATCCCATCAGCCGCATCAACGGCGTCGGCAACTTCAACGTGCAGGGAACCCAGTACGCGATGCGCATCTGGCTCCGGCTCGACAAGCTCGACAACTACGCGCTCACGCCGATCGACGTGAGCAATGCGCTGCTC
>DATIWC010000090.1:0-42734 GCA_035519515.1 Usitatibacter sp.
GTGCAGGTGCGCTCCGAGGAGCAGGTGCGCGAAGCCGAGCGCCAGGCCGAGGAAGCGGCGCGGGCGCTGAAGAACGTGCAGTACCAGCACGCCGAGTTCGGCCAGGCGCTCGCCGACGAGGCGCAGGCGCCGCAGGGCGAGGCCGCGCCGGCCGCCGCCGCCGCGGTCGACCTGGGCATGGGCCTCGCGGGCGAGGCGCAGCCCTTCGTGCGCTCGACGCAGAAGGTGGGGCGCAACGATCCGTGCCCCTGCGGATCGGGGAAGAAGTACAAGCAGTGCCACGGGCGCCTCAGCTAGCCCTGCCCGCGCGCCATTGCACGGCGCGCATCAGGCCCAGGCCGCCCGCCGTGTAGAATCGCGGTCGGTCGTCTCCCGCTCGCGCACCTTCCCACGGGAAAACAAGAATGGCCGTCAACCTCGAGCCTCCGCGCCCGGAAGAGCTCCTGACCATCGCCGGCGTGCGGCTGGGCATCGCCCGTGCGGGCATCCGCAAGCCGAACCGCAAGGACCTGCTCGTCGTCGCCATCGATCCCGGCGCGCACGTGGCCGGCGTCTTCACGCGCAACCGCTTCGCCGCCGCACCGGTGGTCGTGTGCCGCGATCACCTGGGCCGGGGAAACGCGATCCGCGCGATCGTGGTGAACACGGGCGTGGCGAACGCGGGCACCGGGCACGCCGGGCTGGAGAGCGCGCGCGCCGCCTGCGCCGCGGTGGCCTCGATCCTCGACATCGACGACCACGAGGTGCTGCCGCTGTCCACGGGCGTGATCATGGAGCCGCTGCCTCTCGACCGCCTGGTGGCGGGGCTGCCCGCCTGCCGCGACGACCTCGCGCCGGACCACTGGGCGAGCGCCGCCGAGGCGATCATGACGACCGACACGGTGCCCAAGGCGGTGTCGCGCCAGACCGTGATCGACGGGCGCACCATCACCGTGACCGGCATCTCGAAAGGCGCGGGCATGATCCAGCCCAACATGGCGACCATGCTGGGCCTCATCGCCACCGATGCGGCGGTGGGTCCCGACGCGCTCGGCTACCTCGCGCGCCACGCCGCCAACCGCTCGTTCAACGCCATCACCGTGGATGGCGACACTTCCACCAACGACACGCTGCTCCTGGTGGCCACGGGCCACGCGGGCAACCCGCTCATCGTGGGCGAGGGCACGGCCGAGTTCGGCAAGCTCGCCGTGGCGGTCACCGAGGTCGCGCAGATCCTCGCGCAGGCCATCGTGCGCGACGGCGAGGGCGCCACCAAGTTCATCGCCATCACCGTGGACGAGGGCGCGACGGTGAAGGAGTGCATGCGCGTGGCGAAGGCCATCGCGCATTCGCCGCTCGTGAAGACGGCGTTCTTCGCCTCCGACCCGAACCTGGGGCGCATCCTCGCCGCCGTGGGCAACGCGGGGATCGAGGACCTCGATCCTGCGCAGGTCGGCCTGGAGCTGGGCGGCGTGACCGTCGTCGAGCGCGGCGCCCGGGCGGCCTCCTACACCGAGGAGCAGGGCAAGCGCGCCATGCAGGGCGCGGAGATCTCGATGCGGGTCACGCTCGGGCGCGGCGTGGAGACCGCCACCGTGTGGACCTGCGACTTCTCGTACGACTACGTGAAGATCAATGCCGACTACCGCAGCTAGGCGGAGGGAGGAGAGGCCATGATGCACGCGCAGAGCACGACCCCGCACCTGGAGACGTACTACTCGCGGCGCGCCCGCGAGTACGAGCGGATCTACGAGAAGCCGGAGCGCCAGCAGGAGCTCGCCTGGCTGCACGGGCGCATTCCGCAGCTCTACGAGGGACGCACGGTGCTCGAGGTGGCCTGCGGCACCGGCTACTGGACGCAATACATCGCGCAGTCGGCGAAGAAGGTCCATTCCTGCGACATCAACGAATCGGTGCTGGAGATCGCGCGCGAGAAGCCGATCGCGCGCGGCCGCGCGGAGTTCTTCAAGGCGGACGCGGTCTCGCTCGCCGGCGTGCCTTCCGGTTGCGACGCGGCCTTCGCGGGATTCTGGTGGTCGCACGTGGCCCGAAGCGGCATCGCGCAGTTCGTGGCCAACCTCGCGCGCCGCCTCGAGCCGGGCGCCGTGGTGGGGATCCTCGACAACCAGTACGTTGAAGGCAGCTCCACGCCGATCTCGCGGCGCGACGCCGAGGGCAACACCTACCAGATGCGCAGCCTCGCCAACGGCGAGCAGTTCGAGGTGCTCAAGAACTTCCCGACCGCCGATGAGCTGCGCGAAGCGGTGCGCGGCGTCGCCCGCGAGGCGCACCTGGAAAGCCTGCGCTATTACTGGCTGCTCGTCTTCACGTTGAAATGACCGACGAGTGCAAGCGCATCGCCGACCGGCTCGACGACCTCGTCGCGCAGCTCGGGCGCCTGCTTCCGCCGTCGGCCGCCGAGCCCGACTGGAAAGCCGCGGCGTTTCGCTGGCGCAAGCACGCCCGCGGCGGCTACCTGGAGGCGGTGCGCCATCCGCACGAGATCCGCTTCGCGGACCTGAAGGACGTGGACGAGCAGAAGCGGCGGCTGCGCGAGAACACCGCGCAGTTCGTGTCGCGCCGGCCCGCCAACAACGTGCTCCTCACGGGCGCGCGCGGCACCGGCAAGAGCTCGCTCGTGAAGGCCGCGCTGAACGAGTTCGCGCCGAAGGGATTGCGCCTCATCGAGGTGGACAAGCGCGACCTCGTGGACCTGCCCGACATCGTGGACCTGGTGGGCGAGCGCAAGGAGCGCTACGTGATCTTCTGCGACGACCTCTCGTTCGAGGCCTCGGATGCGGGATACAAGTCGCTCAAGGTGGCCCTCGACGGCTCCATCGCCGGCTCCGCGGAGAACGTGATCATCTACGCCACCTCCAACCGCCGGCATTTGATGCCCGAGTTCATGAACGAGAACCTCGAGGCGAAGCACGTGGGCGGCGAGATCCACCCGGGCGAGACCACCGAGGAGAAGATCTCGCTCTCGGAGCGCTTCGGCCTTTGGCTCTCGTTCTACCCGTTCGACCAGGAGCAGTACCTGCACATCGCCGACCACTGGATCGCGACCCTCGGAGGCAAGGCCGACGAGGCCTCGCGCCGCGAGGCCCTCATCTGGGCGCTCGAGCGCGGCTCCCGCAGCGGCCGCGTCGCCTGGCAGTTCGCCCGCGACTGGGTGGGACGAAAGCCTTCATCCGCAGATAAGCGCAGGTGACGAAGCTCACCGAAGTCGCCGCCGCCGTCATCGAGCGCCCCGACGGCACGTTCCTCCTCGCGCAGCGTCCCGCGGGCAAGCCCTATCCGGGCTACTGGGAATTTCCCGGCGGCAAGATCGAGGCGGGCGAGGATCCGCGCGCGGCGCTGGTTCGCGAGCTGCGCGAGGAGCTCGGCATCGAGGTGCGCGAGGCCACGCCCTGGATCACGCGGATATACGCCTACACGCACGCGACCGTGCGCCTGCACTTCTACCGCGTGAGCGCCTGGGGCGGCGAGCCGCAGCCGCTCGAGGACCAGGCGATTCGCTGGCAACGCATCGAGGCGACCGACGTCTCGCCCATGCTGCCGGCCAACGCGCCGGTCCTCGCGGCGCTCGCGCTCCCGGCGGTGATGATCGTGTCCGACGCGCTCTCCGCCGGAATCGAAGGCTGGATCGCGAAGCTCGCGGCGCGGGTGTTGGAAGGCCCGGTGCTGGTCCAGGTGCGCGAGAAGGCGGCCAATCGCCAGCAGGTGCAGCACATCCTGTCGCGCGTGCTCACGCGCACCGAGCCCTGCGGCTCGCGCGTGGTGGTCAACAGCGATTGCGGCAACCATCCCCAGTGCGACGGGATCCACCTCACGGCGAAGGCGCTGATGCAGGCGGCTTCGCGGCCCGCGGCCGGCCTCGTGGGCGCTTCGTGCCACGACGAGGCCGAGCTCGCGCGGGCCGGTGAGCTCGCCCTGGACTACGTGGTGCTCGGCCCGGTGAAACCCACCGCGTCGCATCCGGGCGCGGCCCCGCTCGGTTGGGAGCGCTTCGCGACGCTCGCGCAAGGTCTCGCGATGCCCGTGTATGCGATCGGAGGACTCACGCGCGCCGACCTCGCCGAGGCGCGGCGCCACGGCGCGCATGGCGTGGCGCTTCGCGGCGCGGCGTTCGGCTAGCGCTCGGCGAGCAGCGGCGCGACGTCGAGCCAGGGCGCGAGCGAACGCGCGCTCGCCTGCGGTGCCCAGGGCAGGCGGCCGAGGAGCGGCGCGCCCAGCCGCTCGCGCAGCGCGCCCACGTTCTCGTCGGCGACGGCCATCTGCGGATCGATCGTGTTCGCGATCCACCCGGCGAGGGCGAGGCCCGCGCGACCGATCGCCTCGGCGGTGAGGAGCGCATGGTTGAGGCAGCCCAGCCGCATGCCGACGACCATCACCAGAGGCAGCGCGTAAGTCCGCGCGAGGTCCACCGTGTCGAGGCCGGAGCCGAGCGGCACCCGGAAACCGCCAACGCCCTCGACCACGCTGAACGTTCCGGCCTTCGCGAGCCGCGCCCATGCGGGCCAGACGGGGGCGAGGTCGATCGTGCGCCCCTCGCGCGCCGCGGCGATGTGCGGCGCCATGGGCTCGCGAAGCAGGACCGGCGTCACCTCGGCCGCGAGGGATGCGGGGCAACCGGCCGCCTGCATGAGGGCCAGCGTGTCCTCGTTGGCCCAGCCGCCGTCGTGCGCGATCGCGCCCGCCGCGATGGGCTTCATGGGCACCACGTGGACGCCGCGGGACCGGAGCGCCTCGATGAGCACGCACGAGGCGAACGTCTTGCCGACGCCGGTATCCGTGCCGGTGACGAAGACGCCGGGATTCACGGGCGCGGGCGGAAGCCGATCACCTGGCGGCCGTCGGCGAGGCGCCTCGGCGCGGCCTTCCACGCGTGGCCATAGACGACCTCGCACGTGGCCGGCAACACGTCCCCGCGGCGGTGCTTCTCATAGCGGCGCCGCGCCTCGGGCCACGCGCCGCGGCCCATGAACTCGCGAGCGCGGCCGGGCAGCGTGTTGCGCGCGCCCACCGCCTTCAGCTCGCGCGCGAGCGCGTCCAGCGAGGGGTACTCGAGCGTAATGCGCTCCATCTCCATCACCGGGTCGGCGAATCCGGCATGCACCAGCGCATCGCCCAGGTCGTGCATGTCGAGGAAGGGATGGACGTGGGGAGCGCCGCGGGCGCCGCCCAGCGACTCACGCAGCTCCATCAGCGTGTCGGGTCCGAGGGTCGCGAAGAGAAGGAGGCCTCCCACCTCGAGCACGCGCGCGCCCTCCGCGAAGAACGGCTCCGGGCGGCACCAGTGCAGCGCGAGGTTGGAGAAGACGAGCTGCGCGCAGGCGCCGGCGAGCGGAAGCGCCTCGGCATCCGCGCACGCGAGGCGCGGCGCCGTGCCGCGGACGCGTTGCCACCATGACGACCGGGCGCGCGCTCGCTCGAGCATCGGGCCGGCGAAGTCGATGCCCACCACTTGCGCGTGCGGATAACGGCCGCGGAGCGCGTCGAACGAGCCGCCCGTTCCGCAGCCCAGGTCCACGATGCGCGCGGGGTCGATGCGCATCGCGTCCAGGTGGTCGGCGAGGCGGCGTCCCACTTCCCGGTGCAGCGCCGCGTGTCCGTCGAACGTGCGCGCCGCGCGCTCGAACGCGCGCCGCGCCGCGTCCTTGCCGGGCGCCTCCACGCCGCTCATCGCGCGAGGACCGCGGCGATCGATCGCGCGAGGCCGTCGATGTCCTCGTCCGAATGCGCCGCGGTGAGCGAGACGCGCAGGCGCGACGTGCCTTCGGGCACGGTGGGCGGCCGCATGGCCGGCACGAAGAAGCCGCGCTCGGCGAGCGCCTGGGAAGCTGCCACCGCGCGCGCGGCGCTGCCCACGACGAGCGGCTGGATCGCGGTCGACGAAGCTGGCGGCTCGATGCCCTCCGCCCGGCAGGCCGCGTGGAATCGCGCGATGCGCGAGCGAAGGGCGGCGACGAGGCCGCGGTCCTCCTCGAGGAGCGTGATCGCTTCGATCGCAACTGCGGCGAGCATCGGCGGAAGCGCCGTCGAGTAGATGTAGGTGCGCGCGCGCTGCACGAGCCACTCCACGACCCGCGCCTCGCCCGCCACGAACGCGCCGTATCCGCCGAGCGCCTTGCCGAGCGTGGCCATGTAGACGATGCGCGGCGAGCGCACGCCCCAGTGCTCGAGCGATCCGCGGCCCGTCGCGCCCGCCACGCCGATCCCGTGCGCGTCGTCGAGCACGAGCCACGCGTCGTATCGTTCGGCGAGATCCACGAGGCGCGCGACCGGCGCAAGGTCGCCGTCCATGCTGAACACCGCGTCGGTGGCGATGATGCGTACCGCCGCGCGCGAGGCGCGCAGGCGTGCTTCCAGGTCCGCGACGTCCGCGTGCGCGTAGCGCGAGACCCCGGCGCGCGAAAGCCGCGCGCCGTCGATGAGGCAGGCGTGGTTCAGGGCGTCCGAGAAGATCTCCGCGTCGCGTCCGGCGAGCGTGGCGAGGATGCCGAGGTTCGCCGCGTAGCCGCTGCCGAAGAGGAGCGCGCGGGGCAGTCCCGCGAACCGGGCGAAGCGTTGCTCGGCCTCGGCGTGCAGGCGCGAGTGGCCCGAGACAAGGGGCGAGGCGCCGGCGCCCACGCCCCATTCGTCGAGGGCGCGATGCGCCGCGTCCTTCAGGCGCGGATGGTTCGCGAGCCCGAGGTAGTCGTTGCCGGAGAAGTTGGCGAGCGTGCGGCCGGCGAGCGTGACGTGCGCGGCCTGGGGCGAATCGAGCGTGCGCCGCGTGCGGCGCAGGTCCGAGCGGTCGAGCTCGGCCAGTCCCTCGTCGAGGCGGGCGGCCGCGGCGGTCACGGCGCGGCGCTCAGCCCGGCTGCAGTCCCAGCGCGCCGAACAGCGCGTCGTCGCGCGCGACCTCGGGGTTGCCGGTGGTGAGCAGCTTCTCGCCGTAGAAGATCGAGTTGGCGCCGGCGAAGAAGCACAGGGCCTGCACCGCCTCGTGCATCGCGGTCCGGCCCGCCGACAGCCGCACGACGCTCGCCGGCATGAGGATGCGCGCGACCGCCACGGTGCGCACGAACTCCGTCCAGGGCAGCTTCGCGGTGCCCGCGAGCGGCGTGCCTTCCACCTGCACGAGGTCGTTGATGGGCACCGACTCGGGCTGCGGATCGAGGCTCGCGAGCTGCGCGAGCAGCCCGGCGCGCGCCTCGCGCGATTCGCCCATGCCGACGATGCCGCCGCAGCAGACCTTCATGCCGGCCTCGCGCACGCGCTCGAGGGTCTCGAGCCGGTCGCCATACTCGCGCGTGGTGACGATGCTGCCGTAGAAGTCGGGCGAGGTGTCGAGGTTGTGGTTGTAGTAGTCGAGGCCCGCGTCGCGCAGCTGCTCGGCCTGCCCCTCCTTGAGCATCCCCAGCGTGCAGCAGGTCTCGAGCCCCAGCGACTTCACGGCGCGAACCATGTCGAGCACCGGTTCCAGGTCCCGCGCCTTGGGTCCGCGCCACGCCGCGCCCATGCAGAAACGCGTGGCGCCGTGCGCCTTCGCGCTGCGTGCGGCCTCCACCACTTCGCCGAGCGGCAGCAGCTCCTGCGCCTCGACGCCCGTGTGATAGCGTGCGGCCTGCGGGCAGTACCCGCAATCCTCGGGGCATCCGCCCGTCTTGATCGACAGCAGCGTCGAGCGTTGCACGCGATTCGCGTCGAAATGCTCGCGGTGCGCGGTATGCGCGCGCAGCAGAAGATCGTTGAAGGGAAGGGCGTAGAGCTCGAGCGCGTGTTGGCGCAGCGCGCGCTGCGCGGCGTCCCGGGACGAGGTCGAAATGGGCAGGTGCGTGTCCATGAGGCCTTTCGTAACATGCTGATAATTGGACTTTTTTCTTCGCATGTCAAGCTGGATTGACGGCTCGCCCTTACGATTGCCCGGTTTTTCATCGCTCGCCGCGGCGCTCTTCGCGCAGGACTGCGCGTTGTGCCTTGCAAGCGCCGGGCGCGATCTCGTGTGCGGGCCTTGCCGCGAGTCGCTTCCGTGGCTGCGCGCGTCGTGCTCGCGCTGCGCGTTGCCTCTCGCGCACGATGGCGTTTGCGGCGGGTGCCGCGCGCACGCGCCGCATTTCGACGAGACCGTGTGCGCGCTCGAATATCGCTTTCCCGTCGACCGGCTGGTGCAGCGCTTCAAGTACTCAGGCGATTTCGCGCTGGGCCGCTGGCTCGCGCTGCAGCTCGCCCACCGCGTGCGCGCGCGGCCCGATCTCATCGCGCCCGCGCCGCTTGCGCCCGCGCGCCTGCGCCAGCGCGGATTCAACCAGGCCGCGCACCTCGCGCGAGTGGCGGGGCACCGGCTGGGCGTGCGCGTCGAGTGGCGCGGTTTCGAGCGCACGCGCGAGACACAGCCGCAGCAGGGGCTCGACCGCCGCGCGCGACGCGCCAACGTGCGGGGCGCATTCCGCTGCCGCCTGCCCCTCGAGGGCCTGCACGTCGCGGTCGTGGACGACGTGGTGACGACCGGTGCGACGGCGGATGCGTTGGCGCAGGCGCTTCGCGCCGCGGGCGCCGCGCGCGTGAGCGTCTGGGCTGTGGCACGCACGCCCGATCCGGCCTGA
The DNA here is from genome assembly GCA_035519515.1 of Usitatibacter sp. GTDB lineage: Bacteria > Pseudomonadota > Gammaproteobacteria > Burkholderiales > Usitatibacteraceae > Usitatibacter. The sequence goes on from DATIWC010000090.1 coordinate 8,571, forward strand.
GATGTTCGAAGTCATCCTCCACCGCCCGGAGATCCCGCCCAACACGGGCAACGTGATCCGGCTGTGCGCGAACGCGGGCGCGGGGCTGCACCTGGTCGAGCCGCTGGGCTTCTCGATCGACGACCGGCAGCTGCGCCGCGCGGGCCTGGACTACCACGAGTTCGCGCGCCTCACCGTGCATCGCGATTGGGAATCGTGCCGCGCCGCGCTGGGCGAGCGCCGTTTCTTCGCGCTGTCCACGCGCGGCCAGGTTGCGTATGCGGACGTGCGCTACGAGCCGGGCGACGCGTTCGTGTTCGGCGGCGAGACCGCGGGCCTTCCGCAGGAGATGCTGGAGTCGTTCGCGCCGGCGCTGCGCCTTCGCCTGCCGATGCGCCCGGGCAATCGCAGCCTCAACCTCTCCAACGCGGTGGCCGTCGTGGTCTACGAGGCGTGGCGCCAGCTGGGGTTCAGCGGAGCAGGTACTTCGCCGACAGGCGCATGACGCGCAGCGGCGCGTAGAGGAAGGCGAGCGGCCGCGGCAGGTTCCAACGCGTCCAGTCCGAGATGTTGGGCGAGGCGAGATGCGCAGCGACATGCTTCAGGCGCCGCGCGCGGCTCTCGTAGAGGTCGAGGTCGAAGCGCAGGCCGTCGAGCGTCGCGGGCGCTTCGTAGCCGGGATCGAAGAGTCCGTCCGCAACCCGTCGAGCGAGCGATTCGAGGTCGGGCCGCGCGGCGAGCGTGGAGCGCAGCGCCTGTGGCAACGGGGCGTCGAGCCACCGAGCCGCGAGCATGAGGCCCAGCGCGAGGCGCCGCTCGTAGCCCGCGCCGGCCGCGCGTGCAAACAGCCTCTCCCAGTCGATCGACGCGCGCCGCAGGAGCTCGGCCACGTCCACCAGCCAGGCGAGGCTCGTCCAATGGTGCTTCGAGCCGTGGATGCACAGCACGGCGAGGAGCTCCTCGTCGGGAAACGCGCGCACGCTTTCATCGAGGAGCGGCGTGGTCGCGAGCGCGCCCCACCATTGCGGATCGTCGATGCGCTCCACGGGATAGTCGGGGTCCGTCTTCCAGTGCAGCTCGATCATCCCGAGCGTGTCGTGCTCGAGGCACAGGTGGTATTGCAGCGGCGAGCGCATCAGCGCGGCCTCGGCGGCCGGCGGGAGCGCGTACGTGGGACGGTAGCCACGCGCGGCGAGCAGGTCGCGGGCGCGCGGCACGTCGCGGGGTGCGACGAGGATGTCGAGGTCGCCGAATTCGCGCATCGACACGTCGCCGTGCAGCGCTTGCGCGAGGGCAGGGCCCTTGTACGGGAGCGAGGCGATGCCGTGGGCCTCGAAGAGCGCGGTGACCTCGAGCAGCTCGCGGGCCCGTGCGAGGTTGCGAGCGAGCGTGGCCTCGCGCCGCGCCCAGAGGCGGGCGCGAACGCCAGCGGGCACGGCTTCCACGGCGTCGAGGTGGCGATGCATCAGCGGCAGCAGGCCGTGGCGCCCGCCGAGCGCCAGCAAGAGGTCCCAATCGGGCCGGGCGGCAAGCGCGCTTTCGATGCGCCGGCGCGATGGCCGGTCCAGCGAGGAGCGCGCGCAGGCGAGCAACAGGTCGCTTGTTTCAGCCGTCATGGCCCACGCTTGCGCTTCGTCAAGGCGCGCCGGGAAAGTTCCGCTAGTTTCAGGGGCTTGCATCGATTCCGGGCATCCGCAGCCGTCATTCTGCCCGATCGAGCCCTGGGTCGCCCTGTGAAAATTTGCATAGCTGCTGCCCCCGGATAGATGCATAATTCGTAAAGACTTTTGCGGCTACTTGGCGATTTTCGCGGGTTTTGTGGAAAGGTTGGGGAAATACGCTGTTTCTTGCCAAGGATCGGTCGCGGGTGAGCAGGGAGTTGGACATGGCCTTCGCAGTGCCCCGCGCGTTGCGCGCGGGATGGGTTTGGATGCTGTGCGCGGGCGCCGTCGCGGCCTTCGCGGACGAGCCCGCCAACGGGTTCGACGGCATGAACCTTCCGCTCAAGATGAGCCCCGCGCTCAACGAATCGTCGCCCGGCACGCCGGCGGGACACGTGGCCGTGCAGGCGCCGCTTCCCATCACGCCGCGCCTGGGCGACAACAAGGACTATCGCATCGGGCCCGACGACCTGCTCGAGATCCAGGTGTTCGGCGTGGACCAGCTCTCGCGCACCGTGCGGGTCAACGGCAACGGCTTCATCTCGCTGCCGCTGGTGGGCTCCGTCGCGGTGGGCGGTCTCACCGCGCACGAGGCCGAGCTCGCGGTGGCGAAGAAGCTCGCGACCGACTACCTCCAGGATCCGCAGGTGAGCCTCTTCGTGAAGGAGTACACGACGCAGCGCATCACCGTCGAGGGCGCGGTCGCCAAGCCCGGCATCTACCCGTTGCGCGGCGAGACCACGCTGCTGCGCGCGCTGGCGCTTGCCGGCGGCCAGGGCAGCCTCTCCGACATGAGCCAGGTCATGCTCTTTCGCAGCGGCAAGGACGGCACGCGCATGACGCTCACCTATGACGTCGAGCGCATCCGGCACGGCGAGATCGAGGATCCGCTGGTGCAGAACGACGACCTCATCGTGCTGAACCGCTCGCCGGTGCGCGTGCTGCTGCGCGATTCCGTGCTGCGCGACGCGCTGGACGCGGTGAACCCGCTGTCGCCGATCCTGCCCAAATGAAGCAGCCGCCCGGCACCACCACAGCGCTCGCCGTCGCCACCGCCCGTCCTCCCACCGCCGATCTCGCGGCGGCGCTGGGGGCGCAGGACCGCCTGGACCCGGCGTTCAACCTGCGCGACCTGCTGCGCATCTTCCTCAAGCGCAAGTGGACGATCCTCACGATCTTCATCTTGTTCTCGGCGATCTCGGTGGTGCGCACGTACCTCTCGGCGCCGGTGTACCGGGCCTCCACCACGATCCAGATCGAGCGCTTCGTCCCGCAGGTGTTCGAGTACAAGGAAGTCGCCCCGATCGACGTGAGCGACGACTATGCGGACTTCTACCAGACGAACTACGAGCTGCTGAAGAGCCGCACGCTCGCCGAGCGCGCGGTCGAGGAGCTGGGCCTGCGCAAGGGCGTGCCGGCCGAGCCGGATGCCTCGTCGGTCGTGCAGGCCGCGCCCGCGCGGCCGACGGACCTGTGGGGCTCGGTGCTCGATTTCATCGCGCGGCTTCGCAACGGGCCGCCGCCGGTGGACGTGGATCCCGCCACCCGCGACGACAACGCGATCGTGGGCGCCTTCGCCTCGTCGGTGACCGTGGAGCCGGTGCGCCGCTCGCGCCTGGTGCGCCTGCACTTCGACAGCACCGACCCGTTCTTCGCCGCCAAGGCGGTGAACACGCTCGCGCAGTCGTTCATCAACATCAACCTCGAGCGCCGCTTCGAGGCCTCGTCTTACGCCAAGACGTTCCTCGAGGAGAAGCTCGCGCAGACCAAGGCGCGCCTGGAGGATTCCGAGCGCGAGCTGGTGAAGTACTCGCGCGAGCTCGAGATCTTCAACCTGGACGAGAAGCAGAGCATCTCGAGCCAGAACCTGCAGGAATTCAACACGGCGGTGTCCAAGGCCGAGCAGGACCGCATCAAGGCCGAGGTCCTCTACAAGCAGGCCCAGGAGCGCCCCGACTCGCTGCCCGCCGCGCTCGACAACCGCCACGTCCTGCAGCTCAAGGACACGAAGTCGAAGCTCGAGGCCGACTACCAGGAGAACCTGAAGGTCTACAAGCCGGGCTATCCCAAGATGCAGCAGCTGCAGGCGCAGATCGCCGACCTCGACAAGCAGCTGGGCGACGAGTACGACGAGATGCGCCGCGCGGCGCTCGCCTCGTTCCGCTCCGCGCGCTCGCAGGAGCTCATGCTGAAGGAGCGCCTCACGGGCGCGAAGCAGCAGCTGCTCGACCTCCAGCAGCGCAGCATCCGCTACAGCATCCTCAAGCGCGAGGTGGACACCAACCGCCAGCTCTACGACGGCCTGCTGAACCGCCTGAAGGAGATCGGCGTGGCGGGCGGCGTGGGCGTGAACAACATCTCGGTCGTGGACAAGGCCAAGGTCCCGATCTATCCGTACAAGCCCGACCTCGCGCGCAGCCTGTCCATGGGCATGGCGATCGGCCTGATCCTGGGCCTTCTCGTGGCGTGGGTGCTGGAGCACCTCGATGACTCGATCCGCTTCGCCGACGAGGTGGAGCGCGAGACGGGTGCGGCGGTGCTGGGCGTGGTGCCCAGGCTGAAGACCGCCGAATCGGGGCGCGATCGCGTGGCCCTCGGTGCCCACACCGAGCCCATGTCGGCGTTCGCCGAGGCCTACCGCTCGGTGCGCACGGCGTTGCAGTTCTCCACGGCGAGCGGCGCGCCGCGGCGCCTCGTGATCACCAGCAGCTCGAAGAACGAGGGCAAGAGCACCACGGCGGTCGCGCTCGCCATCAACTTCGCCCAGATGGGCAAGCCCGTGCTGCTGATCGACGCGGACCTGCGCAACCCCGTCCTGCACCGCCTGCTCGGCATCGACAACGAGCGGGGCCTTTCCAACTACCTGTCGGGGCGCTTCGGCGTGATGGAGCTCGTGCGCAAGACCGAGATCCCGAACCTCTACGTGCTCACCACGGGCCCGCTGCCGCCCAACCCGGTGGAGCTGCTCTCGAGCATGAAGCTGCTCACTCTGCTGTCGCAGTGCGAGGAGCATTTCGCGCACGTGGTCGTGGACGCGCCGCCCGTGCTCGGCATCGCCGATTCCATCGTCCTCAGCAACCAGGTGGACAACACCATCTTCGTGATCGAGTCGGGGCGCACGCGCAAGGGCCATGCGAAGGCCGCGTTGAAGCGCCTGCAGCAGGCCGGCGTGCACCCGCTGGGCGTGATCCTCACCAAGATCGACTCGTACCACGACCTCTACGGCTACAGCTCGTACTACCAGTATTCGGCTCGGCCGTCCCTCGGAACGAAACCCGCCCAAGGCTGACCCATGGCGAGGGCCTCGGCAACAGGCACCGCACCCGTTGTCGGCCAGCTCCTCGCCTTCCTGAGGGAGCCCGCGCGCTACCGCCCGCGCTTCACCATCGGGCGAGAGCCCATCGAGGGCGGCCACCACGTCCTGCGCTTCGCCTACGGCAAGCTTCCCGATCTCGAAGGCACGGGCGCCACGCGCGAGGAGCTGCACGAGGCGGCGATGGCCTTCGTGCGCCAGGTCTGCCTGTGGGAGGGCGCCACGCACTACCAGGTGCTGTGCCTGCCGCAGGACGCGCCGCGCGGCGCGGTGAAGGCGAACTACCGCCTGCTCATGGCGCTCATCCATCCGGACCGGCCCGAGGCCACGCACGGCCCATGGCCCGCCGATGCCGCGCAGCGCGCCAACCGTGCGTACGAGGTGCTCTCCGACGAGGCGCGCCGCAGGGAATACGATGCCGGGCTCGCGCGCCGCCGCGAGTCCGACGCGGCGCATGTTCCGGAAGGCGCGGCGCGAGCCGTGCGCGTGGCGCCGGGGCGGCGCTGGCCGCGGCGCCTCGCGTACGCGTTGCCCGCGGTGGGCCTCGTGATCGCGGCGCTGCTGGGCTTCCAGCTCTGGCAGGGAGACGAGCTGCACCAATCGATGCTCGTTCGCGGATGGAGCGCTGCGCGCAACAAGGCGCTGGTGGCTTCCGCCGAGCGTCCGCGTTACCTGGGCAGCGCGCCGGCGGGCCGCGAGGCCCCCGCGAGCGACGCCGATACCGCCGAGAAGGGGCCGGTGGAGATTCCGATCCTCGCGCCGTTGCTGCGCAGCCTGCGCCCGCGGGCGCAGCCGGCCGTCGAGACGGTGCGCCCCGGCGAGATGCGCGAGGAGGTTGCGCCCGAGCGCATGCCGCCCGCGGTCGTCGCGACGGCAGCCGAGCAGGCCCCGGCGGCGCCCGAGCCCGTCGTGGTCCCCGCGAAGCCGGCCGCCGTGCCGGCTGCGAAGCCCGCGCCGCCCGCGAGAATCGAGACAGCGGTCGCGGCCGCGCCGCAGCTCGCGCAAGCGGCCAGCCCCGCGCCGGCGGTCACGCCGCAGGACATGGAGACCGTCGTGGTGCACCTCATCGACAGCTACGAGGCCGGGCAGGCCGACGCGCTGATGGCGCTCATGGATCCGTCCAACGGCTTCTGGGACACGATGCGCACGCGGGAGGCGTTCAGCGATTTCTTCCGCGCGACGAAGAGCCGCCACCTGCGCATCACGAGCCTCGACTGGCAGATGCAGGACCGCGCGGCGCACGCGCGCGGCATGGCGCTCGTGCAGGCCGAGTACTACGCCGAGCCGGGCACCACCGAGCGCAAGGTCGATCTGGAGATGGACGTCGCGATGCGCGACGGCAAGGCGCGCATCACGCGGCTCACGCTGTTCCCCAACGGCCCCTAGGCATGAACGCGGCATTGCGTTCGGGAATCGTCATCGCGTGCCTGATCGTCCTGTGGCGGGCGGTCGAGGTGAACGTCGTGCTCTACGACGATGCCGGGCGGCCGGCCGCGCCCGCCGCGCGGGCGGGCGGCAGCGACTTGCCCGAGCGCGAGGTGCTCATGCAGCTCGTGCGCGAGAACCCGGCCAACGCGGCGGCCTATGCGATGCTCGCGCGCGATTTCGAGGCGGCGGGCGATACCGCGGCGGCCACGCGCGCATTCCGGTCCGCACGCCGCGTGGCCCCGGTGGACCACGACGTGCTCGCCGCGATGGCCGACCATCTCCTGCGGCACGGCGAGGTCGCGCCCGCCCTGGACGTGCTCGCCGTCCTCGTCGAGAGCTACAGCGACGTGCGCGACCGCGCCTTCGCGGTGATGGCCCGGACGCTCGCCTCGGGACAGTACGCTGCGCAGTGGAACGCGATCCTCGCGCGCTCGCCCCCGTGGCTCGGCGCTTTCATCGAGAGCGCCTGCCGCGGCGGCCTGGAGGCCACGGCGCTCGCGCCCATCTACCTGCAACGCGTGGCCGCGGGGCAAGCCTCCTCCGCGGAGGGCGCGTGCATCGTCGAGCGGCTGCGCGAGTCCGGCCGCTGGGACCAGGCCTACCAGCTCTGGCTCAACACGCTGCCGCGCGAGCGGCTCGCCGACGTGGGCTTCGTGTTCAACGGAAGCTTCGAATACGCGCCGCTGCCGGGGGGCTTCGACTGGATCGTCGATCGCCGCACGATGCGCGAGGCGGGGCACACGGCCGACTTCGCGCGCGCGCAGGGTGTCGCAGGCCAGCGCGCGCTGCGCGTCGTGTACAGCCCGGACAAGCGCCAGGCCGGCGTTCCCGTGGCGCAGTTCCTCGCGCTCGCCCCGGGGCGCTACCAGGTTACGGGCATGGCGCGAGAGGAAGGGATGAAGGACGGGCACGGCGCGCAGTGGACGCTGCGTTGCGTGGTGGAAGGCAAGCCGCAGGATCCGTTCGCGCAGTCGGTGCGCTTCACCGGCTCGGGCGACTGGGAGGCATTCAGCTTCGACGCGACCGTGGCGCCGGGATGCACCGGGCAGCTCCTGCAGCTCGAGCCCGCCGTCACGGGATCGGCTTCCGCGTTCCTGGCCGGCACGCTGTGGTTCGACAATCTCGCCGCTCGGCAATACCATTGACGGGGATTCCATGAAGATCGACGCCAGACGAACGCTGCTCGCCCTCGCCGCAACATTCGCGGCGGCGCAGCCCCACGCGCAGGACAACAACGGCATCGCGAAGCTCATCGACCTGCGCGGCAACGTGCTGGTGAGCCAGGCCACCGGGCTCGCCGCGGGCAAGGATTCCGAGCGCCTCATGGACGGCATGCGCGTCATCACGACCAGCAACTCCGGCGCGGTCGTGCAGTTCGACAACGGCTGCCGCGTGGAGCTCAAGGAGAACCAGCGCTTCGAGGTCCAGCGCGACAAGCCCTGCGAAGCGCTCCTCGCGCAGGTCGAATCGATGGTCCGGCCGACCGTGGTCGCCGCGGCGGGTCCCGCCCCGGCGCTGCTCACGCCGGGCACGGCGGTGCAGGCGGGCCTCGTCGGCCTGTCGGTCTGGCGCTGGCGCCAAAACGAGAACACGGTAAGCCCGAATTGACGCGCGGCGCCGCGCGCAGTGAGTCGCCCGCCGCGGGCGTTTCGTGGTTCTGGATCGCGGCGGCCATGCTGGTCTTCGCGCCGCTCGTGCGCGGCGGCAACCGCCCCCTGCCCCTGCTCGTCCTCGAGTGCGCCTCGCTCCTCGCCTTCGTGCTGGCGGCCTTCTACGGGGCGCGCGACCTGCAGCGCGTCTCGCTTCCCCCGATGCTGGGATGGGCCATCCTGCTGCTCCTCGTCGTGCCGCTCATCCAGCGCGTTCCGGTGCCGTTCGGCTGGTGGGCCGCGCTGCCCGGCCACGAGCCCTACGCGCAGGCGCTGCGCGGGGCCACGGATCCGCCCGCCTGGCACTCGGTGAGCCTGCACGCGCGGGCCACGGAGTACGCGTGGCTCGCGATGCTGCCGCCGCTCGCCGTGTTCGGGATGGTGCAGGCGATGGGCCGGCGCCAGCTGCGCCGGCTCGTGGTGATCTTCGTGGCCGTCGCGTTGCTCGAGGCGGTGCTGGGGCTCATGCAGCTGGGGGCGGCACCCGGCTCGCCGCTCACGCTCGGCAATCGCTTCGGCGGCGGCGCGGCGACCGGCACGTACGTGAACAAGAACCACTTCGCCGCGCTGATGGCGATGGCGCTGCCGATGCTGATCGCGCTGTGGGCGGGCGAGGTGGTGCCCGCGCGCGACGCGAACGGCGAGATCCTGCGCGAGCACCCGCGCCATCGCGATGCCAAGCTCGCCCGGCGCCTCGTCCTTTCGGTCTTCGTCGTGGTCCTGGTCGTGGCGCTGCTCTTCACGCGCTCGCGCGCGGGCATCGGCAGCGGCCTCATGGCGTTCGCGCTCGCGAGCCTCACGCTGGTGTGGAACGCGGGCTCGCGCCAGGCGCGCGCCGTGTTCGCCGTCGTGGGCATCGCGGCGCTCGGCCTCGCCGCCTACGTGGGGCTCACGCCGGTCCTCGAGCGGTTCTCGCCCGAAGAGCTCACGGTGAGCTACGAGGGGCGGCTTCGCATCGCCGCGGCCGCCGTGAGGGCTGCGCTGGACTTCCTGCCGCTGGGCTCGGGGCTCGGCACTTTCGCGGATGCGTTCCCTCTCTACCAGGGCACGAGCCTGCCGGGCTTCGTGGACCACGCGCACGACGACTATGCCGAGGCGTTCCTCGAGCTGGGCGTGGCGGGAATCGCGGCGATCGCGCTGCTCGCGGCCGCCTACGTGATGCGCTGGCGCGAGCTCCTGCGCATGCCGCCCTCGCGCGGGCTGGGGTCGCTGCAGGTGTGCGCGGGCCTCGGGATGCTCGCGCTCATCGTGCACGCGGGCTTCGATTTCAACTTCCACATTCCCGCCAACGCGCTCTACTTCGCGTTCCTCGCGGGCGTCTTCTGGTTCACTCCGGCCGGGGATCGCGCGCCAGCAGCTGCCTGACCGCCTCGGCGGGAGGCCGGCCCTCGAAGAGCACGGCGCAGACCGCTTCCGTGATGGGCATCTCGATCGCGCGGGCGCGCGCGTGGTCGCGCGCGGCGCGCGCCGAATGCACGCCTTCGGCCACGTGTCCCAGCGCGCCCAGCACCTGGTCGAGGCTCGCGCCCTGAGCGATGCGTGTGCCCACCGCGTGGTTGCGCGACATGTCCGCCGTGCAGGTGAGCACGAGGTCGCCCAGGCCCGCGAGGCCGTTGAAGGTCTCCAGGCGCCCGCCCATCGCGACACCCAGGCGCGAGATCTCGGCAAGGCCGCGCGTGACGAGCGCCGCGCGCGCATTGCGCCCGAGCGCGAGGCCGTCGCATATGCCCGCGGCGATGGCGACCACGTTCTTGAGCGCGCCGCCCAGCTCCACGCCGGTGAGGTCGTCGTTGGAGTAGATGCGAAGCCGCGAGCTGTTGAGGCTGGCCGCCGCGTCGGAGGCGAAGCGCGCATCGCGCGCGGCGAGCACGACGGCAGCGGGCTGCCCGCGCGCCACCTCAAGCGCGAAGCTGGGGCCGGAGAGCGCGGCCACCCGCGTGGCGCGCGGCATCGTTTGCGCCACCACCTCGTGGGGCAGCAGGCCCGTGCCCGTCTCGAATCCCTTGCACGCCCACACGAGCGTGGGTTGCGCGTCGAGCGCGGCGACGGCGGCGGTCGTCTCGCGCAGGCCCGAGGTCGCGGTGGCGGCGATCACGAAATCCGCGCCGCCGATCGCCCGGTCGAGGCGCGGCTCGATGGACACCTTTGCGGGAATCGCGATGCCGGGGAGGTAGCGGCTCGTGCGGGTGCGCGCGAGCGACTCGCAGTCCGCGGCGGCGCGCGACCAGAGCGCGACTTCATGGGCCGGCGACAACGACACCGCCAGCGCCGAGCCCCATGCGCCCGCGCCGAGGATCGCGATGCGCACGGCTCTCAGGCGCCCCAGATGTGCGCGATGCGGATGTAGCCCTGCTGCCCGTCGCGGTGGCGGACCTTCACCCAGCCGTCGGCGGGCGGCTCCACCACCTCGAGGAGCACCTGCTTGTACGCCTCGAACACGAGCGGCGCTTCCGGCCTGGGCGCGGCGCGCACGTCGGCGAGCGGCACCGTCACGAAGACCGTCTGCCGGTCGCCGAGCGCCTTGTTGTCGACCCAGCCGATCTCGCCGTTCACGTCGCGCACCTTGGTCCACTGGTCGAGCTTCACCAGGATCTCGAACGGGTAGTAGCGGCTCGCGACGAACAGGCGGTCGGCCTTGTTGGAGGGCGCGTCGTAGACCACCGCGGGCGCGTTGCCGAGCGCGCGATACTCGGCCGCGAAGGCCGCCGGGGCCGCGGCCGCGAGCGCCAGCAGGAACGCGGCGCGCACGCCCACCTCAGTGCGACACGCCGGGCGTGATGATCTGCACGGGCTCCGCCGCGGGCTGCGGGTTGCGCTGCGCGTGGTAGATCGCCTCGAAGTTCACCGGCGCGAGGATCACGGGCGGGAAACCCGCTCGCGTCACCGTGTCCGAGACCACTTCGCGCACGTACGGGAAGAGGATGTTGGGGCAGGCGATGGCGAGGATCGCGTCCAGGTCGCCCGGCGGCACGTTGCGCACGGCGAAGATGCCGGCCTGCGAGGCCTCCACGAGGAACAGCGTCTTGTCGCCGATCTTCGCGGTCACCGTCACCGTGAGGAGCGTCTGGTAGATGCCCTGCTCGACGCCCGTGGAGTTGTGGTGCAGCTGGATGTCCACCGTCGGCGCCTCGCGCTCGAGGAACACGGCCGGCGCATTCGGGATCTCGAGCGAAAGGTCCTTCACGTAGACCTTCTCGATGGTGAAGCTGGGCTGGTTGTTCTGTTGGGGGATCTCGCTCATGGACCTTCCTTGGATGCGGCGCGGGGCCGTTGAAATGGATTTCAGGGAGCTGCGAGGAGCGGGTCGAGGCCGCCGGCGCGGTCGAGCGCGGCCAGGTCGTCGTAGCCGCCCACGTGGCGCTCGCCCACGTAGATCTGCGGCACCGTGCGCCGCCCGGTGCGCTCCATCATCTCCTGGCGGCGCGGCGGATCGAGGTCCACGCGGATCTTCTCGACCTGCGCGCCCTTGGACTTGAGCAGGCGCTCGGCCTGCAGGCAGAACGGGCACACGCCCGTCGTGTACATCACGACCTTCGCCATCGCGTTCACTTCTCCACGGGCAGGCTCGCCTGCTGCCAGGCGCCCAGCCCGCCTTTCAGTTGATACACGGCGCTGAATCCGGCGCCCTTCAGGACCTTCGCGGCGGCCCCGGCGCGCATGCCGGAGCGGCAGGTCACGATCACGGGCTTGTCCTTGTACTTGCCGATCTCCTCGATGCGGTTGGACAGCTCGCCCAGCGGGATGTGCCGCGCGCGCGGCAGGTGGCCCGCCGCGTACTCGTTGCCGTCGCGCACGTCGAGGATGAGGCTGCCCGCCTGGTTCATGAGGCGCGTGGCCTCGAGCGTGCCGATTTCGTTGGATGCGCCGACGAGGCGCGAGAGCTCGGGCCAGACCAGCATCACGCCGCTCGCCACGAAGACGGCGACGAGCGCCCAGTTGCTCACGATGAATTCGCCCACTTGCCGGTATTCCTCGAAGGCGCCGACGCGCGCCCGGAAAAAACGACGATTTTACCCCATGGCCCACTGGAGCAGCCACAGCGACGGCATCCCGACGGCGACGGCGGCGAGCGGATGGCGGCTCGCCGCCGCGACGACGAGCGCCACCACGCCCGCGACCCAGCGCGGGTTGGCGAGCGTGAGGTCGAGGGCGCCGCCCGGCAGGGCGAGCCCCGGGGCCACGATGGCGGCGAGCACCGCCGGGGGCACGAAGAGCAGGGCCTGGCGAAACGCATGGGGAAAGCGCTGCGGGTCGGCGAACACGATGAACGAGGCGCGCAGGAGGAACGTGACGGCCGCCACGCCGAGGATGATTTCCCAGTGGCTCACCGGCGCCGCGTCCTTTCGATCGCCATGCCGGCCGCGATGCCCGCGAGCGAGGCGACCACCAGGGCGAGGCGGTAAGGCAGGCCCGCCGCGGCGAGGGCCACCGCCGCCGCCACCACGGCCGCGGCGAGGTCGGCGCGCGTGCGCACCACGGGCACCAGCAGGGCGATGAACGTGAGCACCACGGCGAAGTCCAGGGACCAGGCCTTCGGAATGCTCGCGCCGGCCACGATGCCGATCGCCACCGTGAGCTGCCAGGCCACGTACATCGTGAGGGACATGCCCAGCGTGTGCCAGTGGCGGTTGGCGGGCCCGCCCGGGGCCGAGAAGCGGCGCGTCGTGAGCGAGAAGCTCTGGTCGGTCATGAGGGAGGCGAGCAGCGCGCGCCAGCGCCGGTCGAGGTGCGCGAGGTGGGGCGAGACGGTGGCGCTGTACATGACGAAGCGAAGGCTCACGACCGAGCCGGCGAGTATCGCCACGAGGACGGGCGATTGCGCGGCGACGAGCTGGCAGACGATGAGCTGCGCGATGCCCGAGAACGACAGCACGGAAAGCGCGAAGCCCTCCAGCGGCGTCATCCCCGCGGAGACCGACGCGATGCCCGCCACGAACCCGAACGGGACGAGGCCCAGGAGGAGCGGGGCGATCTCGAAGGCGCCGGCGAGGAATTCCTCGCGCGCCGAGGGCGGCGTCACGCGCGGCATGCAAAAGCCACGATTCTAGTCCATGGGCCGTTTGATAAACTCGGCCCATGAGAAAGATCGTGCTGCTGCGCCACGGCGAAAGCGCGTGGAACCGCGAGAACCGCTTCACCGGATGGACGGACGTGGACCTCACGGAGCAGGGCGTGGAAGAGGCGCGCAGCGCCGGGCGCCTGCTCGCCAAGGAAGGCTACGACTTCGATTTCGTGTACACCTCGGTGCTCAAGCGCGCCATCCTCACGCTCGACCTCGCGCTCGGGCAGATGGACCGGCTGTGGCTTCCCGTCGAGAAGCACTGGAGGCTCAACGAGCGGCACTACGGTGCGCTGCAGGGCCTGAACAAGGCCGAGACCGCCGCGAAGTTCGGCGAGCAGCAGGTGCTGCTCTGGCGGCGCAGCTACGACGTCCCGCCGCCCGCCCTCGAGGCCGGCGACCCGCGCAACGCCGCGCGCGACCGCCGTTACGCCTCGCTTTCGCCGCAGGAGCTGCCGCTCACGGAATGCCTCAAGGACACGGTGGCCCGCGTCGTGCCCTACTGGAAGGAGCGCATCGCCCCGCGCGTCGCGGCGGGCGAACGCGTGCTGGTCGCCGCGCACGGCAACAGCCTGCGCGCGCTCATCAAGTACTTCGATGCCCTGTCCGACGAGGCGATCGTCGGCGTGAACGTGCCCACCGCGATCCCCCTCGTCTACGAGCTCGACCACGGGTTGCGGCCGGTGCGCAGCTACTACCTGGGCGATCCCGAGGCGGTGGCGAAGGCGCAGCAGGCGGTGGCGAGCCAGGGCAAGGCCCGGTAGCCCATGGAACCGATGCGGCGTACGCGCGCGTTCGCGCTCGCGTCGCTCGTCGCCTGCGCGCTCGCGGGCGCTTCCGCGTGGCCCGCGAAGACGCCGAAGCCTTCTCCAGCCAGGCCGGCGCCCACCGAGCAGGACCTCCAGGAGCTGCGCGATCGCATCGACAAGCTCCAGAAGGACCTCGCCGCCCGCGAGGGCACGCGAAGCGAAGCCAACGAGCAGCTGCGCGCGAGCGCGAAGGCGGTGAGCGACGCGCAGCGCGCGCTCTTCGACCTGCAGCAGCGGCGGCGCACCCTCGAGGCGGAGCTCGCCGCGATCGGCGAGCGCGAGCGCGCGGCGCGCGCGGGCGTGGCGCGCCAGCAGCAGCTCGCGTCCAACCTGTTGCGCATGCAGTACCGGCAGGGCGCGCCCGACCGCCTGCGCCTGCTGCTGGAAGGGCGCGACGCCGCCGAGGTCGCGCGCCACCTGGTCTACTACGACTACATCCAGCGCGCGCGCGCCACGCTCATCGCGTCGCTGCGCTCCCAGGAACAATCCATCGCAGCCCTCGCGGCCGACGCGGCCCAGCGCCGCGACGACCTGCGCGACAACGAGCGGCAGCAGGCCGAAGAGGCGCGGCGCCTGGAGCGCGAGCGCTCCGCGCGCGCGGCGGTGGTGGCCCGCCTCGGCACCGAGATCGCGCGCGACCGCCAGCAGATCGGGCGGCTCAAGCGCGACGAGGCGCGCCTGTCCAGGCTGGTCGAGGAGATCGCCCGCGCGATCGCGAAGTCGCCGGCGCCGCCGGCCAAGGGGCGGACCATAGACCAGGTGGCGGATGCCTCCCTCGCCGCGCGGCCGTTCGCGAGCCTGAAGGGGGTGCTCAAGCTCCCCGTGCGCGGCGAGCTCGCCAACCGCTACGGCGGCGCCCGCGAGGAATCGGGGGCGACGTGGAAGGGCCTGTTCATTCGCACCGTTTCAGGTGAAACGGTCCACGCGGTGGCCGACGGGCGCGTTGTATACGCTGACTGGCTCAGGGGGTTCGGTAACCTGTTGATTCTGGACCACGGCGCGGGATACATGAGCCTCTACGCCAACAACGAAGGATTGCTGCGTCAGGTTGGCGAAACCGTCCGTAGCGGAGACCCGATTGCACATGTAGGAGCAACGGACGTCGCCGCGGAATCGGGTCTATACTTTGAGCTACGTCGCGACGGAAAACCGTTCGATCCGCTGGGGTGGGTGGCACCCTAGGCTCGCCGCGGCCCCGACTCAAGCAAGCGAGGAAACCACGCATGGGCAAGAAGCTTCAGCAACTCGGACTCGTAGCCCTCGGCGCCGCACTCGGTGTGGCCGCGAGCCTGCATTTTTCGGCGGTGGCCGACCGCCAGTCCTCCGCGCTCATGCTGCCGGTGGACGACCTCAGGCTCTTCAGCGAGGTTTTCGGCCGCATCAAGAGCGACTACGTCGAGCCGGTCGACGACCACAAGCTCCTCAAGGAAGCCATCAACGGGATGCTCACGGGCCTGGACCCGCATTCCGCGTTCCTCGACCAGGAAGCCTATCGCGACCTGCAGGTCGGCACCCAGGGTGAATTCGGCGGCCTCGGCATCGAGGTCGGCACCGAGGATGGATTCGTGAAAGTCGTGGCCCCCATCGAGGACACGCCCGCGTTCCGCGCCGGCGTGCAGGCGGGCGACCTCATCATCAAGCTGGACGACGTTTCGCTCAAGGGCATCAGCCTCTCGGACGCCGTGAAGAAGATGCGCGGCAAGCCCAACACGGACGTGAAGCTCACCATCCTGCGCAAGAACGAGGCGAACCCGCTCGACATCGTGGTGCGCCGCGATGTGATCCGCGTGAAGAGCGTGAAGGCGCGCATGCTCGAGCCCGGCTACGGCATGATCCGCATCACCCAGTTCCAGGAGCACACCGGCGAGAACCTCGCCACCGCGATCCAGGACCTGTACAAGCAATCGAACGGCGACCTCAAGGGCCTCGTGCTCGACCTGCGCATGAACCCGGGCGGGCTGCTCAACTCCGCCGTCGCCGTGTCCGCCGCGTTCCTGCCGAAGAACGCGCTCGTCGTGTACACCGACGGCCGCACCGAGGACGCCAAGATGCGCCTCACCGCGTCGAAGGAGAACTACGTGCGCGGCGCGTTCAAGGACGACTACCTCTCCAAGCTGCCGGCGTCGATCAAGACCGTGCCGCTGGTCGTGCTGGTGAACGGCGCCTCGGCGTCGGCCTCGGAAATCGTGGCCGGCGCGCTGCAGGACCAGCACCGCGCCACGCTGATCGGCACGACGACCTTCGGCAAGGGCTCGGTGCAGACCATCCTCCCGCTGCCCAACAACCAGGCGGTGAAGCTCACGACGGCGCGCTACTACACGCCGGGCGGCCGCTCGATCCAGGCGAAGGGCATCGTGCCCGACATCGTGGTGGAAGACGCCGTGGATGCCCGCATCCTGCTTCGCGAGGCGGACCTCCAGCATCACCTCACGGTCGAGGACGACAAGGCCACGGCCGATGCGAGCGCCAAGACCAAGAAGCCGACCGACAAGGTGGTCGCCGGCCCGGCCGCGCCGCCGCTCGCCACGACGCCGGGCGGCAAGGTGGCCTCCACGTCGCCCAAGGCCGAAGCGCCCGCCAAGGAAGCCGCGCCCGGAGCGAAGAAGGAAGACCTGCAGCTCAACGCAGCGCTCAATCACCTGAAGGGCCTTCCCATCGATACCGGCACGCCCGCCACCACCACCGCGGCGGTGACCAAGTAGCGCGGAGCCGGCTCGCGCGCATCCGGCGATGGACGACAGCCAACGCCTGCGCTACAGCCGGCACCTCCTGTTGAACGAGTTCGGCGAGGAAGCGCAGGAGCGCCTCCTCGCCGCTCACGCCCTGGTCGTGGGCGCGGGCGGCCTGGGCTCGGCGGCGCTCCTCTACCTCGCCTCCAGCGGCTTCGGCCGCATCACGATCTGCGACGGCGATCGCGTGGATCTCACGAACCTCCAGCGCCAGGTGATCCATCGCGTGGATTCGGTGGGCCAGCCGAAGGCCGCCTCCGCCGCCGCCACGCTCGCGGGCATCAACCCCGAGATCCGCGTCGAAGCCCTCGACGAGCGCGCCGGCCCCGACCGGTTGATGGCGCTCGCCCGCAGCGCCGACGTGGTCCTCGACTGCTCGGACAACTTCGCGACGCGCCATGCGTTGAACAGGGCATGTGTCGCTGCACGCAAGCCGCTCGTTTCCGGCGCCGGCATTCGCTTCGACGGCCAGGTGGCCGTGTTCGACCTGCGCCGCGACGAGGCCCCCTGCTACCACTGCCTGTTCGGCGAGGACGCCGATGCGGGTGAGGAGCGCTGCGCCACGATGGGCGTCTTCGCGCCGCTGGTGGGCATCATCGGCACCTTGCAGGCGGCCGAGGCGATCAAGCTCGTGGCCGGCGTAGGCGAGACGCTCGCCGGCCGCCTCCTGATGTTCGACGCGCTCGCGAGCCGCTGGCACGAAGTGCGCCTCGCCCGCGATCCAGAATGCGCCGTTTGCGGCGCGCAAAGGGCTGCCGCATGAAGACGATCCGTTCGCTCGCAATCCTCGCCGCCGGCGCGTTCTGCATCGCCGCATCCGTTTCGGCGCAAACGCTCTACAAGCTGATCGACAAGAACGGCAAGGTCACCTACTCGGAGGAGAAGCCGAAGAATTTCGACGGCCAGGTGATCCCGCTCACCATCGACCCCAACGCGAACACCGCCACGTTGCCCAAGCCCGCAGCGGCTCCCGGGAAGGGCGGCGAGGTGGGGGAGATGAAGGTCCGCTCGCGCGGCAACATGAGCGACCGCCAGCGCGACGCCGAGGCGCGCTACGCCCAGGCGAAGGAAAAGCTGGAGAGCTCGAAGAAGGCGCTGCAGGACGCGAAGGACAATCCCGGTCCCGACGACATGATGATGGTCGGCAAGGTGGGCGGCGGCGTGCGCAACATCCCGAGCGAGGAGTACGAGAAGCGCCTCGCCAAGCTCGAGCAGGACGTGAAGGACGCCGAGGACGAGCTCGCCCGCGCCGAGAAGGATCGTTGAGCGTGGCGGGTGCGCTTTCGCGCACGCTGGTCGCCTCGGTCGTTTGCCTCGCCGCCCTGTGCGCGCCCGCGCAGACGCTCTATCGCTGGATGGACGCGCAGGGCAGGATCCACTACAGCGACACGCCGCCCAAGAATCCCGTTGGGCCCGTCACGCGCATCGAGCCGGACGAGAAACCGGACACCACGTGGAAGCCGCCCGCGCCCAAGGCGCCGGCCGCGGCCGTCGATGCCGAGACCGCCCAGCCGCCCGATCGCGCGACGCAGCGGCGCGCAACGCGCAACCAGCTCGAGGCGCGCGTGCAGGCGGCGCGCGAAAAGCTCGCCAACGCGAAGGCCGCGCTCGAGGCGGGGCAGGATCCGCAGGACGACGAGCACCAGGTCATCCAGCAGCGCATGGACAAGAACAATCCCACGGCGGGGCCGGGCTCCGCCTCCACCGGCGGAATGAATGGCATGGGCGGCATGCTCGGCGGGGCGCCGCGCTCGAACTGCAAGTCGGCCAAGGACGCCACCGGCAACGTCGTCACCATGTGCCCGACCGCGGTGCCCACCGAGGCCTACTACGAGCGCATCCAGAAGCTCGAGGATGACGTGAAGGCCGCCGAGGAGGAGCTGGCGGCCGCCGAGCAGGCTTACCGGCGCGGCGTGGACTGAGCCGTCTCGCCGAGGTCCCAGCGCGGGTACACCTGGAATCCTTCCTCGCCGCGCGCGCCCTGCGGATACTTGAGTGCGGCCGCGAAGGCGATCATCGCGCCGTTGTCGGTGCACAGGGCGAGCGGCGGGAAGCTCACCTGCGCGCCGATCGCGCCCGCGCGCGCCACCAGCGTCTCGCGCAGCAGCCGGTTCGCGCCGACGCCGCCCGCCACCACCAGGCGCTGCAGCGATTCGCGCTCGAGCGCGTGGAGGCACTTCGCGGCGAGCACGTCCACGATGGCCTGCTGGAACGAAGCGGCGACGTCGGCGCGGGCCTGCTCGTCGAGCGTGCCCAGCGCGTGCAGTTTCGTGAGCACCGCGGTCTTGAGGCCGCTGAAGCTGAAGGAGAGGTTGCCGCTCGCCAGCATCGGGCGCGGGAAGTCGAAGCGCTTCGCATTGCCGCGCTCGGCGAGCTTCGCGAGCGCGGGGCCGCCCGGATAGGCGAGCCCGAGCAGGGTCGCGGTCTTGTCGAAGGCTTCGCCGGCGGCGTCGTCCTGCGTCTCGCCCAGCATCGCGTAGCGCCCGACGCCATCGACCCGCATGAGCTGCGTGTGGCCGCCGGATACGAGCAGGGCGATGAAGGGAAACGCGGGCCTCGGCTCCGAAAGCAGCGGCGAGAGCAGGTGGCCCTCCAGGTGGTGGATTCCCACCACGGGCTTGCCCAGCACGAGGCCGATGCCCGAGGCCACGGAAGCGCCCACGAGGAGCGCCCCGCCCAGGCCCGGCCCTTGCGTGAAGGCGATGAGGTCCACGTCGGCGATCGGGCGCCCTGCGCGTTCCAGGGTGTGGGCGATGAGCGGCACGAGGCGCCGGACGTGGTCGCGGGAGGCGAGCTCGGGCACCACGCCGCCGTAGACGGCGTGCATGTCGGCCTGCGAATGAAGCGCCTCGGCGAGGAGCCCGCCCTCCGTGTCGTAGAGGGCCACACCGGTCTCGTCGCAAGAGGTCTCGATGCCGAGGATCAGCAAGAGACTTTCCTGGAAAATCCTGATATTATGCTGGGTTTCCCGCAGTCAAAAACCCGACAGCCGTCATGCCCATCGTAAGAGTCAAGGAAAACGAGCCCTTCGACGTCGCGCTTCGCCGCTTCAAGCGCGCGGTCGAGAAGACGGGCCTCCTCACCGAGCTTCGCGCGCGCGAGTTCTACGAGAAGCCCACGGCCGAGCGCAAGCGCAAGCATGCCGCCGCGGTGAAGCGCCGCTACAAGCGCATGCGCGCGCAGATGCTGCCGCCCAAGCTCTACTAGACCCAGCGTCACCGAATCGCGCGGCGAGCCGGGCTTGGAAGCCCCGCTCGCCGCTTTCATTTGGAGGTTTACGCACATGGCACTGCGCGAAAAGCTCAACGAAGACATCAAGGTGGCGATGAAGGCCCGCGAGGCCGACAAGCTCGCGGCGCTGCGCCTCATGCTCTCGGCGGTCAAGCAGCGCGAGGTGGACGAGCGCATCACGCTCGACGACGCCGGCGTGATCGCGGTGGCCGAGAAGATGATCAAGCAGCGCCGGGAGTCCATCGCGCAGTTCGAGAAGGCCGCGCGCCAGGACCTGGTCGACAGGGAGAAGTTCGAGATCTCCGTGATCGAGGCCTACCTGCCGCAGCAGCTCTCGCAGGCGGAGGTGGAAGCGATCATCGCCGAGGCCGTGGCGGCCACGGGCGCCAAGGGCCCCGCCGACATGGGCAAGGTGATGGGGGTGGTGAAGCCCAAGCTCGCGGGCAAGGCGGACATGGGCAAAGTGTCGGGGCTGGTCAAGGCGAAGCTCGCCGGTTGAGCTGGATTCCCGCCTGCGCGGGAATGACCTATGCTGCCTTCATGATCCCCCAGGATTTCATCCAGTCCCTTCTGGGGCGCGTCGATATCGTCGACGTGGTGGACCGGCATGTGAAGCTCAAGAAGGCGGGCGCCAACTATTCGGCGTGCTGCCCGTTCCACACCGAGAAGACGCCGTCCTTCACCGTGAGCCCGAGCAAGCAGTTCTATCACTGCTTCGGCTGCGGGGCGCACGGCAACGCGATCGGGTTCCTCATGGAGTACCAGGGCCTCGCGTACCCCGAGGCGATCCGCGCGCTCGCCGAGACGGTGGGAATGCCGGTGCCGGAGACGCGCTCGGGACCGCCCAGGCCGGGCGCGGCGGAAGCGCCCGCGCTCAACGCACGGATGATGGAAGCCCTCGGCTACTACCGCGCGCAGCTCAAGAAATCCAGGGCCGCGATCGACTACCTCAAGGGCCGCGGCGTGTCGGGCGAGATCGCGGCGCGCTACGGGCTGGGCTATGCGCCGGAGGGCTGGCAGAACCTCGAGGCGGTCTTCCCCGACTACGCCACGGCGAGCCTCAAGGACACGGGCCTGGTGATCGACAGCGAGCCCGAGGGCGAGCGCAAGTCGCGCCGCTACGACCGCTTCCGGCACCGCGTGATGTTCCCGATCCTCGATGCGCGCGGCAACGTGATCGGCTTCGGCGGGCGCGTGATCGGCGAGGGCGAGCCCAAGTACATGAACTCCCCCGAGACGCCGCTCTTCGAGAAGGGGCGCGAGCTCTACGGCCTCTACCAGGCGCGCCGGGCCATCCGCGACGCGAACCAGGTGATCGTGGTGGAGGGCTACATGGACGTGGTGGCGCTCGCCCAGCACGGCGTGGAGAACGCGGTGGCCACGCTCGGGACCGCGACCACGCCGATCCACGTGGGCAAGCTCCTGCGCATGGCCGACAACGTGGTGTTCTGCTTCGACGGCGACGCGGCCGGCCGCAAGGCCGCGTGGCGCGCGCTCGAGGTGTCGCTGCCCGTGCTCGCCGACGGCAAGGTGGTGAGCTTCCTCTTCCTGCCCGCCGAGGACGACCCGGACACGTACGTGCGCCGCCTTGGCAAGAAAGCATTCCTGGAGGCCGTGGGCCAGGCGAAGCCGCTCTCGCAATTCCTGTTCGCGGAGCTCGCCACGCAGGTGGATATGGCGACCGCGGAAGGGCGCGCGAGCTTCGTCGCCCACGCGAAGCCCCTCATCGCGCAGATCGAGGCGCCCGCGCTGGGCGCGATGCTGCGCAAGCGCCTGGCGGAGCTCGCCCGCCTTTCGCCCGAGGAGATCGAGGCGCTCGTTCCCGCCGCGCCCCGCGCCCCGGAACGCCGCCCGGCTGCGGTCCCGTCCCGCCCCGTGCGCAAGGGGCCGCCCCGGGCGGAATCCCGCGTGCTGGCCCTTGTTCTCCACCGTGTGGAGCTCGCCGCGCAGGTTCCGGAGGATGTCCTGGTGGGCAACGGCCCCGAGGCGGCCGCGGCGCGTGCCGTGGTAGCGCATTTGCACCAGAATCCGGGCTTGACGCTCGGTCAAGTGAGTGCATACTTCGAAGGAACCGAGTATCAGGACGCTATCGCAAATGCCCTGGGCGACCCCCTTTTAAATCAGGCCGATAGCCCCGATTTCGATCTCGAGGCTGAATTACGCGGGGTGGTGGAGAGGATCCGCACCGAGACGCTCGACCGCCGCCGCACCGAGCTCATGGGGCTGGTGCAGGCGGGCACGGCCACCCCCGAGCAGCACGCCGAATTCGACCGCCTCTTGTCCCGCCTGTCCGCCGCAAAATCGGGGAATCCGGCGGCAGAAGAAAGGTCAAATTTTTGATACAATTGCCGGTTCCCCGCCGGCCGGAGCAGCCACTTCTGTGAAGAACCCCAGCAAGCAACACCAGTCCGCCGAGCTCAAGATCGCCGAAGTCGAGGCCCAGAAGAAGAGGCTCAAGAACCTCATCGTCCTCGGCAAGGACCGCGGCTACCTCACGTACGCCGAGATCAACGACCACCTGCCCGACGACATGACCGACGCCGAGCAGATCGAGGGCGTCGTCACGATGCTGGCCGACATGGGCATCGCGGTGTACGACGAGGCCCCGGACGCCGAGCAGCTGCTCATGGCCGAGGCCCCGCCGCCCGTCGCCGACGAGGACGTGGTCGAGGAAGCCGAGGAGGCGCTCTCCACCACCATCGACGCCGAATTCGGCCGCACCACGGACCCGGTGCGCATGTACATGCGCGAGATGGGCTCGGTGGAGCTGCTCACGCGCGAGGGCGAGATCGAGATCGCCAAGCGCATCGAGGACGGCCTCAAGCACATGATCCAGGCGATCTCGTCGTGCCCGACGACGATCGAGGAGATCCTGCGCCTGTCGGAGCTGATCGAGAAGGACGAGATGCGCATCGACGAGCTCGTGGACGGGCTCGTGGATTCGGATGACGAGGAGGTGGTCGAGGAAGAGCTCACCGAGGAGGAAGAGCTCGAGGAGCTCGACGCCGAGGAGCAGGAGGCCGAGGACGAAGCGGTCGCCAGCGCCGACTTGGAGGAGCTCAAGCAGAACGCGCTCGCCCACTTCAACAAGATCCGCCGCCTGTACAAGCGGATGAAGAAGATCCTCTCGGAGAAGGGCTACCGCTCGCGCGCGTACAAGGACCTGCAGGAGGACATCTCCAACGAGCTGCTGGCGATCCGCTTCACCGCCAAGCAGGTGGAGTACCTCTGCAACGGGCTGCGCGCGCTGGTCGAGCGCGTGCGCCGCCACGAGCGCGAGATCATGGAGCTCGCGACCAAGAACGCGAACATGCCGCGCGCCCACTTCATCAAGGTGTTCCCCGGCAACGAGACCAACCTCAAGTGGGTGAACGAGGAGATCGCCTCGGGCAAGGTGTACGCCAAGGCGCTCGACCGCTTCAAGCCCGCGGTGGTCGAGCAGCAGGAAGCGCTGATCAGCCTGCAGAAGGAAGTCGGGATCCCGATCAAGGACCTGAAGGAGATCGCCCGCCAGATGTCCACGGGCGAAGCCAAGGCCCGCCGCGCCAAGCGCGAGATGATCGAGGCCAACCTGCGCCTCGTGATCTCGATCGCGAAGAAGTACACCAACCGCGGCCTGCAGTTCCTGGATCTCATCCAGGAAGGCAACATCGGCCTCATGAAGGCGGTGGACAAGTTCGAATACCGCCGCGGCTACAAGTTCTCGACCTACGCCACGTGGTGGATCCGCCAGGCCATCACACGCTCGATCGCCGACCAGGCGCGCACCATCCGCATCCCGGTGCACATGATCGAGACGATCAACAAGATGAACCGCATCTCGCGGCAGATCCTGCAGGAGACGGGCCAGGAGCCCGATCCGGCAACGCTCGCCGTGAAGATGGAGATGCCCGAAGAGAAGATCCGCAAGATCCTCAAGATCTCCAAGGAGCCCATCTCCATGGAGACGCCGATCGGCGACGACGACGATTCGCACCTGGGCGATTTCATCGAGGACCAGGCCGGGCTCGCGCCTTCGGATTCGGCGCTCTACGCGTCGCTTCGCGAGGCCACCAAGGACGTGCTCGATTCCCTCACGCCGCGCGAGGCGAAGGTGCTGCGCATGCGTTTCGGCATCGAGATGAACACCGACCACACGCTCGAGGAAGTCGGCAAGCAGTTCGACGTGACGCGCGAGCGCATCCGCCAGATCGAGGCGAAGGCGCTGAGGAAGCTGCGCCATCCGTCGCGCTCGGAGAAGCTGCGCTCGTTCCTCGAAGGCGAAAGCTGAGCGTTCCTTAGCGCGCGCGCCGCTGCGCCAGGCGGCGCCCGATCCAGGCAAGGGCCGCCAGGCCCAGCACGACGCCCGCCACGATCCAGGGGTTCACCCGGCCCGGGTCCTCCAGCGCGGCCGCGAGCTGCTCGGAAAGGAGCGTCGCCGCGGTCATTCCCGGCAGCATGCCGACGAACGTGCCGGCGAGAAAAGGGGCGAAGCGCACGCGGATCGACCCCAGCACGAAATTCACGAGCGGGAAGGGCGCCACCGGGAAGAGCCTCACGAGGACTACCGCGAGCACGCCGTGCTGGTCGACGAAGGCGAGGAGGCGGGAGAGCCTGGGTCCGGCGACGCCTCGCAGCCAGCCGCCCGGGGAAATCCTGCCCGGGATGTAGCTCGCCATGGCGGCGAGGAGGATCCCGCCGCATCCGCATGCGAAGCCGAGGGCGGGACCGAAGGCGAGCACCGCGGTCATCGTGATGATCCAGCGCGGGAACATCACGAAGCTCGCGGGCGTATAGGCGAGCACCACCGCGAGCGGAGCCCACCAGGAGCCCGCGAACGCGCGCGCGAGCGCGTGGGCTTCCTCGCGCCTCGCGTATTGCTGCAGGGGCGTGCTCGTCCAGAGGAGCGCCAGCAGGAGCGCGGCGAGGGCGAGGGCGACCAGCAGGCCGAAGGCCCCGCGCCGCGACATGGCGAAGCTAGCCCAGCAGCGAGTTCATGTACCGCAGCCGCTCGACCACGGCCTTGAGCATCGCCATCGCGAACGCGGGCTGCGATTTCACCGCCGCGAGGAGCGAGGGGCGGTCCACCGCCAGGAGCTCGCTGTAGATGTGCGCCTGCGCATCGGCCACGCGCGGCGACTGGTCCACGAGCGCCATCTCGCCGAACGTGCCGCCGGGATTGACCACTTCCACCAGCTTGTCGCGGATGCCGATGGCGACCTGTCCGGTCTTGAGCACGTACATGTAGATGCCCGCCTGGCCCACGCGCATGATCCACTGGCCCGGCTGGTACTTGATGAGGTTGGGACGCGCGAGCGCGGCCTCGAATTGCTCGAGCAGCAGCGGATCGAACACCGGCGCCTCGCGCGGCGGGATGGGCACCTTGCGCGCGGTAAGGCGCGCGACGACGAACCGGATGCGGTCGAACATCACGCTCATCAGCATGAGGGCGAACTCGGGCGTCTGGGCGAGCGCGGACTGCAGCTCGCTCGCCGTGAGGCCGTAGGCCCTGACGGCCGTCTTCGCCGTGGCGGTGGCGCTGCGCGGCCGCTCGCTGATCACCGCCATCTCGCCCACGATCTCGCCCGCCTTGATGGCATCCAGCGAGCGCGGCCCGATCGTGAGCCCCACCGTGCCTTCGGCGATGTAGTACATGCGGCTTGCCGACTTCAGCGAGAACACGCCGCCCTTGGTGGCCTTGTCCGCTTCCTCGAAGATCACCTGCCCGGCCGCGAACTGCTCTTCCTTGCCGGCGGAGGTGAAGAGCTTCTTCGCGACGGCCGGATTGTAGAATTGGCTGCTTGCCGGCTTGGAAGGCGCCGACGAGCCCTCGGTCGGCGGCTTGGTGAAGTCGAAGCCGTCGGGGGAGGCGGGCTGCGGCTGCTGCGGCTTGGTGAAGTCGAAGTCGCTCATCCGCACATTGTACGAAATCGTGGGCCTGTAGCTCAGGTGGTTAGAGCAGGGGACTCATAATCCCTTGGTCGCTGGTTCGAATCCAGCCGGGCCCACCCCCCCTACTCGTTGTGGAGCCGTTTCATGCCCTCGATGAGCGGGTGCCACCCGTACACGAGCGAGATCATGAATCCGTCCATCTTCAGGTCCCCGGGCGCGCTGTCGTGCACGGTCGACTTGTACCCGACGGTGAGGTTCATGTTGTCGTTGATCTTGTAGCCGAGCGTGAGCCCCCAGCCGACGTTGTTGAGCTTCTTGCCTTCGACCCCGTCGATGCTCGCCTTGCCGCCGTTGTACCAGGAGGCGTCGATCGCTCCCCAGAAGGTCTCGGTGAAGTCGCGCGTGAGGTGCGCATCCAGCTGGAACAGGGGATCGGTCTTGAGCCTCTGGCCCACGAAGTCCGTGTTGTCCCCGAAGAGCCACACCGCGGGAAGGAACTCGATCGTCGTACGCCGGCCCGGAACCCACGAGCCGACTTGCCAGACCACGGGCGCGCCGATGCGGCCATACCAACGGTGCTGGCCGATGTTCAGGGTCTTGGTGTTGTCGTACTCGCCGATCGGAAGCGCGAGGTCGGCGAGCAGGTCCACGGAGAAGCCCGGCTCGTAGCGAAGGACATCGGGGATGTTGCGCTGCGCCTTGGGGCCGATGACGTTCACGTCGAATTCGAGCATGGGATCGCCGAAGCCGCTGGCCGACTGGTTGGCGGTGCGGCCGCCGGGGGTGGTCACGTCGCCCGAGATTCGTCCCATGGGCAGGATGATCGCGCCCATCGCGGAGCGGTCACCGATGGCGTATGTGTGCGCGTAGCCCATCATCGCCAGGGTGGCATCGAAGCTCGCGCCGGGAGTCACCTGGTGGGAAGGATCGAAGGGGTTCGAGTTGCCGGTGAGCGAGTTGAAGATGAGCGGCACGCCGTTCGCGTCCGTGAGGCCCTTCCAGTAGAAGCGGCCCGGGACCTGGGCCAGCGCCTGTGGCGGAATCAGCGCGCCCGCGGCCACCACGGCCGCGGCAAGCAAACGCCACGCTGACGATCTTTTCATTTCGGTTCTTTCGCTTTTCATGGGATTCCCGTTCTTCTCTGTTGATTCGTGCGTCGGCGGCGATCAGGGTTTCGGATCGGCCAGCATTTCCTTGGGGGGAACGAACTGCCGCTTGTAGAGCAGCGGCGGATAGCCCGGATCGTCCGGGACGCGCATCGGGAGCACGTCCACGAGCGTCTCGAACGTGGAGCGGCTGGGAAGGATCACGTGGTTCGCCCGGACGTAGTCGTCCCAGAGGGCGAGCATCGACTTGAGCTTGTCCGGGCGCTCCGCGGCGAGGTCGTTTCGCTCCGCCGGATCGGCCGCGACATTGAAGAGCTCCCAGTCGCCCTTTCCGTACGGCTTGAATTCCCAGCGGATCTTCCAGTCGCCCTGCCGGACCGCGCGGTTGCCGAAGAGCTCCCACGCCATGTAGTCCTGGTCGGTCCGAATCGAGTCCGTGCGTCCCGCGAGCATCGGCACCCAGGACTTGCCGATCAGCGGGGGCAATTCCCGGCCGGCCATCGTCTTCGGATAGCTCGTGCCCGCGACCTCGAGCAGCGTCGGCATGAAGTCGGCGACGTTCATGAGCCCGTGATTGATGCTTCCCTTGGGCCGCTTGACGACCGGGCCGCTCACGATGAGCGCATTGCGGATGCCGCCTTCGGCAAGCCAGCCCTTGTACTGGCTGAAGGGCGTCATCGATACTTGCGCCCACATCGGGCCATATCCGACGTACGAGCCCGGATCGCCCCATGCATTGGGGTTGGTCTGCGACCAATGGGCCGCGGCCCAGAGGTAGTCGCGGGAGCCGGGCGTCCCCGCGATCATCTTGAACAGGTCGGTGCCCTCGGCCCCGTTGTCGCCGAAAACGATGAAGATCGTGTTCTCGTACTCGCCGATCGCCTTCAGGTGGTCGACGAGACGGCCGACGTGATAGTCCATGTTCTCGACCATGCCGGCGTACAGCTCCATCTTCTTGCCGAGGAGCGCCCGGCTCGCCGGGGCGAGCACGATCGGATCGGGGATGAACCACATGCGCTCGGAGAGCTTCGTGCCCGCCGGCGTGATGCCGAGCTCGATCTGCTTCTTCAGCCGTTCCTGCCGCACCGCATCCCAGCCCTTGTCGTATTCGCCGACGTGGCGATTGCGCCATTCCTTCGGCAGGTGGTACGGATCGTGCGGCGCCTGGTGCGCGACGTAGGCGAAGAAAGGCTTGCCGTCGCCATGGTTGGCGTCGATGAACCCGATCAGCTTGTCGGTGTAGGTCTGCGTCGCGTAGTAGTTCTCGGGAAGCCGCGTGAGGTAGCGCCCGTCCTCGGTGAAGACCGTCTTCGGTGCGGCCGCCGTGAAGTTCGTCATGTCCCAGTAGCTCGCCGCCCCGTCGAGCAGGGTGAAGTCGCGCTCGAATCCCCGTGCGGCCGGGATCTGCGTGGGCTGCTTGCCCAGGTGCCACTTGCCGACCATGTACGTGTGGTAGCCCGCACCCTTGAGGAGCTGGGGCAGCGTGGCGACGCGGTCGTTGAGGTAGCCCTCGTAGCCGTCCACGCCCCATTGATTGGGGGCCGTCCACTCGTCCATGTTGCCCAGGCCGTTGAGGTGCGTATCGACACCGGTCAGCAGCATGGACCGCGTGGGCGAGCAGCTCGCGTGCGTGTAGAAGTTCGTGAACCGGACGCCGTCCGTGGCGAGCGCGTCCATGTTGGGCGTCTTGATCTCGCCGCCATACGAGCCGAGGTCGGCGAATCCCATGTCGTCCGCGACGATCATCACGATGTTGGGTTTCTTCGCCTGTTGCGCTTCGACGGGGAGAGCCACCGTGATGAGCCCGGCGGCGAGGCTGGCGATGAGGGTGGCGGATGGATTCTTCATTCGTTCGCTTTCATACGTGGTATTCCTGCATCGATCAGAACTCGACCTCGATCCCCCGGGCTTTCGCCACGGCATAGATCGCGTCGAAGGTCTTCCGTTGGTCCCAGGGCACGTCCTTCGCCTCATGGCGGAACTCCCGGTAGGCCCGCTCAACGTTCATGTACAGGCGCGCCGGGCCGCGCCAACTGGCGTACGGCCCCAAACCGATCTTCTTGGACGCCTCCAGGGCGCTCAGTCCCTGCCCGAAGCAGCGCGTCGATTCCTCGCGCACGTACTCGAGGTAGGCCTTCATCTCCATGGCCCCCTCGATCCCGCACACCGGCCCGTGTCCGGGGACGATGACATCCGGGTCGAGCCAGATGATCAGGTCGAGGGTCTCGAGCCATTTTTCGTAGGAGCCGTTCCAGCCGACGGGGGTGCATTCGCGGAAGATCACGTCGCCGGCGAATACGACCCTTTCCCCGGGCACGTGAACGAGCGTGTCGCCGACCCGGTGGCAGGGCCCGACGTGGATGAGGTGAACTTCCGTGCCGTCGAGATCCAGCACGTGCCGCTCCTCGAACACGGTCGTCGGAAGCGCGAGCTCGATGCCGTCGAAATCGTAGTCCTCCCGCAACTGCCGGGCGACGGCGAGCTCGCCGGGGTGAAAGGCCTTGAGGAGCACTCGCGAGAGAAGGCGACCGGCGCCCTCCAGCAGTTGCTGGCTCTCCTTCGGATCGGCCACGCGGGGCATGAGCTCCTTCACAGTCCGATGCGCGATGATCTCGGCACCTTCGAAGAGCTGGTTCCCCCATACGTGGTCGCCGTCTTCGTGCGTGTTGACCACACGCTTGGGCATGCCCGGCCAAACCTTGCCGAACAGCTCGATCATCCGGCGTGCGTGCGGCAGGTCCGACTGCGTATCGATCACCACGCCGCCGCCGAGGTTGATGAGCCCGGAGTTCGCGTCGCACAGGCGGTTCCTCTCGTTCAGGACCGCGAAACAGCTCTCGCTCACTTGCTGCAGTTTCAAAGCAACGTCCCAGGTGGCCTTTCGGCGTCTTTGCGGCAAGTCAAGTCCCCAACCGGATACGGCTGATAGGCTCGACGCCAGAGTGGTACGACTCATGCCGGCTCGATCGAAAGACGGCGCAACACAGTCTCCGTGCGGGCCATCGAGTCGTCTATCGGAAATCCGCAGATCGCGAGAACAACGATGAGCGTCGCCGCAGTCGCCAGCGATCCGCCCGCGGTCACCGTGGTCGAGATCACCGAGCCCACCGCCGTCAATGCCGGCATCGAGCTGCTCGACCAGGAAGCGGTCCAGCTCCAGTCCATTGCGCTTCGGGCGAGGCGCGTGATCGTTCGCCTCGATGCCGCCGCGGTCGTGTTCCATTCCAGCAACCTTCGCGTGCGGACGCGCACGAGCGTCCATCCGGGCCTGGTCGCCTATGTGGTGTTCGGCCCGCGCGCCCAAGGGTCAGTCAATGGAGTGCCAGTTCGTCCAGGGCTGATGTTGTTCGCCGAGCCGCAAAATGAAGCCGTGTTCGTCGTCGATCCCAGCTGGGAGAGCATCACGTTCCTTCTCGCGCCGGAAGACATCCGCCAGCATCTCGCCGCCCGTCAGCGCCTCGCCGAGTTTCGCCTCCCGATGGGTGTGGAACAGTTGCACCTCGATCCGGAAAAGGTTCGCGGTCTATTCCAGTGGGGCAAGCGCTTGGTGGACGCTGCGGCACGCAATCCTGCACTGTTCAACGACGGCCCCCGCGAGCGGACCGTGGCGCGGGTGGAGTTGTTGGAAGGCCTCCTGTCGATCCTTGGCGGTGCCGAGGACTACGAGCCGACCCGCAACGAACGCACGCGTCAAGCGCACAGCGTGATCGTGAAGAAGGCCGAGGACTATCTCCTCGCGCAGACCGGCGATCACGTCGGCGTGAGCGACCTCTGCCGGGTCGCAGCGGCGAGCGAGCGAGCCCTCGAGAATGCCTTCAAGGAGATCATGGGGATGACGCCCGTGGCCTATCTCACACGGGTGAGGCTGCACCGGGTGCGCGAAGCGCTCCTGAAAGGGACACAGGGAACGACGACCGTCTCGGCCGAAGCCCTCCGTTGGGGCTTCTGGCACTTCGGGGAATTCTCGCGGGCCTACAAGGGCTGCTTCGGCGAGTTGCCGTCGGATACGCTTCGGAAGAAGCCGGCTTGAGCGCGGTGGGGTTGAAGCGGCCGGGTTCTGTCTGTCACATGGCCGAAGTACAATCCCCCGAAAAAGGGGAGGCCCCATGTCACGGCCGTGGAACCGAGCCGTCGCGCTGATAGCCGCCGCCGCTTGCGCGGCGCTCTGCAGTTGCTCGTCGGTGGGCCCGCAGGCGTTGCAGGAGACGCGCCTGCAGTACAACGAGGTGGTCAAGGTGACCAGCGAGGAGCAGCTGCTGCTCAACATCGTGCGCCTTCGTTACGGCGACACGCCGAGCAGCCTGCAGGTCTCGGCCATCGCGGCGCAGTTCGAGCGCACGCAGTCGGCGGGCATCACGCCATTCTTCGCCGCATCGGGCGCCGACGTGAACAAGAGCTTCGCCGCCGTCCTGCCCCAGGCCGCCGTCGGCGCCGCCGACCGGCCGACGATGAGCCTCACGCCGCTCGACGACCAGGAGTTCACGCGCAAGCTCTTCACGCCGATGACGCTCGACGGGATCATCTACCTCGCGAAGACCACCTGGCCGATCGCCACCGTCTTTCGCCTCTACCTCGAGAACCTCAACTGGGTGTCCAACGCGCAGACCGCGAGCGGCCCGACACCGCGCAACCCGCCCGACGTCGACGACTTCTTGCAGGGGATCGCGGCGATGCAATCGCTGCAGGAGCGCGGCCAGATCGTCTTCGCCCTCGACGAGCGCACCGAGACTCTCGCCGGCCCGCTGCCCGCCTCGAGCGTCACGGCGCGCGACGTGCTCGAGGCGGCCAAGAGCGGCTTCGAGTACCGCATGGACGAGAAGGGCGAGTCGTGGTCGCTCGTGAAGAAGAGCACGGTGCCGGTGCTCCTGGTCGACCCCGCGGCCGGATACTCGCCCGACATGAATGTATTCACCAAGGTCTTCGGGCTCAAGCCGGGCCATACCCGGTACGACATCACGCAGGAAGCGCTCAACCCCTTCCCGTCGCTACGCCCCAGCGACGGGGTCACGTCCCTCGACCTGGAGACGCGCTCGCTGCTGCAGGCCCTCTACTATGTCTCGCATGGCATCGAGATCCCGCCGGAGCACGCCGAGCGCGGGATCCTCACGATGACGCGGGGGGAAGCGGGCGGCACGTACGACTGGCCGCGGACGATGCGCGGGCTCTTCCACGTTCGCTGGGCGGCCGGCAACGAGCGGCCCGCCAACGCGCAGGTGGCGATCCGCTATCGCGGCTACTGGTTCTACATCGACGAGACCGACCAGGACACGAAGTCCACCTTCTCGCTCCTGCTGGAGGTCTCTCGCCTCGAGCTCGCCGGCAAGCCCGGGCCCGGCCCCGTCCTCACGCTGCCCGTGGGGGGGCGCTAGGAAGGCCTAGCGCCGCGAGCACATCACCGTCGCCTCGTACGTCCAGCCTTCGCGCTCCATTTCGTGCATGGTGGAGTCGCTCGTGCTGTAGCGATGGTTCGAATCCAGGCGCGGCGCGCCGTTGTTGTAGGCGCGGTTCACGCCGATGTAGCCGTCGGGGCAGCGCAGGTTCACGTCCACCGGCTGCACGTAGAACGCGGTTCCCCCGTAGTGCCAGCCCGAGTTCGGCGCCGCGAGCATCGTGCAGTCGTTCGCGAAGGCGCTGTAGAAAGTGGAAACGGGGCTCGCGGTGCGGCCGTATGCATAGAAGCGGCATACCGGCAGCACGGAAGCGGGTGTGTCCGCCGCGGGCATGACCCACGCCTTGAATCCCTGGCCCGTGGCTTCCCAGGAGGAATAGGGATCGTTCAGCATCTGGTTCGCCTGGAACGCGTCGGCCGTCACGTAGAAGTGGTTGATCACCGGGTTGTAGAGCTCCTGCACCGTGATTTCGCTGCCCGCGTTGGGGAAGGGCACGTGGACATCGACCGTCACCGTGTCCGCGCGCCCGCCGACCACGGTGTTCATCTTCACGAGCCGGCCGAACGCGCCCGGATCGGCCTGCACGTCGAGGTAGGCGTTGAAGTACGTGACCATCCAGGTGAAGAGGTCGCCTACGTCCTCGGGGCGCAGCTCGTGCTTGCCGTCCTGCCACTCCACCATGTAGCGCGTGTTGGTGAAGTTGTTGACGGCCTGCTTCATCTGCGTGAGCGGTGCCGTCGTATCCGCCGTGCCCGAGATCGCCAGGTAAGGCTTGTTCACGAAGGCCGCGCCGCTCTGGTTGTCGCAATAGGCATTGAGGAACGAATAGCCGCCCCACGGCACGTAACCCATGAAGGCGCGGATGCGCGGATCGTGCACGGGCTCGTCGCAGTGGCCGCCGAGCGTGGTCGTGGCCCTTGCGCCCGCGAGCCACGTCATCGCGGCCCCGCCCATGCTCGCGCCGAAGCCGCCGATGCGCGAGGTGTCGATGCCGGCGGCATAGCCCGGGTTGGCGAGCACGAGGTCCAGCATCTGCTTGAGCGAGAGCGGGCGCACCATCATCAGCTCGACCACGCGATCGAAGTTCGTGAGCAGGTAGAAGAAGTCGGAGAGGTCCTCGATGCGCACGCGGGAAAAGCGCGGGTCGCCGTGGAAGATGCCCGCCACCATGAAGCCTTGTGCCGCGAGCTGCACCATCACTTCCACGTAGCCGGAGCTGATGGGGCTGCCGGTGAGGCCGTGAGAGTAGACGATGAGGGGCAGCGATTGCGGGCCGGCCCGCACGGGCGGCGGGGGAAGGTCCGGCCGCATGGTGACCCAATACTCCGCCGCCGAGACGATGTTCGGCGCGGCGCCCGGCAGCGCCATGTGCGGGATCACGTCGCCCGTCTGGGGCAGCGCATAGTCCGGATCCGTGTTCGTGGGCGAGGTGGGATAGCAGATGATCGCGACGTACGGGATCGTGCCGCCCGCATGTCCTACGTAGAGATCGCGTTGGTCGGGCACCTGGGCCTGGAACTGCACCGCGGCCTGGGGATTCACGAGCAGGTCGCTGATGTAGTGCCCGTCCCGGCCCTCCCAGTAGTCCGAAGCCGAGGCGCCGGGCGCGATGCGCGAGGCGTCCTGCTCGATGTTGGAGCAGGCCACGGCGAGCTTGCCCGGCGAGATGGGCGCGACGGTGTCGGTGTGGTTGTACGCCCGGGCTGCCAGGGGGACCGCGGCGAGCAGCACCTGCGCCAGCAAAGCGGTCATGCGCATCAAGGTAGAATCCATGGTTCGATCATACGTGCCGCGCCCGCTCCATGGACGACAGCGAAAAAGTCCGGCGCATCCTCAAGACCACCCGCACCATTGCCGTCGTGGGCCTTTCGGCCCAGTGGCACCGGCCGAGCTTTTTCGCCGCCAAGTACCTGCAGGAGCACGGCTACCGCGTGATACC
>DATIWC010000091.1:0-91810 GCA_035519515.1 Usitatibacter sp.
CTGCTTCTCGCCGTGGTAGCCGGGGACCACAGGCACGCCGGCCTTTTCCATGAGGGCCTTGGCGCGGTCCTTGAGCCCCATCCGCTCGATCGCTTCGGGGGTGGGGCCGATGAACACGAGGCCCGCGGCTTCCACGGCGCGCGCGAACTGCTCGTTCTCCGAAAGGAACCCGTAGCCTGGATGGATCGCCTGGGCGCCGCACGACCTCGCCACCTCGATGATCCGGTCGCCGCGCAGGTAGGAATCCACGGGCCGGGGCCCCCCGATGAGGTAAGCCTCGTCGGCCGCTTCCACGTGCATGGCGTGCGCGTCGATGGCCGAATGCACCGCCACCGTGCGGATGGCCAGGCGCCGGCAGGTGCGGATCACGCGGCAGGCGATCTCGCCGCGGTTGGCGATGAGGACTTTCACGAACATGGGCTGCATTCTAAACGGTTGACCTTTCGCAAAGGACGCCGCCGGCAGCGGCGCAAGCTGTCCCGAGACGTTGAATGGAGGCTATCGATGAAACGCATTCTCCTGGCGGCAGCGACGGGGCTCGTCCTTTCGACGGCGGCCCTCGGTGACTCGTGCGATGGGGGCCCGAAGGGCGGCTATGGCCCGGGACCCGGGATGATGGGCGGCTACGGCGGCGGTCCGCACGGCGGCTGGGACGGTCCCGGAATGATGGGCGGCGGCATGATGGGATTCGGCCCCGGCGCCTATGGATTCGATCGTCTCGACCTGAGCGCGGAGCAGCGTGACAAGCTCGCCGGCATCATGCGCGAGAGCCGCGCCAAGCAGTTCAAGGTGATGGAGCAGATGCACGAGCAGGCGTGGGCCCAGGCGGGATCGAAGGACGGCAAGTTCGACGAGGCGGCCGCGCGCAAGGCCTACGACGCGCGCGAGAAGCTGCATCGGCAGATGTTCGAGAACCGGCTCGAGTTGCGCAAGCAGGTCGATGCCGTCCTCACGCCCGAGCAGCGCGAGAAGCTGGGACGGCGTCCCGGCCCGGGCTAGGGCCTCAGGCCGCGGGCATCTCCGGCGGCACTTCGGGTTGCGGCTCGGCCGGAACCCACGCGGCCTTTCGTTTCTCGAGGAAAGCGGCGATCCCCTCGCGCCCCTCGGGTGAGGCGCGCAGCTTCGCGATGCGCTCGGCGGTGTCCTGGATGAGCTCGCTCGTGACCGGACGGTTGGCCACCGCGCGGACGAGCTCCTTCGCTTCGCGTTGCGCTACCGGGCCGCACGCGAGGATCGCATCGACGATCTCGCCGATCTTGTCGTCCAGCGCCGCCTCGTCGGCGGCGATGTCATGCACGAGCCCCAGGCGAAACGCCTCGGCCGAATCGAAGCGCTCGGCGGTCACGAAGTAGCGGCGGGCGGCGCGCTCGCCGATCGCCGCCACCACGTAGGGCGAGATCGCCGCGGGAATCAATCCCAGCTTCGCCTCCGTGAGCGCGAAGACGGCCTGCGTCGTGCAGATCGCGATGTCGCAGCAGGCCACCAGCCCCACGCCGCCGCCATAGGCCGCGCCCTGCACGCGCGCGATGGTGGGCTTGCGCAGGTGGGCGAGCGTGCGCATGAGCGTGGCGAGCCCCATCGCATCGCGGCGGTTCTCTTCCATGGAAAAGCCCGCCATGCGCTTCATCCACGCGAGGTCGGCCCCGGCGGAAAAGGAGCGTCCCGCGGCGGAGAGCACCACGACCCGCACCGAGTCGTCGCCTTCCATCGCGCGCAAGGCGTCGGTGAGCTCGGCGATCACGGCGTCGTCGAACGCGTTGTGCCGCTCGGGGCGGTTCAGCGTGACGAGGCCGATGGGGCCCTGGTGCTCGACGGCGAGGGAAGAGCCCATGGCGCCTACATCCGGAACACGCCGAAGCGCGTTTCTTCCTCGGGGGCGTTGCGCGTCACGGCGAGCGCGAGCCCCAGCACGCGCCGCGTATCGGCCGGATCGATCACGCCGTCGTCCCACAGCCGCGCCGTGGCGTAGTAGGGATGGCCCTGCGTCTCGTATTGGTTGCGGATCGGGGCCTTGAACGCTTCCTCCTCGTCCTTCGACCACTGGCCGCCCTTGGCCTCGATGCCGTCGCGGCGCACGGTGGCGAGCACGGAGGCCGCCTGCTCGCCGCCCATCACCGAGATGCGCGCATTGGGCCAGGTCCAGAGGAAGCGCGGATTGAACGCGCGGCCGCACATGCCGTAGTTGCCGGCGCCGAACGAGCCGCCCACGATGACGGTGAGCTTCGGCACGCGCGTGCACGAGACGGCCGTCACCATCTTCGCCCCGTCCTTGGCGATGCCGCCCGCCTCGTACTTGCGGCCCACCATGAAGCCCGTGATGTTCTGCAGGAAGAGGAGCGGGATCCCGCGCTGCGAGCACAGCTCGATGAAGTGCGTTGCCTTCAGCGCCGACTCCGAGAAAAGGATGCCGTTGTTGGCGAGGATCCCCACGGAAAGCCCGTGGATGCTCGCGAAGCCGGTCACGAGCGTGGTCCCGTAGAGCGCCTTGAACTCGTGGAACTCGGAGCCGTCCACGAGCCGCGCGATGATCTCGCGCACGTCGAACGGCTGGCGGGAGTCGGCGGGGATGATGCCGTAGAGGTCTTCGGGAGGGTAGAGAGGATCGAGGCTCTTGTCCCGTGCCTCGTGCCTCGGGCCTTTGGTATGCGCGACGGCCTCCCGCGCGATCGCGAGCGCATGCCGGTCGTCGTCGGCCAGGTGGTCGGTCACGCCCGAGGTGCGCGAGTGCACTTCGCCGCCGCCCAGCTCCTCGGCGCTCACCACTTCGCCGGTCGCCGCCTTCACGAGCGGCGGCCCGCCAAGGAAGATGGTGCCCTGGTTCTTCACGATGACGGACTCGTCGCACATCGCCGGCACATACGCGCCGCCCGCGGTGCACGAGCCCATCACCACGGCCACCTGCGGCACGCCGAGCGCCGAGAGGTTGGCCTGGTTGTAGAAGATGCGCCCGAAGTGCTCCTTGTCGGGAAACACTTCGTCCTGCAGCGGCAGGAAAGCGCCGCCCGAATCCACGAGGTAGATGCAGGGCAGGCGGTTCTGCGCCGCGATCTCCTGCGCGCGCAGGTGCTTCTTCACCGTCATGGGGTAGTACGTGCCGCCCTTGACCGTCGCGTCGTTGGCGACGATCACCACCTCGCGCCCCTCGACGCGGCCGATGCCGGTGATGATCCCCGCGCACGGCGCATCGTCGCCGTACATTCCGTGCGCGGCAAGCTGCGAGAGCTCGAGGAACGGCGAGCCCGGGTCGAGCAGGGCGCGCACGCGCTCACGCGGCAGGAGCTTCCCGCGCGCGGCGTGTTTCTTCTGCGCCTCGGCGCCGCCGCCTTCGGCCACGCGCGCCACTTCCGCGCGCAGTTGCGCGGCGAGCGCGCGGTGGTGCGCGGCGTTTGCGAGGAAGGCGGGACTCGCGGTGTCGAGGCGGCTCTTGATGCGGGGCATGGTCAGGGCGCCCGCGTGAAGCGGGGATGGGGTGCGGGAGGCGTCATGCGGCGGGGTGTCCGGGACGCGCCATTCTACGCCGCCGGTGCACGCTGGGCGCCTCGCCGGTCCACGCGGTGAACGCGCGGAAGAAGGCGGACGGCTCCGAATAGCCGAGGGACGCGGCGATCGCGGCCACGCTGTCCGCGCCCTTCTCGAGGCGGGCCAAGGCGAGGTCGCGGCGCAGTGCCGCCTTCACCGCGCGGAAGCTCGTGCCTTCCTCGCGCAGGCGCCGGTGAAGCGACCGGGGCGAGAAGCCGAGGACGCGCGCGACGGCCTCGAAGCCGGGCACCTCGGGCAGCGCCGCGGCGAGGTGCTCGCGAACCGCGCGCGCCACTTCGCGGTCGCGCCGGTAGAGCAGCGCGATGCGGCCCGGGGCGCCTTCGAGGAACGCGGGCACGTCGGCCGTTTCGCGGCGCACGGGCAGCGCCAGCAGCGCCGCGTCGAACGTCGCCTCGAGGCGCGCGGCGCCGAAGCGCGAGCGCTCGGCGTAGATGAGGGCGTAGTCGGCGGCGTGGGGCGGGGCGGGAAAGGGGAACGCGACCTCATCAAGGGGCAAGGGCCGCGCGACGAGCCAGCAGGCGAGCGCGTGCAGCAGCCGCAGCAGCCACTCGAAGGCGAAGACCCGTCGCGGATCCCGCGCGAGGGGCCAGGGACGGCCGCGCTCCGCAATGGAGAGCCGGGCGCGCGCGCCGTCGCGCTCGATCGAGACGGCGAGCTCCGGCCGTACCAGGGCGAGAAAGCGCCCCGATCGCTCCAGGGCCTCGGCCAGGTCGCGGCTGCCAAGGCAGCCTCGAACCAGGAACTCGAAGGCGCCGCGCCGCAGCGGCGTTGCGAAGAGGCCGAGGGATTCGTCATCGAGATGCGCCACGGCGGCGTTGAAGAGCGCGGCGTAGGCGCCGACGGGAACGCGGGCCCCCGGGTTCCTCGGCACCGCGGGGGCGATGCCTGCGGCCTCGAGCAGCGCCCGTGCCTCGGCCGGCCGGGCGGCGAGGCCCGAGAGCGTGCCGGCCACGAACCCGGAGGCTACGGTTGCACGATCCGCCCGGTTTAAAGAATGAAGACGGGACGCTGGGGCCGGTGTCATGATGGCGGAGTTTACACGATACTCGGCACCGGGTGGCATGGCGGTGCCGGGGCAGGTGGCCTACCATGGGAAGCTCCAGGCACTTCGCCGGCTCGCCCGGCCTCCGCGCCATGAACGACCTGTCCGCCCGGCCCAAGCTTGCGCCCTACAAGTGCAAGCATGCGGTGCGCTTCGTCACCGCCGCCTCGCTGTTCGACGGCCACGACGCATCGATCAACATCATGCGGCGCATTCTCCAGGCCTCCGGCGCCGAGGTGATCCACCTCGGCCACAACCGTTCCGTGGGCGAGGTCGTCGACGCGGCGCTGCAGGAGGACGTGCAGGGCATCGCGATCACCTCGTACCAGGGAGGCCACGTCGAGTACTTCAAGTACATGCTCGACCTGCTGCGGGAGAAGGGCGGCGCGGAGATCAAGGTCTTCGGCGGCGGGGGCGGCGTGATCGTCCCCTCGGAGATCCGCGAGCTGCACGACTACGGCGTGGCGCGCCTCTACTCGCCCGAGGACGGGGCCATGATGGGCCTGCAGGGCATGATCAACGATGTGCTCGAGCGCAGCGACTTCGACCTCGCGCCTTTCGCGCCGAAGGAAAAGGACGCCGTCGCGGCGATCGCCGCAGGCGACCGCCGGGCTCTCGCCCGGGTGATCACCGCCCTCGAGAACGGCGCCTACGGCGCGGGCCTGCGCGAGGCGCTGGTGGAGGCGGCGAAGTCGCGCCACGCACCGGCCCTCGGCATCACCGGCACGGGCGGGGCCGGCAAGAGCTCGCTCACCGACGAGCTCGTGCGGCGGCTTCGCCTGGACCAGGGCGACCGGCTCAAGGTCGCCATCATTTCCATCGATCCGTCGCGCAAGCGCACCGGCGGGGCGCTGTTGGGCGACCGCATCCGCATGAACGCGATCGACCACCCGAACATCTACATGCGCTCGCTCGCCACGCGCGACACCGGCAAGGAAGTGTCGGCGGCCCTGCCCGAGGTGATCGCCGCCTGCCGGGTGGCGGGCTTCGACCTCGTGATCGTCGAGACCTCGGGCATCGGCCAGGGCGACGCCGCCATCGTGCCGTTCGTCGACGCCTCCCTCTACGTGATGACGCCGGAATTCGGGGCGGCGAGCCAGCTCGAGAAGATCGACATGCTCGATTTCGCCGACTTCGTGGCGATCAACAAGTTCGACCGCAAGGGTGCCGAGGACGCGTTGCGTGACGTGCGCAAGCAGGTGCAGCGCAACCGCGAGCGCTTCACCCAGCGTCCCGGGGACATGCCGGTGTTCGGCACCCAGGCGAGCCGCTTCAACGACGACGGCGTGACGGCCCTCTGGCAGGCGATCGCCGCGCGGCTCGTGGAGCGGGGCCTCAGTCTCGAGCCCGGCAGGCTGCCGAAGGTAGCGGTCAAGTCGTCCTCCGTGGGCCGCGCCATCGTGCCGGCCGAGCGGGTGCGCTACCTCGCCGACGTCGCGGCCGCCGTGCGCGGCTACCACGCCCGAGCCGAAAGCCAGGCCACGGTCGCCCGGGAGCGCCAGGCGCTGCGGCTTGCGAAGGCGATGTTCGAGAAGGCCGGGCACCCCACGGCGCACTTCGACGGGCTGGGCGCCTCCAAGGACGCCGAGCTCACGCCGGCCTCGCGCAAGCTCCTCGACCAGTGGCCGAAGACGCGCGAGCTCTACGGCCGCGAGGAATACGTCGTGAAGATCCGCGACCGCGAGATCCGGACCGCGCTCACGCACGAGACGCTCTCGGGCTCGAAGATCCGCAAGGTGGCCCTTCCCCGCTACGAGGACGAGGGCGAGACCCTGCGCTTCCTGCTGCGCGAGAACGTGCCCGGCTCCTTCCCGTTCACCGCGGGCGTCTTCGCGTTCAAGCGCGAGGCCGAGGATCCCACGCGCATGTTCGCGGGCGAGGGCGATCCCTTCCGCACCAACCGGCGGTTCAAGAAGCTCTCCGAGGGCATGCCCGCGCACCGGCTCTCGACGGCGTTCGACTCGGTGACGCTGTACGGCTTCGACCCCGACCCGCGCCCCGACATCTACGGCAAGGTCGGCAACTCGGGCGTGTCGATCGCGACCCTCGACGACATGCGGGCGTTGTACGACGGATTCGACCTGTGTTGTCCCACGACCTCGGTGTCGATGACGATCAACGGCCCGGCACCCACGATCCTCGCGATGTTCTTCAACACCGCCGTCGACCAGCAGCTGGCGAAGTTCGAGCGCGACAACGGGCGCTCGCCCACCGACGACGAGGCCGCGAAGATCCGCGCCTGGACGCTCTCGACCGTGCGCGGCACGGTGCAGGCCGACATCCTCAAGGAGGACCAGGGGCAGAACACCTGCATCTTCTCCACCGAGTTCGCGCTGAAGATGATGGGCGACATCCAGGAATACTTCGTCCACCACGGCATCCGCAACTTCTACTCCGTGTCGATCTCGGGCTACCACATCGCCGAGGCAGGGGCGAACCCGATCAGCCAGCTCGCCTTCACGCTCGCCAATGGCTTCACCTACGTGGAGGCCTACCTCGCCCGCGGGATGCACATCGACGACTTCGCGCCGAACCTCTCGTTCTTCTTCTCGTCGGGCATGGACCCGGAATACACGGTGATGGGGCGGGTGGCGCGGCGCATCTGGGCGGTGGCGATGCGCGAGCGCTATGGCGCCAACGAGAGGAGCCAGAAGCTCAAGTACCACGCCCAGACCTCGGGCCGCAGCCTGCACGCGCAGGAGATGGCGTTCAACGACATCCGCACCACGCTGCAGGCGCTCACCGCGATCTACGACAACGCCAACAGCCTGCACACCAACGCCTACGACGAGGCGGTGACCACCCCCACCGAAGAATCCGTGCGCCGGGCGATGGCGATCCAGCTCATCATCAACCGGGAATGGGGGCTCGCGAAGAACGAGAACCCGAACCAGGGCGCCTTCGTGATCGAGGAGCTCACCGACCTCGTGGAGGAGGCGGTGCTGCGCGAGTTCGAGGCGATCGCCTCGCGCGGCGGCGTGTTGGGGGCCATGGAGACGGGCTACCAGCGCGGCAAGATCCAGGAGGAGAGCCTGCACTACGAGCACCGCAAGCACGATGGCTCCTACCCGATCGTGGGCGTGAACACCTTCCGCAACCCCCACGGCGACGCGACCCCCGGGAAGCTCGAGCTCGCGCGCTCCTCCGAGGAGGAGAAGCAGTCGCAGCTGAAGCGCCTGCGCGACTTCCAGGCGCGCCACGCCGGGGAGGCGCCGGCGGCGCTCGCCCGGCTGCGCGAGGCGGTAATCCACGATCGCAACGTCTTCGAGGTCCTGGTCGATGCGGTGCGGGTGTGCTCGCTGGGCCAGATCACCCATGCGCTCTTCGAGGTGGGCGGGCAGTACCGGCGGAACATGTGACGTTCCCCCAGCGCATCGCCTGCCTTACCGAGGAGCCCACGGAAGTCCTCTACGCGCTGGGCGAGGAACGCCGCATCGTCGGCATCTCGGGATTCACCGTGCGCCCGCCGCGCGCCCGGCGCGAGAAGCCGAAGATCTCGGCCTTCACGAGCGCGCGGGTGGACGAGATCGCGGCCCTGGAGCCCGATCTCGTGGTGGGCTTCTCCGACATCCAGGCCGACATCGCGCAGGCCCTGGTGAAGCGCGGCATCGAGGTCTGGATCGCCAACCACCGCACGGTGGACGGAATCCTCGGCTACGTGCGCCGCCTGGGCGCGATGGTGGGCGCGGCAGGCAAGGCCGATGACTATGCGCGCGAGCTCGAGGCCCGCGTTGCGGCGGTGCGCGCCGCGTCGCTTCGCCTTGCGCGCCGTCCGAAGGTCTACTTCGAGGAATGGGACGAGCCTCCCATCAGCGCGATCCGCTGGGTGAGCGAGCTGATCGGCATCGCGGGCGGGGATGACATCTTTCCCGAGCGGGCGGCGAGCCCGCTCGCGCGGGGCCGCATCCTCGAGGACGCCTCCGAAGTCGTGCGCCGCGCCCCCGATGTGATCGTGGGCTCCTGGTGCGGCAAGAAATTCCGTGCCGAGCGGGTGGCGGCGCGTCCCGGCTGGGCCTCGATCCCGGCGGTGCGCGACGGCGAGCTGCACGAGGTGAAGAGCCCGCTCATCCTGCAGCCGGGGCCTGCCGCGCTCACCGACGGACTCGACGCGCTTCATGCGATCGTCTCGAACTGGGCCGCGAAACACGAGCGGTTCGTCGCATGATCGCTTCGCCGTGCATCAACGTCTGCGCACTCGACGCGGAAGGCCTCCGGTGCCTCGGATGCGGGCGGACGATCGAGGAAATCGCCGGCTGGGGCGCGATGGGCGAGGCGGAAAAAGCCCGCGTCGTGGCGCGGTTGCCGCAGCGGCGTGCCGCCCGGTGTCCAGTTTGCGGCGCGACGTTCGGTTGCGGCGCGGCGGACGCGGACCACGCCTGTTGGTGCGCGAGCGTCCCGCCGGTCGAGCCCTCCATCGCGCGTGGTACCTGCCTGTGCCCGGCCTGCCTCGCCGCGGCCGCCGCGCCCGCCCGGAACGCCCGTGGGTAAGCGCCTCACGAAGATCGTCACTCGCACGGGCGACGATGGGACCACGGGCCTGGGCGACGGCACGCGCGTGCGCAAGGATGCCGCCCGGATCCAGGCGCTCGGTGCCATCGACAGCCTCAACTCGGCGATCGGCCGCGTGCTCGCCCACGAGCTGCCCGGTGCCGTGCGCGATTGCCTCGACCGGATCCAGCATGATCTCTTCGACCTGGGCGGCGAGCTCTCCTTGCCCGGTGTCTCGCGCGTCGACGAGAGCTATCTCGCGCGCCTGGAGCGCGAGATCGAAGCGTTCAACGCGCAGCTTGCGCCCCTCAAGGAATTCATCCTCCCCGGCGGGACGCTCGCGGCGGCGGACGCGCACCTCGCGCGCACTTCGTGCCGCGAGGCGGAGCGCGCCGTCGTGGCCCTGGGCGCGGGGGAAGCCGTGTCTGACGCGGCGCGGCGGTACCTCAATCGCCTCTCGGACCTGCTCTTCGTGATCGCGCGGGTCGTCAACCGTGCACAGGGCCGGGGCGACGTGCTCTGGCAACCGGGGAAGAACAGGGGCTGAGGCGGGCCTACTCGGCGAGCGTACGGGCGATGAGCAGCCGCTGGATCTCGCTCGTGCCTTCGTAGATCTGCGTGATGCGTGCGTCGCGGTAGTGACGCTCGACGGGATAGTCGCGCAGGTACCCGTAGCCGCCGTGGACCTGGATCGCCTTCGACGCGATCCACTCCGCCGCCTCGGACGCGAAGAGCTTGGCTTGGGAGGCCTCGGTGAGGCAGGGGATGCCGGCGCTCTTGAGGCGCGCAGCGTGGTGCACCAGGAGCCGGGCGGCGTTCAGGCGCGTCTGCATGTCGGCGAGCAGGTTGCCCACCGACTGGTGCTCGATGATGTTCTTGCCGAAGGTCTTGCGCTCGCGTGCGTAGGCTACCGCCGACTCGAGCGCGGCGCGGGCGATGCCGACGGCCTGCGCGCCGATGCCGATGCGCCCGCCTTCGAGGTTCGAGAGCGCGACGGCGAGCCCCTTTCCGCGCGGGCCCAGCAGGTGGTCTTCGGGAATCGCGCAATCCTCGAGCAGGATCGCGCAGGTGTCGGAGCCGCGGATGCCCAGCTTGTCCTCGGGCTTCTGCGGCACGAAGCCCTTCGCGTCGGCAGGAACGATGAACGCCGACAGCCCCTTCTTGCCGAGCTCGGGGTCGGTCACCGCGAAGACGATGCCGTACTTCGCCCGCCGGCCGCCGGTGATGAACTGCTTGGTGCCGTTGAGGACCCAGCGCCCCCGTTCCAGCACGGCCTTGGTGCGCAGGTTGTTCGCCTCGCTGCCCGCGTGGGGCTCGGTGAGGCAAAAGGCACCGAACGCCCGGCCCGCGGCCGCCTCCGGCAGCCACCGCTTCTTCTGCGCATCGGTGCCCCAGGACAGCACGCAGCCGCAGCCCAGGCCGTTCTGCACGCTCATGAGCACTGCCGTGGAGGCGCAGCCCGCGGCGACCTCCTCGATCGCGAGCGCATAGGTCAGATAGTCGGATCCCGTGCCGCCCCATTCCTCGGGCACCAGCATGCCCATGAGGCCCAGCTCGCCCATCTTCGCGAGCACGGCATCCGGGACGTAACCTTCCTCGTCCCACTGCGCGGCATGGGGCCCCAGCTCGGCTTGGGCGAAGTCGCGCGCCATGTCCCTCACCATGCGCTGCTCGTCGGTGAGGAAGTCGCCGTGCGCGCGCGTGAGCACTTCTACT
Source organism: Usitatibacter sp. (assembly GCA_035519515.1). Lineage (GTDB taxonomy): Bacteria > Pseudomonadota > Gammaproteobacteria > Burkholderiales > Usitatibacteraceae > Usitatibacter. Next base: position 10,787 of record DATIWC010000091.1, read on the forward strand.
TGGCGTCCTTGTCGATGGCGTCCACGCGGTCCTGCGCCTTCTGGTTCACGTCGGCCTCGAGGCCCTTGGCCGTGTCGAGAGCCTTCACCTGCGTGCCGAAGGCATCCTTGCGGGCGCGTTCGAGCGCGGCGGCCTTCTCCGCCTCGGCGTCCACCTTCGGCGCCTTCGACTGCCCGCAGGCGGCCGTCCCCAGCGCCACGGCGACCAGCGGTACCGCTATCGCCACGCAGCGCGGGCCCCTCATGCGCGGACGGCTTTCACCCTCTGGCGGATGTCGGCGCGTACCTTGGGGGGCAGGTGGTTCCAGCGGACCCCGGCCACGGCGCCGGCGAGCGCGAGGCAGGCCGGCACGCAGTTGCGCTCGGGATTGACGCGTCGAAGCTGCAGCCACGCATCCCAGAAGCCCACGCGCATCAGGGCTTCCAGCGAATCGATGCCCACGCCGCGCAGCTCCGCGGCGAGGGTCGATCCGATGTTCGGGGTGCGCTCGATCGGAGTAGCGGTCGTTGCTGTCGTCATGCCTACAGGACCTCCAGTGCGATTGCCGTTCCCTCGCCGCCGCCGATGCACAGCGCGGCGACGCCCTTTTTCAAGCCCCGCTTCTTGAGAGCGTAGATGAGCGTCGTGATGATGCGCGCACCCGTGGCGCCGATCGGGTGGCCGAGCGCGACCGCGCCCCCGTTCACGTTGACCTTGTCGGCCGGGATGCCGATGTCCTTCATGGCCGCCATGGTGACCACGGCGAACGCCTCGTTCACCTCGAAGAGGTCCACGTCGGAGGCCTTCCAGCCGGCCTTCTTGAGGACCTTCTCGATCGCGCCCACCGGGGCCGTCGTGAACCACTCGGGCTCGTGCGCGTTCGAGGCGTAGGCGAGGATGCGCGCGAGCGGCTTGGCGCCACGCTTCTTCGCCTCGTCCTCGGTCATCATCACGAGCGCGGCCGCGCCGTCGGAGATCGAGGAGGAAGTGGCCGCCGTCACCCTGCCGTCCTTGTTGAAGGCGGGGCGCAGCGTGGGGATCTTCTCCAGCTTCACCGTGAAGGGCGTCTCGTCGTCCTTCACCACCTCGTCGCCCGCGCGGCCCTTCACCGTGACCGGCGCGATCTCGTCGGTGAATGCGCCCGATTTCGAGGCGTTCACGGCACGCTCGGTCGAGGTCTTCGCGTAGGCATCCATCTGCTCGCGCGTGAAGCCGTACTTCTCGGCCGTCTTGTCGGCGAAGAAGCCCATGGGCTTGCCGACGTAGGCGTCCTCGAGGCCGTCGGTGGCCATGCTGTCGAGGACCTGGCCGGCGCCATAACGGATGCCGCTGCGTCCCTTGGGCAGCAGGTGCGGCGCGTTGGTCATGGATTCCATGCCGCCGGCGACGACGATCGTCGCGTTGCCCGTGGAGAGCTCGTCGAAGGCCATCATGGCCGCCTTCATGCCCGAGCCGCACATCTTGTTCACGGTGGTGGCGGGCGTGGTGTTGTTGAGGCCCGCCTTGAGCGCGGCCTGGCGCGCCGGCGCCTGGCCCTGGCCCGCCTGCAGCACGCAGCCGAAGATGAGGTCGTCGACTTCCGTGGCCTTGACGCCCGCCTGCTCGACGGCCGCCTTGATGGCGGTGGCGCCCAGCTCGGAAGCCGAGACGCTGTTGAACTTGCCCTGCATGGCGCCGATGGGAGTGCGCTTGGCGCCGACGATGACGATGCTATCCATGTTCCTCTCCAGTAAGCCTGCTAGACCGATTCTTCGTAGAGCTCGCGCCCGATGAGCATCCGGCGGATCTCGTTCGTGCCGGCCCCGATGTCGTACAGCTTGGCGTCGCGCAGCAGCCGTCCCGCCGGGAATTCGTTGATGTAGCCGTTGCCGCCGAGGCACTGGATGGCTTCCAGCGCGACCTGCACCGCGTTCTCCGAGGCGAACAGGATGCAGGCGGCGGCATCCTTGCGCACCGCGCGGCCGCGGCCCGCATCGAGCGCGCCCGCCACGCGGTAGCTGAAGGCGCGCGAGGCCTGCAGCTTGGTGTACATGTCGGCGACCTTGCCCTGCATGAGCTCGAAGGTGCCGATGGGCTGGTCGAACTGCTTGCGCTCATGCACATAGGGCAGCACGAGGTCCATGGCCGATTGCATGATGCCGAGCGGTCCGCCCGAGAGCACGGTGCGCTCGGTGTCCAGGCCCTTCATGAGCACCGTGGAGCCCGCGTTCACCTTGCCGAGCACGTTCTCGTCCGGGATCTCGCAGTCCTGGAACACCAGCTCGCACGTATCCGAGCCGCGCATGCCGAGCTTGTCGAGCTTCTGGGCGGTGGAAAATCCCTTCATGCCCTTCTCGACGAGGAAGGCGGTCATCGCGCGCGACCCCTGGTCCCTGGGCGCCGTGCGCATGTAGACGATCGCCACGTCCGCATGCGGGCCGTTGGTGATCCACATCTTCGCGCCGTTGGCGATCCAGCGATCGCCCTTCTTCTCCGCGCGGCAGGCCATGGAGCCCACCACGTCGCTGCCGGCGCCGGGCTCGCTCATGGCGAGCGCGCCCACGAACTCGCCCGAGCAGAGCTTCGGCAGGTACTTGCGCCGCTGCGCCTCGCTGCCGTTGAGGTAGAGGTTGTTCACGCACAGGTTGGAGTGGGCGCCGTACGCAAGGCCCACCGCGGCGCTCGCCCGGGAGACTTCCTCCATGGCCACCACATGCGCGAGGTAGCCCAGGCCCGTCCCGCCGTATTCGTCGGTCACCGTCATGCCGAGCAGGCCCAGGTCGCCGAGCTTGCGCCACATGTCCATCGGGAAGCCGTTCTTCGCGTCGATCTCGGCCGCGCGGGGGGCGAGCTCCGCGTCGCACATGCGCTTGACCGTGTCCCTCAGCGCATCGAATTCCTCGGTGAGGCGGGTATCGAAAAGCAAAGGCGGACTTTCAAGGATCGGGAGTGTAATTATCGCACTATTTGGCAGTCATCCGTATGGCGCCGTCGAGGCGGATCACTTCGCCGTTGAGCACCTCGTTCTCGACGATGTGCTTCACGAGGGCGGCGTACTCCTCGGGCTTGCCGAGCCTCGAGGGGAAGGGGACCTGCGCGCCCAGCGAGGCGCGGATCTCCTCGCTCATGCCGCGCAGCATCGGGGTGTCGAAGATCCCGGGCGCGATGGTCATCACGCGGATGCCGAACTTGGCGAGCTCGCGCGCGATGGGCAGCGTCATCCCGTTCACGCCGGCCTTGGAGGCGGCGTAGGCGGCCTGGCCGATCTGGCCCTCCATGGAGGCCACCGACGAGGTGTTCACGATCACGCCGCGCTCCCCGGAGGGCTCGGCCGGCTGCGCGCTCATCTTCGCGGCGGCCAGGCGGATGGCGTTGAACGTGCCCACCAGGTTGATCTTCACCGCGCGCTCGAAGCTCGCGAGCGCATGGGGGCCGTTGCGCCCGACGACCCGCTCTCCCGGCGCCACGCCCGCGCAGTTCACGAGGCCGTGGATCGCCCCGAAGGCCGAGACGCACAGGTCGACGGCCGCCTGCGTGGAAGCTTCGTCGGTGACGTCGGCGCGGATGAAGCGCGCGCCGGCCGGCGTGGGCTCGGCCTCGTTCAGGTCCGCGATGACGACCTTGCCGCCCTGGGAGGCGAGCATGGCCGCGGTGGCCGCCCCGAGGCCGGAGCCGCCGCCGGTGACGAGGAATACGTGGTCTTTGATGAGCATGTTGGCCTCGGGATCAGGGATTGGCGGCGTTCTTCACGGCGACGAGCGGCAGGTCGTTCTCGCGGGCCCACGATTCCCATTCGCTGGCGTCGCGCTGCGCGAAGGCGGCCCCGAGCGATGCCGCGTCGAACGTGGCGAGCCCGAGCAATTCGCGAATGCGCGCCGCGAAGCGCGGCTCGAGGGCCGCGAGCGCGATCCATCCCTGCCGCGCTTGGTACAAATTATATCCGGGCAGGGCGCCGCCCAGGATCGCGCCCGGGCGCGTGAGCCCCTCGTGCAGCGGTTCGGCGAGGGCCACGGCCGCGTCGGCGAGCGCCACGCTCATGGCGCGCGCGGCGCCGCCCCGTTCGCGGCAGGCGAGCATCGCGAGCGCGGCGGATACGGCACGTTCGGCACCTGCCATGTCCGCGAACAAGGTCGGGGGCAGGTCCGGCGGCCGCACGAGCCCCTGCTCGGCCATGTAGGTGAGGTCGTGGCCTGCGAGCGCGTCATGGGGCGGCGCGTGCCCCACGATCGCCACGTGGCACAGGCGCGGGAAGCGCGCGGCGAGCGAACGCCCGTCGAGCCCGAGGCGCTCGAGCGCGGCGGGGCGCTGCGCCGTGACCAGCAAGTCGGCGTCGCCGAGGCGCGCGGCAAGCGCCTGCCGCCCGGCTTGCGACTTCAGGTCGAGGCGAAGGATCGCGGCGCCCTCGTGCAGCCGCGCGTACCACGAGGGGTTGTAGGTCTCGAACGGATCGCCTTCGGGGGGCTCGACCTTCACGAGCGAGGCGCCCCAGCCGGTGAGGCGCGCGCAGGCCGCGGGACCGGGCAGGTTGAGCGCGGTGGAGACCACGCGCACGCCGGCGAGGAGATTCATTCGATGCACCGCGATAAGATTGCGACCACGAGATTATGCCTGCCGCCCTTCCTCCTTCCGTCCGCGTGATCGTGCGCGGGTGGCTCAACTGCAACCAGGTCGTGCTGCTCGCGCCCGGGGACAACGTGCTCGTCGATTCGGGCTATTGCACGCATCGCGAGCGCACGCTCGAGCTCCTGGCGAGCCGCGACGGCCTCGACCGCCAGCCGCTCGAGCGGCTCGTCAACACGCACTGCCACTGCGACCACATGGGCGGCAACGCGGCGGTGGCGAGCGCCTATGGGTGCCGCGTCACGATTCCCGTGGGCGAGGTGAAGAACGTGCAGCCCTGGACGCCGCAGAGCGCCTTGATGCAGCAGCTGGGCCAGCGCGCCGATCCGTTCCGCTTCGACGACACGCTCGCGGCCGGCGACGCCTTCGAGGCCGGCGGCTTCGAGTGGGAGGCGCTCGCCGCGCCCGGGCACGACATGGACGCGTTGATGTTCTGGGAGCCCACCCACCGGCTGTTGATTTCGGGCGACGCGCTCTGGGAAAGGGGCATGGGCTGCGTGTGGCCCGACGAAAATGCGGCCACCTCGTTCGACGCGGCCCGCGAGACGCTTGCCGCGATCGAACGGCTCGATCCCGCGGTCGTGATCCCGGGGCATGGCGAGCCTTTCACCGGCGTGCGCGCGGCGCTCGAAGACGCGCGTGCCCGGCTCCACGCCTTCCAGAAGGATCCGGTGAAGAACGCGCGGCACCTGGCGAAGGGCATGTTCGCGTTCGCGCTGCTCGATCGCGAGAGCATGCCGGTGGGCGAGGTCCCGGCCTACCTTGAAAGCGTCCCGTGCTACCGCGAGCTCTCGGAGCGCTTCCTGGGCCTGGCGACGCCGGACCTGGCCGAATGGCTGCTCGCCGACCTGGCGCGCTCGGCGGCGATCGCGGTCTCCGGCGGGGTCGCGCGCCCCAACATGCCCGCCTGAGACGGCTCCGGGAAGCAGCGCAGCCCGTCGAGGTCGAGGATGCGAAGGCGCCCGTATTCGACGCGGATGAGCCCGGCACGCTCGAGCACCTGCAGCGACTGGTTCACGCGCTGGCGCGATACGCCGGTGAGGTAGCCCACCTCTTCCTGCGAAAGCTGCACGTCGGTGGCCTGCTCGGGATAGAGCAGCGGGTTGAAGAGGCTCGCGAGCGAGCGCGCGACCCGGGCGTCGGTCTCCAGCAGCCGTTCGTTCTCCACCATGCCGATGAACTGCCCGAGCCGCTCGTTCAGCTGCAGCAGCAGGAAGCGGTTGAACTCGATGCTGGTGTCCAGCAGCCACTCGAAGGTGGCCCGCGGCATGTAGGCCACGCGGCTCTCCCGCAGCGTCACCACGTCGTACTTGCGGTGGCGGTCCTTGAGGAGCGAGCCCTCGCCGAACCACCCGCCGCTCGTCACGCCCAGGAAGGTGGTCGTCTTGCCGGCGCTGTTCATGCTGGTCATCTTCACCAGGCCGTCGATGATGCCGATCCAGTGCTCGACGGGCTCGCCCTTGCGGCAGACCGGGACGCCCAGGGGCAGGGTGCGCACCACGGTCTCGGCCTCCACGCGCGCCACCTGTCCCGCCGTGAGGGAGCGGGTCCAGAGCGAGGCGTGCAGCAGCTGGGGAAGGGTTTCCATGGCCGAATTGTCGGCCAAAAGACACATTCGCGGGGAGGCGGCGGATACACTAGGCCCAAACGAGGAGGAGAGCGCCCGAATGGACGCGCCCGCTGGGACGATCGACACGTTCCCCCGCCTGCTGCTGCGGCACGCGCAGACTTTGGGCGACCGTCCCGCGATCCGGGAGAAATACCTCGGCATCTGGCAGGCGTGGACGTGGGGCCAGATGCGCGGCGAGGTCGAGGCGCTCGCCTGCGGCCTCGCGCAGGCCGGCCTCGGGCGCGGCGCCCATCTCGCGGTCATCGGCGCCAACCGGCCGCGGCTCTACTGGGCGATCACCGCCGCGCAGTCGCTGGGCGCCATTCCCGTGCCGTTCTACGAGGACGCGGTGGCCCAGGAGATGGTCTACGTGTTCCAGGACGCGGAGATCGCCTACGCGATCGTCGAGGACCAGGAACAGGCCGACAAGCTGCTCGAGATCCTGCCGCAATGCCCCAAGCTCAAGCACATCTGGTACGACGACTCGCGCGGGCTTCGCCACTATGGCCAACCCGAGCTCGCGCCCTACGAGCGGCTGCGCGACGCGGGGCGCGAGAAGGCGCACGCCGAGCCGCATTTCTTCGCCGCCGAGATCGCACGCGGCGCGCCCACCGACACGGCGATCATGATGTACACCTCGGGGACCACGGGCCATCCCAAGGGCGTGGTGCTCTCCCACGACAACCTCATCGCCTCGAGCCGCGCCTACGCGGAGCTCGAGCGCCTCACGCACGAGGAGGAGGTGCTGGCCTACCTGCCCATGGCGTGGATCGGGCAGAACCTCTTCTCGTACGCGCAGTGGATGGTGGTGGGCTTCCGCATCAACTGCCCGGAATCGGCCGACACCGTGATGAACGACATGCGGGAGATCGGGCCCACGTACTACTTCGCGCCGCCGCGCGTGCTGGAGGGCCTGCTCACCGCGGTCACCATCCGCATGGAGGACGCGAGCTGGGTGAAGCGGCGCATGTTCCAGTACTTCATGGAGCTCGCGCGGCGCGTGGGCTCGCGGCTGCTGGACGGATTGCCGGTGGCCATCCACGACCACCTGCTGTACTTCCTCGGTGACCTCTTCGTCTACGCGCCGCTCAAGAACGCGCTGGGCATGTCGCGCGTGCGCGTGGCGTACACGGCGGGCGAGGCGATCGGCCCGGACCTCTTCGTCTTCTACCGCTCGCTGGGCATCAACTTGAAGCAGCTCTACGGCTCGACGGAAACGTCGGTGATGGTGTGCGTGCAGCCCGACGGCGCGGTGAAGCCCGATACCGTGGGCCCGCCCATGAAGGGCGTGGAGATCCGCGTGCTCGAATCGGGCGAGATCGTGCTGCGCTGCCCGGGCCTGTTCCGCGCGTACTACAAGAACGACGACGCCACGCGCGAGGCGAAGGACGCCGAGGGCTGGTTCCACACCGGCGATGCGGGCTTCTTCGATTCCACCGGCCACTTGAAGATCATCGACCGCGCCAAGGACGTGGGGAAGCTTTCCGACGGCACGCTGTTCGCCCCCAAGTACCTCGAGAACAAGCTCAAGTTCTTCCCGTACATCAAGGAGGCGGTGGCGTTCGGCCACGGCCGGGGCGAGGCGACCGCGATGCTCAACATCGACGTCCAGGCGGTGGGGGATTGGGCCGAGCGCCGCGGCATCCCCTACTCGGGCTACACGGACCTCGCCGCCAAGCCCGAGGTCGCCGAGCTCCTGCGCGGCTGCGTCGAGAAGGTGAACGCGGACCTCTCGCGCGACGAGCGGCTGTGCGGCAGCCAGATCCACCGCTTCGTGGTGCTGCACAAGGAGCTCGACGCCGACGACGGCGAGCTCACCCGCACGCGCAAGGTGCGGCGCGGCTTCATCGGCGAGAAGTACGCCACCATCGTCGACGCGCTCTACGCGGGCGCCGAGCGCTGCATCGTCGAGGCGCAGGTGCGCTTCGAGGACGGGCGCGTGGGCAGCGTGCGCGCCGAGCTCTCCGTGCACCGCGCGAAGACGTACGCGGCCCAGGCGCTGGCGGCATGAACCTGCGCGAGCTCGAGCCCGGCACCGGGCAGCGCAAGGTGGGCGAGGTGATCCTCGCGGTGGAGGGCGTCGCGCTCGCCTTCGGCGGCGTGAAGGCGTTGAGCGACGTGAGCTTCGACGTCCGCGAGCACGAGATCCGCGCCATCATCGGCCCCAACGGCGCGGGCAAGAGCTCGATGCTCAACGTGCTGAACGGCGTCTATCGCCCGCAGCAGGGCCGCATCACCTTCCGGGGCGAGACGCGCTCCCACATGGACCCGCACCGCTCGGCCGAGCTGGGCATCGCGCGCACGTTCCAGAGCCTCGCGCTCTTCAAGGGCATGAGCGTGCTCGACAACATCCTGGCGGGCCGCAACCTGATGATGAAGTGCAACCTGCTGCTCCAGGCGTTGCGCGTGGGGCCGGCGCTTCGCGAGGAGATCGAGCACCGCCGCCGCGTCGAGGAGATCATCGATTTCCTGGAGATCCAGCACGTGCGCAAGACGCCGGTGGGGCGGCTGCCCTACGGCCTGCAGAAGCGCGTGGACCTGGGGCGGGCGCTTGCCGCGGAGCCGCGCGTGCTGCTCCTCGACGAGCCCATGGCCGGCATGAACGTGGAGGAGAAGCAGGACATGAGCCGCTTCATCCTCGACGTGAACGACGAGTTCGGCACCACCATCGTGCTGATCGAGCACGACATGGGCGTGGTGATGGACCTGTCCGACCGCATCGTGGTGCTCGATTACGGGCGCAAGATCGCCGACGGCACGCCCGACGAGGTGCGCGCCTCGCAGGCGGTCATCGACGCCTACCTCGGGGTGAAGCACTGATGGAGGCGCTGCGCCGCCCGGTCACGCTCGCCTTCTTCGCGCTGCTCGCAGCGGGCGCGGTCTCGCCGATGCTGATCGGGTCGGCCCGGTTCCCGCAGTGGCTCGAGGTGGCGCTCGGCGGCCTGCTCACCGGCGTGCTCTATTCGCTGGTGGCCCTGGGCCTCGTGCTCATCTTCAAGGCCTCGGGCGTCTTCAACTTCGCGCAGGGCGCCATGGTGCTCTTCGCGGCGCTCACGCTGGTGCGCCTCGCCGAGAAGATGCCGCTGGTGCTCGCGATCGCGCTCACGCTCGCCATCATGGTCGCCATGGCGTGGATCATCGAGCGCGTGGTGCTGCGCCCGCTCGTGAACCAGGAAGGCATCGTGCTCTTCATGGCCACCCTGGGCGTAGCGTATTTCCTCGACGGCTTCGGCCAGTCCGTCTGGGGCAGCGACATCTACACGCTGCACGTGGGCATGCCCAAGGAGCCGAAGATCATCCTCGAAAGCGTGTTCGACGGCGGCGTCCTCCTCGACATGGAGGACGTGGTGGCCGCCGTGATCGCCGCGGTGCTGGTGGCCGCCCTCACGCTCTTCTTCCAGAAGACCGGCACGGGCAGGGCGCTGCGCGCCGTGGCCGACGACCACCAGGCGGCCCAATCGGTGGGCATCCCGTTGAACCGCATCTGGGTGATCGTCTGGAGCGTGGCGGGCCTCGTGGCGCTGGTGGCCGGGATCGTGTGGGGCTCGAAGCTGGGCGTGCAGTTCTCGCTCTCGCAGGTGGCGCTGAAGGCGCTGCCCGTGGTGATCCTCGGCGGCTTCACCTCGATCCCCGGCGCGATCGTGGGCGGGCTCATCATCGGCCTGGGCGAGAAGCTCTCCGAGGTGTACCTCGGTCCCGCCTTCGGCGGCGGCATCGAGAACTGGTTCGCGTACGTGCTGGCGCTCGTCTTCCTGCTGTTCCGCCCCGAAGGATTGTTCGGGGAAGAGACCATCGACCGGGTGTGACGCCGTGATCTACCGCGAGACCGGCCAATTCAAGACGACGTACGCGTCGGACCAGCAGCTCTTCCCGATCCTGCAGGACCGCGTGTTCGTGATCGGGCTGCTCGCCTTCGCCTTCGTGGCCGTGCCCTTCCTCGCGACCGACTACCTCTTTCGCGCGATCCTCACGCCGTTCCTCATCCTTTCGCTCGCCGCCCTGGGGTTGAACATCCTCGTGGGCTACTGCGGCCAGGTCTCGCTCGGCACGGGCGGCTTCATGGCGGTGGGCGCATACGCGGCCTACAACTTCGCGGTGCGCGTGCCGCAGCTCGACCTGCTGGTGGTCTTCATCCTCGCGGGCCTGTGCGCCGCGCTGGTGGGCGTGGTGTTCGGCGTCCCGAGCCTGCGCATCAAGGGCTTCTACCTCGCGGTGGCCACGCTCGCCGCGCAGTTCTTCATCGACTGGGCGTTCGCGCGCATCGCGTGGTTCACCAACGACACGCCCTCGGGCTCGGTGTCGGCGCCCCCGCTGGAGTTCTTCGGCTACCTCGTGCACGGCCCGCAGGAGAAGTACCTGCTGGTGCTCGCGATCGTCTCGGTGGCCGCGCTCGTCGCGCGCAACCTCACGCGCGGGGCGATCGGGCGCTCGTGGATGGCCACGCGCGACATGGACGTGGCGGCCGAGGTGATCGGAATCCGCCCGCTCACCGCCAAGCTCACCGCCTTCGCGGTGAGCTCCTTCTTCGTCGGCATGGCGGGCGCCCTGTGGGCGTTCGTCTACCTCGGGTCCTGGGAGCCGCTCGCGTTCGACGTGAACCGCTCGTTCCAGCTGCTCTTCATGGTGATCATCGGCGGGCTGGGCTCGATCCTCGGCTCGTTCCTGGGCGCGGCGTTCATCGTGATCCTGCCGCTCGTCCTCAACCAACTGCCCACCGCGCTCGGCATCCCGCTGTCGACCGCGATGATTTCCCACATCGAGTTCATGGTGTTCGGGGCGCTGATCGTCTTTTTCCTGATCGTCGAGCCGCGCGGCCTTGCGCGGCTGTGGGCGATCGGAAAGGAGAAGCTGCGCCTGTGGCCGTTTCCGCACTGAGGTCCTGATGTCACTGACAAAGAGGAGGATGGAGATGAAACGCGATTTGCGCATCAAGGCGGCGGCGGTTGCGCTCGCCGTGGCAGGAACCTTCGGCGTGGCGCTCGAAGCGCTCGCCCAGTCCAACGAAATCTTCGTGCCGGTGCTGGTGTACCGCACCGGGCCGTACGCGCCCAACGGCGTGCCGTGGGCCGACGGCTTCGTCGACTACCTGAAGCTCGTGAACGCGCGCGACGGCGGCGTGAACGGCGTGAAGATCGCCTACGAGGAGTGCGAGACGGGCTACGCGACCGACCGCGGCGTCGAGTGCTACGAGCGCCTGAAGAGCAAGCACCCGGTCGCGTTCAGCCCGCTGTCGACCGGCATCACCTACGCGCTCACCGACAAGGTGTACGGCGACCACATCGTGCTCATCACCGCGGGCTACGGCCGCGCCGACTCGGTGGACGGCGCGGTGTTCAAGTGGAACTTCCCGATGCTCGGCACCTACTGGGACGGCGCCGACATCCTCGTGCAGCACGTGAAGAAGAAGGGCTCGCTCAAGGGCAAGAAGATCGCGCTGGTGTACCACGACTCGCCGTACGGCAAGGAGCCGATCCCCGTGCTCGAGGAGCTCGCGAAGAAGGAGGGCTTCGAGCTCGTGAAGCTGCCGGTGACCGCGCCCGGGGTCGAGCAGAAAGCCACCTGGCTGCAGATCCGCCAGCAGCGGCCCGACTACGTGTTCGTGTGGGGCTGGGGCGTCATGAACTCCACCGCGCTCAAGGAGGCGATCGCGGTCTCGTACCCGCGCGGGCAGATCTACGGCGTGTGGTGGTCGGCCGCCGAGCCCGACGTGGTGCCCGCCGAGATGGCGGCCAAGGGCTACAACGGGCTGGCACTCGGGCACTCGGCCGAGAAGACCAACCCGATCCACAAGGACATGGTGAAGTACCTGTACGACAAGGGTCAGGGCACCGCCAAGAGCAAGGACGAGATTGGCAGCGTCCTGTACAACCGCGGCATGCTCTCGGCGATACTCACGGTCGAGTCGATCCGTTCCGCGCAGAAGAAGTACGGCAACCGCGTGGTCACGGGCGACGAGGTCCAGTGGGGCGCCGAGCACCTCACGATCGACGCGACCCGCATCAAGGCCCTCGGCGTCGACGGGATGATGCAGCCGGTGAAGACGTCCTGCGCGGACCACGGCGGTGTGCACATGGCGCGCATCCACACGTGGGACGGCGGCGAGTGGAGCTATACGTCGGACTGGTACAAGTCCGAGTCCAACGTGCTGAACCCGATGATCAAGGCCTCGGCCGAGAAGTACGCGGCCGAGAAGAAGATCACGCCGGCCGATTGCGGGAAGGCCTCGTAGGACGGTGAACGCGGCAGCGAAACCCCAGCCCGGGAAGACCCTTCTCGAGGTGAACGGCATCGAGGTGATCTACAACCACGTGATCCTCGTGCTGAAAGGGGTTTCGCTCGCCGTTCCCGAAGGCGGCATCGTGGCGCTGCTGGGCGCCAACGGGGCCGGCAAGACCACGACGCTCAAGGCCATCTCCAACCTGCTCTTCGCGGAGCGCGGCGAGGTGACCAAGGGCTCGATCCATTTCGGCGGCGAGCGCATCGACCGCCTCAATCCCTCGGAGCTGGTGAGGCGCGGCGTGATCCAGGTGATGGAAGGACGCCATTGCTTCGCGCACCTCACCATCGAGGACAACCTGCTCACCGGCGCCTACACGCGGCAGGCCTCGCGCGCCGAGATCCGCGAGGACCTCGAGCGCGTCTACGCGTTCTTCCCGCGCCTGAAGACCCGGCGCGCCTCGCTCGCCGGCTACACCTCGGGGGGCGAGCAGCAGATGACGGCCATCGGGCGCGCGCTCATGGCCCGGCCGCGCATGATCCTGCTGGACGAGCCCTCCATGGGGCTCGCGCCGCAGATCGTCGAGGAGATCTTCGAGATCGTGAAGAACCTGAACGCCACCGGCGTGAGCTTCCTGCTCGCCGAGCAGAACACGATGGTGGCCCTGCGCTTCGCCGACTTCGGCTACATCCTGGAGAACGGCCGCGTGGTCCTGGAGGGCTCCGCGGAGGGCCTGGCGAAGAACGAGGACGTGAAGGAGTTCTACCTGGGCATCGCGAGCGGCGGGCGGCGCAGCTTCCGCGAGACCAAGCACTACCGGCGCCGCAAACGCTGGCTCGCCTGAGCATGGCGGCCCACTACGACGCGCTGGAGACGCGCTCCCGCGAGGCCCGCGAGCGCGACCTCTTCGCGCGCCTTCCGGCGCAGCTCGAGCACGCGCGCAGCCAGGCGCCGTTCTATGCCGAGGCGCTGCGCGGGGCGGACCTCGCTGCGGTGACTTCCCGGGCCGCGCTCGCAGGACTGCCCATCACGCGCAAGTCGGACCTGGTCGAGCTGCAGGCGAGCCGGCGTCCGTTCGGTGGCCTGAACGCGACACCCCCATCGGGCCTTGCGCGGATCTTCGCGTCCCCCGGCCCGATCTACGATCCCGAAGGCCGCGGCCCGGATTTCTGGCACACGGCACGGGCGTTGCACGCGGCGGGCTTCCGGGGCGGCGACGTGGTGCTCAATTGCTTCTCCTATCACCTCACGCCCGCGGGGAGCATGTTCGAGACGGGGCTGCATCATCTGGGCTGCGCCGTGATTCCCGGCGGCGTGGGCCAGACCGAGCTGCAGGCGCGCGTGGTCGCGGACCTGCGGCCAGCCGGCTACGTGGGCACGCCGTCGTTCCTCAAGCTCATCCTCGAGAAATGCGACGAGCTCGGGGTGGATTCCTCGAGCCTCACGCGCGCGCTCGTCTCGGGCGAGGCTTTCATGCCGGCGGTGCGCACCTTCCTCGCCGGGCGCGGGATCGAGGGCCTGCAGGCCTACGGCACCGCCGACCTCGGCGTCGTCGCCTACGAGACCGAGTCGCGCGAGGGCCTGGTGGTGAGCGAGGAGCTCATCGTCGAGATCGTGGAGCCCGGCTCGGGCGAGCCGGTCGCGGGGACCGGGGTGGGCGAGGTGGTCGTCACGACCTTCAATCGCGACTATCCGCTGGTGCGCTTCGCCACCGGCGACCTCTCGGCGGAGCTCGCGGGTGCGAGCCCGTGCGGCCGGACGAACCTGCGCATCAAGGGATGGATGGGACGGGCGGACCAGGCGACGAAGGTTCGCGGCATGTTCGTGCATCCGCACCAGGTAGCCGAAGTGCTGCGTCGCCACGGGATCAAGCGGGGCCGGCTGGTGGTCGGCAACGAGGGCGGCGAGGACCGCATGGTGCTCTCGGTCGAGGGGCCGGGACCCGGCGACGCGGGACTCGTCGCGGCCATCGAGGCCACCTTGCGCGACGTTCTCAAGGTGCGCGGGCAGGTATCGTTCGTGGCCCCCGGGAGCCTGCCGGACGACGGCCGCGTCATCGTCGATGCCCGGGTTTACGGGTGAGTCAATAGTACCCACTAAAACAACGGGTTAGAAGCCAGCGGCCGGCCTCCTGCGGAATGCTCCATTGTGGGGACGGTCCAAGTTTGATAAGCACTCTCCGGTGGACTACACTTAACGGCTTTTCCGGGCGCTCCCGGCCCTCATTTCTCCTTCCGGAGCCCCCCGGGAAGAAACCCCCCGCAGCGAGGATCAATGGCAAGCAAATCGAAGACCCTGACCGAGGCCGAAGTCATCAAGATGCCGAAGTCGGACTACATGAACGCCGCCCAGCTCAAGTTCTTCCGCGAGCGGCTCATGGACCTGCAGCGCCAGCTTCGCGAGAACGCGGGCGCCACCACCGAGCACCTGCGCGAGCTCTCGTTCGCGCCGGACCCGGCCGACCGCGCGACCCTCGAGGAAGAGCACGCCCTCGAGCTTCGCACGCGCGATCGCGAGAGGAAGCTGCTCAAGAAGATCGACCAGGCGCTCGCCCGCATCGACGACGGCAGCTACGGCTACTGCGAGGAAACCGGCGAGCCCATCGGCATCCAGCGCCTGCTCGCCCGGCCCACCGCGACCCTCACCATCGAGGCGCAGGAGCGGCGGGAAATGAAGCAGAAGCTCTACGGGGAGTAACCCCCAGCCGCCGAAATCTTGGCGGGATTTTCCAAAGCCGCGCGAGCTCCCCGACCTATAATCGGCGCATGAGCGCGACCTCCTACGCCGCGGCGGTCGAGCCCGTCGCACAGACCGCCATCCATACCGACGCCGCGGGCCTCGACGCCGGCGACGTGAGCGTGCCGGCGAAAGACGGGCCCATCGCCGCGTATTACGCGAGGCCGGCTGGCGGTGCCCACCTGCCGATCGTCCTGCTCGTGCACGAGATCTGGAGCGTGCACGAGTACTTCAAGGACCTGTGCCGGCGTCTCGCGAAGCGCGGCTACCTCGCGGTCGCGCCCGACCTCTTCGGCCGGCAGGGCGACGTCACGAACCTCGAGCGCGACGACATCTGGAAGATCGTCTCGCGCGTGCCCGATGCGCAGGTGATGACGGACCTCGACGCGGCCGCCGACTGGGCGGCGGCCCACGGCGGCGATCCCGCGCGGCTCGGCATCACCGGTTTCTGCTGGGGCGGGCGCATCACGTGGCTCTACGCGGCGCACAGCGCGCGCCTGAAGGCCGGCGTCGCCTGGTACGGCAAGGTGGAGGGAGCGCCGGACGAGCTGAAGCCCCGCCATCCGGTGGACGTCGCGCGGGAGCTGAAGGCCCCGGTGCTCGGCCTCTACGGCGGCGCCGATGCGGGCATTCCCAACGACAGCGTCGATCGCATGCGCGCGGCGCTCGCCGCCGCGGGCAGGCCCGCGCAGATCCACACCTATCCGGACGCGCCGCACGCGTTCCACGCCGACTACCGGCCCAGCTACCGTGCCGAAGCGGCCGAGGACGGCTGGCGGCGCATGCTCGGCTGGTTCGCGCGCCACGGGGTGGCCTGAAAGCGCGGTCGGAGGATGCCGGCGTGAATCCGCGAATGGCCGAGGCGCGGCACCGTCATGACGTGTCGGAGCAGCTGCGGCGCGTGCTCGACGAGCGGAGCCTTCGCACCGTCTTCCAGCCGATCTTCAGCTTCCGCGAGTCGCGCATCGTGGGCTACGAGGCGCTGGTGCGCGGCCCCGAAGGCTCGCTCATCCAGACGCCGGCCGAGCTCTTCGCCGCGGCCGACCAGGAAGGCGTCGCGGTCGAGCTGAACGTCCTGTGCGTGCAGCAGATCCTGCGCGCGTTCGCCGAGCGCGGGTTGGCGGGCAGCGTGTTCCTCAATCTCTCCCCGCGCATCATCCTGCGGCGCGGCTTCGACCAGGAGCGCGCCGGCCGCTTCCTCGCGGGCCTCGGCCTCGATCCCGGCCGCGTGGTGATCGAGCTCACCGAGGACTACCCGGCGCTCGACCTGCAGGCCGTGCACGAGTCGCTGATGCTCTACCGCTCGATGGGCTTTCGCGTCGCGATCGACGACCTGGGCGAGGGGTTCGCGAGCCTTCGCCTGTGGTCGGAGCTGCGGCCCGAGTACGTGAAGGCCGACAAGCACTTCGTGACCGGCATCTCGGAAGACCCGGTGAAGATGCAGTTCCTGCGCGCCATCCACCACATCGCCGAGAACAGCGGCTCGCAGGTGATCGCCGAGGGCATCGAGAACGCCGCCGACTTCAAGATGGTGAAGGACATCGGCATCGCGTGCGGGCAGGGGTGGTTCATCGGCCGCCCGGCGGAGTCGCCGCGCGAGCGCCTGGCACCCGAGGCGCAGCTCGCGAGCGCCGATGCGCGCGTGCCGGTGGTGCCCACCGCACGGCTCGCGGCGGGCAGCGAGCCGGCCGCGCGCGATTTCATCCACGCGGTGGATGCCGCGGAACCCCGCGCACCCCTGGAGGCGTTGCTCGACCGCTTCTCCCGGTCGCCGGCGCTTGCGGCGATCCCGCTGGTCGGCGCGGCCGGCATCGAGGGAGTCGTGTCGCGGCAATGGCTCGAGGTGTCGCGGGTCCCGTCCGCGGCGCAGGCCCTGCGGGCCAAGCCGTGCCTCGAGGTGGCCGACCGCGCTCCCATCAAGGTGGAAGCGGACCTGGACCTCGCGGCCCTCACCGCGATCCTCGTCGAGTCCGACGCGTGCCGCCTCGCCGACGGTTTCGTGATCGTCTCGCAGGGACGCTACCTCGGCATGGGGCGTTCGGCCGACGTGATGCGATCGCTGCAAAGCTCGCGCGTGCTCGCCGCGCGCTACACGAACCCGCTCACGCTGCTGCCGGGGCAGGTGCCGATCAACGAGCACCTCGACCGGCTGCTCGCCGGCCGCGTCCCCTTCACCGCGTGGTGCGCCGAGATCGACGAGATGCGCGGCTTGAACGACAGCGCGGGCTTCGCGGTGGGCGACGCGCTGATCCATTCGACCGCGCGCCTGCTGGAGGACGCGTGCGAGCGCGGCGTCGATTTCGCGGGGCACGTGACGGGAAGCCGTTTCATGCTCCTCATGCAGAGCGAGGACTGGCGGCCGCGCGCCGAGCGGGTGCAGGGCGTCTTCGCCGCGCTCCTCGAGGAACGGTTACCAGCCGAGGCGCGCGGGCGCGGGTACTTCACGATGCGCCGGCGCGACGGCCGCGACTACGTGAGGCCGTTGCCCAAGCTCGCGATCGGAATCCTGCCCGTGTTGCCCGGCGTGTTCGAGACGCGCCACGAGGTGATCGCGGTGGCCAAGCGAGCCGCCGAGAAGGCACGGGCGCAGGCCGGCAGCGCGATCCACGTGGACCAGCACCACGGCAACGCCTACCCGCAGTCGCTCCTCTTCGACGAAGACGCCTAGGGAAGGTCCGGACCCTGGCGCCGCCGCCAGGCCTGCCAGCGTTCCTTGCCCACGAAGACCGGGATCGAATCCTCGACGGCGAGGTCGCTCGTGCGCTCGAAGGCGGGCGCCAGCAGGGCGTCGAGCTCGGATTGCGCATGCAGCGGGAAGGGCGGCCCGCGCTCGCCCGCATCGAAATAGAAGAATCCAACGAGCTCGCCGCCCGGGCGCACCAACCGCGCGAGTCGCTCGCCCCAGGCGGGCCACAGGCGGCGCGGCAGCGCGCACAGGAAGGCGCGCTCGTAAACGAGGTCGAATGGTTCCCCCTCGAGGGGCGCGAAGAAATCGGCCTCGCGCACGCGGCCGGCGTGCGGGCCCAGCACCGCGCGCGCCGCCTCGAGCGCCTCGCGGCTGAAATCGATCCCGGTGACATCCCAACCGCTTTCGGCAAAGAGGCGCACGTCGTGCGCGCTGCCGCAGCCGGGCACCAGCGTCTTGCGGGGAGCCGGGCTCGCGGCGACGAACTCGCGCAGCCGCGCGGGCGCGCGGCCCGCGTCCCACGGGGCGAAGCGCGCCTCGTAGCGCGCGTCCCAGAACGAGGCGTCGGTGGGATCGAGGCGGGGAAATTGCGGCGTCGACACGTCCAGATCTTAGCGCCGAACCGCTATACTTCCGCGCATTGCCGTACATTCCCATGAAGCGCCTCCTGCTCGCGGCGGCCGCCGCCATTGTCCTCGCCGCCTGCGACCCGCCCCCGGAGACCGCGGCGCCCGCCATCGCCCTGAAGGATTGCCGCCTCGACGGCGTCGATGTCGCCGCGCGCTGCGGCCGCTTCGAGGTGTGGGAGGATCGCGCGGCCAAGTCGGGCCGGCGCATCCCCATCTCGCTCGCCGTGATTCCGGCGCGCATCCGCTCGCGCGAGCCCGATCCCGTCGTGGTGTTCGCGGGCGGCCCGGGGCAGGGCGCGGTCTCGCTCGCTTCCCAGGTGATGCCGCTCTTCACGCGCCTGAACGAGTCGCGCGACCTGGTGCTCATCGACCAGCGCGGCACGGGCGACTCCCACCCGCTCGATTGCGACGAGGAGGACGACCAGCCGCTGCAGTCGCTCTTCGAGGATTCGCTGCCGGAGAAGGTCGTCGAGAAGTGCCTCGCGCAGCTCGACGCCGATCCGCGCCAGTACACGACGTCCATCGCGGTGGAAGACGTGCACGACGTCCTCGCCGCGCTGGGCTACGCGAAAGTGAACCTGTGGGGCGGATCCTACGGAACGCGCATGGCTCTCGAGTACCTCCGCCGCCACGACGCCGAGGTGCGCTCGGTGGTGCTGGACGGCGTGGCGCCCGCGGACATGAAGCTGCCGCTCTCCTTCGTGGCCGACGGCGAGGCGGCCCTGCGCAAGCTCATCGACTCCTGCGAGGCCGAGTCGCGCTGCAACCACACGTATCCGCGCCTGCGCGACACGGTGGCGGCGGTGAAGGCGAGCCTCGCCCGCCGGCCCGTGCGCGCGGCCATCGAGGATCCGCGCACGGGCGACCGCGAGACCATCGACGTGACCGAGAACGTCTTCCTCTCGGGCCTCTTCCGGCCGCTCTACGTGGCGGAGCTCGCGAGCCTGCTGCCCTACGGGATCACGGCCGCCGCCGACGGCGATTTCAATCCGCTCCTCGCGCAGAACCTCGAGTTCGCCGACGACGTCTCGGAGAACCTGGCGATCGGGCTGCACCTGTCGGTGCTGTGCGCCGAGGACATCCCGCGCATCAGCGCCGAGGACCTCTCGCGCGTCTCGGGTTCGTTCTTCGGCCGCTCGCTGGTGGACGATTTCATGCAGGCATGCAAGGTGTGGCCGCGCGGCAAGGTCCCGGCGGATTTCTACGAGCCGATCCGCTCGCAGGCGCCGGTGCTGATCCTCTCCGGCGGCATCGACCCCGCCACCCCGCCGCGCCACGGCGACGAGGTCGCGCGCTTCCTGCCCAACGCGCGCCACTTCGTCGCGCCGCAAGTGGGCCACGGCGTGAGCCTGCACGGCTGCGCCCCGCGCCTCATCGAGTCGTTCGTGCGCGCCGGCAGCGCGCGCGAGCTCGACGGGCGCTGCCTCGAGCGAATCCCGCGGCCGCTCTTCCTCCTGCCCCTGGGCACGACGCTTGATTGAGACGAAGAGCCTCGCCAAGCGCTTCGGCGCGGTCGAGGCCGTGCGCGACGTGTCCTTCGTCGCGCCCGACGGCGCGATCACCGGGCTGCTGGGGCCCAACGGCGCGGGAAAGACCACGACGCTGCGCATGGTCGCCACGCTCGTCGCCCCGACGCAGGGCGAGGCGCGCGTGGACGGCCGCGATTGCGCGCGCGAGCCGCTCGCGGTGCGCGAGCGCCTGGGCGTGTTGTCGGACGCGCGCGGCCTCTACGCCCGCCTCACGGCGCGCGAGAACATCGCCTACTACGGCGAGCTGCGCGGCATGGCGCCCGCGGCCATCGACGCGGCGCTCACGCGGCTTGCGGCGCTCCTCGACCTCGCGCCGCTCCTGGACCGGCGCACCGACGGCTTCTCGCAGGGCGAGCGCATGAAGGTCGCCATCGCGCGCTCCATCGTCCACGATCCGCCCAACGTCGTGCTCGACGAGCCCACCAACGGGCTCGACGTTCCCACCACCCGCAACCTGCGCGAGGCGCTGCGCCAGCTGCGCGAGGCGGGCAAGTGCGTGGTGTTCTCGAGCCACGTCATGCAGGAAGTCTCGGCGCTCTGCGACGCCATCGTGATCGTGGCGCGGGGAACGGTGGTGGCGCGCGGCACCGGCGAGGAGCTGCTCGCCGCGAGCGGCTGCACCACGCTCGAGGACGCGTTCGTGGCGCTCACGGGCGAGGCCGCATGAGCCGCGCCGTGCGGGTGGTGTACCTGAAGGAGCTGCGCGATGCCCTGCGCGACCGGCGCACCGCGTTCATGATCTTCGTGGCGTCGATCCTCACCGGGCCGCTCACCCTCGTGCTGCTCGCGCAGTTCGTCTCCGGGCTCGAGGAGAAGGCCGCCACGCTCAAGGTGCGCATCGCGGGGCAGGAGCGCGCGCCGGAGCTCGTGAACTTCCTGCAGAGGAACGACGTGGAGATCGAGGCGGCGCCCGCCGACTACGAGGCGCGCGTGAAGCAGGGCCGGCTCGAGGCGGTGATCGTCGTGCCCGAGGACTTCGAGGAGCGAATGCTGGCCGGCGACACCGCGAGCGTCGAGCTGGTGTTCGACGATTCGCGCACCGACGCGGGGCCGGGGTTGCGCCAGGCCGAGCGGCTGTTGCGCGCCTTCAACACCGAGGCGGGGACGCTGCGCATGATCGCGCGCGGCGTGAGCCCGGATCTCGTGGAGCCCGTGAAGGTCGCGCGCGTCAACATGTCCACGCCGCGGCAACGCGGCGCGCTGGTGCTCTTCCTCATCCCGATGTTCGCGATCCTCTCGCCGCTGCTGGGCGGCATGACGGTGTCCATCGACTCGACCGCGGGCGAGCGCGAGCGCGGCTCGCTCGAGCCGCTGCTTGCCAATCCCGTGGCCGCGGGCCGGCTCGTGCTGGGCAAGTGGCTTGCCGCCTGGACGTTCGCCTCGGCGGTGGCCGTCCTCACGCTCTCGGGCTTCGTGGCCGCGAGCCTGCTGTACGCCCAGAAGAAGCTCTCCACGTTGATGGCGCTGGGGGCGCCGGAGCTCGTCCAGTTCGTGGCGATGCTGGTGCCGTTCGGCGCGATGACCGCGGCGCTGCAGATGCTGATCTGCACCTACGGCCGCACCTACCGCGAGGCGCAGACGTACGTGAGCTATTTCTTCACGCTGGCATCCTTCGTGCCGCTGGTGGTGATGTTCTCGGGGCTGAAGGACGCGGGCTGGCAGCTGGCGGTGCCCGTCCTCGCGCAGCAGATGGTGATGTCGCGCGTGGTGCGCGGGGATGCGATCTCGGCATGGGACTACGCGCTGCCGGCGGGCGTCTCGTTCGCGATCGCCGCGCTGTGCCTCGTGGCCATCGCGCACCTCCTGCGCGACGAGCGCATCGTCTTCGGGCGTTCTTGAAGGCGGATCTCGCGCCGGTGTTCGGGCCCGGCGGCGCGCTCGAGCGCGCCATGCCGGGTTTCCGCCACCGTCGGCAGCAGGTCGAGTTCGCCGAAGCGGTGGGCGAGGCGATCGAGTCGCGCGGCGTGCTGGTCGCCGAGGCGGGCACCGGCACGGGCAAGACCTTCGCCTACCTCGTCCCGGCGCTGCTCTCGGGCGGGCGCGTCATCATCTCGACCGGCACCAAGACGCTGCAGGACCAGCTCTTCCATCGCGACCTCCCGCAGGTGCGCAAGGCGCTCGATTCCACGGCGGATCTCGCGCTGCTCAAGGGGCGGGCGAACTACGTGTGCCTGCACCACCTGGAGGCGGCGGCCGCGCAAGGCACCTTCGCGTCGCGCGAGGAGGCGGCCCACCTGCAGAAGATCCGCCGCTTCGCGGCGGCCACGATGAGCGGCGACAAGAGCGACTGCGCCGACGTCCCCGAATCCTCGGGCGCCTGGGCCCAGGCCACCTCGACGCGCGAGAACTGCCTCGGTCCCTCGTGCCGCCACTACCAGGATTGTTTCGTGATGAAGGCGCGCAAGCGCGCCTCGGAAGCCGACGTGATCGTGGTGAACCACCACCTCTTCTTCGCCGACATCGCGCTGCGCGACGAGGGCGCGGCGGACCTGCTGCCCGCGGCGCAGACCGTCATCTTCGACGAGGCGCACCACCTTCCGGACCTCGCGCGGCTCTTTTTCGGCGAGCAGGTCTCCACCACGCAGATGCTGGAGCTCGCGCGGGATGCGCGCGTGGCCGAGGCGCAGCATGCGCGCGAGGGCAACCGCATCGGCGATGCCGCGCTCGAGCTCGAGCGCGCCGCGCGCGACCTGCGCCTTTCCCTCGGTCCCGGCCAGGGGCGCATGGCGCTGCAGGCGATCCGCTCGCGCGCCGATTTCGATTCCGCCGTCGACCGCGCGTCCTCGTGCCTCGCCACGCTGCGCGAGCGGCTCGCCGCGCAGGAGGAGCGCGCCGAGGAGATCCGCAATGGCCGCATGCGCGCCGACGAGATGCTGGAGCGGATCGCGCGCTGGCGCGAGGCCGACGAGCGCCCGCGCGAGGATGCGTATGGCGAGGAGGTGCCGGGATCGGATCGCGTTCGCTGGATCGAGGCGTACCCGCAGTCGGCCGTGCTTTACATGACGCCCCTGGACGTGGGCCGCATCTTCCAGGCCCGGCTCGAAGAGGGGAAGCGCGCGTGGGTCTTCACCTCGGCCACGCTCTCGGTGAACGGCGATTTCAGGCACTACCAGTCGGAGATGGGCCTCGCGGACGCGGTCACGCACAGCTGGCCCAGCCCATTCGACTTCGCACGCCAGGCGCTGCTCTACGTGCCGGAAGGGCTACCCGACCCGAACTCGGAAGGCTATGCGCAGGCGGTGATCGAATCGGTATGGCCGGTGGTGCGCGCAAGCCGCGGCCACGCCTTCCTGCTCTTCACGAGCCTGCGCGCGATGGAGCGCGGCCACGAGCTCGTCGCCGCGAAGCTTTCCGCCGAAGCGCTCGACTGGCCGCTCCTGCTGCAGGGGCGCAGCGCCAAGAACGAGCTGCTGGAGCGCTTCCGCCGCTCCCCGAACGCGATCCTCGTGGGCTCACAGTCGTTCTGGGAAGGCGTGGACGTGAAAGGCGAGCAGCTATCCGTGGTCGCCATCGACCGCCTGCCGTTCAATCCTCCCGACGATCCGGTGCTCGCTGCATGCATCGAGCGCATCAACCGCGCGGGCGGCAACGCTTTCATGGACTACCAGCTGCCGCGCGCCGTGATCTCGTTGAAGCAGGGGGCGGGGCGATTGATCCGCGACGAGTCGGACCGCGGGGCGCTCGTGATCTGCGACCCGCGCCTCGTGGACAAGCCTTACGGCCGGCGCATATGGCGGGCGCTGCCGCCGTTCACGCGAACGCGGCGGCTGGCCGACGTCCTGGACTTCTTCGGCCAGCCCGCGCGCGCGCCCGCCGCTACTGCGGCGTCACGAACTTCCAGCCCTCCGGACACGTGGTGACCTTCGGGAAGTACGCCTTGGCCGACTCGCAGTAGTTCATGTAGGTCGGCGCCTGGGTCGGCCCGCCGGGCGCGTTGCTGGGCGCCACGTCCGAAGGAGGCATCGTGCCCTCGGGATAGGCCTGCGGATACCCGTCACCCGGGTAGGGCGGGTACGCATAGCCATAGGAGCCGTAGGGATAGTAGTCGTAGTAGTACGGATAGCCCCACCACGGGCCCCAGTATGCGGGCCAGCCCCAGTAGAACCCGACCGTCGGGTAGTAGTAGCTGTGGTAGTGGCCGCCATGCCAGTAGCCGCCGTGCCAGCCGCCGCTGCCGCCATGCCAGCCACCGCCGCTGCTGCCGCCGTGCCAACCACCGCCGCTGCCGCCGCCGTGCCCACCGCCGCCGCCCGAATGGCCGCCCCCGGAGTGTTGTGCCTGGGCCGCCGTGCCGAATGTGAGTGCCGTGGCCGCGAGCGCCACGCCCATCAGCGACTGGATCGCTTTCATCTCGAGCTCCTTCCGTAGCTTCGGTCCTGCCAATGCATTGTGCGCCGCCATGACGGACGCGTACATGCGACATTTGGGCAACGCACGGTGGCCCTTTTCGGATGACACGAAAGCCCTTCAGGAAGCGGGAAGGGTGACCCGGGCTTCCAGCCCGCCGCCGTCCCGGGCGAGCAGGTCGAGGCGGCCGCCGTGGATGGCGGCCACGCGGTTTGCGATGGCAAGGCCCAGGCCAGCGCCCGACGAGCCGCTGCGCGCCTCGTCGCGCCGTGTAAAGGGCTCCTTGAGGCGCTCCACCAGGTCCTTCGGGATGCCCGGCCCGCGGTCGAGGACCGAGAGGGCCACCGAGCCCGCCGGCTCCGAAGTGCGCAGCAGGATCTCGCCGCCCGCGTGGCGCGCGGCGTTGGCCACCAGGTTGTCCACCAGGCGCTGCATGGCGAGGGGACGCAGCATCTGCACGGGCACGTCGGCGAGCTCGCAGCGGATCTGCACGCCGGCGCGCGCGGCGCGCTCGGCACAGGCGCGCGCGAGCTCCGACAGGTTCACCGCGACCAGCGGCTCCGAGGCCTCGCTCCTCATGAAGTCGATGAACTGGTCGATGATCTTGTTCATCTCCTCGACGTCGCTCACCATCGCTGCCTGCGCCGCTTCCTCGACCTTGCCCTCGAGCATCTCGACTTCCAGGCGCAGGCGCGAGAGCGGCGTGCGCAGGTCGTGCGAGACGCCGGCGAGGAACGCCGCGCGGTCGCGCTCGGCCTTGCGCAGGTCCTCCTTCATCGTGTTGAACGCCCGCGCCACGGCCCGGATCTCGGCAGGTCCCGTCTCGGGTACCGGGTCGGGGTCGCGGCCGCGTCCCAGGTGCTGCGCCGCGCGCGAAAGGTCCGACAGCGGGCGGCTGAGCGTCCAGACGATGAAGAACGTGGCGAGGACCGCGATGAGCAGGCCCACCGCGCCCCAGCCCACCAGCGCCTGCGTCGTGTCGCGCTCGATTCGCCCGCGCGGAAAGGCGACCCAATAGCTGCTCTCGCCCGCGGGCAGCCGCACCCAGAGCAGCGGGGCTCGCCCCGGGGGCCGCGCGCCTGCCACGAGGTCGCCGGTTCGCACGTACACATCGGCCTGCTGGCCGAAGAGCTCGTGGATTCGCTCGCGCAGGTCATGGATCGGCGCGACATCCGCGGCCGGCTCGATGGGCTCGGTCATGGCGCTCGCCGGCAGGATGCGGATGCCTTCGCGCTCGGCGATGCGCGCGATGAATTCCTGCTCCTGGGCGGGCGGCATGGTCTGCAGCGCGGCGTCGATGGTCTTCAGGTGGCTCACGAACTGGCCGATGCCGAACGAGGCGCGCGGGCGCGTCACGTACTCGTGCAGGAACCAGACCGCGGCCACCTGCGAGAGCACGAGGGCGGCCACCAGCACGAGCAGCGTGCGCGAGAGCAGCGAGTCGGGGACCAGCCTCACTTGTGCGGCAGGCCGTCGGGGATGAAGACGTACCCGAAGCCCCACACGGTCTGGATGTAGCGGGGTTGCTGCGGATCCTCGCCCAGCAGCTTGCGAAGGCGCGAGACCTGCACGTCGATCGAACGGTCGTAGCTCTCGTGCTCGCGGCCGCGCGCGAGGTCCATCAGCTTGTCGCGCGACATCGGCTCGCGCGGGTGCATCGCGAGCGCCTTGAGCAGGGAGAATTCCCCGGTGGTGAGCGGGATGTTGGCCCCGCCGCGCGTGAGCGCGCGGCTCGCGAGGTGCAGCGCGAAGGGCCCGAACTCGACCACCCTGGGCTCGGCGCTCGGCGCGCCCGGCGTCTCCGCCCGCGCCTGCCGGCGCAGCACCGCATGGATGCGCGCCACCAGCTCGCGCGGATTGAACGGCTTGGCGAGGTAGTCGTCGGCACCCAACTCGAGGCCCACGATGCGGTCCACGTCGTCGCCCTTGGCGGTGAGCATCACGACCGCCATGCGGTTGTCCTGCTTGCGCAGGCGCCGGCAGATGGCGAGCCCGTCCTCGCCGGGCAGCATGAGGTCCAGCACCATGAGATCGTAGCGCACCCGCTGCAGCTGGCGATCCATCGCCGCGGAATCGGCAACGGTGTCCACCGCGAAGCCCTGCTCGCCGAGGTAGCGCTTGAGCAGGTCGCGCAGGCGCAGGTCGTCGTCGACCACGAGCACCCTCTGGCGTTGTCCCTGGGCTTGCATGCAGCGGAAATCTTAGCAGCGGCGCAGACTTGCGGCCCTGCCCTTACCTGTTGTTACAACTCGGCGTCGGCCCGGTTCGGCGGCGGCGCGTTGATCCGTTTACCCTTGGGCACCCCGCCCGATGCCACGATCCGAACGAAAGGAAGATCGCACATGAAGCACTTCGCACTGCTCGCCGCCCTGGGCCTCGCCGCGGCCGGCGCCACCTATGCGGCTGGGCCGCAAGGCGGTGGCCAGGATTTCATGGCCCGCCTCAAGAAGGCCGACACCAACGGCGACGGCATGATCAGCCGCGACGAGGCGGCCAAGTCGCTGCCGAGGATTTCGCAGCACTTCGACGAAATCGACACCAACCACGATGGCCAGATCACGAACGAGGAACTGCAGGCCTTCCACCAGAAGGCGGGATCCAAGCGCGAGGAGCGCGCGGCCGAGCGCTTCAAGAGGCTCGATACCGATGGCGACGGGCGCCTGAGCCGCGCCGAAGCGCAGGCCGGCGCGCCGCGCCTGGCGGAGCACTTCGACGAGATCGACGCCAACAAGGACGGCTTCATCACGCCCGACGAGCTGAAGGCGGCTCGCGAGAAGCACCGCGCCCAGAAGTGAGGCCCGCTGCCGGCGCCGTGCCATGACGGCGGCGCCGGCGGCGATTCGCATCGCACGCCCGCCCATGAGGATCTTCCTCTTCCTCCTCTTCGCCGCCGCATCGGCCGCCGCGGCGGAGCCGATCGGCTACGAGGGCGCGCGGCACCTGCTCAACCGCACCGGGTTCGGCGCGACCGACGAGGAAATCTGGCAGGTCGCGGCCCTGGATCGCGCGGCGGCGGTGGACAAGCTGCTTGCCGGCATTCGCCGCGAAGCCTCGGTGAAGCCCCCCGCGCTGGTGGACGAGCCCTTCGAGCCGTACGCGCGCTTTCGCGGCCTCGACGCCGAGCAGCGCAAGGCGGCCCAGCGCAAGCTCGTGGAGCAGGGCTTCGAGCTGCGCGCCTGGTGGCTGCGCGAGATGATCCTCACGCCCAGCCCGCTCACCGAGCGCATGACGCTCTTCTGGCACAACCACTTCGCCACCAGCCAGCAGAAGGTCCGCTCGGCGCGGCTCATGTACCAGCAGAACGCGTTGCTGAGGAGCGAGGCGCTCGGCAACTTCGCGACCCTGCTGCACGCGGTGGCCAAGGACCCGGCGATGCTCGTGTGGCTCGACAACGCGGGCAACCGCAAGCAGGCGCCCAACGAGAACTTCGCGCGCGAGGTGATGGAGCTCTTCACGCTGGGCGAGGGGCATTACACGGAGCGCGACATCAAGGAGGCGGCGCGCGCGTTCACCGGCTGGAGCATCGACCGCGAGACCGGCACCTACACGTACCGCCCGGCGTGGCACGACTACGCAGAGAAGACCGTGCTCGGCCGCACGGGGCGGCTCGACGGCGACGACGTCCTCGACATCCTGCTCTCGCGCCCCGAGACCGCGCAGTTCATCTCGACCAAGCTCTGGCGCGAATTCGTCTCGCAGGACCCGGATCCGCGGGAAGTGGCGCGCTGGGCCGACGTGCTGCGCGACAACCGCTATGAGGTGAAGCCCCTGGTTCGCGCGATCCTCCTGTCGGATGCATTCTGGGCCCCGCAGAATCGCGCGACGCTCGTGAAATCGCCCGTCGAGCTGGTGGTGGGGAGCCTGCGCATGTTCGCGATCCATCCCTTCGACCTGCGCCCCGCGGTGTTCGCATGCGCCGCGCTCGGGCAGAACCCGTTCTCGCCGCCCAACGTGAAGGGCTGGCCCGGCGGCAACGCGTGGATCGACTCGGCGACGCTGCTCGGGCGCAAGCAGTGGATCGACCGCCTCCTGCGCGGCACGCAGCCCGCGATGATGGCCGCGGCCGATGCGCCGCGCGACGAGACGCAGGCCGGCGCGCAGGAGCAGCGCTACCGCCGCGCGCTGGAGCGCGGCATGTCCGACTACGCATTCGATGCCTCGCGCGTTCCGGCCTCGCGCGAGCGGCTCGAGAGGCTCGTCCTCGCCACCGCGCCCGTGGATCCCGTCGAGGGCCTGGAGGGCGCCGAGCTTGCTCGCTCGCTCGCCTTCGATCCCGCGTTCCAGCTCAAATGACCTTCGACCGCCGGCGTTTCCTGCAGCTCGCGGCACTCGTGCCGTTCGCCGGCATGGCGCGTCTCGCCGCGGCGGCCGACGCGCCGGCGCGCAAGCTCCTCGTGCTGGTGGAGCTCAAGGGCGGCAACGACGGCCTGAACACCGTGATCCCTTACGCCGATCCGGCGTACGCAACCTTGCGTCCCCGCATAGCGATCGCGCGCGACCAGGTGGTGCAGCTCACCGAGGCCGCCGGATTGCATCCGTCGCTCGCGCCGCTGAGGGCCTTCTGGGATCGCCACGAGCTCGCCGTCGTGCAGGGGCTGGGCTATCCCGACCCGAACCTTTCGCACTTCCGCTCCATCGAGATCTGGGACACCGCGTCGCGCAGCGACGAATACCTCACCGAAGGCTGGCTCACGCGCGCCTTCGCGCTCGCGCCGTCGCCCGCCAGCTTCGCCGCCGACGGCGTCGTGGTGGGGCCCAATGCGATGGGGCCGCTCGCGGGAACCGGCGCGCGCGCCATCGCGTTGTCCAACCCGGAACAGTTCCTGCGCAACGCGAAGCTGGTCCACGCCGAGGAGGGCCAGTCGCGCAACCCGGCGCTCGCCCATATCCTGCGCGTCGAGCGCGACGTGATGGTGTCGGCCGGGCGGCTGCAGGCGGGCCGCAAGTTCGACACCGAGTTTCCGCGCAGCCCGTTCGGAAACTCCGTCGGCACGGCCGCGCAGCTCGCGGGCAACGAAGCCGGGACCGCGGTGGTGCGCCTGTCGCTCGGCAGCTTCGACACGCACGCGAACCAGCAGGGCACGCACGCGAACCTGCTGCGCCAATTCGCCGAGGGCCTCACGGCGCTGCGCGAGGCGTTGATCGAGATCGGCCGCTGGGACTCGACGATCATCGCGACCTACGCCGAATTCGGGCGCCGGCCGCGCGAGAACCAGAGCGGCGGCACCGACCACGGGACGGCGAGCGCGCATTTCGTGGCGGGCGGCGCCGTGAAAGGCGGCCTGTATGGCGCGGCACCCGCGCTGGGACGCCTCGACGGAAATGGCAACCTGCCCCTGGCGGTGGACTTCCGCGGCTACTACGCGACCTTTCTCGATCGCTGGTGGGGCATCGATTCCAAGCCCGTCCTCGGCGGCCGCTTCGAGCGGCTCCCGATCCTATAAACAACTTTAAAACTAGCTCTTAATTTATTGATTTACAAATAGTTTAGTTCGTATCTCGTGCCTCAGGTCTCGCGCCTCAGGGTATAATGCGCGCTTGAACCTCCTCGCCATCGAGACCTCCACGGAGCTCTGCTCGGCCGCCCTGCTGCGGGGCCAGGAGCTGTTCGTGGAAGAGACCCTCGCCCTCAACCGCCATTCGGAGCTCCTCGCCGGCATGGTCGCGCGATTGTTCGAGCGTTCGCACCTCGCCCCGCGCGGGCTCGATGCGTTCGCGTTCGGGCAGGGGCCGGGTTCCTTCACCGGCATTCGCATCGCCTGCGGCCTCGTCCAGGGGATGGCGTACGCCGCGGACCGGCCGGTGGTGCCGGTGCCCTCGCTGCTCGCGCTCGCCGAGCAAGCCAACGAATCGCGCGTGATCGCCGCGTTCGACGCGCGCATGGGCGAGGCTTATCTCGCGGCCTACGCGCGCAACGGCAAGGACTGGGACGAGGTGATCGCGCCGCGCCTCGTGGACGCGGCGTCGCTTCCGGAATTGCCGGGCCACAGCTGGGCGGCCACGGGCAGCGGCTTCGATCGCCACGGGTGGCTGCGCGAGGCCTACGCGCGTCCCGTTTCGATGCGCCTGGAAGGCGACTTGCCTCGCGCCGGCGCGGTCGCCCGCGTGGCATCGCGCCGCCTCGCGGGCGGCGCCGGCCTTCGCCCGCAGGACGCGCTGCCCCTATACTTGAGGGACAAGGTTGCTCTCACGAGCGAGGAAAGGCGGCAGGCCCGGCGTTGAGCGCTGTTCCCGTCCCGCACGTCCACTACCGCCGCATGCGGGTGGCCGACCTCGCCCAGGTCGCGCAGCTCGAGAAATCGCTCTACACATTTCCCTGGAGCCTGGGCAACTTCCGCGATTCGGTGAACGCGGGCTACGACTGCTGGACCATCGTGCACGGCGAGACGGTGATCGGCTACGCGATCCTCATGATCGCGCTCGATGAGGCGCACCTGCTGAACATCGCGGTGGCGGCCGAGTGGCAGGGCCAGGGCATCGGCGGGGATTTCCTGCGCCACATGGTCGAGATCGCACGCTCGGCCTCGTGCCAGATCGTCTACCTCGAGGTGCGGCCGTCGAACCTCGCCGCGCGGCACCTCTACCGCAAGCACGGCTTCCAGCAGATCGCCATCCGGCCCGAATACTATCCGGCCCCCTCGGGGCGCGAGGACGCGCTCTTCCTCGGGCTCGCGTTGTGATGAAGGAGCGCGAGCTGCGCGAGCTCGAGCTCGCGGAGGTGGCCTCGCTCTACGGGCTTGCCGCGGCGCAGCCGGCGGCCGGGATGCAGGAGGCTGTGCCACCGTCCGCGCAGGGGCTCGGCTGGAACGAGCTTCGCGAAGCGGTGCGTGCATGCAGGGCGTGCGAGCTCTGCAAGCAGCGCAAGCAGGCCGTGTTCGGCGTCGGCAACGAATCGGCCCCCTGGCTTTTCGTGGGCGAGGGGCCCGGCGCCGACGAGGACGAGCAGGGCGAGCCCTTCGTGGGGCAGGCCGGGCGCCTGCTCGACAGCATGATGGCCGCGATCGGCATCGCGCGCGGGCGCGAGGCGTACATCGCGAACGTCGTGAAGTGCCGCCCGCCGGGCAATCGCACGCCGACGCCGGCGGAGAGCGCCGCGTGCGCGCCGTACCTCGACCGGCAGATCGAGCTCATCGGGCCGAAGCTCATCGTGGCGCTGGGCAAGACCGCCGCGATCCGGCTGCTCGGCACCGAGGCGAGCCTCGCGAGCCTGCGCGGCAAGGTGCACAGGTATCGCGGCACGCCCGTCGTCGTCACGTACCATCCGGCCTACCTGCTGCGCAGCCTGCCCGAGAAGGCGCGCGCATGGGAAGACCTGGTGTTCGCGCGCCGCACGCTCGCGGGCGGGGCGGCTTGAAATCGGGCGCCGTCGCCCCCCATTTTCTTTAACGGCTCGATGGCGAGCCTTCCTTCGGAGAACGACAACATGCGCAAGCTCCTGTGGGTCTTCAGCCTCGCGGCCGCGCTCACGCTTTCCGGCTGCGGATACAACGAGTTCCAGACCAAGGACGAGCAGGTGAAGGCCGCCTGGGGCGAGGTGCTCAACCAGTACCAGCGCCGCGCCGACCTCATTCCCAACCTGGTGGCCACCGTGCAGGGCTACGCCTCGCAGGAACGCGACGTGCTGATCGGCGTGACCGAGGCGCGCGCGAAGGCGACCTCCGTGACCCTTCCGCCCGAGGCCATCAGCGATCCGGCGGCGATGCAGAGATTCCAGCAGGCGCAGGGGCAGCTTTCGGGCGCGCTCGGCCGGCTGCTGGTCGTCGCGGAGAACTACCCCCAGCTGAAGAGCGACCAGAATTTCCGCGACCTGCAGGCGCAGCTCGAGGGCACGGAGAACCGCATCACGACCGCGCGCAACCGCTTCATCGCCGCCGTGCGCGAATACAACGTGCTCACGCGCCAGTTCCCCACCAACCTCACGGCGATGCTGTTTGGCTACAAGGAGAAGGCGTCGTTCACGGTCGAGAACGAGAAGGCGATCGCGGCCCCGCCCAAGGTGGACTTCTCGCGCCCGGCGCCCGCGGCCCCGGCGCCCGGCAAGTAGCGCCCCGCGCGATGTCCGCCTTCCTTCGCCGGTTCCTCGCGGCGGGCGCGTTGCTCGCCGCGGCGCTCGGCGCGCACGCGCAGGAGACGCCCGTCCCGGCGCTCACCGGGCACGTGGTCGACCTCACGTCCACGCTGGATAGCGGGCAACGCGCGGCGCTGGATGCGAAGCTCGCCGACTTCGATCGCTCGCACGGCTCGCAGGTCGTGGTGCTGCTGGTGCCCACGATCGGCCAGGAGTCCATCGAGGAGTTCGCCGGCCGCGTGACCGACCAGTGGAAGCTCGGGCGCAAGGGTGTGGACGACGGCGTGCTCTTCGTCGTCGCGAAGAACGACCGCAAGATGCGCATCCACACGGGACGGGGCGTGCAGGGCACCCTCACCGACGCGCTGTCCAAGCGCATCGTCGCCGACCTCGTGGCTCCGCATTTCCGCCAGGGCGACTTCGCGGGCGGCATCGATGCCGGCGCGGACGCGATCGTGAAGGCGATCGAGGGCGAGTCGCTGCCGCTTCCCGAGCGCCGGGCCGCTTCGCGTGCGAGCCCCTCGTCCTCGATCGGGGACCTGGTCTGGCTTGGCGTGATCCTCGTGCCCGTCGTCGGGCTCGTCCTTCGCTCGATGTTCGGGCGTTTCTTCGGCGCGAGCCTCACCTCGGGCCTCACCGCGGTCGTGGCGTGGCTCGTCATCGGCAGCCTGGGCATCACGGTCGTCGCCGCCATCGCGGCATTCATCTTCACGCTCGTCTCGGGCAGCGGCGTGGGCCGCGCCGTGCGCGGAGGCGGTTGGGGCGGCGGCTACATCCCGGGCGGATGGGGCGGCGGGGGCGGCGGTGGATTCGGCGGCGGCGGCGGTTTCAGCGGCGGCGGCGGATCCTTCGACGGCGGCGGCGCCTCGGGATCCTGGTGATGGAAGCGAGGCGTTTCGCGCGGCACGCGCTCATGCATCCCGGCCGCGCCGCGCACGCGTTTCCCTCGTTGACGCTGGATGCCATCCAGGCTGAGATCGCGGCGCAGGAGCGCACGCACCGCGGCGAGATCTGTTTCGTCGTGGAGGCGGAGCTCAACACGTGGCAGCTCTGGCACGGCGTCACCGCGCGCGACCGCGCGCGCGAAGTCTTCGCGCTGCGCGGCGTCTGGAACACCGAGGAGAACAACGGCGTGCTGGTGTACGTCCTGCTCGCCGAGCGCGCGGTGGAGATCGTGGCCGACCGCGGGATCAGCGCGCGGGTCCCCGACGAGGACTGGCGGTCGATCTGCCGGGAGATGGAAACGGCGTTCGCGCAAGGGCACTACGAGCAGGGGGCCGTCGCCGGCGTGCGCGGCGTGGCGCGCCTGTTGGGGCAGGAGTTTCCCGGCCACGGCGAGAAGAAAAACGAGCTTCCCGATCGTCCCACGCTGATCTAGCGCAAGAAACGGCCACCTCGCCGGTGGTACGATCTGCGAAACTTGAACAAGGGCGGTGGGAGGCCTATGGAACAGACGGTCCAGAAGGCGCTGAACCTCCTCGAGGCGCTGGTGAAGTCCAACCAACCCAGGCGCCTCACCGAGCTCTCCCGCGAGCTCGGCCTCACCAAGCCGAACGTCTACCGGCTGCTCTCGACGCTGTCCATCCTCGGCTACGTGAAGAAGGACCCGGCCACGAGCCGCTATTCGCCCACCCTCAAGCTCTGGGAGATGGGCTCCATGCTGGTGCGCGACGTGGACCTCCAGTCGGTCGCCGGCCCGCGCCTGCGCCGCCTGTGCGAGGACACGCGCGAATCGGTGCAGCTCGCGGTGTGGGACGGCGGCTACGTTGTCTACGTCGACAAGGTGGACAGCCTGCAGCCCCTGAAGGCCATGACCAGCATCGGCTCGCGCGTTCCCGCCACCGTGGTCGCCACCGGCAAGGCGATGCTCGCGTGGATGGGGCCCGTCGCGCTCGACCAGGCCTTCGAGCACGTGAAGCGTTACACGCCCCTCACCATGACGCGCCGCAAGGACATCGAGCGCGACCTCGAGGAGACGCGCATGCGGGGCTATTCGATCAACCGCGGCGAGTTCCGCGCGGGGGTGGGCGGAATCGGCGCACCGGTGCGCGACCGCAGCGGCAACGTGGTGGCGGCGATCGGCGTGTGGGGCCAGGACAAGTCGATCCTCGGCGCACGCGCCGACGAGCTCGCGCACCTCGCGGTGTCGGCCGCGCGCGAGATCTCGCGCGAGATGGGATTCGTGGAGCCGGCGGCGGCGGCGCCCCGGCCCGTCGCAGCGCAGCCCGCCTAGTCTTTCCCGAGCAGCGTTTCGACTTCCGCGCGGCTCCTGCGGGGCACGCTCTCGTCCTCGGTGGCCGGGCCGCGGCGGCGCGTCATGCGCATGAAGATGAAGGCGCCCAGGGCGAGGAGCGCGAAGGGGCCGATCCAGAGCAGCAGCGTGACCGGCTTCCAGGGCGGCCGGTAAAGCACGAAATCCCCGTAGCGCGCCACCATGTACTCGCGGATCTGGTCGTCGGTCTTGCCCTGCGCCACCTGCTCGCGGATCTCGTTGCGCAGGTCGTGCGCGAGCGGCGCGTTCGAATCGGCGATGGTCTGGTTCTGGCAGACGAGGCAGCGCAGCTCCTCGGCGAGCGCCTTGAGGCGCGCCTCGACCACCGGGTCGGGCTTGGCCACTTCCTCGGACTGCGCGTAGGCGAGGCCGCAGCAGGCCGCGACCAGGATCGCGAGCCAGCGCCTCATGCGCCCAGGCTCTTCAGCAGCGGCAGGATCTTGGCCTCCAGCGCCTCCGGCGTCACCGGGCCGATCTGCTTGTAGCGGATGATCCCCTGCTTGTCGATCACGAACGTCTCGGGGACTCCGTAGACGCCGTAGTCGATGCCGATCTTGCCGTCCTCGTCGAAGGCGGACGCGACATAGGGGTTGCCGAGCTTCTGCAGCCACTGCAGGCCGTCTTCGCGCTGGTCCTTGTAGTCGAGCCCGACGATGGGCACCGCATTCTTCCTGGCGAAGTCGAGCAGGACCGGGTGCTCCACGCGGCACGACACGCACCACGAGGCCCAGACGTTGAGCATCCAGACCTTGCCCTTCATGTCCTCGGGCGCGATCATGCGCGCCGGCTCGTGCAGCTCGGCCACGCGGAAGGCGGGCGCGGGCTTGCCGATGAAGGGCGAGGGGATCTCGCGCGGGTCGCGCGTGAGCCCCACGGCGAGGAACACCGCGAGCAGGAAGAAGGCGGCGAGCGGGAGGATGTAGCGCAGCTTCACGTTCAGGCCTTCGCCGCCGCGGCGCCCGCGGGCATCGCGGCTTCCTTGCGCAGGCGGTAGCGCCGGTCGCTCACCGCGAGCATCCCGCCGATCGCCATCAGGAAGCAGCCGCCCCAGATCCAGTCCACGAAGGGCTTGTGGTAGATGCGCACGCCCCAGGCGCCGTCGCCCACGGGCTCGCCGAGCGACACGTAGAGGTCGCGGATCACGCCCCAGTCGATGGCGGCTTCGGTCATGGTCTGGCCGGCGACCGGATAGGCGCGCTTCTCGGGATTCATCGCGAACGGCGTGCCGCCCGGCTTCTTCACCTCGAAGTCGCCGCGCACGGCCGTGTAGTTGGGGCCGGGCACCTCTTGCGTGCCGCGGAAGGTGAACTCGTAGCCGGCGATGGTCACGCTCTGGCCCGGCGTCATGCGCAGGTCGCGCTCGGTCTCGTAGCCTTTCACGAGGGTCACCCCGAGGATGAAGACCGCGATGCCCACGTGGGCGACGGTCATCCCGTACCAGGAGCGCGGTTGCGCGGCCCAGCGCGCGCGAAGCGTGGCCTGCGGCGCCGTCGAGATCCGCGCGTGCAGCTGCACCGCCGTGGCGGCCATCACCCAGAGGGCCAGCCACAGCCCCAGCACGACGAGCACCGAATGCCGGCCGAACGCGAAGGGCAGCAGCAGCGCGGCGGCCACCGACGCGGCGAGCGCCCAGCGAAGGCGGATCCAGAGGCCGGGAAGCTCCGCGCGCTTCCAGCTCGCGATGGGCCCCACCGCCATGAGGAAGACGGCCGGTGCCATCAGCGGGACGAACACCGCATCGAAGTAAGGCGGGCCCACGGAGATCTTGCCGAGGTTGAGCGCATCGAGGAAGAGCGGGTAGAGCGTGCCCAGGAGGACCGCCGACATCGCCACCGTGAGCAGCACGTTGTTGGCGAGCAGCATCGACTCGCGGGAGATCGCGGAGAACCCGGCGCCCAGCCCCACGCGCGGCGCGCGCCACGCGAAGAGCGCGAGCGAGCCGCCGATCACGGCCACCAGGAAGATGAGGATGAACACGCCGCGCCGCGGGTCGGTCGCGAACGCGTGCACGGAGGTGAGCACGCCCGAGCGCACGAGGAAGGTCCCCACCAGCGAAAGCGAGAAGGCCACGATCGCGAGGAGCACCGTCCAGCTGCGGAACGTGCCGCGCTTCTCCGTGACCGCGAGCGAATGGATGAGCGCGGTGCCCGCGAGCCACGGCATGAAGGAAGCGTTCTCGACCGGATCCCAGAACCACCAGCCGCCCCAGCCCAGCTCGTAGTAGGCCCAGGCGCTGCCCAGAGCGATGCCCACCGTGAGGAAGCTCCACGCCGCCGTGGTCCACGGCCGCGACCAGCGCGCCCAGGAGGCGTCCAGCCGCCCCTCGATCAGCGCGGCGAGGGAGAACGAGAAGGCGACCGAGAATCCGACGTAGCCCATGTAGAGCATCGGCGGATGGATGACCATGCCCGGATCCTGGAGCAGGGGATTCAGGTCCTGCCCTTCGTCGGCCGCCGGCAGGAGGCGCTCGAACGGATTGGAAGTGAGCAGGAGGAAGAGCAGGAACCCCACGCTCACGAGCCCCATCACGCCGAGCACGCGCGCCACGAAGCGCTCCGGCAGCGACCGGCTCAACGCGGCGACCGCGAACGCCCATCCCGAAAGCATGAGCACCCAGAGCAGGATCGATCCCTCGTGGGATCCCCACGTGGCGGCGAACCGGTACTGCACGGGCAGCTTCGAGTTCGAATGGCTCGCCACGTTGAGCACCGAGAAGTCGCTCGTCACGAAGCAGTAGGCGAGCGCGGCGAAGGCGGCGGCCACGAAGACGAACTGGCCGACGGCGATGGGGCGCGTGGCGCCCAGGAGCGCCGGGATGCCGGTGCGCGCGCCGAAGAAGGCGAGCGCGACCTGCGCCAGCGCGAGGGCGAGGGCGACGATGAGGGCGAAGTGGCCTAGCTCGGGGATCATCGTCCGCCTTTCTGGCCCGCGAACGCGGACTTGTCCATCGGATGGCCCGCCTTGCGCAGCGCCTCGGCCGCCTCGGGAGGCATGTAGTTCTCGTCGTGCTTGGCGAGCACCTCGTTGGCGTGGAAGACGCCGTCGGGCTCGATGCGTCCCTGCGCGACCACGCCCTTGCCCTCGCGGAAGAGGTCCGGGAGGATGCCCGTGTAGGTGACGGCCACGGTCTGCGCCATGTCGGTCACCCGGAAGCGCACCGTGAGCGCATCCTTGTCGTGCACGACGCTTCCGGCCTCCACCAGGCCGCCGATGCGGAAGTTGCGCCCCTGCGGGGCCTCGTGCGCGGCCACCTGGCTCGGCGTGAAGAAGAACACGAGGTTCGACTGGAATGCGTTCAGCACCAGGGCCGCCGCGACGCCGAGCACGGCGAGGCCGGAGACGATCCACACCGCGCGCCTAGTCCTGGGCTTCAAGGTCACGCTCCGCTTCGATGGCCCGCAATGCCCGCGCGCGCCGCAGCGCAAGCGTGGCGATCTCGACGGCGATCGCGATCGCCGTCATCCCGTAAGACATCCAGAGGTAGTACTGGTGGTTCACAAGGCCCTCGCCCAGCGCGTGCGACGCTCGCGCTCCAGGATGATGGCACGCGCCCGCACCAGCGTCGCGCCCATGGCATACATCCAGCACGCGAAGGCCATCAGCAGCATGCCCCACAGCATCGTCACGTGCATGGAGGTGCCGGTGAACTTCACGGTGGAGCCCTGGTGCAGGGTGTTCCACCACTGGACGGAAAAATAGATGATCGGCAGGTTCACGACCCCGATCAGCGCGAGGAGCGAGGCGGCGCGGTCGCCGCGGCGCGGGTCCTCGAAGGCGTTGGCGAGGGCCATGAAGCCGAAATAGAGGAAGAGCAGCACGAGCTCGGAGACCATGCGCGCGTCCCACGCCCAGTAAGTGCCCCACGTGGGCCGGCCCCAGAAGGCGCCCGTCCAGAGGGCCACGAACGTGAACATCGCGCCGGTGGGCGCGAGGGCGCGCGCCATCATGGCGCCCAGCCTCGTGTTGAAGGTGAGCGAGAGCGCGGCATAGCAGGCCATCACGAGGTACAGGAACATCGACATCCAGGCGGCCGGGACGTGGATGAAGATCACGCGATAGACCTCGCCCTGCTGCGCGTCGGTGGGCGCCACCACGAGGCCCATGTAGAGGC
This sequence comes from Usitatibacter sp., assembly GCA_035519515.1. Classification (GTDB taxonomy): domain Bacteria; phylum Pseudomonadota; class Gammaproteobacteria; order Burkholderiales; family Usitatibacteraceae; genus Usitatibacter. Next base: position 49,569 of record DATIWC010000091.1, read on the forward strand.
CGGCGGCCGCGAGGATCGCCGCGGCGGCGAACGCCCACGGGGCCACCCATCCGGCCAGGCGGTAGAAGGTCGAGGGCGAGGCGAAGTAGAACCAGTTCATCGCGTCAGTCCAGGGCGATTCGGATGGCGGCGCACACGGCGGGCGGAAGGGCCACGCAGCCTGCGAGCAGGCCCGCCCCCAGCAGGGAAAGGTGGGGTGCGGGCGAGACGCCCGCGGCCTGCGCCTCGGCCGCGCCCGCGCCGAAGATGAGCACCGGGACGAAGAGCGGCAGCGCGAGGAGTGCCAGCAGCACGCCGCCGCCGCGCGCGCCCAGGGTGAGCGCGCTGCAGGCCGCGCCCAGCAGCGAGAGCAGGGGCGTGCCGATGAGCAGCCCGAAGGCGAGCGTGCCGAGGGTCGCTCCATCGAGGCCGTATTGCAGGGCAAGGAGCGGCGAGAGCACGGTGAGGGGAAGGCCCGTCACCGCCCAGTGGGCCGCGATCTTGCCGCTCGCCCACGCCATCATCGGGTGCGGCGAAAGCGTCATCTGCTCCAGGGAGCCGTCGGTGTAGTCGGCGGCGAACATCGCCGGCAGCGACAGGAAGGCGGCCAGCAGGGCGCAAACCCAGATCACGCCGGGCCCCACGCGCTCGAGGATGCGCGGCTCCGCGCCGATGCCCAGGGGGAAGAGCGTGCAAACGAGCGCGAAGAAGGCGATCACCAGCAGCGTCTCCCCGGGATGGCGCCAGGCGATGCGCAGGTCGCGAGCGAAAGCCCAGGTGAAACCATTCATGCTCCGAGCCTGACTTCGCGCGCGGGGCGCGCGGCAAGCGGCTGGTGCGTGGCGATCACCGCGACGCGCCCGGCGGCGACGTGCTGCTCGAGGAGGGCGTTGAAGAGCGCTTCGCCGTCGGCGTCGAGCGCGGTGAGCGGCTCGTCGAGGATCCAGAGCGGCGCCGGGTCGAGCACGAGCCGGGCCATCCCGATGCGCCGGCGTTGCCCGGCCGAAAGGCGGCGGGCCGGCAGGCGGCGGCGCCTGGCGAGGCCCACGCGCGCGATGGCTTCGTCGAACGCACCTGCTTGCACCGTGATGCCGCGCAATGCGAGCGCCACCTGCAGGTTCTCCTCCACGGTGAGCTCGTCCTTCACGCCGGCCGCATGCCCCGCGTAGAGGACGTCCGCGCGGAATTCGTCGGCACGCGGGGGCGCTCCATTCCACAGCACCTCGCCCGCTTCGAGCCGCGTGAGACCCGCCAGGCCGCGCAGCAGCGTGGTCTTGCCGCTGCCGTTGGGCCCGCGCACTTCCACCCATTCGCCGGCCTGCGCCGCGAACGAGACGTCGCGGAACAGGCGCACGTCTCCGCGGGCGCAGGCAAGGTTGCGCGCCTCGAGCCCGCTCAGGGGACCACCTTGTCGATCAGGATCGCGACATCGCGCGCGCCGGGCTTCACCACCGAGCTGGTGCCGACCAGGTCTCCGGCTTGCGGCAGCGCGTTGCCGGAACGCGAGATGCGCGCCTCGATGCGCACTGCCGCGGCGCTCGAGAGCTTCGCCATGGGCCCCATGGCCATGCTGTCGTCGAGCTTGAAGCTCATCGGCAGCGCCGGGGGCGAGGAGCGCAGCACCGCGAGCGGCATGCGCGGACCGCCTTCGGCCCGCGCGAAGACGAAGAGCGTGTCGGAGGCGGCGACCTTCGACGACAACGCGGGCGCGATCGCGACCGAGCCGGTCACCGTCGTGGCATCGGCGGCTGCTGCGCCGCCGGGCATCTTCGCCGGCGCGGCGGCAGCGGGTGCGGGGGCTGCCGCCACCCGCGATTCGGCGATGGGCTTGCCGGCCGCGGCCGCCTTGCCCCGCACCTCCTCGAGGATCGCCGCGACCTGGCGTGCATCCTCGGAGCCCGGCGGAAGGTCCGCGGCGAGCGTTTGCCAGTAACCGGCGGCCGCGGCGTAGTCGCCGGCGTCCAGGGCGGCGGTGGCGGCCAATGCGAGCGCCTTCTTGTGATGCGGGTCGGCCGCGAGCGCCTCGCGGGCGAGCTCGGCCGGGCGGCCGGCGAGCGAGCGGCCCTGTGCCATGCCGAGGGCGTCTGCGAAATCGGCCAGGACGTCGGGATTGCCGGGAAGCAGCGTGGCGAGATGCTCGTAGGCGCGCGCGGCCTCGTCGAAGCGTCCGAGCGCGGCGAGGGAGCGCGCGAGCAGCGCCCAGCCCTGCGCATCGTCGGGACGCTCGCGCACCTTCTTCGCGAGGCTCTCGACCATGGCCACGATCTGCTTGTCGTCCATCTTGGCGTTCTCGCCGCCCATCCCATGCGGCGCCGGCGCACCCGCGGTGCCCAGGGAAAGCGGCGAGCCCAGCGTGAAGTACACGCCGAAGGCGAACACCGGCAGCAGGAAAGCGGCGACCACCGCGGCGATCCACGGCTGGCGCGACGTGGCCTCGGAGCGTTCCTGCGGCTCGGCGAGATCCTCGCGGGCGCGGTCGACCAACTCGGCGAGCGCGCCTTCGCGCTCGCTCGCCGGCAGCACGCCGTTCGCGACGTCGGCTTCGATCTCCCGGCGCTGCCCTCGCAGCACGGCGAGGTTCGCCTGCACGGCACTGGGGCCGGCGAGGGCGCGGGGTCGCAGCAGCGGCACCAGCACGAAGGCGAGCGCGGCGGCGGTCATGAGGGTGGCGAGCAGCCAGAAAATGGCCATGCGGGGCGGTGTAACTCTCGGAATGCGAATGAAATTATAACGAAAGGGGCGGGGGGGCCTTGCGCTAGCGCAAAGTGGCCGTCATGGCCTGGGGCATCTCTTCCGATTAGAATGCGCGCAAGACAACGGAACGCGAGAAGTCGGCTCAGGTGAGGCACTACTCGATTCTCGAGTACGCGCGGTTCCGCTGGTTCAAGGCGTCCGTCGCGTTGTGCGCGGTCGCCGCGATCGCCTACCTCTGGCACGACCCGGTGCCCAAGCCCTACGGCGGCACGTGGCTGGGCTACACGCTGGGCACGATCGGCGCGCTCCTCATCCTCTGGCTCCTCTGGTATGGCGTGCGCAAGCGGCGCTACGACGCGCAGGGCAGCGTCCAGGGCTGGCTTTCGGCGCACGTGTACCTGGGCGTCGCGCTCGTCGTGATCGTCACGCTGCACACCGGATTCGAGCTGGGGTGGAACGTTCATACCCTCGCCTACGTGCTGATGCTCGCCGTCGTCCTGAGCGGCCTCTACGGGACGGTCGTGTACATGCGCGTGCCGCGCGCGATGACCGCCAACCTCGGCGAGGAGACGCTCGACTCCCTCCTGCTGCGCATCGCCGACGTGGACCGCGAGATGCGCGAGAAGGCGCTGTCGCTTCCCGACGCGCTCCTCGCGCTGGTGGACCGGTCGGTCAACGGCACCCGCCTCGGCGGGGGCGTCCTGCGCCTCATGAGCGGGCGCGACCCGTCGTGCCCGACCGCCGCGGCGGTGCGCGACTGGCCGCGAGTCGCCGCGGGCCTCAAGGGGGATGCGGCGCGGCTTTCCAAGGAGGTGTACGGCGAGCTGCTCCAGAAGAACCAGCTCCTCGCCCGGGCCCGCCGCGACATGCGCTACCAGGCCATCCTCGACCTCTGGCTCTTCCTGCACGTGCCGCTCGCCTTCATGCTGCTCGCCGCGCTCACCGCCCACATCGTGTCGGTCTTCATCTACTGGTGAGGGCATGAAGCTCCTCGTGATCCAGCAGGGCACCCGCGGGGGCCTCGCCACCCAGTCGCGCAAGACCGTGGTCGCGGAGTGGATCCGCGTGGGCCGCAACGCAAGCTGCGAGATCCACCTGCCCGACCCGCGCATCGCCCTGGAGCAGGGGATGATCGTGAACCGCGACGGGCCGGTGTACCTCGAGGGCGAGGCGGGCCGCGAGGACATCACCCGCAAGAGCGTGCGCTCCGTGCGCCTCACCCCCGGCGCGCCGCTCGACATCGGGCCCTACCGCCTGGAGGCGTTGCCCGCGCCGGCGGGCTTCGACGGTGCCGTCAAGGTGGACCTCGTGCGCCCCCTCGCGGAGACGCCGGCCCTCGAAAGCCGCGCCTCGCTCAAGACGCTCGCTTCCATCGGCATGTCCAAGCGCGGCGCCGCGTGGCTCGGCCTGCTCGTGATCCTCGCCGCGTGCCTCGCCATTCCCGCGGGCGACGTGCTGCACCTGCCGTGGGGAGCGAACGGGCTCGACCGGCAGTGGAACCCCGGCGGGCTGATGCTCGCGCACCAGCCCATCGAGAACCGGTGCGGCGCGTGCCACCAGGTCGCGTTCCTGCACGTGAAGGATCGCGCCTGCCTCGAATGCCATGCCAAGGTGGGTCACCACGTCGCGCAGGCGATGCAGCCGGCGGCGCTCTTCGCAGGCGAGCGGTGCGCGAGCTGCCACAAGGAGCACAAGGGTCCCAAGGCGCTGCATCGCGACGACGACGGATTCTGCGTCGCGTGCCACCGCGACCTCGGCGCGCGCGCCCCCAGGGCGCAGGTACTCCCCGTCTCCGATTTCGCGAAGGCGCATCCCGCGTTCCAGCTCTCCATCGGCACCGGGCCGGCAGCGCGCCGCGAGCGGCAGGATCGCGCGCACCCGCTCGTGGACGATCCGGGCCTCGCCTTTCCCCACGCGAAGCACCTGGATCCGGCCGGCGTGAAGTCGCCGACGCGCGGGCGCGTGGCGCTCGATTGCGCGAGCTGCCACAAGCCCGACGCCTCGCGCCGCATGTTCGAGCCCGTCTCCATGGCGCGCGACTGCCAGGAGTGCCATCGCCTGGAGATCGAGCCCGCCGTCACGCAACGACAGGCGCCCCACGGCGACCCGGCCGCCGCCGTGGCCATGATCGACGAGTTCTATGCGTCGCTCGCCCTGAACGGCGTTTCCGACAGCTTCCAGAAGGCGTTCGGCGTGCCGGGCGAAGGGTTGCTGCGCCGCGTGGGCGAGCCCACTCCCGCCGAACGGGAGAATGCGTTGCGGCTTGCCTCGCGCAAGGCGCGCGCGGTGGCGATCGACCTTGTCGAGGTGCGGGTCTGCAAGACGTGCCACCAGGTCGCTCGAAAGCCCGCGCCGGCCTCCGCGCCGCCCGCCTGGAGCGTGGCGCCCGTGCGCACCTCCAACCGGTGGATGCCGCATGCGCGCTTCGACCACGCCGCCCATGCGCAATCGAAATGCCAGGACTGCCACGACGTCGCGAAGTCCAAGTCGCTGCACGAAGTGGCGATGCCCACCATCGAGACGTGCCGCGAGTGCCACGGCGGATCGCGGCCGCAAACCGGCAAGGTCACCTCCAATTGCCTGCTCTGCCACGATTTCCACGACGCGCGCCACCCGTGGGATCCGTCGTTCGTGCCGAGCGATCCGAAGCGCGTCGTGCAGGAGGTCCATGCGCGCTAGCACGCTGCTCGCGCTCGCCTTGCCCGCGTGCCTCGCGGCGTGCGGCGGCGCAGGCGGCGGCTCATCGGGAGCACCGGCGGCGTGCACCTCGGGATGCGCGGGCGCACCGCCGCTGCTCGCAGTGGCCGACGTGCGGCGCATCATCGCGCAGGCGGTGGGGGAGGCGCAGGCGCACAACGTGCACGCGCAGGTCGCGGTGGTCGATCGCGTCGGCAACGTGCTCGCGGTCTTCCGCATGGACGGCGCGCCGGCGACGGTGGCCATCTCGAGCGGGCTGGGCGTGCAGGGCGGCCTCGACGGCGTGCCGTCCGGCATCGTTCCCGCCGCGCACGCCGCCATCGCGAAGGCCATCACGGGCGCCTACCTCTCGTCGGCCGGCAACGCTTTCTCGACGCGAACCGCAAGCCAGATCGTGCAGGAGCATTTCAACCCGGGCGAGGCGCAGCAGCCCTCGGGGCCCCTTTACGGCGTGCAGTTCTCGCAGCTCACGTGCTCGGACGTGAACCGCAACGTGTCGCACGGCAGCGTGGGCCCGAAACGCTCGCCGCTCGGGCTCGCGGCAGACCCGGGAGGCCTTCCGCTCTACAAGGACGGCGTGTTGGTCGGCGGCGTGGGCATCGAGGCCGACGGGCAATACGGCATCGACCGCGACATCTTCGACAGCGACACCAACGCAGAGGAGCTCATCGCCGTGGCGGGGGGCCGGGGATTCGATGCGCCGCAGGACGTGCGCGGGGATCGCATCACCGCCGACGGCCGGACGTTCCGCTATGTCGACTCGGAGAGCCTCGCGTCCGATCCGTCGCGCGCGCCGTCCTTCGACGCGCTGCCGGGCGCGCTGGTGGCGGTCGATGGTTTCGTCGATGCCTCCGTGCACGCGGGCACCGCATTCGGCGACCCGGCCTCGGGCGTGCGGCCCGACACGGGGGCGTTCGCCGCGTCGCAGGGCTGGATTCTCGTCGACGCCTCCAACGCGCCGCGATTCGCGCCGCGCGATGCGGCCGATGGCTCCCTCGACGCGGCGGAGGTCGCGAACCTGCTCAACCACGGCCTCGCGATCGCCCACCGCGCCCGGGCGCAGATCCGCCGGCCGCTCGGCTCGAGCGCGGAGGTGACGCTGTCCGTGGTGGACGTCGAGGGCAACGTGCTCGGGCTCGTGCGCACGCCCGATGCGCCGACCTTCGGCATCGACGTGGCCGTCCAGAAGGCGCGCACCGCGCTTTTCTTCTCGCATCCGCAGGCGGCGGCCGAGCTCGCCGCCGCGCCCGACGCGGTCTATCTCTCGGGACTGGGAACCGCTTCGATCGCGGGCTACGTGCCCCGGGTCCGCGATTTTCTCGGCGATCCGGCGGCCCTCACGGGCACCATCGCGTGGAGCGCACGGGCCGTGGGAAACATCGACCGGCCCGACTTTCCCGACGGCATCGATGGCACGCAGGAGGGTCCGCTCTCGACGCCGCTCGCGCGCTGGAGCCCGTTCAACGTGGGCTTCCAGCTGGACCTCGCCTACAACCAGTTCGTGAAGGGCGTGCTGGGCGACCTCTCGCAGGGCTGCGCGGGAAGGGCGCCGGCCGGATCGACGCTCCCCGATGGCGGTATCGCGCGCCTTCGCAACGGCGCCCAGGTCTTCCCGGGCGGCGTCCCGATCTATCGCGGCGGCCGTCTCGTGGGCGCCGTCGGCATCTCGGGCGACGGCGTGGACCAGGACGACATGGTCGCGTTCCTCGGCCTCGCGCAAGCCGGGGGCGCCCTCGCGAACGCGGCGCCCGCGATGCGCGCGGACACGCTCGCCCCGCGAGGCGTCCGCCTTCGCTACGTGCAATGCCCGCAGGCGCCGTTCAACGACTCCACGGACGAAAATGTCTGCGCGGGCCTTTAGCCTCGTGATGCTCTTCGCCCTCCCGGCCCTGGCGCAGGAACGGCCCTATCCGCCGGCCTCCAATCCGGACGAGGAAGTCGCGCCGCGCCGCGCGGGCCCCAGCGAGCCGTTGCGGTACTTCCCGCCGCCCGTCGATCCGGCGCAGGTGCCGATGCCCGCCTACGATGCGCCGCGCGAGACGCTGCCCGTGCCCGATCGCTGGCGCATCATGCGCGCCCTGGGCTTCGCGGCCCCCTGGTACGACCCGTACAACCAGAATGCGTTGAAGGCCGACCTGCCGATCGCGAGCGAGCCGTGGGTGCGGGAGCATTGGCCGGACCTCGCGCACCGGTTGCAGCCCGACTGGTTCCTCAACCTGGGCGCCGTATCGGACACCGTGCTCGAGGCCCGGCGGCTTCCCACGCCCGTGGGACCGCAGACCAATGCCCGTCCCGGGTCCTACGACGTGTACGGCCAAGGCAAGCAGTGGACCCTGGAGGAGACGCTGGTCCTCTCGATGTCGCTCATCAAGGGCGACACGACCTTCCGGCCGCCGGACTACGAGTTTCGCTTCGTGCCGGCCATCGAGGCGAATCGCTCCCACGTGGAGGAGGTGCGCGCGCTGCGCATCGACCCGCGCGAGGGCACGACGCGCGACGACAGCCATTTCGCGGTCCAGGAGCTGTTTGCCGACGTCCACCTGCGCAACGTGTCGCCGCGCTACGACTTCGATTCGGTGCGCGTGGGGATCCAGCCATTCAACGCGGATTTCCGCGGCTTCCTCTTCCAGGACGTGCCGCTGGGCATCCGCCTGTTCGGCACGCGCGACAACAACCAGTGGCAGTACAACCTCGGGTGGTTCCGGCGCCTGGAGAAGGACACCAACTCGGGCCTGAACGACCTGGGCGCGCCGCTTCGCCGCGAGGATATCGTGGTGGCGAACGCGTACCGCCAGGACTTCCCGTGGCTGGGATTCACCTCGCAGGCCACGCTGGTCGCCGATTTCAACCATGAAGGCGACGGGCAGTTCTACGATTCGAACGGCTTCCTCGTGCGTCCCGCGGTGATCGGCGATTCGCGCCCGCACGACTACCGCGTCGCCTACCTGGGGTACAACGGCGACGGCCACATCGGGCGATGGAACGTCTCGGCGTCCTTCTACGCGGCGATCGGGCGCAACGACCACGACGAGCTCGCCGGCAAGCCGCAGGACATCCGCGCGGGGTTCGCCGCGCTCGAGGTCTCGCGCGACTTCAGCTGGGCGAGGCTGCGCATGAACCTGCTCGTGCAGTCGGCCGACCGCGATCCGTTCGATTCGAAGGCCACGGGCTTCGACGCGATCCTCGAGAACCCGCTCTTCGCCGGCGCCGACACGAGCTTCTGGATCCGCCAGGCGGTGCCGCTGGTGGGTGGGGGCGGTGTCGCCCTTTCGGGACGCAACGGCGTGCTCGCGAGCCTGCGCTCGTCGAAGGACCAGGGCCAGGCCAACTTCTCGAACCCGGGGCTGCTGCTCGCGGGCGCGGGGGCCGACTTCGACCTCACGCCGCAGGTGCGCGCGATCGGCAACGTCTCCTACCTGCGCTTCGGCGACACCACCGTGCTCGGCGTGCTGCGCAACCAGGCTCCGCCCTCGCGCGAGATCGGGTGGGACGTCTCCGCGGCCGTGCAGTGGCGGCCGTTCATGACGCAGAACATCGTGGTGAATGCCTCGGCCGCGGCGCTGCTGCCCGGCAAGGGCCTGAAGCAGCTCTACGACGAAGGGCAGCGCGGGCCGCAGTATTCGCTGCTCACCAACGTGGTGCTCACCTTCTGACATGGCGAGAGCGATATTCCTCGCCGCCATGCTCGTCCTCGGCACGCTCGCGAGCCACGCCGCCGAGGCGCCGCCCGCGCCGGCGGCCCAGACGGTGGAGCAGGCGAATGCGAAGAGCCTGGGTTGCGTGAGCTGCCACACGGCGACCGACCGGCACACGATGCACCAGAATCCCGGCGTGATCCTCGGCTGCACCGACTGCCATGGCGGGGACGCGTCGGTGGCCGTCCACGCCGCGCCGCGCGATTCGGCGGCCTACCGCGACCTCATGCGCCACGCGCACGTGCTGCCTTCCGACGAGAAGGCGTGGAACTGGCCCTCGAGCGCAAACCCGCCGGAGACGTACACGCGCCTGCTGCGCGAAAGCCCCGCGTTCGTGCGCTTCATCAATCCCGGGGATCTTCGCGTGGCGCGCGAGGCGTGCGGCGCCTGCCACCTGGCGATCGTCCATGCTTCCGAGCGAAGCCTGATGGCCACCGCCGCGATGTTCTGGGGCGCGGCCGCGTACAACAACGGGATCCTGCCGTACAAGCGCTCCATCCTGGGCGAAGCCTATACGCGCGAAGGCGGGCCCGCCTCGCTCCTGAATCCCGTGAAGGTGGATCCGTTCCTCGCCTCCAAGGGCATCCTGCCGTCGATCACCGCGCTGCCCGCGTGGGAGACGATTCCCCCTTCGGACGTCTTCCGCGTCTTCGAGCGCGGCGGCCGTGTGGCCTCCACGCAGTTTCCCGAGATCGGCTTGCCCAACTCGAGCGGGACGCTGGAGAAGCTGGACGAGCCGGGGCGCCCGGATTTGCGGCAGTCGAGCCGCGGGCCCGGCACCGGCAACCGCATCGCGGTGCCCGTCCTCAACATCACGAAGACGCGCCTCAACGATCCGCACCTCTGGTTCCTCGGCACCAACGAGCAGCCCGGCGACTACCGTTCCTCGGGATGCAGCGCCTGCCACGTGGTGTACGCCAACGACCGCGACCCGAAGCACTCCGCGGCGTACGCGCGTTTCGGCCACGACGGCGAGAGCGCGACGGCCGACCCCACGATCGCCCGCCGCGAGCCCGGCCATCCCATCCGCCACGAGTTCACGCGCGCCATTCCCTCGTCGCAGTGCATGGTGTGCCACATGCACCAGCCGAACGTGTTCGTGAACAGCTTCTACGGCACGATCATGTGGGACTACGAGGCGGATGCTCCCTTCATGTGGCCGAAGCGGCAGAAGTACCCGACCGCGGGGGAGGCGCGCGCGATCCTGGACCGCAACCCGGAGGAGGCCGCCATCCGCGGCAACTGGGGCGATCCGCAGTTCCTGAAGGACGTCGCGTCGCTCAACCCGAAGCTCAAGGACACGCAGTTCGCCGACTACCACGGGCACGGCTGGAACTTCCGCGAAGTGTTCAAGCGCGACCGCCACGGCACGCTGCTCGACAAGGACGGCCACGCGGTGGCCGACGACGATCCGGCCAAGTTCTCGAAGGCGGTGCACCTCACGAGCGTCCATTTGGACGTGGGGTTCCACTGCGTCGATTGCCACTTCGCGCAGGACGCGCACAACAACGGGCATATCTATGGCGAGGTGCCGGCCGCCATCGAGATCGACTGCGCCGATTGCCACGGAACGGCCGACCGGTATCCGACCCTGCGCACCTCGGGCCCGGCCGCGGGCCCGCGCGGGCTCGACATGACGCTGCTGCGCACCCAGGACGGCCGCCGCCGCTTCGAGTGGCGGCAGGGCAAGCTCTACCAGCGCAGCGCCCTCGACCCGGACAAGGAGTGGGAGGTGACGCTCGTCAAGGACACCGTCACGCCGGGCAACCCGCGCTACAACGAGAAGGCGGCGCGGGCGAAGCTCATGCACGCCGGTGCCGAGGGCCGTGCCGGGCAGTGGGGGCCGGGCGCGAAGGAATACGCGCACTCGAACGAGAAGGTCACCTGCTTCACGTGCCACCTGTCGTGGACGACGAGCTGCGCCGGTTGCCACTTGCCCATCCAGGCCAACTGGAAGACCGAGCGCCACCACTACGAGGGCGGCGAGACGCGCAACTACGCCACCTATAACCCGCAGGTCGCCCGCGACGACATGTTCCAGCTGGGCCGCGCGGGCCCGGTGAAGGCGGGGCGCATCACGCCGGTGCGCTCCTCATCGGCGCTGGTGCTCTCGTCCACCAACATCAACCGGGAGCGCATCTACGTGCAGCAGGCGCCGGTGGCGGCGAGCGGCTTTTCGTCGCAGGCCTTCGCCCCGCATTACCCGCACACCGAGCGCAAGACCGAGACCAAGCAATGCAGCGACTGCCACGTCTCGGCGGCCAACGACAACAACGCCATCATGGCGCAGCTGCTGCTGCAGGGAACCAACTTCGTGAACTTCGTGGGATTCCACGCGTGGGTGGGCGAAGAGCGCCACGTGGGCGCCGTCCAGGTGACGGAGTGGGACGAGCCCCAGGCGGTGATCGGAAGCTACCTGCACCGGTACGCCTATCCCGACTACTACGCCGCGCACGAGAAGCGCGGGGAGCGGCTGGAAAACGCCGAGGAGCTGGGCTCGCGCGGCCCGGTGGGCTGCGTGGCGCTGCGGGGGGAATACCTCTACGCGGCCGAGGGCCCGGGCGGGCTGCGCGTGTACGACGTGGCCTCCATCGGCAACAAGGGCGTCTCGCAGAAGATCATCACGGCGCCGTTCTCGCCCCTGGGCCACGACACGCACGTGGCCTCGGCGGACGCGCGCTGCGTGGCCCTGCCCACGGACCAGCCCATCAACCCGCTTCGCAACCAGGGCGAGCTGATGCGCGGGACCAACCTGGAGCAGCCCTTCCACCCGATCTATCACTATGCGGCCGTGGCCGACGCGGTCGAGGGACTCATCCTGGTGAACGTGGACACGCTCGCCGACGGCGAGCCGCGCAACAATTTCCTCTCGCGCGCGCTCACCTGGAACCCCGGCGGCGCGCTCGACGGCGCCACGCACGTGACGCTGGGCGGGCGCTACGCCTACGTCGCCGCGAAATCCGGCCTCGTGATCGTGGACCTGGACGACCCGTTGAAGCCCCGGCTCGCCGCGCAGGTGCCCCTGGAGGGCATGCGCGCGAGCGCGCTGCAATTCCGGTACCTCTTCGTCGTGGACGCGGCGGGCCTCGAGGTGGTGGACGTCACCGTGCCCGAGAGGGCCCGCAAGGTGGAGGGCGCCCGCGTGGCGCTCGCCGACGCGCGCCGCGTGTACGTCGCCCGGACGTACGCGTACGTCGCCGCCGGGCGCGAGGGGCTCGCCATCGTGAACGTCGAGCGTCCCGAGGTGCCCACGCTGCTCACCCGGTTCGATGCGGGCGGGCGCATCACCGATGCCCGCGACGTGATCGTGGGATCCACCAACGCCTCGCTCTTCGCCTACGTGGCCGACGGCGTCCACGGCGTCGAGGTGATCCAGCTCACGGCGCCGGATACGCAGCCGCGCTTCTACGGCTTCAGCCCCGAGCCGCGCCCGCAGCTGATCGCGTGGCGCGAGACTTCGTCGCCGGCCACCGCGCTCGCCAAGGGCCTCGACCGCGACCGCGCGGTGGACGAGACGGGCGGGCAGATCGCGGTCTTCGGCCGCATCGGCTCGCGGCCCTTCAATCTCGAGGAAATGCGCAGGATGTACCTCAACCCCGATGGCACCCCATGGACCGTAAAGGACCAGTGATCGCCGGCATCGCCGCGCTCGCGCTCGCCACGGCGGCGTGGGCCCAGGCTTTGCCTTACGAGACGAACGCGACGAACCTCGGCGTGGTGAATTGCGCGAGCAGCCTGTGCCACGGCTCGGCTTCCACCTGGAAGGACTCGAACATCCTGCAGAACGAGTACATCACGTGGTCGCGCGTGGACAAGCACGCCACGCGCGCCTATGCGGTGCTCTTCGAGGAGCGCTCGCAGCGCATCGCGAGGAACCTGGGGCTCAAGCAGCCCGCGCAGGAAGCCAAGCTCTGCCTCGATTGCCACGCGTACAACCCGGCGCCGGCGACGCGCGGCGAACGGTTCAAGGTGGCCGACGGCGTGAGCTGCGAGGCGTGCCATGGCCCCGCCGGCCCCTGGATCGAGACCCACGTCGCCCCGCACGCGACGCATGCCGACAACGTCGCGCACGGGATGTATCCCACCAACGAGCCGCTCGCGCAGGCGCGCCTGTGCCTTTCGTGCCACTTCGGCAATAAGGACCACTTCGTCACCCACCGCATGATGGGCGCGGGGCATCCGCGCATCAGCTTCGAGCTCGCGACGTTCGCGCAGACGCAGCCCGCGCACTTCGTGGTCGATGCGGACTGGGTGAAGCGCAAGGGCGCGTGGGATCCGGCGCGCACGTGGGCCGTGGGCCAGGCGCTCGCGGCCACCGAGATCCTCGACGTGCTGATGGACCCGAAGCGAAGCCGCGACGGCCTCTTCCCCGAGCTCGTGGTCTTCGATTGCCACGCCTGCCACCACCCGATGTCCGACGTGCGTTGGTCGCCGCGGACGGGCACGAGCCCGGGGCGCATCCGCCTGAACGACGCGAACTTCCTCATGCTGCGCCAGATCGCGCGCCGCGTGCTTTCCGCCGAAGGGGCCAACGAATTCGCGCAGCGCGTGGGCGAGCTCCACCGGGCCGTGGCGGGCGACGGGGGCGACACCCTCGAAGCGGCCGCGGCCCTGCGCACGAGCCTCGCGTCGCTCACGGCCGAGATCGCCCGGCGCTCGTTCGCCGCGGCCGACCTGCGCGCCATCGCGGTGGGCCTCGCCGAGGACGGCGTGCGCGGCGAATACCGCGACTACGCCGGCGCGGAACAGGCCACCATGGCCCTTTCGGACCTCTCGCGCTTCCTCGTCCAGCAGGGGAGCGTGAAGGACGTTCGCGGCACCAACGCGGCGCTCGACAGGCTGTACGATGCCGTGAAGGATGACGAGAAGTTCAAGCCCGAGCGCTTCCGCGCGGCGCTCGGGGATGTCCTGGCCACGCTCACGCCATGACCGCCTTCGACCAACGAACCGAATTCCAGCTGCACGACATCGGCATCATCGGCTCGGGCCCGGCGGGCCTGTCGGCCGCCGCCCACGCCGCCCAGCTCGGGGTGCCGTACGTGCTGCTCGAGGCCGAGCCGCACCTTTCGAACACCATCCACAAGTACCAGAAGGGCAAGCACGTCATGGCGGAGCCGCGCATCCTGCCGCTGCGCAGCGAGCTCGCCTTCGAGGCCGGCAAGCGCGAGGCGGTGCTGGAGGCGTGGGGGCGGCACACGCGCGATCGCAAATTGAACGTGCGCCACGGCTGCGAGGTCACGGGCATCGCAGGCGCCGACGGCGCCTTCGAGATCCTCACCCGCCGCGGCGAGTCGTTCCGCTGCCGCAAGGTGATCCTCGCCATCGGGCTGCAGGGCAACCTGCGCAAGCTGGGCGTGCCGGGCGAGGACCTGGAAGGCGTGCAGTACCAGCTCGACGATCCCGACGAGTTCGCGGGCGAGACCATCGTCGTGGTGGGCGCGGGCGACGCCGCGATCGAGAACGCCCTCGCGCTTTGCGAGAAGAACCGCGTGATCCTCCTCAACCGCAACGAGGAGTTCACGCGCTGCAAGGAGGGCAACCTCACGCTGGTCCTCAAGGCCATCAAGGAAGGGCGCGTCGACTGCCGCTTCGGCACGAGCGCGGCGAAGGTGGAGCGCACCGGCACCGAGCCGCCGCTCGCCTTCTCGGTGAAGGCTCCCGACGGCCCCGACGCGATCGAGTGCCACCGGATCATCGCGCGCCTGGGCGCCACGCCGCCGCGCAAGCTGGTCGAAGGGTTCGGCGTGCGCTTCCCCAATGCCGACGCGAACGCGGTGCCCGCGCTCTCGGACACCTACGAGTCCAACGTGAAGGGCCTCTACATCATCGGCGCGCTGGGCGGCTACCCGCTCATCAAGCAGGCCATGAACCAGGGCTACGAGGCGGTGGAGTTCGCCCTCGGGCGCGAGGTGGCGCCGGCCGACGAGCCGCTGCTCGAGAAGCGCCTCGTCCACTTCTCGCGCCGCAAGACCGTGTCGCAGTCGCTCGCGACGATCCAGGCGAGCGTCCCGCTCCTGCACGACGTGAACCGGCTGCAGCTGCGCGAGTTCATGCTGGAGAGCGAGCTCACCTCCCCGCGCGAAGGCGAGGTGATCTTCGAGCGCAACGACTACACCGACTCCTTCTTCATGATCGTGTCGGGCGACGTGAAGGTGGAGGTGCGCCGCGAGGGCGCACCCCCCGCGTGGTTCTCGCTGCCCGCGGGACAGTACTTCGGCGAGCTGGGCCTCATCTCGGGACGGCGCCGGTCCAACACGGTGAAGGCGGGCGCCGATTGCGTGCTGCTGGAAGCCCCGCGGCGCGCGATGTTGAAGCTCATCGCCTCGGTGGAATCGGTGCGCAAGCGCATCGACGAGACCTTCCTCAAGCGGGCGGTGCGCGCCTACCTCGCGCCCATGCTTCCGGAGGCGGAGCTCGACGAGCTCGTGGCCCAGGGCGTGCGGGCGAAGAGCTATGCCGCCGGCGAGGCCTTCTTCCGCGAAGGCGATGCACCCGACGGCCTCTACCTCATCCGCCGCGGCTCGGTCACCGTTTCGCGCGTGCTCGCCGGGCGCGAGGTGGTCCTCTCGTACCTCGCCGCGGGCAACTACGTGGGCGAGATGGCGCTGCTGTCCGATACGCCGCGCATGGCCACGGTGAAGGCCGCGGTCGCCACGGAGGCGCTGGTGCTGGACGCCGGCACGTTCCAGCGCGTGCTCGCGCGCAACCCCCAATGGCGCCGGGAGATGGAAACGCTGCTCCTGGAACGGCTGCGCGTGAACGCGGCCATGGAAGCGCAGCCCGACCCGGGCAACCTGCTGGGCTTCCTGGTCCAGCAGGGCGTGGGCGAGGCGACCGACGTGCTGCTGATCGACGAGTCGCTCTGCGTGCGCTGCAACAACTGCGAGAAGGCGTGTGCCGACGTGCACGACGGCAATTCGCGCCTGAACCGCGAGGCGGGCCCCACGTTCGCGCAGATCCACGTGCCGACCTCGTGCCGCCACTGCGAGCATCCGCACTGCATGAAGGAGTGCCCGCCCGATGCGATCCACCGCTCGGCCGGCGGCGAGGTGTACATCGCGGACACCTGCATCGGCTGCGGCAACTGCGAGCGCAACTGCCCCTACGGCGTGATCCAGCTCGCGGCCGTCGATCCCGCGCGCCGGCGCCCGAGCCTGTGGAGCTGGCTCGTCCTGGGCGCGGGCCCCGAGCCCGGCCGCGAGCCCAAGGTCGCCTCGAAGGAGATCCCCAAGAAGGCGGTCAAGTGCGACATGTGCAAGGACCTCGCGGGGGGCGCGGCGTGCGTGCGCGCATGTCCCACCGGGGCGGCCATTCGCGTGAGCCCCGAGCAGTTCCTGGCGTTCGCCGAGACGCGCGAGTGAGCCGCAATCCCGCCGGGCTGATCGCGCGGGATCCGCGCGGCTTCGCCTGGCGCACGCTGAAGGCCTTCCGGGCCAACCAGGGCCTGCTGCTCGCGGGCGCCGTCGCCTACTACGCGCTGCTGTCGATCGTCCCGCTGCTCATCCTCATCGTGATCGTGCTCTCGCACTGGATCGACCCGGGGGAGCTGCTCGATGCGCTCGGGCGTTACCTGGATTGGGTCGTCCCCGGCCAGTCGCAGCCGCTGGTGGGCGAGCTGGCCGGGTTCCTCGCGCACCAGCGGGTCACCGGGTGGCTGCTCGCCGTCACGATGATCTTCTTCAGCTCGCTCGCCTTCACGGTGCTCGAGAAATCCATGTCGGTGATCTTCACGCACCGCTTCGTGGAGCGGCGCCGCCATGCCCTCGTCTCGGCGCTGCTTCCGTACTGCTTCATCCTGCTGCTGGGCGTGGGCACGCTCATCGTGACGCTCGTCTCGGCGGGGCTCGAGGCCATGGGGCGGCGCGAGATCGAGTTCCTCGGCCACGTGTGGTCGCTGGGCGGCGTCTCGGGCGTGCTGCTCTACCTGCTGGGCTTCGTGGGCGAGGTCTTCGTGCTCACCTCGATCTACCTCGTGATGCCCGCCGGGCGCCTGCGCCTCACGCACGCGCTGATCGGCGGGGTGACCGCCGCCGTGCTGTGGGAGATCACGCGCCACGTGCTGGTCTGGTATTTCGCCACGCTCTCGCAGGTCCAGGTGGTCTACGGCTCGCTCACCACCGCGATCGTCGTGCTGCTGAGCCTGGAGCTCATCGCCACGCTGCTGCTCCTGGGCGCGCAGGTGATCGCCGAGTACGAGCAGCTCGCCCGCGAAAGGGCACGCGCGCCTAGTGCTTGACCTCGCCGATGAGGCGGTCGAGGTGGGGATCGGCCCGGTGGTTGGCGGCGTTCCAGCGCATGACGCCGTACATGGCGCCCGAGATGAACAGCCCGAACACCACGACCACCGACTGGATGCGCATGTCGAAGCGGATCATGAGCGAGTAGAGCGCGAGCATCACCAGGATGCTCACGTTCTCGTTGAAGTTCTGCACGGCGATGGAATGTCCCGCCGACATGAGCACGTGGCCGCGGTGCTGCAGCAGCGCGTTCATCGGCACCACGAAGAACCCGCCGGCGGCGCCGATCAGGATCAGCACGACGTAGATCGCCGGCATCCACTTGAGCGAGACCATGCTCACCACCGCGAGGCCCATCAGGATGCCCACCGGCAGCACGCCGACCGCGCGCTTGAGCGGCACCAGGCGCGCGGCGAGCACCGCGCCGATGGCGATGCCGATCGCCGAGACGCCCGAGAGCATCGCGCCCTGCTCGAGGGGCATGCGCAGGTGCCGCTCGGCCCACTTGATGACGATGAACTGCAGGCAGGCGCCCGCGCCCCAGAAGAGCGTGGTCACCGCGAGCGAGATCTGCCCGAGCTTGTCCTTCCAGAGGGTCATGAAGCAGCGCGAGAAGTCCAGCAGCAGGCGCACCGGGTTGCGCTCCTGGTGGGGATAGCGCGCGCCCGTGTCGGGAATGACGAGGTTGAAGGCGGCCGCCACCGCGTAGATGAGCGAGATCACCACGATCGCCGCCTCGGGCGCGGTGTCGATGTTGGTGTCGATGAACGGAAAGTCGAACTTGAGCAGCGTGGACGAGACTTTGGGGCCGATCAGCATGCCGCCCACCACGTTGCCCAGCACGATGGAAGCGACCGTGAGCCCCTCGATCCACGCGTTGGCCACCACGAGCTTCTCGGGCGGCAGCAGCTCCGTGAGGATGCCGTACTTGGCGGGCGAATAGGCCGCGGCCCCCAGGCCGACGACGGCGTAGGCGAGGAGCACCAGCCAGTAGGCCGGGATGTTGCCCATCGTCAGGTTATCGTTGAAGAGGATGAGCCCGCAGCCCACGACCTTCACGAGGTTGGTCACGAACATCACGCGGCCCTTGGGCATCGAGTCGGCGAAGGCGCCCACCAGGAACGCGAGGACCACGTAGGAGATCGTGAAGAAGAACTTGAGCAGCGGCGTGAGCCACGCGGGCCCGTCGAGCTGCGCGAGCATCGCGATCGCCGCGATCAGCAGGGCGTTGTCCGCCAGCGACGAGAAGAACTGCGCCGCGAGGATCGTGTAGAAGCCGCGCTTCATGCCGGGTGGGCGGCGCGCCACTCCCGCAGGGCCGGCTCGGCGAGCGGCTTGGCGAAAAGGTGCCCCTGGGCGAAGTTGCAGCCCAGCGCCGCGAGCGCATCGCGCGTGTCGGCGCGCTCGACGCCCTCGGCGACCACCCGCAGCCCGAAGTGCCGCGCGATGTCGATCGCGCTCGCCACGACGGCGCGGTCGGCCTTGTCCTCGAGCATGCCGGCGACGAACGGGCGGTCCACCTTGATCTCGTCCACGCCCAGGCGCCGCAGCTGGCCGAGCGAGGTGAAGCCGGAGCCGAAATCGTCGATCGCGATGCGCACGCCGATCGCCTTGAGCCGGGTGAGCGCCGCCACCGAGCGCTCGGCCTCGGCGAGGTTGGCGGTCTCGGGAATCTCGAGCGTGAGGCGCGCCGGCTCGATGCCCCAGGTCTTGATGCCCTGGTCGATGAGCGCCGGCAGCTCGCGGTCGTTCAGCACGCTGGGGGCGAGGTTCACGGCGACGGCCGGCTCGAAGCCCGCCGCGCGCCACTGCTGGGCGCTGCGCAGTGCCGCGTTCAGGATCCAGAAGGTGAGGGTCGAGATGAGGCCCGTGCGCTCGGCGATGCCCACGATGGTGGTGGGCGGGACGGCGCCCGCCTGCAGGTGGCGCCAGCGCACCAGCGCCTCCACCGCCACGGTGCGCCCGCTGGAGAGCGCCACCTGCGGCTGGTAGTGCAGCTCGAGCTCGTTGGCGCGCACCGCGCGCTCGAGGTCGATGTCGAGGCCGCGATAGAGCTCGGTCTCCACCGCCTCGTCGCCCTGGAAGACGTGGTAGCCCTCCTCGCGGGTCGCGGCGATGTGGCGCGCGACGTCCGCCGCCATGAGCAGGCCCGCCGGGTCGAAGCCGTGCTCCGGGAGCGTCGCCACGCCGACGCAGGGTCGCAGCACCGCCGAGCCTCCCTCGTGCGCCATGGGGCGGTCGAGCACGCGCAGCACCTTCACCGCGGCGAGCACGGCCTGGCTCGGGTGCGCGAGGCGCGGCAGGATGATGCACACCTCCTCGTCGTTGATCGGGGCCATGCGGTCCTCGTCGCGCAGCGCCTTGCGCAGGCGGTCGAGCACGAGCTCCATCGTGGTGGCAGGCGAGGGGCCGCGCAGCAGCGCGTGCAGGCGGTCGACGCGACGCAGCTCCAGCATCAGCACCGCGAGGTGGCCGTCGGTCGCGCGCGCGATCGCGGTCTCGCGGTCGAGCAGGCGCAGCAGCTCTTCGCGCGAGGTGGCCGGCGTGCCCTCGGCGGCGGCCGGCGCGGCGGGCTTGGGCGGAAGAGGGGCGTTCACGCGCTCACGCGAGGTAGAAGTCCTTCAGGTCGAGGTCGTACGCGCCCGCGGGCAGCCCGCGCTTGATGAACACCGGCTCCTCGCCCCCCGCCTTGTGGTCGTAGAGCAGGTCGAGCATCGCGGGGTGCGGCGAGCGCGTCTTGTCGGGGCCGGTGACCACCAGGACCCGCGGCTTGAGGCGGCGCACCTTGTTGTGCGCCACCACGATGGCCACTTCGCCCGTGGAAAGCTCGATGAGCGATCCCACGGGGAACACGCCGATCGACGAGACGAACTGCTGCACCAGCGGCTCGTGGAAGAACTCCCCCGCCCACCCCGAGAGGCTGCGCAGCGCCTCGTAGGAGGAAGCGGCGGCGGCATAGGGGCGGTGGTTGGTGAGCGCGGCGTAGGTGTCCACGATGCCCGCCATGCGGCCGAAGATGCCGATCTCCTCGCCCATGGCCGCGGCCGGGTAGCCGCTGCCGTTCATGCGCTCGTGGTGCTGCTCGATGCCCTCGATCACCTCGGGCGGGACGTTGGCGGTCTGCGAGAGGATGTCGATGCCGTGCTGCACGTGGCGCTTCGCCTCCTCGTATTCCTCCGCGGTGAGGCGCCCCTGCTTCTCGAGGAGCCAGCGCGGCAGCTTGATCTTGCCGATGTCGAGCAGCAGGCCGATCTGCGCGAGCTGCTCGAGCTGCGGCTTGGGAAAGCCGATGTGGCGGCCGAAGGCGCACAGGTAGACCGACACCTGCAGGCCGTGGCCATAGGTCGAGATGTCCTCCTCGCGAAGCCGCGCGATCCACATCGCCGCGTCGGGATTGCGCACGACGCTCTCCACCATCTCCTCGACGATCTCCTCGATGCGCTCGATCTCGAAGCTCTGGCCCAGGCGGATGTCGCGCGCGAGCTTGTCGAGCAGGTCGGAGGCCTTCTGCACCGCGGCCTGCGCGCGCGGCACTTCCTCCTCGACCGTGACCTGGTCCACGTAGGTCTGCACCTCGACGCCGGGCGGCATGAGCTCGGCGCGCGCGGCGAATTCCTGCGGCGTCTCGCGCGGCATCTCGGGGGGCGAAGCCTCCTGGGGGGCCTGCGCGCCGCCCTTTCGCCCAAGGCCCTTGAGCCCCGCGAGCACGCGCGAGAGCAGGCCCGGGCGTTGCGGGGTGCCCGCGACCGGATAGGCCACGTCCTGCGCGGGCGGCGCGGCGCGATCGCGCGCCACGGGGCGTACCGCGGGCGGTGGCGCCTCGCTCTCGCGCGAGTCCGGCCTTTTCTTCGCCGCGGGCCTGGCCGGGGCTTCCGGCGGCGTGGAGAGCACCGTGACCGATTCGGGATCGATTCCCTGGGAAGGACCGGCCACCTTCACCGGGGCGCGCGGCGAAGGCATGGTGTTGGTGGCGGGGCTGATGCCGGCCACCGCTTCGTACTCGGCGCCCGTGGAGCGGGCGCGGTCCACCATCACCCACTCGCAATGCGTGCGCAGCGCGTGGATCTGCTCGTCGTTCTCGATGAGGAAGCCCTGCAGGAGGAACGGCGTGTCCACCCACGGTCGATCGAGGTCAGCGACGAACATGCCGACCTTGAGGTCGGTGGTGAAGATCTTGGACGCCATGGCTCACGCGCATTCTAAGCGCAATTGACCTGCAAAAACGCGGAGTTACGGCAGAATGCTCACATGACTCGCATCCTCGACGGAATCCGCGTCCTAGACCTCACCCGCGTGCTCGCAGGGCCGTGGGCCACCCAGAACCTGGCCGATTTCGGGGCCGACGTGATCAAGGTCGAGCGCCCGGGGCAGGGCGACGACACCCGCAGCTGGGGCCCGCCGTTCCTTCGCGACCGCGAGGGGCGCGACACGCGCGACGCGGCCTACTACCTCGCCTGCAACCGCGGCAAGCGCTCCATCACCCTGGACATCGCGAGCGCCGAAGGCCGCGAGATCGCGCGCCGCCTCGCCCTCGCTTCCGACGTGCTGGTCGAGAACTTCAAGGTGGGCGATCTCAAGCGCTACGGGCTCGACTACGCGACGCTTGCCGCCGGGAATCCGCGCCTCGTGTACTGCTCGATCACCGGCTTCGGCCAGGACGGCCCCTATCGCGACCGGCCCGGCTACGACTTCATGGTGCAGGGCCTGGGCGGCCTCATGAGCGTGACCGGCGAGCGCGACGCCCTGCCGGGCGGGGGGCCGCAGAAGGTGGGGGTGGCCGTCTCCGACCTTTTCACGGGAATGTACGCGACGAGCGCGATACTCGCCGCGCTCCTGCACCGGCATGCGAGCGGGAAGGGGCAGTACATCGACCTCGCGCTCCTCGACGTGCAGGTGGCCACGCTGGCGAACCTGAGCTCGGCCTATTTCGCCTCGGGCGAGGTGCCGCGCCGCATGGGCAACGCGCACCAGGCGATCGTCCCGTACCACGTGTTCCGCGCGGCCGACGAGTTCCTCATCGTCGCGGTGGGCAACGACTCGCAGTTCGCGAAGTTCTGCGAGGTGATCGGCGAGGGCGGCTGGCCGCGCGACGAGCGTTTCGCGACGAACCCCGCGCGCGTGCGCCATCGCGACCTCCTGGTGGGCCTCATCGGCGAGCGGCTGAAGGAGCGCGCGGCGCGCGACTGGCTCGCAAGCCTCGCGGCCGCGGGCGTTCCGAGCGGGCCCATCAACGACCTCGCGCAGGTATTCGCCGATCCGCAGGTGCGTCACCGCGGGATGGAAGTGCGAGCGCCGCACGCGGCCGCGGGCGAAGTGCGCATGGTCGCGAGCCCGGTGAAATTCTCGGAAACGCCCATCACCTACGGCGTGGCGCCCCCCAGGCTGGGCGAGCACACGCAGGCGGTGCTGGAGGGCGTGCTGGGCCTTGCGCCGGCCGAAATCGAGGCCCTGCGCGCGAAGGGCGTGATCTAGGGCGCGCCCGCGCAAACTCGCCGCAATATCAGTTGTTGCTCAAGGTCTTGTGGGCTAGACTCGCCCCAGGATCTCCCCCAAGAGGGAACCCCAGGACGCTCAGCGAAGAGCGCCTTTCCAGGAGGGTGGAAGCTTGCAGCCGACCGACATCGCGCATCCCGACTACTTCCACAAGGTGGTCGACTGCCAGTGGGCGTGTCCCGCCCACACGCCGGTTCCCGAATACATCCGCCTCATCGCCCAGGGCCGTTACGCCGACGCGTACATGGTCAACTGGCACTCGAACGTCTTTCCCGGAATCCTCGGGCGCACGTGCGACCGGCCCTGCGAGCCCGCCTGCCGCCGTGGCCGCGTGGAGGAAAACCAGGGCGCCAAGCCCGAGCCGGTGGCCATCTGCCGCCTGAAGCGCGTCGCCGCCGACTACAAGGACGACATCCGCCCGCACCTTCCGAAGAAGGCCGCGCGGCGCAACGGCAAGCGCATCGCCTGCGTGGGCGCGGGCCCCGCGTCGCTCACGGTGGCGCGCGACCTCGCGCCGCTCGGCTACGACGTCACGCTGTTCGACTCCGATCGCCAGGCGGGCGGCATGATCCGCTCGCAGATCCCCAAGTTCCGCCTTCCCGAGAGCGTGATCGACGAGGAAGTGGGCTACGTGCTGGGGCTCGGCATCGAGCTGCGCGCGGGCCACCGCATCGATTCGCTCAAGGCGCTGCTCGCCGAGGGCTATGACGCCGTGTTCGTGGGCTCGGGCGCGCCGCGCGGGCGCGACCTCGACATTCCCGGCCGCAAGGAGGCCGCCGCGCACATCCACATCGGGATCGACTGGCTCGCCTCGGTGGCCTTTGGCCACATCACCACCATCGGCCGGCGCGTGGTCGTGCTGGGCGGCGGCAACACCGCCATGGACTGCTGCCGCTCGTCGCGGCGCCTGGGCGGCGCGGAGGTGAAGGTGATCGTGCGCTCGGGCTTCGAGGAGATGAAGGCGAGCCCGTGGGAGAAGGAGGACGCGATGCACGAGGGCATCCCGATCCTCAACTACCTCGTGCCCCGCGCGTTCGTGCACGAAGAGGGGCGCCTGACGGGCGTGCAGTTCGAGAAGGTGAAGGCGGTCTACGACGACAAGGGCCGGCGCTCGCTCGTGCCCACCGGCGAGCCCGACGAGGTGCACGAGTGCGACGACGTGCTGGTGGCCGTCGGCCAGGAAAACGCGTTCCCGTGGATCGAGCGCGATGCGGGCATCGAGTTCGACAAGTGGGGCATGCCGGTCCTCGATCCCGTCACGCTGCAATCGACCCGCCCCGACGTGTTCTTCGGCGGGGACGCGGCGCTCGGCCCGAAGAACATCATCTGGGCCGTGGCCCATGGGCACGATGCGGCGATCTCCATCGACCGCCTCTGCCACGGCGAGGACGTGCGCGACCGTCCGCCTCCCCACGTGAACCTCATGTCCCAGAAGATGGGCATCCACGAGTGGAGCTACGACAACCAGGTCGCCAACGACGCGCGCTTCAAGGTCCCCCTCAAGGAATTGAAGATCGCCCTGGCCAACATCCGCGAGGAAGTGGAGCTGGGGTTCGACCCGGAGCTCGCCCTCAAGGAGGCGAAACGCTGCCTCAACTGCGACGTGCAGACGGTCTTCGCGCCCAAGCTGTGCATCGAGTGCGACGCGTGCGTGGACATCTGCCCGATGGACTGCATCACCTTCACCGCCAACGCCGAGGAGGGAGAGCTTCGCGCGACGCTCAATGCCCCCGCGGAAAACCTGGCCCAGGCGCTCTACGTCTCGCCCGCCCTCAAGACGGGCCGGATCATGGCCAAGGACGAGGATGTCTGCCTGCACTGCGGCCTGTGCGCCGAGCGCTGCCCCACCGGGGCCTGGGACATGCAGAAATTCCTCCTGGAGACGACCCCGGCGGGCACCCGCTGCCCGAAACGGGTCCCCCAGGAGGCGGCCGCCTGAAAACGGCCGATTACGGGTGTAATTCCCTGTTTTCCCACGAATTCCGCGGTTGAATTTAGAATGCGCCCGCGTAAGTCGAAAAGGGGGAACAACGATGCAACGGAACAAGCTACTCAATGTGATCGCGAGGCCTGCGGCCGCGCTGGTCTTCGCGGGCGCTGCGCTCGCGTCCCAGGCCGCCTCGGCCGACCTCACGCCGGTGAGCCGGGTCAATCCCGAGTTCCCGCGCGAGGCGATCTCGGCGGGCGCCGACAACGGCAAGGTGCGCGCTCGCATGACCATCGATGCCTCGGGCGAGGTGACCCGCGTCGAGGTGATCGAGGCGAACCCGCGGCGCATCTTCGACCGCGCGGTCGTGAAGACGCTCTCGCAGTGGAAGTTCCCGGCCGGCACCGACGGCCGCACGATGGAAATCGACGTCGACTTCCACCGTTGACCCGTTACATGGGTAACCGCCCCGGCGGTTCCCATGTGACGCGGGCCACAGTCGTTCGCGATGCGGCGTCTCAGAATCCGTTCTGAACAAAATATGAGGAGACGCTGATATGTTGAAATCCCTGCTCATCGCGGCCACCGCCGCGATCCTCGCCTTCACCGCGCCGCTTGCCGCCGCCCAGGACAAGTCCAAGGGCACCGCCGCCGAGGCCCAGGCCATGGTCCAGAGGGCCATCGCCCACATCAAGAAGGTCGGCCGCGAGAAGGCGTTCGCGGACTTCGACAACCCGAAGGGCGCGTTCGTGGACCGCGACCTCTACGTGGTCGTGTACGACATGAAGGGCAAGGTCCTCGCCCACGGCGCCAACGAGAAGCTGATCGGCAAGGAGCTGATCGACCTGCGCGACAACGACGGGAAGTACTTCGTGAAGGAGCGCGTCGAGATGATGTCCAAGGGCCCGGAAGCGAAGGGCTGGCAGGACTACAAGTTCATGAACCCGGTGTCGCGCCAGATCGAGCCCAAGTCGATGTTCATCCAGCGCTACGAGGACCTCATCGTCGGCTGCGGCATCTACAAGGGATAGCGCCATGCGCTCCCTGCGGATCGGGTTGCGCCTTGCGCTGGGCTTCGGCGCGATCGTCGTGATCCTGATGGTGGTGTCGGTCACGGCGACCTGGCTCGGCAAGAAGAGCCGCGAGGACCTCCTTGCCGCCCAGAGCGCCGCCAACGCCAAGCTCGAGCTCGCCAACGAGATGAAGGTGCTCACCCTCGAGCAGTCGGCGGTGATGCGCAACATCGGCCTTCACTCCGACATCAAGCAGATGCAGGGCGACGAGGACCGGGCGCGCAGCCTGGGCAAGTCCGCCGACGAGGCGCGCGAGCGCATGGCGCGCATGCCGCTCTCGGCGCAGGAGCGCAGCGTGATCGAGGCCCTCGGCAAGGCCGACCACGACCTCGAGAAGCCCTTCCTCCAGGCCCTGGGACTGTCGACGAGCTTCCGCAACGAGGATGCCGCTCGCGTGCTCATGACCGAGGTGGATCCCATCGTGCAGACGGAGGTGGGCCAGCTGAACGAGCTCGTGGAGCTGCAGAAGAAGGCGAGCGACCGGGCCACCCAGGAGGCGATGGTCGCCGGCGACCACCTTGCCGCGATCGTCTACGGCGTCGAA
This sequence comes from Usitatibacter sp., assembly GCA_035519515.1. Taxonomy (GTDB): domain Bacteria; phylum Pseudomonadota; class Gammaproteobacteria; order Burkholderiales; family Usitatibacteraceae; genus Usitatibacter. The sequence goes on from DATIWC010000091.1 coordinate 75,908, forward strand.
GCGGCGGTCCTCGTGATCGCCGTGCTGCTCGCGTGGTCCATCACCCGCAGCATTACCGGGCCGCTCGCCGACTCGGTGAGCGTGGCGCGCCGGGTGGCCTCGGGCGACCTCACCTCGCGCATCCAGACCGCGGGCCGCGACGAGGCGGCCGAGCTTGCGGCGGCGCTGCGCGACATGAACGACGGCCTCGCGCGCATCGTGTCGCAGATCCGCACCGGCGCGGAGTCCATCGCGGTGGGCGCGGGGCAGGTGGCCTCGGGCAACCAGCAGCTGTCCAGCCGCACCGAGGAGCACGCGAGCTCGCTCGAGGAGACCGCCTCCACGCTCGAGGAATTCACCACCAACGTGAAGCAGAACGCCGACCATGCGCGCCAGGCGAGCGCGCTCGCCGGAACGGCGTCGGCCACCGCGGAGCGCGGCGGCGAGGTCGTGAGCCGCGTCGTGTCCACGTTCCAGGAGGTGTCGGAGTCCTCGCGCCGCATCGCCGACATCGTGGGCGTGATCGACGGCATCTCGTTCCAGACCAACATCCTCGCCCTCAATGCCGCGGTGGAAGCGGCGCGCGCCGGCGAGCAGGGCCGCGGCTTCGCCGTGGTGGCTGCCGAGGTGCGCAGCCTCGCCCAGCGTTCCGCCGAATCGGCCAAGGAGATCCGCGGGCTCATCGAGAGCTCGGTAAGCCGCGTCGAATCGGGCGCCAAGCTCGTCGAGCAGGCCGGCAAGACCATGGACGAGCTGGTGGTCTCGGTGAAGAAGGTGGCGCAGATCATGAACGAGATCGCCACGGCGAGCCACGAGCAGAGCTCAGGCATCGAGCAGATCAACCGCGCCATCACCCAGATGGACACCGTCGTGCAGATGAACGCCTCGCTCGTGGAGGAGGCCACCGCCGCCGCCACCAGCATGGCGGGCCAGGCCGACGGCCTGCGCCGCGCGGTCGCCCAGTTCCGCACCGACGCGAGCACCGCCGCGCAGGCGCCCGATTTGCGCGAGGCGGTTCGCACCCCGGCCCCGGCGCCGGCGCCCGAGCCGGCGCTTGCGCACGCCACCTCGGCCAAGCCGGTTGCGCTCGCGAGCCGCGCGCAACCCGCGCTCACCGCGGCGGCCGACGAAGACTGGAAAGAATTCTAAGAAAAGGACGATGCCCATGCCCCTGGTCGCCATGACTCGCGAGATGGGCTCCCTCGGCAAGGACGTCGCCGCCGGAGTCGCCGCGCGCCACAACCGCAAGGTCGTGTACCACGAGATCATCGAGCCGCTCGCCAACAAGATGCGGCTGCGCAAGAGCCACGTGGAACGCCTGCTCGACGGCAAGGCGGGCCTGTGGGAGAAGCTCACCACGGACCGCACGGCCCTGTCGATCTTCACGGCCGACGAGACCTTCCGGTTCCTGCGCGACGACTCGACGGGCGTGATCCGCGGCTGGGGCGCGGTCCACCTGCTGCGCAATATCCCCCACGTGATCCGTGTTCGCGTCTGCGCTCCCCTCGAGACCCGGGTGAAACGCATGATGGAGCGCCTGGAGACCGACGACCGTGCCGCGGTCGAACAGGAAATCATGATGAGCGAGGAGGCCCATACCGCGATCACCCGCCGCCACTTCGACGTGAACTGGCGCGACCCGGAGCTCTACGACCTGGTCCTGTGCACGGAGCGGCTTTCCGTGGACGAGTGCGTGGACGAAATCGATGGCATGATGAAGCGCAAGTGCTTCCAGGAAACCGCAGACTCCCTGCGGATGGTCGATGATCTCGCCACCGAATGGGCCGTCCGGTCGGCGCTGCGCCGCGACGAGCGCACCGCCCGGACCCAGATTACAGTCGAATGCAGCGACGGCACGGCCCGCCTGCTGGGCGTGGTCGCCAGCGACGCCGAGGCCCAGGCCGTGGCGGCGGTGGCCGCCCGCGTCGAGGGCGTGCGCCACGTCGACAGCCAGCTCAAGGCCACCAGTTCCGCGAACTCCCGGTTTCGCCGCGAGGGATGAGTGGGCACGCGAGTAGTCCTAAGCCTCGATGGGGCGATCCTCACCGAGGTCGAGCTCACAAAGCCGGTGACGGTCGTGGGCCGCCACCCGACGTGCGACATCTGCATCGACCACCCGGCGATCTCGGCCCGCCATCTGCTGTTCCGGATGGTCGGGCGCACCGTCTACGTTGAGGACCTCGCCAGCACGAACGGCACCAAGGTGAACGGGCTGCTCACCAGCCACCAGGTGGTGCATCACCTGGACCTGATCGAGGTGGGCCGCCACAAGCTGCACTTCTTCGACGACTCGCTGCTGGCGGGCGGCGTGGAGAGCCTCGAGACCACGGTGCACACGGATTTCGAGCGCACGATGCTCGCGCCGCACGTGCCGGAGGCAAGGCAGGTCGCGCCGGCGCCGGCGCCGCGGCGCGTCGAGGATGACCTGTCGCGTACCATGGCGATCTCGCGCGAGGCGGTGCTGCGGCAGGGGCCGGTGCACGAGATCGTTCGTACCGGGCAGCCCTCGCCGGACGAGGGGCTCGCGCTGCGGGTAGCCAACGGGCCGCGGGCAGGAGAGATGATCGCGCTCGACCAGGCCAACACGCTGCTCGGCACGGTCGGCGCGGATACGGCGCTGGTGGTGCGCCGCGGCACGGGGTTCTTCCTGGCGCGCTTCGGCGGCCAGCGGCCGCCGCGCCTGAACCATCGCGAACTGGGGCCGGGCGCGCACCGCCTGGCCCCCAACGACCTGATCGAGGTCGGCGAGGCGACATTCGAGGTGACGGGCGTGGCGCGCTAGCGCCGGCGCCCGCGACAAGGGAGAGGCAGAGGATGGAAGAAAAGGCATCCCGGGCGACGGGTGCGACGGACGCGGCGCACGCCGCGAGCCTGCTGGTGACGGTGGCGGCGACGCTCAACGAGCGGCTCGCGCTCACCGCGGAAGAGCTCGCGCGCAGCCAGGTGCTGCTGCGCGAGGCTTCGGCGGAGCTGATGACGGCCTTCCGCGGCGCCGCCGACCGCATCGTGGAGGCGCAGAAGGACGAAGCGGCCCAGCCGGCGTCGCGCGCGCCCGACTACGACGTGGTGCTGGACCACCTCTACCGGGCCGTGCAGCACCTTCAGTCGCACGACCTCGTGAACCAGCTGATCGACGCCCAGAAGATGCGCGTGGACAAGATGCGCGAGAAGCTGGGCGAGGCGATTTCGCTCGCCGGGCCTCCGGTGGCCGACCCGGGGCGCCCCGAGCAGTGGATCGAGCGCTCGCGCGCGATGCTCGACTGCATCGTCGCCGGCATCAAGCAGATCGACGAGGAAGCGCGCCAGCCGGTGGCGGGCAAGAAGCACGCGGGCAGCGTGGACCTATTCTGAAAAGAGGCGGGTAATCCAATGAAAACAATCCTTGCGGTCGACGATTCGGCCACCATGCGCGAGATGGTCGCCTTCGTGCTTGAATCGGCGGGCTACCGGGTGATCGAGGCCGAGGACGGGGCCCAGGGCCTGGACCGCGCGACCACGACCTCGTGCGACCTGGTGATCACCGACCAGAACATGCCCAACATGGACGGCCTCACGCTGGTGAGGAGCCTGCGCGAGCTGCGCGACTACAAGAGCGTGCCGATCCTGCTGCTCACCACCGAGTCCTCGGACGCCATGAAGGCGCAGGGCCGCGCCGCGGGCGCCACGGGCTGGCTGGTGAAGCCGTTCGATCCCGCCACCCTGCTCGAGGTCGTGCAGAAGGTCCTGCGCTAGGGGCGCCCCGAAATGGCCATCGACCTCAACCGCTTCATCGCCACGTTCTTCGACGAGGCGCAGGAGCACCTCGAGACGATCGAGGGGCAAGCCATGGCGCTGGGCGTCGGGGGCGACGCCGAGACGCTGAACTCGATCTTCCGCGCCGCGCATTCGATCAAGGGCGGCAGCGGGACGTTCGGCTTCACGCAGCTCTCCGAGGCCACGCACGAGATGGAGACGCTCTTCGACGGGCTGCGCAAGGGCAAGGGCCGCGCCGACGAGACGACGGTGCGCCTGCTGCTGGATGCGTGCGACGCCTTCAAGGCGCACCTCGCGCGGCTCAAGGCGGGCGAGCGCGGCCCGGATCCCGCGATGGAGGCCATGTGCCGCCAGCTCGCCGCCTACCGCGGCGGCTCGCGCTTCGAGGCCACGGTGGTGCAGGGCGCGCCCAAGGGGAAGGAGACCGAGGAGTCGTTCTTCGCCGCGGCCGGGGAGCCCGCCGTGGCGCCCGCGGCGAAGAAGGAGGCCTACGGCCTCTTCGAGGAACCGCCCGCCGCGGCCACGCCGGCCCATGCGGAGCCGAAGAACGAGCGCTACGGCTTCTTCGAGCCGGAATCGCCCGTCGAGCACAACCGGCGCAAGGGCGACACCTCCTCGATCCGCGTGAGCGTCGAGAAGATCGACCGCATCGTGAACCTGGTGGGCGAGCTCGTGATCGCGCAGGCGATGATGCAGCAGTCGGTGGGGGCGCTCGAGGCCGCCAAGGACGAGCACGTGGCCCACAGCCTCGCCACGCTCGACCGCAACACGCGCGACCTGCAGCAGGCGGTGATGTCGATCCGCATGATGCCCATGGAATTCATCTTCAGCCGCTTCCCGCGGCTGGTCTACGACGTGTCCGCCCGCCTGGGCAAGAAGGCGCAGCTGCGCACCCAGGGCCACGACACCGAGCTCGACAAGGAGCTGATCGAGCTCCTCGTCGATCCGCTCACGCACGTGGTGCGCAACGCGATCGACCACGGCATCGAGCCGCCGGACGAGCGCGTGAAGGCGGGCAAGCCCGAATCGGGCACCGTCGGCATGCGCGCCACGCACCGCGGCGGCAGCGTCATCATCGAGGTGACCGACGACGGCCGCGGCCTCGACCGCGAGCGCATCATCGCCAAGGCGCGCGAGCTCAACATGCCGGTGGCCGATTCGTGGAGCGACGCGGAGCTCTGGAGCCTCATCTTCGAGGCGGGCTTCACGACGGCGAAGGAAGTGACGAGCCTGTCGGGCCGCGGCGTGGGCATGGACGTCGTGCGCCGCAACATCGCCTCGCTGGGCGGCAGCGTGTCGGTGTCCTCCGTGAAGGGGCACGGCACCACCATCACCATCCAGGTCCCGCTCACGCTCGCCGTGCTGGACGGCATGATCGTGGGCATCGGCGAGGAACAGTACATCGTGCCGCTCGAGTTCGTCGCCGAGGCTTTCAAGCCCGCGGCGGGCGACATCCGCAACGTGGTGGGCCAGCCGTCGCTCGTCGCGGTGCGCGGCGAGCATCTGCCCATCGTGAAGCTCGAGGAAGTGGTGCAGTATCCGGCCGCGGAACGCCAGCGCCCGGACCCGATCTGCCTCGTGGTGGAGGTGGACAACCGCCGCGCCGCGCTCCTCGTGGACCTGCTGGTCGGCCAGCAGCAGCTGGTCGTGAAATCCCTCGATTCCAACCTGCATTCCGTGCCGGGCATGGCGGGCGCCACCATCCTGGGCGACGGCCGCGTGGCGCTGATCCTCGACGTGAGCGCGGTGGTGCGCACCTCCACGGCGCGCGGAATCGCGAGATCGGCCGCATGAGCGCAACCGAGGAGCGCGTGCAATCGGCCACGCGCGAGTTCCCGTTCAGCGCGGAGCACTTCAGGGTGATCAGCGAGGCGATCTACCGCTTCGCCGGCATCCGCCTGCCGGAGGCCAAGCGCGAGATGGTCTATGCGCGCCTCGCGCGGCGCCTGCGCTCGCTGGGGCTCGCCTCGTTCGACGATTACCTGCGCTACCTCGAGCTCGAGCCCGCCGAGTGGGAGCATTGCACCAACGCGCTCACCACCAACGTGACGGCGTTCTACCGCGAGGAGCACCACTTCGCCGCGCTCGCCGAGCACGCGAGGGCCGGGCGCGGCGAGCGACCGTACCGCGTCTGGAGCGCGGGGTGCTCCACGGGCGAGGAGCCGTACACGATCGCGATGTGCCTCGCCGAGGCGCTTCCCAAGGGCAACTTCCGGGTGCTCGCGAGCGACCTGGACACGCAGGTGCTCGCCCACGCGGCCGAGGGCGTGTATCCGCTGCAATCGGTCTCGGGGCTCGACGAGGCGCGGCGGCGGCGCTTCTTCCTGCGCGGCTCGGGGCGCCACGAGGGCAAGGCGCGCGTGCGCCCGGAGATCGCCTCTCACATCGAGTTCATGCGCATCAACCTGATGGATTCGGAGTGGCCGGTGGAACCCGGCCTCGACTCGATCTTCTGCCGCAACGTGATGATCTACTTCGACAAGCCCACGCAGCAGCGCCTCATCGAGCGCTTCGCGCGGCTGCTGGCGCCCGGCGGGCTCTTCTTCGCGGGCCACGCCGAGAGCCTGCTCGACCAGGGCCGCTGGTTCCACCTGCGCGGCCAGACGGTCTACGAGCTCGCGGGGGGCGCGCGGTGACCGACGTTCGCGAGGACCTGCGCGACGAGCAGCCCAACCGCTACTTCGATCCGCACTTCAAGATCGACACGGCGAAGATCCTGCCCGGCGAGTACTACGCCACCAACAAGGACATGGCGCTCGTCACCGTGCTGGGCTCGTGCGTGTCGGCCTGCCTGCGCGACAGGGAAAGCGGCATCGGCGGCATGAACCACTTCATGCTGCCCGACGAGGGCAAGCTCGTGGGCAGCCACGGCAACATCAGCGCGGGCGGGCGCTACGGCGTGCACGCGATGGAGCTGCTCATCAACCAGATCCTCAAGCTGGGCGGCCGCCGCGACCGGCTGGAAGCGAAGGTGTTCGGCGGCGGCAACGTGCTGCAGGGCTTCATGCTGTCCAACGTGGGCCAGCAGAACGCGGAGTTCATCGTCGAGTACCTCAACCTGGAGCGCATCCCCATCGTCGCGCGCGACCTGCTCGACGTCTGGCCGCGCAAGATCTACTTCTTCCCCCGCAGCGGCAAGGTGATGGTGAAGCGGCTGCGCAAGGTGAACAACGACACCATCGTCCTGCGCGAGCGCGACTACAGCGCGCGCCTCTTCCATGCGCCGGTCGAAGGCGGTGCGGAGCTGTTCAAATGACCCAGAAGATCCGAGTCCTCATCGTCGACGATTCGCGCATGATCCGCGACGTCCTCACCGAGATCGTGAACGACCAGCCGGACATGGAGGTCGTGGGCGCGGCCGCCGACGCCTTCGAGGCGCGCGACATGCTGCGCGACCTGAAGCCCGACGTGCTCACGCTCGACATCGAGATGCCGAAGATGAACGGCCTCGAGTTCCTCGACAAGCTGATGCGCGCCAAGCCCATGCCCGTGGTGATGATCTCCGCGGCCACGGAGCGCGGCTCCGAGGTCACCTTCCGCGCGCTGGAGCTCGGCGCCGTGGACTTCGTGACGAAGCCGAAGCTGAACGAGCAGACGCCCGACGACTACGGCCAGATCATCGCGGAGAAGATCCGCGCGGCCAAGAGCGCGCGGCTGAAGGCGCCCAAGCGCGTCACGGAGCCGTCGGCAGCCGAGATGACCCTGCCGCCGGTGATGAAGCGGCCGGTGCCGGTGGGGGTGAAGACGAGCGACCGGATCATCGCGGTCGGGGCCTCCACGGGCGGCACCGAGGCGATCCGCGAGTTCCTCGTGGGCATGCCGACCGACTGCCCCGGCATCCTGATCGTGCAGCACATGCCCGAGAACTTCACGAAGATGTTCGCCGAGCGCCTGAACGGCCTGTGCCGCATCAACGTGAAGGAGGCCGAGCACAACGACCCGATCCTGCCCGGCCACGCGTACATCGCGCCGGGCGGCAAGCACTTGTGGGTGAAGCGCGAGGGCGGCCAGACGCTCGCCAAGCTCTCCACCGAGCCGCCCATGAACCTGCACCGGCCCTCGGTGGATTTCCTCTTCATGTCGGTGGCCAAGTTCGTGGGCGCCGACGCGACCGGCGTGATCATGACCGGCATGGGCCGCGACGGCGCGCAGGGCATGCTCGAGATGAAGAAGAAGGGCGCCTACAACATCGCCCAGGACGAGGCGAGCTCGGTGATCTTCGGCATGCCCCGCGAGGCGATCGAGATCGGCGCCACGCACGAGGTGCAGCCGCTCGCCCGGCTGCGCGAGCGCGCGCTCGCGCAGGCCGCCCGCAGGGAGGTGGCGCGGTGAGCGTCGAGACCGAAGCGGCACGCCGCGAATTCCTCACCTGCCGCCTGGGCAACGAGAGCTACGGCATCGACATCCTGCGCGTGCAGGAGATCCGCGAGGTGAAGCAGGTGACCCGGGTGCCGCGCGTCGCATCCTACGTTCGCGGCGTGATCAACCTGCGCGGCGCGATCGTGCCGGTGGTGGACCTGGGCCTCATGTTCGGCTTCGACAAGCCCATCGAGCTCGCCGACGCGAGCGCGATCGTGCTGAACACCGAGGGGCGCCTCGTGGGCCTCGTGGTCTCCGCCGTCTCCGACGTGATCGCGCTCACCGACGCCGAGATCCTGCCGGCACCCGAGATCGGCGCGCGCAAGATCGGCGGCGCGGTGTCGGGCATCGGCGCGAAGCAGGGCGCCGGGATCGACGCGAGCGTGCTGCTGCTCGACGTCGAGCACATCATGAAGCGCATCCGCGAGGAGGGCGAGTGAGCGCCACCAGCGCGCCGGCGTCGATCCCGACCAAGATCGGGAACTACGAGATCCTCGGCGTGCTGGGCCGCGGCCAGTCGGCGACCATCTACCTGGGGCGCGAGCTCTTTCCGGCGCGCCAGGTCGCGATCAAGGTCTACGACCCGCACCAGTTCGGCGACGACGTGCAGCTCTTCCGCTCGCTCTTCCTCAAGGAGACGCTGCTCGCCCGCAAGCTCACGCATCCCGGCATCACGCAGATCTACGACGCGGCCGCCGACGACGAGCGCGCCTACATCGTCATGGAATACATGGAGGAGGGCAGCCTCGACCGCTACTGCGCGCCGAGCACCCTGCTCAAGCCCGAGCGCGTGGCCCACATCCTCCAGCGCGTTTGCGATGCGCTCTCCTACGCGCATGCCCACGGCATCATCCACCGCGACCTGACGCCCGCCAACATCCTGATGGGCGCCGACGGCGAGGCGAAGGTGGCCGATTTCGGCGTGGCGTTCACCAACCTCGCGTTCGATTCGACGCGCAACATGCGCGTGGGCTCGCCCGCCTACATGGCCCCCGAGCAGCTGGAGGGCAAGGCCGCGACGCTCAGGAGCGACGTCTACGCGGTGGGCATCATGATGTTCAAGCTCCTCACCGGGGCGCTGCCTTTCCCCACCGACACGCCCGCCACCCTCGCCACGCGCATCATGCTGGGCAACCTCCCGCCGCCCTCGTCGGCGCGCCCGGGGCTGCCGCCGGTCTTCGACGCGATCTTCCGCCGCGCCACCGCGCGCGACGCGGCGATGCGCTACAACACCTACGAGGAGTTCGCCTCCGACCTGCGCACCGTGACCCATCCCGAGGGCGAGGCCGAGGTGGACAAGGTGGAGCTGCTCAGGCCCTTGCCCTTCTTCCGCGACTTCGACGCCGCGGCGCTCGCCGAGGCGGCGAACATGGGACGCTGCTTCGACGTGCGCGCCGGCGCCCAGCTGGTGGGCGAGGAAGATCCCGGCTACTCGTTCTTCGTGCTGGTGCGCGGCCAGATGCGCATGACGCGGCGCGGGACGCTGCTCGGCATCCGCGGCGCCGGCGAAAGCATCTCCGAGATCTCCTTCCTGCGGCGCTCGGGCGCCAAGCGCTTCACCACCGCCACGGCCGTCACCGACTGCACCATGGTCGAGTTCGACCCCGACGTGCTGTGGCTCGCCTCGCCCGAGTGCACGCGCCATTTCCACCAGGCCCTCCTGCGCTCCATGGCCGACCGCCTGGTCGCCGCGGAGGGCGCGCTCGCCGAGATGCTCGGCGGCAAGAGCGTCACCCTGTTCTGACAAACCTAGAGACTGCCCCAAATGGTCCAACTGAAAACCCGCAGCCTGCAGTTCAAGATCCTCCTGCTGATGTCGATCGCGCTTGCCGTGGCGCTCGCCGTCTCGATGGTCGCGCTCACCCGCGTGTACGGCTCCATCCAGGAGCTCGACCGCATCAGCCGCGAGGACTTCGAGACGCAGCAGACCATCCTGCAGGCCACGGCCTCCTTCAAGGAGCAGGTCCAGGAATGGAAGGACGTGCTGCTGCGCGGCCAGGATCCCGCCGAGCTCGACGCGCACTGGAAGGGCTTCCTCGCCAAGGAGAAGGAAGTCGGCGACACGATGCGCGAGGCGCGCTCCTCGACGTCCCACGACGACCTGCGCGCGGCGCTCGAGAAGTTCATCGCCATGCACAAGCAGGCGGGCGAGAATTTCCGCAAGGGCCTCGAGGCGTTCAAGGATTCCAAGCTCGACCCGCGCGCCGGCGACAAGGCCGTGCGCGGCATCGACGGGCCCGCCACGGAACAGCTCGGCAACGCCGAGAAGATCGCGACCGAATGGGGCGCCAAGGCCACCGCGGAAGCGGTGCGCACCGCCGAGACCGGGTACCGCGTGGCCATCATCGGCACGGTCATCGCGATGCTGGGCGCCCTCGTGGCGCTGTGGGTCTTCATGCAGCGTGCCGTGATCGGGCCCATCCGGCAGGCCGCCAGCTTCGCCGAGCGCATCGCGCAGGGCGACCTCACCGGCACGGTCCACGCCCGCGGCGAGGACGAGGCGGCGCAGCTGCTTCGTTCGCTCGAGCGCATGAACGGCTCGCTGGTGGAGGTGGTCGCCAAGGTCCGCGTGGCCGCCGACAATGTCGCGACCGCTTCGAGCCAGGTCGCCGCCGGGACGACCGACCTCTCGGGCCGCACGGAGGAGCAGGCTTCGAGCCTCGAGGAGACCGCCGCCAGCATGGAAGAGCTTTCCAGCACGGTGCGCCAGAACGCCGACAACGCCCGCGAGGCCGACCAGCTCGCCCAGGGCGCGGCCAAGCGCGCCGAGCAGGGCGGCTCGGAAGTCACGCGCGCCGTGGTCACCATGGCCGAGATCAGCAAGAGCGCGCAGCGCATCGCCGACATCACCTCGGTGATCGACGCCATCGCGTTCCAGACCAACATCCTCGCGCTCAACGCCGCCGTGGAAGCGGCGCGCGCCGGCGAGCAGGGCCGCGGCTTCGCCGTGGTGGCCGCGGAAGTGCGCTCCCTCGCGCAGCGCAGCGCCCAGGCCGCCAAGGAGATCAAGGACCTCATCGGCCACTCGGTGGACGAGGTGAAGAACGGCACGGACATGGTCGAGCAGGCGGGCGACACGATCCAGGCCCTGGTGATCGACGTGCAGCGCGTAAGCGCGCTCATGGGCTCCATCGCCGAGGCGTCCACCGAGCAAAGCCGTGGCGTGCAGCAGGTGAACAAGACCGTGACCGAGATGGACAAGGTGGTGCAGCAGAACGCGAGCGCGGTGCAGCAGTCGGCCGCCGCAGCGCAGGGCATGCGCCACCAGGCCGAGATGCTGGTGGATGCCGTGAGCGCGTTCCGCCTGGCCCATGCGCAGTCGCACGCGCCCCAGGCGCGGCCCGCCCCCCATTCGCGCGTGGAGCCGTCCTTCGCGGCGTCCGCACAGGATTCCCTCGCCGCCGCCGTGCCCCACAAGGTGGCTTCCCAGGCCGCCCCGATGCCCAAGCTCGCCGCGGCCACGCCGGGCGACGACTGGGAGGAGTTCTGACCATGGAGTCCCGCACCGCCACGCGCGAAGCCACCCGCGAGGTGCTGGTCTTCGTGATCGGCAAGGAGGAGTACGGCGTCGACATCCTCAAGGTGCAGGAGATCCGCGGCTACGAAAAGGTGACGCCCATCCCGGCGGCGCCCGAATACCTGAAGGGCGTGCTCAACCTGCGCGGCGTGATCGTGCCGGTGATCGACATGCGGGTGAAGTTCTCGCTCCCCGAGCCGCGCTACGACAGCACGACGGTGGTCGTGATCCTGAAGCTCGCCTCGCGCGTGATCGGCATCGTGGTGGACGCCGTCTCCGACGTGGTGCGCCTCGCCCCCGCGGACGTGAAGGAAGCCCCGCGCCTGGGCTCCATCGTCGATGCGGGGTATCTCAGCGGCGTGGCCACGCGCGACGAGCGCATGATCCTGCTGCTCGACATCGAGAAGTTCCTCTCCAGCGGCGAGCTCGACCTGCTCGAGGCCGCCGCGCGGGAGCCGGGCGCCACGTGAAGCGCTACCTCGAGTTCGCCTTCCGCCACCCGTACCTGCTGTCGGCCCTGGTGGTCGTGCTGTTCCTGCCGTGGCTGTGGATGTCGATCCTGGTGCCGATGTGGGCCACGGCGATCTCGCTCGCCCTGGTGCCCATCGCGGCGCTGGTGGCCATCGGCCTCGTCGTCCACGACCTGAACGCCGAGGAAGAGGGCATGCCGGAAGGCGAGGACCGTTACCTCACCTGGCGCAAGCGCACGCGGCTCTTCCAGCAGGTGGTGGTGGGCCTGGACACCATGCTCGAGCGCTGGGACGCGGCCTCCCAGGTGAACCGCGCCAAGCTCGAGGAGGTGACCGAGAGCGTCGAGGAGGTGATCAAGCTCACGGAAAGCGCCGTCTCGGAAATCAGCAAGAGCTTCCGCGTGGTGGTCGCCAAGGCGAAGGAGCAGACCGAGGCGGCCATGTCGCTGCTGCAGGGCGGCGAGGGGCAGAACGCGGGCGTGCTCTCGCTGCCGGAGTTCATCAAGGCCTACGACACGCAGCTCGTGAACGTCACTTCGCACATGACGAGCTTCTCGCGCGCCGCCGACGAGCTCGCGAGCCACCAGAAGCGCGTGAGCGAGCACGCCCAGGTGATGGAGAACACCATCGACGGGCTGCGCAACATGGCCTCCCAGATCTCGCGCATCGCCCTGGACGGCTCCGTGGCCATGACCTCGCAGACGCTCAACCCGCGCGACTTCGTGGACATGACCGACCGCATCCGCGCCATCAGCGGCGAGGCGCACGAGCTCACGCGCAAGACGCGCGCGGGCCTGGACGCCATCGGCGACGAGGTCCGGCAGGGCAACAAGAAGACCGCGCAGGTGGCGGAGGCCGCGCGCCGCGCCGTGGAAGTGGCGCGCAAGGAGATCGACACGCTCAACGCCGCCACCATCGAGCAGACGCGCCAGATCGAGATCACCCTGCAGCGCATCAACGACCTGTCGGTCGAGATCCAGAAGGACATCAACCGCATCATCGTGGCGATGCAGTTCCAGGACATCACGCGCCAGAAGCTCGAGCAGCTGCACAAGCCCACGCTGGGAGCGGCCGCCGAGGCGCTTTCGCTGCTTTCCCACGAGACCCAGGCGCTCCTGCAGCGCGACCTTTACCGGGCCGTGCGCGCCTATTCCGAAAGCGCCCTGCGGCCCAAGCTCGGGGATCGCGAGGCGGGCGAGGGCGCGGCGGGCAAGGCGGGCCCGGGCGAGGGCGGCCAGGGCAAGGACGACGGTGCCGACAAGCGGGTCGAGATCTTCTAGGCCCGCGCGCGGGGTGCGCTCGGGCCCCGGGGCTTGTACACTGTTGAAACGTCCATTCGGGGAGCGAGCCTCGAGCCGATGAAGCCGATCGCGGCGGTCAACAATTTCGTCGTCAAGTTTGCGAATGTGAACGGTTCCGGGTCGGCCTCGGCGAACACGCTCTTCGCGAAATCGATCCTGCGCATGGGCGTGCCCGTGAGCCCGCGCAACATCTTCCCGTCGAACATCCAGGGCCTTCCCACCTGGTACGAGGTGCGCGTCTCGGAGTCGGGCTGGCTCGGCCGGCGCGGCGGCGTGGACCTCATGGTGGCCATGAATCCCCAGACCTGGGAGAAGGACGTGGCCGAGGTCGAGGCGGGCGGCTACCTCTTCTACGATTCCACCAAGCCCCTGCCGAAGTCGAAGTTCCGCGAGGACCTCACCGTGATCGGCATGCCGCTCATGGAGATCTGCAACGCGACCTACGCGGACCCGCGGCAGCGCCAGCTCTTCAAGAACATCATCTACGTGGGCGCGCTCTCGACGCTGCTCGACATCGACGCGGCCGAGGTGGAGAAGCTCATCGGCGAGCAGTACAAGGGCAAGGAGAAGCTCCTCGAGCCCAACGTGAAGGCCCTGCACATGGGGCGCGACTACGCGAAGGACCACCTGCCGGCGATCGCGCTCAGGGTGAAGCGCTCCGACCGCGTGGGCAACCGCATCTTCCTCGAGGGCAACAACGCGGCCGCGCTGGGCTGCGTCTATGGCGGGGCCACGGTCGCGGCCTGGTACCCGATCACGCCGTCCTCGTCGATGGCCGAGGCTTTCGGCAAGCACTGCCGCAAGTACCGCTCGGACCCCGATACGGGCAAGGCCCGCTATGCGATCGTGCAGGCCGAGGACGAGCTCGCCTCCATCGGCATGGTGATCGGGGCCGCGTGGAACGGCGCCCGCGCCTTCACCTGCACCTCGGGCCCCGGGATCTCGCTCATGCAGGAGTTCCTCGGGCTCGCCTACTTCGCCGAGATTCCCGCGGTGGTCTTCGACGTCCAGCGGGCGGGCCCTTCCACGGGGATGCCCACGCGCACGCAGCAGTCGGACATCCTGTCGTGCGCCTATGCCTCGCACGGGGACACCAAGCACGTCCTGCTCTTCCCCGAGGACCCGAAGGAGGGCTTCGAGATGGCGGCGCAGGCCTTCGACGTGGCCGACCGCCTGCAGACCCCGGTATTCGTGCTGCTCGACCTCGACATCGGCATGAACGAGCGCCTGTGCGAGCCCCTGCAGTGGGACGACGCGCGCCGCTACGACCGCGGCAAGGTCCTTTCCTTCGCCGACCTCGAAGCCGGCAAGCGCTTCGGCCGCTACCTCGACGTCGACGCGGACGGCATCACCTGGCGCACCTATCCGGGCACGCACCCGAAGCGCGGCTCGTTCTTCACGCGCGGCACCAGCCGCGACCGCTACGCGCGCTACACGGAAGAGGGCAGCGCGTACGTCGACAACATGCAGCGGCTGCTGAAGAAGTTCGAGACCTCGAAGGACTACACGCCCAAGCCCGTGCTGCACAAGTCGGCCAGGGGCTCGCGCTTCGGCGCGATCTACTTCGGCTCCACGGCCCCGGCCATGGACGAGGCGCTCGCGCTCCTCGAGGACGAGTCGATGCCGATCGACGCGCTGCGCGTGCGCTCCTTCCCCTTCCACGACGAGGTGCTCGACTTCGTCGCCTCGCACGAGCACGTCTTCGTGGTCGAGCAGAACCGCGACGGGCAGCTGCGCACGCTGCTGGTGGCCGAGGCGATGCTGCCCGCCGAAAAGCTCACGCCCGTCCTGCACTACGACGGCACGCCCATCACGGCGCGCTTCATCCACAAGGAAATCGCGCAGCGCCTCGCCGCCTTCAACGTGGCGCCGCTCAAGCGCACCGCGACCGGGGAATAGCATGACCTACCTCGCCAAGCCCAAGCTGCACCACCCGGACCTGCCGCAGAATTCGCTCGGCCTCACGCGGCGCGACTACGAAGGGGCGATCTCGACGCTCTGCGCCGGCTGCGGGCACGATTCCATCAGCGCGGCCATCATCCAGGCCTGCTGGGAGCTCGCCATCCAGCCGCACCGCGTGGCCAAGCTCTCCGGCATCGGCTGCTCGTCGAAGACGCCCACCTACTTCCTCGACAAGTCGCACGGCTTCAACTCGGTGCACGGGCGCATGCCCTCGGTGCTCACGGGAGCCAACCTCGCCAACCGCGACCTGATCTATCTAGGTGTGTCGGGCGACGGCGACAGCGCCTCGATCGGCCTCGGCCAATTCGCCCACGCAGTGCGCCGCGGCGTCAACATGACCTATATCGTCGAGAACAACGGCGTTTACGGCCTCACCAAGGGCCAGTTCTCGGCCACCGCCGACAAGGGCTCCAAGACCCGGAAGGGACCGGCCAACACGGATTCGCCGATCGACATGGTGAGCCTCGCGCTGCAGCTCGGGGCCAGCTATGTCGCCCGCAGCTTCTCGGGGGACAAGCATCAGCTTGTGCCGCTGATCAAGGGCGCAATCGAGCACCAGGGC
>DATIWC010000092.1:0-14096 GCA_035519515.1 Usitatibacter sp.
CTCGGAGAACAAGGAACGGGCGCTCTATTCCACGCTCGACAAGCTGAACGCCCGCTTCGGCAAGCAGGCCGTGTATTTCGCGAGCGCCCACAAGGCCCGCGACCGCGGCGGGCTGCACATCGCGTTCAACCACATCCCGGATCCCAAGACGGACAAGTGAGCGGCGCGAGACTCGAACGGTGGTCTGGACCGCAGAGGACGCAGAGGATACGCAGAGGAAAATCAGATGCTTCATCGATATCTTGACGACGGTGTGGATCCGGGCATTCCACAAGGATTTGCCTTTCCTCTGCGTATCCTCTGTGTATCCTCTGCGTCCTCTGCGTTCCCATGGGTGGTCATTCAGTGAAAGACAACGTCGTCGCCATCACCGGCGCCTCGAAAGGCATCGGCGCCGAGCTCGCGCGGCAGCTCGCCGCGAAGGGCGCGAAGCTCGTGCTCGCCGCACGCAGCGAGAAGGAGCTGGAGGCCGTCGCCGAGGAGTGCCGCAAGGCCGGTGCGCAGGTCGTCACCGTCAAGGCCGACGTGGCCAGCGAACGCGATTGCCAGGCCTTCATCGCCGGCGCGATGGTGGCCTTCGGGCGCCTGGACGCGCTGGTGAACAACGCCGGGGCCACCATGTGGGCGCGCTTCGAGGACATCCGCGACATGTCGATCCTCGAGCAGATCATGCGGGTGAACTACATGGGCGCGGTGTACTGCACGCACCATGCCCTGCCGCACCTCAAGTCGAGCGGCGGGCTCATCGTGGGCATCTCGAGCCTCGCCGGCAAGACGGGCGTGCCCACGCGCACCGGCTACAGCGCCGCCAAGCACGCCATGACGGGATTCTTCGACTCCCTGCGCATCGAGCTGGAGGGTTCGGGGGTGGACGTCACGATGATCTACCCGGGATTCGTCTCGACCGGCATCCGCGAGAACGCGACGGGCCCGGACGGCAAGCCCATCCTCGTGAGCCCCGTGAAGGAAGGCGAGGTGATGAGCGTGCAGGATTGCGCGCGGCGCATCGTCACCGCCATGGAGGGCCGGGAGCGGGAAGTCGTCATGACGGCACGCGGTAAAATGGGCCTTTGGCTCAAGCTCGTGGCGCCCGGCCTCATCGACCGCATCGCCAAGCGCGCCATCGAGCAGGGACGCTGATGGAACTGTCGACCTGGATCACCTACCTCGCCGCCACGATCGTGCTCTCGCTCTCGCCCGGGCCGGGCGTCTTCTCGAGCGTCTCCTCGGGAATGCACCACGGCTTCCGCCTCGGCGTGTGGAACGGCATCGGCATGCAGTTCGCGAACCTCTTCATCGCGATCGGCGTCTCCCTCGGCCTGGGCGCCCTCCTCCTCGCCTCGGAGACGCTCTTCACGATCGTGAAGTGGCTTGGCGTCGCCTACCTCATCTACCTCGGTATCGCCACGTGGCGGGCGCCCGCCAAGACGTTCGAGGAAGACAAGACCGACACGGGCACCACGGTGCGTGAGGTGTTCATGCACGGCTTCTTCGTGAACGCCACGAACCCCAAGGGCATCATCTTCTTCGCCGCGATCCTGCCGCAGTTCGTGGACGTCGCGCATCCGCAGCTTCCGCAATACGCGATCCTCGCGGGCACGACGTTCGCGGTGGATGTCGTGGTGATGGCCGGCTACACGGCGCTCGCCGCCCGCGTCTTGAAGCTCATGCGCGATCCCCGGCGAATCCGCTGGGTGAACCGCACCATCGGCGGCCTGTTCGTGGCCGCGGGCGTGGCCCTCGCGAGCTTGCGCCGCATCGCATCCGCAGCAGCCTGACTACCATCCAACGAGGAGACTCAACATGATCAAGGTCGGCGACCGCCTTCCGGAAGGAACACTCCAGGAATTCATCGAGGTCGAGGGCAACGGGTGCACCGTGGGCCCCAACACGTTCAAGGTCGAGGACCTGGTGAAGGGCAAGAAGATCGCCATCTTCGCCCTGCCCGGCGCCTTCACGCCCACCTGCTCCGCCAAGCACGTGCCCAGCTACCTCGCCAACTTCGACAAGCTCAAGGCGAAGGGCGTGGACGAGATCTGGTGCATCTCGGTGAACGACGCCTTCGTGATGGGCGCCTGGTCGCGCGACCAGAAGGCGGGCGGCAAGATCCGCTTCATGGCCGACGGCAGCGCCGAGTACTCGAAGAAGCTCGGCCTCACGCTCGACCTCACGGCGCGAGGCCTCGGCCTGCGCAGCAACCGCTACTCGATGCTCGTGGACAACGGCGTGGTGAAGACGCTCAACGTCGAGGGCCCGGGCAAGTTCGAGGTCTCCGGCGGCGACACGATGCTGGCGCAGGCCTAGCGCGGCGCGCCGCTCACGCGAATATCACCATCGTCTGGCGCCCGAGCGCCACGGCGACGCCGCCGGGCCCCCAGAGCTCGAGCGACTGGTGCGTGTAGCCGTCGCGCGCGGCCCGCACGTGCGCGT
Organism: Usitatibacter sp.; assembly: GCA_035519515.1. GTDB lineage: Bacteria > Pseudomonadota > Gammaproteobacteria > Burkholderiales > Usitatibacteraceae > Usitatibacter. The sequence continues at coordinate 2,431 of DATIWC010000092.1, forward strand.
CCATGCGCCAGCCCTCGAGCGGCAGCGCGGTCACGTCGTCGGCCAGCATCTCGAGCATCCACGAGAGCGAGGCCGCGGGCGCGGGCCTGCGCAGGAACGACAGCGCGATGGGCGGGATGAAGTCCGCCATCGCCAGCACGTGGTACTCGCTCGCCCTGGCGCCGTCGCGCATGCCCAGCTCGATCACGTTGTCCTTCTCCGCCGCGCCGCTGTACGGAAGGCCGCCGCGGATCCAGCGCGCCTTGAAGTGCTGCGTGAACGAGGGCGAGACGCCGGGCACGTAAGGCATGTCGATGGCGCGGCCCGGCGTGACGGCGGGCGGCTCCGGCACCACGTTCACCGCGGACTCGCGCGCCAGGCCGAACACGCCCACGGCGAGCGCGAGGGTCTGCTCGCCTTCGACGATGCGCGACTCGACGTGCGTGGCGTTCTTGCCGCTGCGCAGCACGCGGGCGCGGGCCAGCACGGGGCCGCCGGGCACGGGGGCGATGAAGGTCATCTGCAGCGAACGCAGCGGCGCCTCGATCCCGAGCGAGCGCATGGCCTTCAGGGCGATGGCCGCCTGCAGGCCGCCGAAGAGCGTGCGGCCCTGGACCCAATCGTCGGGCACCTCGAGCTTCGCCTCGCCGGCCGCGCACTCCACCTGCGACATCAGCACCGAGTAAGGCGTTGTGGCCATCAGTGCCGGGAGCTGAGCACCAGCGCGATCACGACGAGGATCACGATGCCCACCACGAGCCACGTCACCTTCTGCCACGACAGCGGGCTCTCGCCCGCGACTTCGCCCGTCTGTCCGTTCACCAGGAACCGGTAGGTCTTGTTGCGGAAGCGGTAGGCCGAGACCCACACGGGGAGCAGCACGTGCTTGAAGCTGATCTCGCTGTAGCGCGTGGTGAGCTGGCCCACGCGCTGCTGGTCGCCGCCGATGTCCTTGCGCACCAGCGCGTAGATGCGCGAGTCGATCTGCTCCTTGGCGAGCGGGTAGCCCTCGGCGAGGCTCACCTGGTAGGCCTCGGCGCGGTAGCCGCTCACGAACTCGGGTTGGTAGGGCACGAGCTTCTTCAGGTCCCACGCGGACGTGGCGCCGCGCATCTCGCGTGGCAGCGTGTTGGAGGCGAGCACCAGCACGTCGTCGTGGAAGCAATCCACGTGGCCCGAGGCCGGCGTCCAGTTGGTGTGGCGCACGCGCTCGGTCTGCGTCACCGTCTCGCCCTGCGCGTTGCGCACCTCGCGCGTCTCGTTCGTGTAGTAGTCCTCGCCGCGCTCGCCGGTGTAGTCCGTGGAGGTGCGGCAGTCGTACGTCCAGAACGGCACGTACGTTCCGGTGACGCCCGCGTCGCTCTCGGCGTAGCGCTTGAGCTCGCCGGGCGCGAGCCAGAGGCCGCGCACCCACTTGCGGAACTCGTCCTGGGCATGGCGCCGGTCGATCGTGAACGGCACCAGCGCCTTGGGCTTCACCAGGCGGTTCGCGTACCCCTTCGCGACGATGTTGGCGCCACAGAACGAGCACTTGTCGGCGAACACGTTCTCGGGAAGGTTCTGCTCGGCGCCGCACTGGTCGCAGCGCACGTGCTGGACCTCGTGCGTCTCCTGCTTGCCCTCGAGGGCCTTGAGGTAGGTCTGGAAATCGAGCTCCTCGACGCGGGCGTCGCCCGCTTCGGGAATGTCGTTCGTGTGCCCGCAGAACTCGCACTTGAGCGTGCGCGTGCCGGGGGCGAACGTGAGCTTCGCCCCGCAGCCCCCGCAGGGGAAGGTCTTGACGAAGGAGTCGGGCAAGCGGCTAGGTCGGAACCGGCGGCGGAACGTTCGAGAAGAGCGGCGCGAGGTCGGGCAGCTCGCCCGCCTTGGCCCACTGCGCCATGCCGGCCTTCCACACGAGCGTGTTGCGGTTGACCTGCCCGGCGTTCACCTGCTGCTGCAGCGCCGCCAGGTCGAAGGGCCCGGTCTGCGACTGGCCCTGGGCCACGTGATAGAGCACCGCACCGGGAATGGGCGGGGGCGCGGCACCCGCGCCCGCGCTCGCGCCCGCGGCGGCAACGCCCGACATGTTGTTCATCATCTGCGCGCCCATGGCGATGCCCGCGCCCAGGCCCACGCCGGCGCCCGCGGCGCCGCCCGGATTGTTCGCGGCGTCCTTGATGGCCGACGCCGTCTCGTACTGCGTGTAGGCCTTGAGGTCGCCCACGGCCGCCATCGCGCCGCGCTTGTCGATGGCCTTCTCCACTTCCTCGGGCAGGCCGATGTCCTGCACCTGCACTTCCACGAGCTCGAGGCCCATCACGTCGAAGTCGGGCTGCAGGCGGTCGCGCAGCTTCTGGCCCATCTCGTAGACCTTGGCGGACATCTCGATCACCGGGATGCCGAGCTCGGGCATGAGCTCCTTGATGCGCAGGCCGATCTTGCCGCGCAGGTTCTCCTGGATGTCCTCCACCGTGAAGCGGCCCTCGGTCCCCACCAGGTCCTTCACGATGATCCCGGGATCCTTGGCGCGGATGGTGTAGATGCCGTAGGAGGTGGCGCGCACCATGCCGAAATCCTTGTCGCGCATCATCGCCGGGCCCGGCGTGCCCCACTTGAGGTCGGTGAACTTGCGCGTGGACACGAAATAGACCTCGGCCTTGAACGGGCTGTTGAAGCCGTATTTCCAGCCGCGCAGCGTGGTGAGGATCGGCAGGTTCTGGGTGTTGAGCTCGTAGGTGCCGGGCTTGAAGACGTCGGCGATCTTGCCCTCGTTGATGAACACCGCCATCTGCCCCTCGCGCACCACGAGCTTGGCCCCGTACTTGAGCTCGTTCTGGTAGCGCTCGAAGCGGTACGAAAGCGTGTCGTGGGAATCGTCGAGCCACTCGACGATGTCGACCAGTTCGGCAATCAGCTTGTCCCAGAGGGCCATAGGGTCTCCTTTGTCGTCCCAGTAGTTTAATCTTAGCCGCTTTCACGAACCGGAATCGAACATGGGGATCACCCTTTCCGCCATCAACGTCTACCCTGTCAAGGGCCTGAAGGGCATCGCCCTCGAAAGCGCGCAATGCACCGACCGCGGCCTCCGCCACGACCGGCGCTGGATGGTGGTCGATCCGGAAGGCGTGTTCCTGTCCCAGCGAAGCCATCCCCTCATGGCGACCGTGTGGACCGACCTCACCGACTCCGCCCTCGCGCTCTCGGCCCCCGACGAGGAGGGCGTGGAGGTGCCCCTGGAGCCGCCGCCCGCTCCCCCGATGAAGGTGCAGGTCTGGAACAGCATCTGCGACGCGGTCCCCGCCTCGCGCGAGGCCGACTGGTGGCTCTCGCAGTACCTCGAAACCCCCGTGCGCCTCGTCTACATGCCCGATCATTCCGTGCGCCATTCCAACAACAAGTACGCGGGCGAGGGCAAGCGCCTGGGGTTCGCCGACGGCTATGCGTACCTCGTGATCGGCGAGGCTTCCCTCGCCGACCTCAATGCGCGCCTCGCGGCGAAGAACCATCCCGCGCTGCCGATGAACCGTTTCCGCCCCAACCTGGTGCTCTCGGGAAGCGAGGCCTATGCGGAGGACCGCATGGGCGAGGTCCGCATCGGCGAGGCGACGCTGCGCGGCGTGAAGCCCTGCGGCCGCTGCCAGGTGACCACGACCGACCAGGCCACCGGCGAAGTCATGGGCCCCGAGCCGCTCCTCACGTTGGCGAGCTACCGCGACAGCACGGAGTTCGGCCAGATGTTCGGGATGAACATGGTCTCGGTGCGGCCGGGGACGGTGCGCGTGGGCGACGCGGTCGTGCCTTCCTGAGCCTACTTCGCCACGTGCCTCTTCAGCAGGAAGGACGCTAGCGAGGGCAGCAGGAAGAGCGCGCCCAGCATGTTCAGGAAGAACATGAAGGCGAGCAGGATCCCCATGTCGGCCTGGAACTTGAGCGCCGAGAACGCCCACGTGGCCACGCCGATCGTCATGGTGACCGCCGTGAACACCATCGCCGTGCCGCGCTCGTTCAGCGCCTCGAAGAACGCCGTGCCGAGGTCCTTGCCCTCTTCCAGGTGCTTCTCGATGCGGTCGTAGAGGTAGATGCCGTAGTCCACGCCGACGCCCACGCCCAGCGCGATCACCGGCAGGGTGGAGACCTTGAGGCCGATGCGCAGCGTCGGCATCAGCGCCTCGCAGAGAACCGAGACGATGGCGAGCGGGACGAGGATGCACAGCGTCGCCCGCAGGCTGCGGAACGTGACGAGGCACATCACCATCAGCGCGCCGAAGATCGCGAAGTTCATCTCCCAGCGCGCCTTGTCCACGGCCTCGTTGGTGGCGGCGGCCACGCCCATGTTGCCGGTGGCGAGCTTGAACTTGAGCTTGTCGGTGTCGTTTTCCGCGGCGAAGCGCTTCACCTCGGCCACCAGGCGTGCGAGCGTCTCGCCCTGCTGGTCGGTGGTGTTCACGAGGATCTGCATCGCGCTGCAATCGGGGTTGAGCAGGCCCGTCGAGGTGTCGATCGGCGTGACCGACTGCGCCATCACCTGCGGGTCGCGCGGGAGCTGGCGCCACTTGATGTTGCCCTCGTTGAAGCCGGCGTTCACGGCCTTGGCCATGCCCGCGAGCGAGATCACCGACTGCGTGCCCGGCACGTTCTGCATGTACCAGTCGAAGCGGTCGATGGTGTTCATGAGGTCGTACTGCGTGCAGGCGCCGTTCACGTCGTGCGACTGCGCCACCACGCCCAGCGTGTTCACGCCGATGGCGAACTTGTCGACGATGCGCTGGTTGTCGAGGTTGTAGCGCGAGTCGGGCCTCAGCTCCGGCACGCCGATGCCGAAGTCGCCCACCTTGAGGTTGTGCGCCTGGTACAGGCCCAGCGCGAGCACCGCGATCGCCGCGAGCACGATGAGGCGCGCGCGCCCCGGCTCCACGCAGCGCGCGGCGGCGCGCCAGATGCGGTGCGCGCGGCTTTCCTGGTAGGCCTCCTTCTGCATGGCGCGCTTCGAAAGGCGCAGGTGCGAAAGCAGGATCGGCAGCAGCGCCTTGTTGGTGAGGATCATCCAGCCCACGCCGAGCGAGGCCGTGATGCCCAGCTCCCGCACGATGTCGATCGGGATCAGCATGATCACCGCGAAGCCCAGCACGTTGGTGAGGAGCGCCAGCGTCCCGGGGATGAAGAGCTTGGCGAACGCGCGGCGCGCGGCGCCGAGGCTGTCCGCCCCCGAGATCACCTCGTGCTCCCAGGTCTTGGTCATCTGCACGGCGTGCGACACGCCGATGGAGAAGATGAGGAACGGCACCAGGATCGAGAGCGGATCGATGCCGAAGCCCAGGACCGGCAGCGTGCCCAGCAGCCACAGCACCGGCATCATCGCCACCACCAGCGCCACCAGCGTGAGCTTCACGTCCTTCACGAACCACAACATGAGCACCAGCGTGATCACGAACGCCACGCCGAAGAAGGCGATCACGCCGCGCGCGCCGTCGCGGATGTCGCCCACCGCCTTGGCGAAGCCGATGATGTGCACGGTCTGGCCGCCCGTCGAGTATTTGTCGCGCAGGCTTTCGAGCTTCGCGGCGAAGTCGAAGTAGTCCAGGCGCTTGCCGGTCTGCGGGTCGATCTCGAGCAGGCCCGCGCTCACCAGCGCGCCGGAGAAATCCGTGGCCACCGTGCGTCCCACCTCGGTGGACTTGTTCACGTTGGTGCGCACCGTCGCCAGGTCCGCGTCGCTGCCCTGGAACGTCGCGGGGATCACGTTGCCGCCGGCGAACCCCTCCTCCACCACCTCGATGAAGCGCGTGTTCGGGGTGAAGAGCGACTTCACGGACGGCCGGTCCACGCCGTTCAGCAGGAACACGTCGTCGGTGAGCGCCTTCAACTTCAGCAGGTACTCGCGCGAGTAGATGTCGCCTTCCTTCTGCATGAGGGCGATCGCCACGCGGTTGGCGCCGCCGAAGGTCTTCTCGTACTCGCGGTAGACCTTCATGTACGGGTGCTGCAGCGGCACCATCTTGCTGAAGGCGGCGTCGACCGACAGGCGCGAGGCGGAAACCGCGAAGAGCGCCGTCATCACGCCGAAGACGATGAGCCACAGGCGACGATGGCCGAAGATGACGCCCGAGACGGCCTGGATGATGCGATCGAGGGTCATTGCTTCGCCGCGAGCGGGACGTCGAGCACGCCGCCTTCGCCCAGCAGCAGGATCTGCCCGTCCGGGCCCGCCACGGGTTTCGAGAGGGCGCGCGTGTAGTGCGTCGGGACCGGCTGGAACGAGCGGCCGTCGTCGCGGCTCACCAGCGCCGTGCCCGCGGAGCCCGCGAGGACGATGGAGCCATCGGGAAGCTTATCCCCGCCCATCAGCGTGGCGCTCGAGGCGTTGTCCACCGGGCTCCACGTCTTGCCCTTGTCGGGCGAGCGGTAGATGTGCCCGCGCATCCCGTAGATCAGCAGCGCGCCGTCGCCCGCCACCAGCGAGCCGAAGAACGAGCCCTTGTAGGGCGAGGGCTGCGCCGTCCAGGCCCTGCCCCAGTCGTTCGAGGCGAGCACCGTGCCCGCCTCGCCGAAGATCATGAGGCGCCCTTCGCCCAGGTCCACGATCGAGTTGAAGTGCTTGTCGTCCTCGGTGATCTTGCGGCCGGTCCAGGTCTTGCCGCCGTCGGTGCTCTCGTAGTACGCGCCATACGCGCCCACGGCGACCGCGAAATCCTTCTTCACCACCCGCACGTCGAGGAGCGGGCGCTCTTCCTTGGGCGCCGAGAATTGCAGCGACCAGCTCTCGCCGCCGTCCTGCGTGACGAGGATCGTGGCGTCGTGCCCCACCGCGACGCCCAGCTTGTCGTCGAGGAAATCGATGGCCGTGAGCATCGGCGTGCGCGGGGCCTTGGCGCGGTGCCAGGTGGCCCCGCGGTCCTCGCTCACCACGATGTAGCCGCGGTCGCCCACCGCGACGATGCGGTTGCCGACGCGCTCGGCGTCCACCAGCAGCAGCCGGTGGACGGTTTGTGCGGAAAGGGGACCGCTTTCGGGGACGATCGGCTCGGCCGCGAGCGCCCCAAAAACGAGGATGCCGCAGCCGAGGGCTGCGGCACCGATCGCCTTCATCATCGAATCGACTGGCGCTCCCCTAGCGGGTCCCGATGGCGCGCAGGTTGGCCGGCGTGTAGTCGCCCGGCGTGCGCTTGAGGACCTCGTAGATGCGCTTTTCCTCGTTGCGCAGGCCCATCGCGATGTAGCGGCCCGATTGCAGGTCGTTGTGGACCTCCACCGTGCCGAAGAACATCGGGACGTTGTACCAGTTCTCGTTGTGGAACTCGGCGGTGCGCCACAGCTCGCCGCGCCCGTCGTACTTGTCGATCAGCAGGATCGCCCAGCTGTCCTCGTCGATGTAGAACGTGCGCCGCGCGTAGATGTGGCTGGTGCCGGGCTTGAGCGTCGAATCCACCACCCAGACGCGGTGCAGCTCCCAGCGCGCGAGGTCCTCGTTGATGTGGCCGGGCTTGAGGATCTCGGAGTACTTCACGTTCGGGTCCGAGAGCTTGTACGAGTTGTACGGCACGTACATTTCCTTCTTGCCCACCAGCTTCCAGTCGTAGCGGTCGGTGGCGCCGTTGTACATGCCGAAGTCGTCGTTGGTGCGCAGGCCGTCGGCCGCCGTGCCGGGGTTGTCGTAGGCGACGTTGGGCGCGAGGCGCACGCGGCGCTGGCCCGGGTTGTACGTCCACGCCGAGCGCGGCTCCTTGGCCTGGTCCACCGTCTCGTGCACGAGCAGGATCGAGCCCGCGAGGCGCGCGGGCGCCGTCACGACCTGCAGGTAGTTCAGCTTCTTGTTGGCCTCGCGCGCCGATGCCGGCTTCGAGCAGTTGCCGTACGAGAAGTCGTACTCGTACTGGAACTTCACGAGCGCGTAGTCGCCGGTGCGGGTGACCGCCGCCTGGTCCCAGTCCTGCGCGAACGTGTCGCCCGAATAGCGCAGCTCCGTGTTCCAGATCGCCTCGTTGCCGTTCTTCGGCTCCGGGAACGGGATGCCGCCCAGGCAGCCCACCACGCCGTTGCCGCCGGGCGCGAGCTTCGCCTTCGCGGCGCACTCCTTGGTCTCGTTGTAGTGGCACTGGGGGAACGAAGCGCTGCGATGCGTCGGGTACACGATCATGCGGTAGTCCGGGTACTTCTTGATGATCGCGATCTGCCCGGGCGAGAGCTGGTCCTTGTACTTGTCGACGTTCTTCTGGTCGATCGTGAAGAGCGGCTTGTCGGAGGCGTACGGGTCGGGGTAGTAGCCGCCCGGCGTGTAGCCCGGCAGCGCCTTGGTGATGCCGCCGTCCCAGGCGGGAATGGTGCCGGCGGCGTTGCCGGCCTTCTCGGCGCCGATCGGGGTGAGCGTCGTTCCCAGCTTGGCCAGCTCGTCGGCCGTGAGCTCGGCGGCCACGGGCAGCGAGACCGCGCCGGCGGCGGCGAGCGCGGCCCAGGATTTCTTGAAGTTGAACGGCATGTCTAGTCTCCTCGTAATCGTTGTCTTGGGCGGCTTAGAACGAATAGCTCACGCTCACCGAGTAGAAATCGCGGTCCTTGAGCGGGTTGGCGCTCGAGCACCAGGTGGCCGGCTGGCCCGGCGTGACGGAGCTGCCCGGAGGCGGCTGGTCGGTGCCGCAGTAGGTGTTGCCGCCGAAGAACATCGTGTACTGCATGTCCACGACCCAGCGGCGCTGGTAGTCCCAGGACAGGCCCGCCGAGAGCGACTTGGTGCCCTCGTTGAAGACCGGGCTCATGCCGTGCACGTCGTGCGACCAGCCCAGGCGAGGCGCAAGCGCGCCGCCGAAGAGGGCGTTCTCGTAGTTCAGGCGCGCGGCGATGCGGTAGCCCCACGAGGACTGCGTCATGTAGCCGCCGGGCTGGGTCGAGTAGGCGCTCGCGACGATCGCGCTGAACGGCTGGTTGGGGAGCAACACGCCCGGCGCGCTGAACTTCTGGTCGGTGGGCAGGTTGTGGAAGTACGTGAGGCCCACTTCGCCCACGACCACGAGCTGGTCGGCGGCGAGCACCTGCGGGACGGCTTCGGTCGCGGTGAGCTGCAGCTGGCTCTGCTTCACGCGGCGGTAGCCGGTGATGGTGGTGCCGTCCGGCACCAGCGCCGCGGCCGTGGCGCCCGCGGGCGCTCCCGGGATCTGCGTGTAGCCGGTGATGAGGTTGGGCAGGCCGAGCGCCGCCATGATGAGCTCGGGCGTGGCGAGCTGCACGGGCTGGTTCGGGCGGTACGAGTATTCGCCCTGGAGCGCGAGGCCCCACGGGCCCGCGGTGTTGAACGACAGGCCGAACAGGTGGATGTTCTCCGGGTACTCGGCGTAGTAGCTGGCCGTGCCCGTTGCGCACAGCGCGCGCAGCGCCGCCACACCGCAGATCGGAGCGATCAGCGGGCCGCCGGTGAGCACCGAGGTCGTCGTTCCCTTGACGCCGGAGACGACCGGCGTGCGGCTGTGGTAGTCCTCGAAGTACACGCCGAACTCGGTGTTGTTGAAGTCCTCGGCGAAGTAGCGCAGCGCAAGCCCCCACTGCCCCGAGTCGCTCGGGTTGTGGTCGGCGGTGCGCGGCACCCAGATCGAAGCGGCGGGGTCGAACGGGCCGTAGAGGCCGGCTGCGGCGGCGCTCAGCCCCGGGATCCCGGGCGGCACCGGGTTACGCGGCGGCACGATGTGCTCGTCCTGGCGGCGGCCGAAGGAGACGATCACGCGGTCGGCGTCGTCGGAGACCGTGTCGTTCGTCGAGAAGAACGAGCCGCGCGGGTCGATGCGGACCTTGTCGAAGTTGGAGAGGTAGAAGCCCTCGAGCGTCGTGCCCTTGGTGAGCTCCTGGCTCGCCCAGATGCCGGTGGTGGGCAGGAACGCTTCCTTCAGCTCGGATCCGGGCGTGCGCAGCTTGGCGAGGTCCACGGGGCTGATGGAGTTGATGCCGCCCGCGATGAAGGTGCTCTCGCCCCAGCTGATCACCTGGCGGCCCACGCGCACGTTGAGGTTCTTGCCCATGGGCTCGAAGGCCGCGCTCACGAACCCGTCGAGGCCCTGCACGCCGCTGCCCAGGCGGTCCTGGCCGGTGGGCCCGAGCTTGTCGCTGTCATGCAGGCCGAAGTCGTAGTAGGCGATGCCGCGCCCGAAGAACCCGAAGTTCTTCCACTTGACCTCGACGTCCATGGTCGCCTTGGCCACGTTGGCGAACGCGTTGCCCTTCTTGAAGTTGAGGTCGCCGTCGTCCTCGTTCACGGTCCGCGACGTTCCTCCGTTCGCGATGCCGATGGAGGCCGAATCCGGGCTCTCGGTGCGCACGGATATGCCGTAGCTCACGGTCGTATCGACGTTCGCGCGCACTCCGTTGTCGAACTCGAACTGCAGCGCGTAGGCCGGGGCCGCGCAGGTCAGCGCGACCGCAACCGCCAGCCGCTTCGGGGCAGGAAATCTCTTCATGATGCCGTCTCCTCTCGGGGTTTCGTTCTTAGTTGCGTTATGGGCGTTCTTTATGACGCCAATTGTGCCTTCTAATGCATCGACTCGAAAAGTCCCGCGGCACCCATTCCGGTGCCGATGCACATCGTAACCATGCCGTAGCGCGCCTTGGTGCGTTTCATGCCGTGGACGATCGTGGCCGTGCGCACGGCGCCGGTGGCCCCCAGGGGGTGGCCCAGGGCGATAGCGCCGCCCTGCGGGTTGATCCGCGAGGGGTCCAGGCCCAGGTCCTTGATCACGGCGAGGGACTGCGCGGCGAACGCCTCGTTCAGCTCGATCCAGTCCAGGTCCTCCTTGCGGATTCCGCTCTGCGAAAGGACCTTCGGGATCGCCTTGATCGGGCCGATGCCCATGATCTCGGGCGGCACGCCCGCCACCGCGAAGCTCACGAAGCGCGCGAGCGGCTGGACATTGTATTTCTTGAGGGCCTTCTCGCTCATGAGGATCACGGCCGCGGCGCCGTCCGACATTTGCGAGCTGTTGCCCGCCGTGACGCTGCCGCGCGCGGCGAACACGGTCTTCAGCTTCGCGAGCGATTCCATCGACGAGTCCGGGCGCGGGCCCTCGTCGGTGTCGGCCACCTTCCTGCGATGGTTGATCTCGCCGCGCGCGAGGTCCGGCGAGGCGCTGTCGATCTCGTAGGGCAGGATCTCCGCCCGGAAATCGCCCGCGGCGATCGCCCTGGCGGCCTTCTGGTGGCTCGCCACGGCGAAGGCGTCCTGCTCCTCGCGCGTGACCTTCCACTGGTCGGCGACCTTCTCGGCGGTGATGCCCATGCCGTAGGCGATGGCGACGTTCTCGCCCTGGCGGAACACCGCGTCGTTGAGCGCGATCTTGTTGCCCATCATCGGCACCATCGACATGGATTCCGTGCCGGCGGCGATCACGACGTCGTCGTCGCCGGTGCGGATGCGGTCGGCGGCGAGCGCGACCGCTTGCACGCCCGACGAGCAGAAGCGGTTGATGGTCATCGCGGGCACGCTGTCCGGCAGCCCGGCGAGCAGCACGCCGATGCGCGCCACGTTCATGCCCTGCTCCGCTTCCGGCATCGCGCAGCCCACGATCACGTCGGCGATCTCATGGGGGTCCAGCCCCGGCACCTGCGCCATGGCGCCCTTCAGCACGTGGGCCAGCATGTCGTCGGGCCGCACGTGGCGGAACATGCCGCGCGGGGCCTTGCCCACGGGCGTGCGAACCGCGGCGACGATGTAGGCATCCTGGATTTGCTTG
>DATIWC010000093.1:0-17425 GCA_035519515.1 Usitatibacter sp.
GAGGTCCTTCGGCAGGCAGGAGATCTCGAGCTCCTTCATCACGTGCTCGACGAGGCCGCCGGCAACCTTCACGCCGGGCGAGATCTCCGCGTTCACGAAGTGCAGCGGCACCTTCATGTGGATCTTCTTGTCCGCCGCGACGCGCTGGAAATCGGCGTGCAGGATGAGCGGGCGGAACGGGTGCATCTGGTAGTCGCGCAGCAGCACCTGCGCCTTCTCCGCGCCGATCTCCATGTCGAGGATGGAGGCGTGGAAGGCTTCCATCTTCAGCTTGAACCACAGGTCCTTGTGGTCGAGCTCGATGGGCTGCGCCTGCTTGCCGGCGCCGTACAGGATGCCGGGGACTTTCGACTCGCGGCGCAGGCGGCGGCTCGCACCCGTGCCCTGAACGCTCCGCGGTTCGGCTTTGATTGCGATCTTCATGACTTCTCCAAGGTTGGTTGCTTCAGCTTCAACTGCAGCGGCCCGCGACCAGGCCGCTACTCCACGAACAGAGAGCTCACGCTGCTCTCCTCACAAATCCTTCTCATCGTCTCGGCGAAGAGCTCCGCCACGCTCACCACGCGGATCTTCGACGAGGCCTCCGCCTCGGGCCTCAACGGGATCGTGTCCGTCACCACCAGCTCGTCGATCACCGAGCTTTCGATGCGCGAGACCGCCGGCCCCGAGAGCACCGGGTGCGTGCAATACGCCGCCACCCGCACCGCGCCCTGCTCCTTCAGCGCCTTGGCCGCCTCGCACAGCGTGTTCGCCGTGTCGACCATGTCGTCCATGATCACGCACGTGCGGCCGTTCACGTCGCCGATGATGTTCATCACCGTGGCGACATTGGGGCGCGGGCGCCGCTTGTCGATGATCGCGAGGTCGCTCTCGAGCCTCTTCGCGATCGCTCGCGCGCGCACCACGCCGCCCACGTCCGGCGAGACCACCACCAGGTTCTTGTACCCGTGCTTCCACAGGTCGCCCAGCAGGATCGGCGTCGCGTAGACGTTGTCCACCGGGATGTCGAAGAACCCCTGGATCTGGTCGGCGTGCAGATCCATCGTCAACAGCCTGTTCACCCCGGCGACGGTGAGCATGTTGGCCACCACCTTGGCCGAGATCGCCACGCGCGCGCTCCTCGGCCGCCGGTCCTGGCGCGCGTACCCGAAGTACGGGATCGCCGCCGTGATGCGCGCGGCGCTGGAACGGCGCAGCGCATCGCACATGATCATCAGCTCCATCAACGTGTCGTTGGTCGGAGCGCAGGTCGACTGCAGCACGAACACGTCCTTGCCGCGGACGTTCTCGAGCAGCTCGACCATCACCTCGCCGTCGCTGAAGCGCGAGACCGTGGCCTTGCCCAGCTGGACGTTCAGGTTCTTCGCAACCCGCTGCGCGAGCTTCGGGTTGGCGTTGCCCGTGAACACCATCAGGTTGTCGAAGGCCATTGCGCTCGTCCGGCAAAGTGACTCGTTGTTCGTTGGCAGGGGAGGAAGGATTCGAACCCTCGAATGCCGGAATCAAAATCCGGTGCCTTAACCAACTTGGCGACTCCCCTACGGTGCTGCTACGGCGCGCGCAGGGCTTGCGTGGACAACGGATGCTGCGCAAGGCCCTGTGCGATGAATCCACGCATCTTCGCGGGCAACGCATCCATCACGCGCTGCGCCTCGCCGCGCTCGTCGAACGCGGCGAACACGCAGCTTCCCGACCCGGTCATGCGCGCCGCCCCATGGCCTTTCAGCCATTCCAGGTGCTCGCGGACTTCCGGGAATCGGGCCGTGACGACGGGCTCCAGGTCGTTGCGGAATGCACCCCCCTGGCTCCCCGGCCGCTGCGCCGAAAAGTCTTCCATTTTAAGGGGTTCCGTGTTGCGGGTCAATTCGGGCGCGGCGAAAACGTCCCGTGTCGAGACGTGGCAGGGCGGCACCAGCACGACGTACCAGCGGGGCGGGATTTCCACCTCGCGCAGGCGGTCTCCCGTGCCCTCCGCCCACGCGGGGCGCCCGAAGAGAAAGAAGGGCACGTCGGCGCCGAGGCCGGCGCCCAGCTCCGCGAGCGCCTCGGGCTCGAAGCCCGTCTTCCACAAGCCGTTCAACGCGAGCAGCGCGGTCGCGGCATCGGAGCTCCCCCCGCCCAGGCCGCCGCCGATGGGGATGTGCTTTTCCAGCTCGATGTCCGCGCCCAGGGCCGTGCCGCTCGCTTCCTGGAGCAGGCGCGCCGCGCGCACCGCGAGGTCCTCGGACTCGGCCACGCCGTCGACCTCGTTCACGCGGCGCACGACACCGTCGTCGCGCACGCGAAAGCGCAGGCGGTCGTGCAGGTCGATCAGCGTAAAGACGCTCTGCAGCAGGTGATAGCCGTCGCGCCGGCGCCCCACCACGTGCAGGAAGAGGTTGAGCTTCGCGGGCGCGGCGTAATCGGGCGGCGGCAGCTCCACGCTCACTCCGGGATCGCGCGATAGTCGTCGATCACGAGCCGCACGACGGTGTCGCCGCGCGTGGCGGTGAGGCGGCGCGCGAGCTCGACCGCGCCCGCATGCTGCGTCTCGTCGATGCTCACCTTCCAGCCGCCGCGAGACTGTGCCGGCGCGTGCCCATGCAGCCAGCCCGCGACCTCGTCGGGATCGAGCCCCACGCCGAGGATGCGCTCGGTGAGCGACTCGAAGGTCGGCGCGGAGACTTCCGAGCCGTCGGGCAGGTCGAGCGTCGCGCCCGACGCATCGGATTGCACGCGGGCCACCTCGTTGCCCAGCGGCGAGGCGATCACCCACACGTCGGCGCCGCGGTTGCGCGTCCAGCGAAGCTTCGCGATGTCGCTGCGCTGGTCCTGGCGCACGGCGAGCCGGCCGGAGACTTCGAAGGACTCGGGGACCCGCGCGAGATCGGGGAGGGGTTGGGTGGGCGCGGTGGCGCAGGCGGCGAGAAAGCAGCTCATTCCCGCGAACGCGGGAATCCAGCGAGAACCGCGTGAGCGCCTGGGCTGGGTTCCCGTCTCCACGGGAACGACAACCATCAGGGCTGATGCTTTTGCATCACCGCAAGCAGCGTCTCATGGTCGGGATTCTCCGTGAGCGCCGCGCGCCAGATCTTGCGCGCCTCGTCGTGCTTGCCGCTGTCCCACAGGACTTCGCCCAGGTGCGCGGCGATCTCCGGGTCCGGGCGCTGCCCGTACGCTTCCTGCAGGTGCTTGAGCGCCGTGGGCATGTCGCCCAGGCGGAAATACACCCAGCCGAGGCTGTCGAGGATGAAGGGGTCGTCGGGCGCGAGCTTGTATGCGGTCTCGATCAGGTCCTTCGCCTCGGCGAGCCGGTCGGTCTTGTCCGCGAGCGTGTAGCCCAGCGCGTTGTAGGCGTGCGCGTAGTCGGGCTTCATGCGGATCACCTTGCGCAGGTCGATCTCCAGCACGTCGAGCTTGTCGAGGCGCTCGGCGGCCATCGCGCGGTCGTAAAGGAGCTCGTACGAATCCGGGTACTGCTGCACCGCCTTGGAGAGCATGTCGTAGGTCTTCTGCCACTCCTTCGCGTCGCGCAGCAGCTGGGCCTCGACCTGGATCACCTGGATGCGGTCCTCGGTCGAGTGCACGTCGATGCGCTGCAGGTACTCCTGTCCCGCGGCAAGCCCCTGCTGGCGCGCGACGAGGGTCGCGATCTTGAGCTGCGCGCGCACCCAGTCGCCCGCTTCGACCTTCTGGTACCACGAGATCGCCTCGTCGTAGTTCTTGAGGCCCTCGGCGGCCTGCCCGAGGCCCAGGTAGATCGCGGTGGGATCGCGGTAGTTCTGCTTGAGCGCGCGCGCGAACGACTGCTGCGCCTCCGTGTAGTCCTCGAGCTGGAGCGAAAGCAGCCCGATCGCGTACGCGGCCTGGGCGTCGTTCTTGCCGCGCTTCTCCACCTCGCGGAACTGCTCGCGCGCCTCGGCGAGCTTGCGATCGCCCGCGAGCTCGCGGCCCAGCTGCATGCGCACCTCGGTCGCGTCGGGATTCGCGGCGACGAACTTCTCGTAGAACGGGATCACCTCGGCGGGCGCCGACTTGCGCAGGACTTGCGCCTTGAGGATCGCGCCTTGCTCCCAGGCGGGCTTCATCGCGAGCGCGGCGTCGGCCTCGTTGCCCGCGGCCTCGAACTGGCCCGCCACGAGCGCCGCCACGCCGACCGCGTAGCGCGACTCGACGATCGGATAAGGCTCGGTCACCTGGCGGATCGTCGCCAGCACCTCGACCTTGTCCGGGTACTTCGCGAGCAGGTTGGAGAGCTGCACGATGATCGGCCCGCGGTCCGAGGCCTGGGCCAGGATGCGCGTGAGCATCTCGCGCGCCTTCGGGAGGTTGTTCTCGTTGGCCAGCAGCGCGGCCATGATCTCGCGGGCGAGCGCCGAATCGGGGTCGAGCTCGATCAGCAGCGTGGCGCTGTCGAGCGCGGCATTGAAATCGCGCGCGCGGATGGCCGTCTCGACGGCGCGCCGGGCGATCTGCGGGTCGTGGAGCTGCTTGGCGAGGCGCTCGTAGACGGCGATGGCGCCCGCGGTGTCGCCGCGCTGCGCGGCGACCTCGGCCGCCAGGTACTCGAACATCGCGTCCGTGTTGACGTAGCCCGAATCGGCGTCCGCCGGCTCGTCCTTCGCTTCATCCGCGACCGAGGGGCCGACCAGCCCCAGCGCCAGAACCGCCACCACCCCGAACCGCCAGCCGATGCCTTTCATGGTCCTGCGCCTCCAAACGCGCCGATTTCCGACGCGACGACGCAGCTATCATAGAACGATTCGAGGGCCGGCTACGCGGCCGTCACTATTTCCGAACGGACCACCCCATGCCGGAGCTTCCGGAGGTCGAGACCACGCGCCGAGGGCTGCTGCCGCATGTCGTCGGCCGGCGGTTCCGCGACGTCGTGGTGCGCAACCCGCACCTGCGCTGGCCGGTGCCGCGGGGCCTGCGCCGGCACGTGCAGGGCGAGGAGGTGCTCGGCATCCGCCGGCGCGGCAAATACCTCCTTTTCGACACGCGCCACGGCCACCTCCTCGTGCATCTCGGGATGTCCGGTCGCCTCACGCTCGTGCCCGAGGGCACGCCGCCGCGCAAGCACGACCACGTGGACCTCGCGCTCGAAGGCGCCGGGACGCTGCGCCTCACGGACCCGCGCCGCTTCGGGGCGGTGCTCTGGCTCGAGACGCCGGCCGAGCGCCATGCGCTCCTCAAGGACCTGGGCCTCGAGCCGCTCGAGGCGCAGTTCACGGGCGAGGCGCTGCGCCGCCTCGCAAGGGGCCGCCGCGTATCGGTGAAGCAATTCCTCATGGATGGTGGCATCGTGACGGGCGTGGGAAACATCTACGCGTCCGAGGCGCTCTTCCGGGCCGGCATCCACCCCGCGCGCAGCGCCGGGCGTATCTCGGCCGCGCGCTGGCAGCGCCTCGCGCAGGCGGTGCGCGAGACGCTCGACCGGGCGCTCGCAGCGGGCGGCAGCACGCTGCGCGATTTCGCCGCGGCGGACGGGCGCCCCGGCTATTTCCAGGCGAGCCATGCCGTCTACGGACGCGAGGGAAAGCCCTGCCCCGTGTGCCATACGCCCATCCGGTCGCTGCGCCAGGGCCAGCGCAGCACGTTCTACTGCCCGAAGTGCCAGCGATGAGCGCGACCGGCACCTTCACCGGCCAGGCGCATTCGTTCGAGGCGAGCCTCGAGTCGCTGCGCGCGTGGCGCGAGGAGGTGGCCGCCGCCCTCGCCTCGTTCCGCCGCTGGGCCATGTCGAGCCGCTTGATCGACGAGCAGGCCGCCGCGCGCCTCATCCACCTCGAGCAGCGCCTCGCGGGCGAGCGCCTCACCATCGCCTTCGTGGCCGAGCAGTCGCGCGGCAAGAGCGAGCTCATCAACGCGCTCTTCTTCGCCGCGCACGGCGCGCGCCTGCTGCCCGCGAGCGGGG
Source organism: Usitatibacter sp. (assembly GCA_035519515.1). GTDB lineage: Bacteria > Pseudomonadota > Gammaproteobacteria > Burkholderiales > Usitatibacteraceae > Usitatibacter. The sequence goes on from DATIWC010000093.1 coordinate 5,897, forward strand.
GCAAGATCCTCTGCCCCGTGGAGATCCTGTGGGACCCGTCGCGCGCGCCCTCGATCCGGCTGCTGCCCATCGAGACCCGCGACGAGGGACGCACGCTGCGCGAGTACGCCACCGAGCCGCAGGCCTGGATGGAGATCGCGCTCGATCCCGGGCAGCCGCAGGCCGTGGCCTCGGCGTGCGAGGTATTCACGCAAACGCGGGTAGTCGACGGCTCGGTGATCCCGCGCTGGCGCTATGCCGTGGTGAACTTTCCCCACCCGCTGCTCGCAGGCGGCGTGACCCTGCTCGACACGGCGGGCTACAACACCCTCGCCTCCGAGCCCGAGCTTTCGTTCCACCGGGTGCCGGATGCGGCGGCCGTCGTGTTCGTCGTGTCGGCCGAGAATGCGGTCGCCCCCGCCGACAAGGCGCTGTGGACCGAGCACGTGGCGACCATCGCCGGCATCGAGGAATCGTGCTTCATCGTGCTCAACAAGATCGACGGCCTGCGCGAGGGACGCGCCGAAGGCCAGGTGCTTTCCGAGATCGACCGCCACGTGAAGGCCGTGGCCGAGGCGCTCGGCGTCGATCCCACGCGCATCATCGCGCTCTCGGCCAAGCAGGGCCTGCAGGCGAAGCTCGACGGCGACCGCGACGGGCTGCTGCGCAGCCGCCTCTACCGCCTCGAGCAGGCGCTCGCGCGGGGCATGATGCACCAGCGCCGGGTCGCGCACGCGACCGAGGTCCGCGCTGAAGCGCGCGGCGTGCTCGCGGAAACGCGCGCGCTCATCCGCAGCCGCCTTTCCTTCGCCAACGACCAGGTCGAGGCGATCTCCGCGCTGCAGGGGCGCAACCAGAAGCTCATCGAGGCGCTGGCGAAGAAGGCGAACGTCGAGCGCGGCCGCATCGAGGGCGCGCGGGCCACGCTCACGGGCATGAAGAGCGCGCACGAGCGCAATGCCGACCGGCTGGACGAGCTGCTCGACCCGTCGGCCGCGCGCGAAGCCGGCATGCGCGCGCGCCAGGCGGTCTCCTCGAGCGCGTTCTCGCGCGGCATCGGCGAGGTCCTGGACGGCTTCTTCCGGCAGTCGCGCGGGAAGATCATGCAGGCGATCGAGGTGATCGACGAGGAGCGGCGCCTGATGGCCAACGTGAGCCGCAAGATGAGCCAGGAATACCACGTGGCGACCATGGAGACGGCGCAGTTCGGCACCGACCGCTTCATCGTGGAGCTCGACCGCATCGAGGAGCACTGCGCGCGCGAGTTCAAGGGCGGCTCGACGTTCCTGCTTCGCAGCCGCGGCTCGCTGGGCGCGCTCTTCTTCGACAGCGTCGCGCTGCAGGTGGTGCGCATCTTCGAGATCGCCGACCGCGAGACGCGCGCGTGGATGGGCGGCTTCATCCGCCCGCTGGAGGCGCAGATCAACGCCTTCCAGGAGCAGTCCTACTCGCGCATCGAGGGCATGGGGCGCATCCAGACCGCCGAGGGGGACCTGCTCGCCAAGCTCGAGGAGTTGAAGCAGCTGGCCGGCCACATGTCGGAGCAGGAGCGCCAGCACCGCGCGCACGAGGAACGCATCCTCGGGTTGCTCGAGGTCGAACGAACCGCCTCGCTCGCCTAGCGGCGCCCTAGGCCGCCTTCTCGCGCTGCAGGGCCGCGTACTTGTCGAGCAGCGCCTCGCGCGATTCCACGTGATCCGGATCGAGGGGGATGCAATCGACCGGGCACACCTCCCGGCACTGCGGCTGGTCGAAGTGGCCGACGCACTCGGTGCAGCGCCGCCAGTCGATCACGTAGATCTCCTCGCCCATGCGGATCGCGCCGTTCGGGCACTCGGGCTCGCAGACGTCGCAATTGATGCACTGGTCGGTGATGCGCAGGGCCATGTCAGGCGCCGCCCTCGCCGCGGGCGATCGTGGCGCGCATGCGCTCGGCGGTGACCGGGTGCACGAAGGCCGAGATGTCGCCGCCCAGGACCGCGATCTCGCGCACGATCGTCGCGGAGAGGAACAGGTACTTGTCCGATGGCGTGAGGAAGAGCGTTTCGACACCGGGCGCGAGGCGCCGGTTCATCCCCGCGAGCTGGAACTCGTACTCGAAGTCGGACACGGCGCGCAGCCCCCGCAGGATCACGCTCGCCGATTCCTCGTGGACGAACTGCGACAGCAGGCCGCGGAATCCCTTCACCTCCACGTTGCCGTACGGGGAGAGCACCTCGCGGGCGATCTCCACCCGCTCGTCGAGGCTGAAGAAGGGGCGCTTGGCCGAGCTCTGCGCCACGCCCACGATCACGTGGTCGAACAGGCGCGAGGCCCGCTGGATGAGGTCCTCGTGCCCGTTGGTGATGGGATCGAACGTTCCGGGATAGACGGCGCGCGTGATGGTCATCTCTGGACCTCGTAAAGCGCATAGCGTACAGCCCCGGCGCGGCTTTCGCGCGTGGCGCGCCATCCGGGCGGGGCCTCGAGCGCCGCCCCGCTCTCCACGTACACGCGCGCGTTCGCGGCGAGCCGCGGCCCGAGGGCGAGCATGGCGCGCTGCGCGAGGTCGCTCGCGAAGGGCGCGTCGATGAAGGCGAGGTCGAACTTCTCCTTCGCCGCCGCGAGGTAGCCCAGCGCGTCGGCGCAGACCACCTCGGCGCCCGCGGCCTCGAGCGAGCGCGCCGTCGCGCGCAGCCCCTCGGCCACCGTGCGGTCCTTCTCCACCATCACGACGCGCGCGGCGCCGCGCGAGAGCGCCTCGAAGCCGAGTGCGCCGCTGCCGGCGAAGAGGTCGAGGCACGCGAGGCCGTCGAGGCGCTGGCCGAGCCAGTTGAAGAGGGTTTCGCGAACACGGTCCGGCGTGGGGCGCAGCTGCGCAGCGGGCGGAAAGCGGATCACGCGGCTGCGCCAGAGGCCGCCGATGATGCGAACGCGGTTGCGGCTGGCGGCCATGGTCGCGCGAATCATACCGTAAAATATCGGGTCATCCGCTCCATGGCCCGCACGGGCCCGCGTCATGCCGCTCGTTCCCCGCAAGTCTCCTGCCGGCGCTTCCGCAGGCTCGGGCCTCGGCTCGTTCCTTCGCAAGGATCTCGAGCTCACGCGCAGCCGCTGGGCGAGCGCGATCGGCCTGCTGCGGGGCCGCCCGAAGATCGACGAGGCGCTCTACGAGGAGCTGGAGTCGCGCCTTCTCGCGGCCGACGTGGGCGTGGCCGCGACGCAGGCGCTGGTCGAGCGCCTGCGCAAGGCCCAGCGCGACAAGCATCTCGAGGACGGCGCTGCGCTGGAGGCCGAGCTCAAGAGCGCGCTCACCGAGCTCCTCGCGCCGCTCGAGAAGGCGCTGCCCGGGGCATTGCCCTCGCCCTGGGTGATCCTGCTCGCCGGCGTGAACGGCGCGGGCAAGACCACCACCATCGCGAAGCTCACGCACCTCTTCCAGTCCCAGGGCAAGTCGGTGCTGCTCGCCGCGGGCGACACGTTCCGGGCGGCGGCGCGCGAGCAGCTCGCCGAATGGGCACGCCGCCACGGCGTGACCGTGGTCTCGCAGGACAAGGGCGATTCGGCCGCCGTGATCTTCGACGCCATCCAGTCGGCGCGCGCCAAGCGCATCGACGTCGTGCTCGCCGATACCGCCGGGCGGCTTCCCACGCAGCTGCACCTCATGGACGAGATCCGCAAGGTGAAGCGGGTGATGGCCAAGGCGGACCCGGCCGCCCCGCACGAAACGTGGCTCGTGATCGACGCCAACACCGGGCAGAACGCGGTGCGCCAGGTGAAGGCCTTCGACGAGGCGCTGGCGCTTACGGGCCTCGTGCTGACGAAGCTCGACGGCACGGCCAAGGGCGGGGCCATCGCGGCCATCGCGCGCGAGCACCCGGTGCCGATCCGCTTCGTGGGCATCGGCGAGAGGGCCGCGGACCTGCGGCCGTTCTCGGCGGCTACCTTCGTCGACGCGCTCTTCTCGTGATCCAGTTCTCGTCGGTCGCGAAGCGCTACGAAGGCGGCCGCGAGGCGCTGCGCGGGGTGAGCGTCTCCATCGAGTCGGGCGAGATGGTCGCCGTGACGGGCCACTCGGGCGCGGGCAAGAGCACGCTGCTCAAGCTCGCCGCCGGCATCGAGCGCGCCTCGAGCGGGACCGTGGTCGTGAACGGCCAGAACCTGGGCGCGCTGGGCGAGACGGCGCTCGCGATCCTGCGCCGGCGCATCGGCTTCGTGTTCCAGGACCACAAGCTGCTCTTCGACCGCAATGCGTTCGACAACGTGGCGCTGCCGCTTCGCGTGGCCGGGCTCGGGCGCGACGAGATCGGGCGGCGCGTGCGCGCCGCGCTCGACAAGGTGGGGCTGCTCGAGCGCGAGAAGGCGATGCCCATCGCGCTTTCCGGCGGCGAGCAGCAGCGCCTGTGCATCGCGCGCGCCATCGTGAACCGCCCTTCCATCCTCATCGCCGACGAGCCCACCGGCAACCTGGACGCCGACTATGCGCGCGCCATCCTCGACCTCTTCCAATCGTTCCACCAGGTCGGGGTGACGGTGCTGTTGTCGACGCACGACGAAGCCGGCCTCGAGCGCCTGGGATGCAGGCGCATCGCGCTCGCCGCGGGAGCGCTCGCCGCATGAGGCTGTGGCTGCGCTTGCACCGCCATGCGCTCGCCGACGCGCTGCGGCGCCTCGCGGCGCAGCCGCTCGCCGCGGCCTTCTCGATCCTCGTCGTGGCGCTCGCCATCACGCTGCCCGTGCTCGCCGCCATAGTGCTGCGCAGCGTCGGCGTGGCGAGCGCGATGCTCGAGACCGAGCCGCACGTGAACGTGTACCTCGCCCTCGACGCGACCGACGAGGACGTGCGGCGCGTGGGCGCGGCGCTGCGCGCGCGGCCCGAGGCGGCCTCGGTCACGTTCGTCTCGCGCACGCAGGCGCTGCAGGAGCTCAAGTCCACCACGCACCTCGCCGAGCTCCTCGAGAACCTCGACGAGAATCCGCTGCCGCACGCCTTCACGGTACGCGTGAGGACCACCGATCCGGCGCTGCTTCGCGAGGCGCGCGAGGCCTGGTCGAAGATCCCGAAGGTGGATCTCGTGGCCGCCGATTTCGAATGGTCGGAGCGGCTCGCGCGCTGGGTCGCCTTCGGCCAGCGGCTCGTGGCCTTCGCGGCGATCGCGCTCGCGGCCGCGGTGGCGTTCATCGTGGGCCATTTGATCCGCCTGCAGGTCGTTTCCCAGCGCCAGGAGATCGAACTGAGCCAGCTCATCGGCGCGACCGCTGCGGATGTCCGCCGGCCGTTCCTGTACCACGGGCTCCTCGAGGCCGGATTGGCGGGCGCGGTCGCCGTGGGGCTGGCCGCCCTGGCCGCCGCCTGGCTGGCCACGGAGTTGCGAGCGCTCACCCCGGCCTACGCGGCCGAGATGAAAGTCGTTTTCTTAGATCTTTCATGGGGTTGCGCTATCGTGGGGGCGGCAGGGCTGCTCGGGCTCGCGGGGGCCTGGTGGGCGGTCGGCCGGGAACTGCGGCAGTTCTCCCCGGCCCAATAAGGAACTCCCTCGCCCTTTAGCACTCCAATCGGACGAGTGCTAAAATGGTCGCCAAAGGAGGACTTGATAGCCGTGACGAGCCTCACCCTTCCCGCCCTTCCCCCCGTATCCAGCCTGGAGTCGTACATCCAGGCCGTGAATGCCGTTCCCATGCTCACGGTCGAGCGCGAGCGCGAGCTGGGCCGGCGTCTGCGCGACACCGACGACGTCGCCGCGGCGAGCGGCCTCGTGCTCTCGCACCTGCGGCTGGTGGTCTCCGTCGCCCGCAACTACATGGGCTACGGCCTGCCGCAAGCCGACCTCGTGCAGGAAGGCAACATCGGCCTCATGAAGGCCGTGAAGCGCTTCGACCCCGAGCGCGGCGTGCGCCTCGCGTCGTTCGCGATCCACTGGATCAAGGCCGAGATCCACGAATACATCCTGCGCAACTGGCGGATGGTGAAGATCGCCACCACCAAGGCGCAGCGCAAGCTCTTCTTCAACCTTCGCAGCATGAAGGCCTCGAGCAACGCGCTCACCCGCAAGGAGATCCGGCAGATGGCGCAGACGCTCAACGTGAAGGAGAGCGACGTCATCGAGATGGAGCAGCGCCTTCAGGGCGGCGACGTGGCCCTCGAGCCCTCGCCCGACGACAGCGAGGATTTCGTCACGCCCATCGCCTACCTCACCGACGCCTCCGAGGGGCCGGCGGAGACCTTCGAGCGCGAGCAGACCGAGGCGCGCGCCTCCGAAGGCCTCGCCCGCGCGCTGGGCAGCCTCGACGAGCGCAGCCGCCGCATCATCCGCGCGCGCTGGCTGAACGAGTCCGATCCCAAGACGCTGCACGAGCTCGCCGCGGAGTTCGGCGTCTCGGCCGAGCGCATCCGCCAGATCGAGGCGAAGGCCATGCAGAAGATGAAGAAGGAGATGGCGGCCGCCTAGGCCGGCGAATCCAGCAGCTGCCTGAAATCCGCCGCCATCGCGTCGGGCTTCGCGCCGTAACCGATCACCAGCCGCACTCGTCCCTGCGGGTCGAACGCGAAGCTTTGCGCCGAGTGGTCCACGGTGTACGTCCCGGGCGTCTTGCCCGGGCGTTCCTGCGCATACACCTTGAAGTCGTTCGTGACCTTGCGCGTCGCCTCCGCGCTTCCCCACAGCCCGATGAAGTCCCGGTTGAAGGCCGGCAGGTACTCGCGCAGGAGCTGCGGCTTGTCGCGCTTGGGATCGACGGTCACGAAAAGCACCTGCACCCGCGAGGCGTCGGGCCCCAGCTTCTTCAGCGCGGAATTGAGGTCGGCGAGCGTCGTGGGGCAGACGTCCGGGCACTGCGTGTAGCCGAAGGTCACCACCACGACCTTGCCGCGGAAGTCGGCGAGCTTGCGCGGCTTGCCGTCCTGGTCGGTGAGCTCGAGCGGCCCCCCGATCGGCGAGCCCGTCACGTCGATCGCGTTGAAGTGCTGCTTCGGCGCGCTGTCGCAGCCGGCGAGCGCCAGCGCCGCGCCGAGGATCGCCGCGGAGAGGCCCAGGCGCATCAGGCGGGAACCAGCGCGAGGTAGTGGTCCACCATCAGCGCCGCGAAGACCATCGCGAGGTAGAAGATCGAGTAGGCGAAGGTCGCCTTGGCCAGAGGGTCGCTGTAGCGGCGCCAGATCGCCACCGCGTAACCGAGGAATACGGCGTCGAGGACGAGGGCCGCGCCCAGGTAGAACCAGCCGGCCATCCGGGTCGCGAACGGCATCAACGTAACGGCGCAGAGCAGGATCGTGTACAGCAGCAGGTGCAACCTCGTGAAAGCCTCGCCGTGCGTGACCGGCAACATGGGAACACCGGCCCGCGCGTATTCATTCCGGCGATACAGCGCGAGCGCCCAGAAATGCGGCGGCGTCCAGGCGAAGATGATCAGGAAGAGCAGCAGCGGCTGGAAGGTCACGTCGCCCGTCATCGCGGCCCAGCCGAGCACCGGGGGCATCGCGCCCGACGCCCCGCCGATCACGATGTTCTGGGGCGTGGCGGGCTTGAGGATCACCGTGTAGACCACCGCGTAGCCGACGAAGGTCGCCAGCGTGAGCCACATGGTGAGCGGGTTCACCGCGCGCCAGAGCAGGGCGAGCCCGATGCCGCCCACCGCCCCCGACAGCAGGACGATCTGCGCGGGCGAGATCGTCCCGATCACCGTCGGGCGGCCGCGCGTGCGCGCCATCACCGCATCGATCTTGTTCTCGACGAGGCAGTTGAACGCCGCGGCCGCGCCTGCCACGAGCGCGATGCCCACGGTCGCCGCGACGAGCAGCGCCGCATCCGGCATCGCCGGAACGGCGAGCAGCATCCCGATCACCGCCGTGAAGACGATGAGCGAGACGACGCGCGGCTTGGTGAGGCGCCAGAACTGCACGCCGATGCCGGGAAGAGCGCGGGCTGTCGCAACCATGGGAGGCCGGTATTTTAACGCATCAACCGATCTGCGACGCCTTGAGCAGCGTTTGCAGGTCCTTGAGCAGGCGGCGGAAATCCGCGTCCGCCGGCCAGCGCATCATCACGTTGCCGTGCGGGTCCACGAGGTAGATGTGGCCGCGGTCGTTCCCGGCGCCGGGCGCGGGGGCCGCCGGGCGCATGGCCACCACGAGGTCCGCTGACGGCTCGAAGGCCGCGCCTTGCGGGGCGACGGCGTCGTCCACCACGATCACGCGCGCCACGCGCGAAGCATCGCGGCCCAGCGCGAGCCGGGCCTGCCGCATGAGGAGCAGCTTGGCCTGGCACGCCGGGGGGCACGCGCCCGAGTCCGAAGCCACGAGCACCCAGCGCTCGCGCAGCTCGGCGAAACGAAACGGCGTTCCGTCGGCGCGCATGAGCTCATGGGAGGTGACTTGCGCGGGCGGAAGCAGCAGCTCGCCGTAGTTGCCCGTGGGCTCCGGCCGCAGGAAGACGTAGGCCGCGATCGACGCCGCGATCGGCGCGAGGAAGCCCGCCGCGATGAGCAGCAGCTTCTCGCGCGGCGTGAGCTTCAACTGCGCCGGCGCCAGTTGAGTGCCAGCCACAGCACGAGGGTGGTCGCCGCGAGCGAATACCACGTGAGCTTGTACTCGACATGGCGCTCGATGCCGGTGTCGGGCCGCTCGCGAACGGCGGCGAGGCCGGGCGCCGGCGTGTCGGCGAGGAGCACGTAGGGCACGACTTTCTCGCGGCGCATGGCACCGAAACGTTCCAGCGAGAGGTTCTGCCAGACATTGCCCGTGACGGTCTCGGGGCCCAGCTCGAGGTAGCGGCGCGGCGGCGTGGCGGCGATTCCGGCCACCGCGACCTGCCCGGGCGGCACGGCCACGGCAGGCGCCGCCGGGTACTGCGGCGTGCGCTCGATCCAGCCGCGCTCCACGAGCACCACCTCGCCGCTCCCGGCGAGGCGCAGCGGCGTGACCACGAGGAACCCGGCACGCCCCTCGTGCACCTGGTTGTCGATGAAGATCTGCGCGTCGGCGAGGTACTCGCCGGCGGCGCGCACGTGGCGGTAGAGGAGGTCCTCGCCGCCCGGGGAAGCGTGCGCGAGGTCCACCGCGGGCTCGCGCAGGCGCTGCTCGTAGAGCGCCTGCAGCGCGCGCTTTTCGCGCGCCCGCGCGTCCTGCCAGTTGGCGAGGCTCACGGTGAGGACGACCAGGGCAACGGCGCCCAGCGTGGGCAACGGCCCCGGGACGAACTCGAAGGCGCCGAACCTCACCGGGGATTCAACCGGCCCGCGCGCGGGTACACTGGCCCCATGAAAATCGTCATCCTCGTCCTGCTGCTCGGCGTGGTCGCGAGCCTGTTCTCGGGGCTGTACTTCGTCTACAAGGACAAGGGCACCACGAACCGGGCGGTGATCGCGCTCACCATCCGCATCGCGCTGTCGCTCATCGTGTTCGCCCTGCTGATCGGCTCCTACTACTTCGGCCTGATCCCCGGCGGAAAGCTCTGAAGGAGCGAGGCCCTTCGTCCGCTAGACCCAGTAGACGAAGATGAAGAGCAGCAGCCACACCACGTCCACGAAGTGCCAGTACCAGGACACGGCCTCGAAGCCGAAGTGGTGGTCGGGCTTGAAGTGGCCGGCCACGCAGCGGAAGAGGATCACCGTGAGCATCGTCACGCCGAGGGTCACGTGGAACCCGTGGAACCCGGTGAGCATGAAGAACGTGGAGCCGAACACGCCGGTGGTGAGCTTGAGGTTGAGCTCCTCGTAGGCGTGGCCGTACTCGTGGGCCTGGAGCGTGAGGAAGATGAGGCCCAGGATGATGGTGAGCGCGAGGCCGAAGATGAGGTTCGCGCGGTCGCCCTTCTTGAGGGCCCAGTGCGCCCACGTGACCGTCACGCCTGACGAGAGCAGCAGCAGCGTGTTGATGGCCGGGATGCCCCACGCGCTCATCGCCGAGAATTCCTGCGGCTTGTACGGCCCCATCGTGGGCCATTGCGAGGAGTAGTCGGGCCACAGCAGCTTGTTGTCCAGGTCGCCCAGCCACGGCACCGAGTACTGGCGCGCGTACCAGAGGGCGCCGAAGAACGCGGCGAAGAACATCACCTCGGAGAAGATGAACCAGCTCATCGCCCAGCGGAACGAGTGGTCCACCTGCTGGTTGAAGAGCCCGCCCTCGCTCTCGCGGATCACCGTGCCGAACCATCCGAACAGCATGTACACGAGGACGAAGAGCCCGATGCCGAGCGGCACCCAGCCCACGCCATAGCCGTTGAACAGCAGCACGGCGCTCGAGGTGAGGAAGAAGAGGGCGATCGAGCCCACGATCGGCCAGTGGGAAGGCGGCGCGAAGTAGTAGCCGGTCGGGTGCGTATGTTCCACGGTTGTCACTCCCAGGGGTTTAGCTTGTGATCCATTTGACGAGCGCGAAGAGCGCGAGCACGAAGACGAGCGCCGACACCAGGCCCGCCGCGATCACGTGCTGCGGCTTCAGGCGCTTCGTGTCCGCCTCGTAGTCGGCGCGCTTCCTCACGCCGAAGAAGCTCCAGAAGACCGCGCGGAAGGCCTCGCCGATCATCGCGCGTGCCCTGGCGCTTCGAGGAAGGTGTACGAGAGCGCGATCGCCTCGAGGTCGCGCGGCGCCTCGGGCAGCACGCGGAAGACCACCGGCATCTCGCGCTCCTCGCCCGGCTGCAGCGTCTGGTCGGTGAAGCAGAAGCACTGCTGCTTGGAGATCCACTGCGCGGCTTCGATGGGCGCCGTGCTCATCACCGCGTGCGCGGTGACGGGGCGGCCCAGCGTGTTCACGACGCGGTAGCGCACGGTCACGAGCTCGCCCGGATGCAGCCGCACCGAGCGGTCGATCGCCTCGAAGCGCCACGGCAGGCCCGCGGTGGAGGCGAGGAGATCCACGGTCAGCTCGCGGCTCGCGTCCACCTGCGAGTTCGAGGGCGCCACGATGCGCGACTGCGAGATGCCCAGCGCCTCGCACACCTGCCGGTACATGGGCACCATCGCGAACGCGAAGCCCAGCATGCCGGCGACGATCACCACGAGCTTCGTGGCGAGCACGCGGTTCTGGTCGTTGAGCGCGACGCTCACTGGGAGACGAAGAACTTCATGAGGACGACCGCGTAGATCGCGACGGCGAGGAACGCCAGCACCGCCCCCGAGAGCAGGAGGCGGCGGCGTTGCGCGGTGTCGTCCCGGTCTCGCATCGCTACTTGACGACCGGCGCGGTCTCGAACGTGTGGTAGGGCATCGGCGTGGGCAGGTGTGTCCACTCGAGCGAGTCGGCCCCCTCCCACTGCTTCTGCTGCGCGGCGTTCCTGCCGCGCACCGTCGAGACCACGTTGTAGAGGAAGATCAGCTGCGAGAAGCCGAAGATGAACGCGCCGATCGACGACCACATGTTCCACTCGGCGAATTGCAGCGCGTAGTCGGGGATGCGCCGGGGCATGCCCGCGAGCCCGAGGAAGTGCTGCGGGAAGAAGGCGACGTTGAAGCCGATCATCGAGAGCCAGAAGTGGAGCTTGCCCAGGCCCTCGTTGTACATCTTGCCCGACCACTTCGGCAGCCAGAAGTAGACCCCGCCCATGATCGCGAAGAGCGCGCCCGACACGAGCA
>DATIWC010000094.1:0-123938 GCA_035519515.1 Usitatibacter sp.
GGCAGCCTCATCATCGGCTACGTCGCCAAGGCGATCGTGGGCCTCGTCGACTGGAAGATGGACATGCAGTCGGCCATCGACCTTCCGAACTTCGACAGCAGGAACGGTCCCACGGAGATCGAGAAGGGATCGGCGCTCGAATCCGTCGTGCCGGCGCTCCAGGCCATGGGCCACGACGTGCGCGCCATCGACATGACGAGCGGCATCCAGGGCATCCGCCGCGTGAAGGGCGGGCTCGAAGGCGGCGCCGATCCGCGCCGCGAGGGCGTCGCGCGCGGCTAGTGAGATTTTTCGCAAGTCACCAGAGGAGCAGGAAATTGAGAAATGCATTCACCGCCGCGCTCGCCGCGGTCGTCGCGATGGGCGTGGCGCATGCCGCGGACGAGAAGAAGGCCGGCTGCGAGCCGCCGCCCAAGCAGCTCGTGACCAAGGACCTGGAGGCGGGCTCGGGCAAGACGGTGCAGTTCCGCAGCGGCGCCCTCGTGAACTACACGGGGTGGCTCTACGATCCGTGCGCGCCCGACCACAAGGGCGAGATGTTCGACACGTCGGCCAAGCGCCAGGCGCCGTTCGGCTTCATCGTCGGCGCGGGCAAGGTCATCAAGGGCTGGGACGAGGGCCTCATCGGCATGAAGGAGCACGGCAAGCGCCTGCTCGTCATCCCGCCGGACAAGGCCTATGGCGAGCAGGGCGCGGGCGGCGGGCGCATCCCGCCCAACGCCACGCTCGTGTTCGAGGTGGAAGTGGCGGGCATCCCGTTCGATCCGCCGCCGCCCGGGGGCAAGGTGGAGACGTCCAGGTCCGAGCCCGCGAAGAAATAGCGAGGAGGTCCGCGATGAAGGTCACCAGCACGAGCTTCGCAGACGGCGGCGCGATTCCCGCGGAATACGCCTTCTGCGCGATGGACGCGAAGACGCACGCGACGCTCTCGAAGAACCGCAACCCGCAGCTCGCGTGGAGCGGCGCGCCGGCGGGAACGAAGTCCTTCGCGATCGTCTGCCACGATCCCGACGTGCCCAGCAAGGGCGACGACGTGAACCAGGAAGGGCGCATCGTGCCGCGGTCGCTGCCGCGCGTGGATTTCTTCCACTGGGTGCTGGTCGACCTCCCGCCTTCCGTCACCAGCGTGGCGGCAGGCGAGTTCTCGTCGTCGGTCACGCCGCGCGGCAAGCCCGGCCCGGCGGCGGCGCACGGCTCGCGCCAGGGCGTGAACGACTACACCGGCTGGTTCGCATCAGACAAGGACATGTCGGGCGAGTACCGCGGCTATGACGGGCCGTGCCCGCCGTGGAACGACGAGATTGCGCACCGCTACACGTTCACGGTCTACGCGCTGGACGTGGCGAAGCTCGCGGTGGACGGCTCGTTCGGCGGGGCCGCGGTGCGCAAGGCGGTCGAGGGCCACGTGCTCGCGCAGGCCTCGATCACCGGGCGCTACACGCTCAACCCGGCGGTCAAGACCTGAAACGGCGCGACTTCATCGCGGGCGCGCTGCTTGTCGCGGCGGCGCCCGCGCTCGCCGCCGAAGGCGAGCCCGACTGGAAGCGCCTGCGCAGCGGCGGCCTCGTGCTCCTCATGCGGCACGCGGCGACCGAAAGCGCCGCGGGCGATCCTCCCGGCTACCGCCTCGACGACTGCGCGACGCAGAGGAACCTTTCCGAGGCGGGGCGCGCCGACGCGAAGCGCGTGGGCGAGCGGCTCGCGGCCGGGCACGTTCCCATCGCCCGCGTGTACACGAGCCCGTGGTGCCGCTGCCGCGAGACCGCGCGGCTCGCCTTCGACCGCTCGGAGGATTGGGAGCCGCTCGGCTCGTTCTTCGACGCCCCGGACCGCGAGGCCGGCTACACGGCGCGCGTGAAGAGGCGCATCGGCAACTACTCGAGCCGCGAGCTGGGCGGCAACGTCGTGATGGTCACGCACAACGTGAACATCGCCTCGCTCACGAAGCTCTCGGTGGCTCCCGCCGAGCTCGTCGTGCTGCGGCCGGACGGGTGCTGCGGATTCAGGGTGGCGGGAAGGGTGAGGCTCTAGCCGCGACGCACGAGGCGCGAGGCTCTACTCGTCGTCCGAAGAGCGCAGCCACTTCTCGTAGTCGCGCCGCGTCTTCTTGGTGGGCCTGCCGGGAAACCGCGGCTGGGGCAGCGCCTTCATCTGCGCGGCGAGCACGGCGCGGTGCGCGCGGCTCTCCTCGGTCTCCTCGTAGAGCAGGGCCGCTTCCGCGGCGCCGCCACGCCGATCCGAGAGCCCCTTCACGAGGACCGTGTGCTCGAAGGGCGGCCTGCGCACCACCACGCGGTCGCCGGCCTTCAGCACCTTCGCGGGCTTTGCGCGCTCGTGGTTCACGCTGACGTGGCCCGCCTCGATCGCCTGCACGGCGAGCGAGCGCGTCCTGAAGAAGCGCGCCGCCCACAGCCACTTGTCGATGCGCAACGCCGCTCCCCGAAGGCCGCGCCATCAGCGCAGCTTCACCTCGTGCAGCGTGATGGGCTCCGCGGTTCCCGTGTCGAACTCGGCTCCCGCGAGCACGCCCGCCTGCGCGACCGCCGCGGCGCTCTTCGACTTGCCGTAGATCGTGTACATCGCGCCCAGCGCGAAATCGCGGCCCGACCCGATCGCCCAGAAGCGGTCGAACTCGAACACCTCGCGCATCGAGTACACGGCGAAGATCCCCCAGGGGTTGGCGACCATCACCGTCATCTGGCTCGACTCGTACGGGTCGTCCTCTTCCTCCTTCGGGTTGAGGAACGCCTCCTCCTTGAGCTTCGGGTGGAGCTTGCGGAAGCTGTCGTAGATCGCGGCCTTGCCGTGGAAATCCAGGTTCTTGGTGCGCGCGAGCAGGTTCTCGAGCACGAGCTGGTGCGCGGCGCTGCCGGCCACCCCGAGCCACGAATCGCCGTACGAAGTCACCTTCTGCGGGAAGCGGTCGTAGGCCGGCGCAAGTCGCGTCGTGCCGAAGGTGGTGAGCGAATCGGCGGCGATCACCGCGGTGCCGCCCTTGCGCACGACGACGATGGTGGTCATGTCTTGTTCTTCGCGGGGGTCAGCGCGGAAGCCGGGAAAGGAAGTCCCGGCGCTCGTCATCCGAATCGATATGAGCGGCGAGCTGGGCGTAGAGTTCCTTGATGTTGCCCGAGCTCTCCGCGGCCTGCTTGATCAGCACGCGCGCGAGCGGGCCCACGTAGCTCGCGAGGCTCTTCTCCGCGGCTTCCAGTATCTCGGGCGTGAACGCGGAGCGCGCCGCGGCGGCGCGCGGCTCCTTCGCCGGCGGCGGGGCGACGGGCAGCGGCGCCTGCCTCACCTTCACGGTCGCCATCTTCTTCATGAACGCCTTCTGCTCGTCGGCGTCGGGAATGCTCTCGGCGAGCGCCCTGAAGAACTCCTCGACGCTCGCCGCCTCGCCCTGGGTGCGCTGCACCAGGACGCGCGCGAGCGGCCCCACGTGCCGCGAGAGGGAGCGCTCCACCTCGGCGAGCGCCTCGGGCGAAAGCGACACGGCGGGCGCGCTGCGCACCGCGGTCGCGGCCGGGCGCGTGCGCTGCGGCGTCGCGGTGCCGGTCGCGGTGCCGGGCTTGAAGCGCAGCACCTGCAGGATGGCGGCCTGGAATTCCGCCGCGGTCTGGAAGCGCTGCTCGGCCTTCTTCGCGAGCGCGCGCGCGATCACCGGGTCGAAGCCGGGGGGAATGCCCGGCTTCACGGCGGAGGGCGGATCGGGCTCGAGCTGGAGCACCCGGTGCATCACCGTGGCGGGCGTCTCGGCGAGGAAGGGGCTCACGCCCGTGAGCATCTCGTAGAGGATCACGCCGCACGACCAGAGGTCGGCGCGCCCGTCGGCCGGGATCCCCATCAGCTGCTCGGGCGACATGTGCGTGGGCGTGCCCACCACGGTGCCCACCTGGGTGAGCGAGGAGGACTCCAGCCGCGCGATGCCGAAGTCCATCACCTTCACCTTGTTGGCCGAGGTGACCATCACGTTGGCGGGCTTGATGTCGCGGTGGACCACGCCCTGCCTGTGCGAGTAGTCGAGCGCGCCCAGCAGCTGCTTCATGATCTCGAAGGTGTCGATGAGCTCGAGCTTCGGGCCCTCGGCGAGGATCCTCTTCAGCTCGCGCCCCTCGACGTACTCCATCACGATGAAGGCCATGTCGCGGTCCTCGCCGTACTCGTACACGGCGACGATCGCGGGGTGCTGCAGGCGCCCGCCGGCCTGGGCCTCGCGCTTGAAGCGCGCGACCGCCTCCTGCATCTCCGCGGCCTCGAGGTACTCGGCGAGGATCGTCTTGATCGCGACGCGGCGCTCGATGACGGGGTCGAAGCCCTCGTACACCATCCCCATCGCGCCCTTGCCCAGCGCGCGGGCGATGCGGTACTTGCCTATCGCCTCGGGCGTTTCGGCCATCTACTTCTCGATCAGCTTCAACGCCTTCTGCAGGCTGCGCCGCATGCGGTTGAACGAGACGCCGAGCGTGCTGATCTCGTCCTTGCCCTTGCCGAACTCGGGCACGTTGAAGTCGCCCTGGGAGATCCTGTCGGCGGCCGCGGACATGCGCGTGATGGGCCGCAGGATCATGAACGAGAGCATCGCGTTCAGCACGATGAAGGTGACCACGAAGATCGCCGCGAGCGAGGCCATGAACACCCTGAAGGCGTCGTTGGCGTTCTTGATCGGCAGCGACATCGGCACCGAGACCACCTGCGCGCCGACCGTCTCCATGTGCTTCCAGCCGAAGCCGTTGTTCTCGCCGTAGAGCTTGATCATCGAGGCGGGCGCCGCCGAGGGCACGCTGTGGCACGCGAGGCAGGCCGGGTCCTTGATCGTGATCGGGCGCGCAAGGTAGAGCATGCGCCCCGACGGCGTGTCGCGCTCGCCGGAGAGCTCGTTCATCGTCGCGAGGTTGCCGTTGCGGAAGTAGTTCACGACGTCGGCTTCCCATTCCACCGCGCGGTCGCGGGGGTTGGTGGGGTTCAGCGTGGCTTCCTTGTACGAAAAGTCGGGATATTTCTTGCGCAGCGTGTTGAAGGTCTCGGTCGCGGCGAAGGCCGGCACCGACTGGGGCAGGAAGGTCTCGGCGAGCTGGGGCTCCAGGTGCGGCTTGATCTGGGAGACGGTGTAGCCGCGGATGGAGAGCGCGGCCTCCATCATGAGGCCCGCGTTGCGCAGCACCTCCTGCTTGGCGTTGTTCTGCAGCAGCTCGTAGGAGACGAGCGCGGAAACGGCCATGCCCGCGGCGAACACCAGCGTGAGCACGATGTTGAATTTCAGGCGCAAGCCCATGGTTTTCCCCTTTGGTCGCGCGGCGGGGGCGAGCGCCCCGCGTCCGCCACGTTTCCTTACGCGGCATACTACCCTCCGGATTCAGGTGCAGCGAACCCCGCCCCATGACAGCCTCCCCCGCCGACCTCTTCCCCGGATTCCGCCGCGAGCGCATCGCGGCCAACGGCATCGAGGTCAACGCCGTGGTGGGGCCCCGCCACGGCGAGGCGCCGCCCCTGCTGCTGCTGCACGGCTATCCCCAGACGCTCGCCATCTGGCACAAGGTGGCGCCGCGCCTCGCCCGGCGCTTCAACGTGGTGGCCACCGACCTGCGCGGCTACGGCGATTCGGGCAAGCCGCCCGGCGGCGCGCGCCACGAGGGGTATTCGAAACGCGCCATGGCGCGCGACCAGGTCGAGGCCATGCGCGCGCTGGGTTACGAACGATTCCTCCTCTGCGGCCACGACCGCGGGGCGCGGGTGGCGCACCGGCTCGCGGCAGACCATCCGGGCGCCGTGGAGAAGGTCGCGGTGCTCGACATCGCGCCCACGCTCGCCATGTACGAGCAGACGACCGAGGCCTTCGCGCGCGCCTACTGGCACTGGTTCTTCCTGATCCTGCCCGAGCCGGTCCCGGAGAAGATGATCGGGGCGGATCCGCTTTTCCTGCTGCGCGCGAAGATGGCCGCGCCCCCGGCGGGCCTGAAGCCCTTCGCGCCCGAGGCATGGGCCGAGTACGAGCGCTGCTTCACGCCGGAGATGATCCACGCGAGCTGCGAGGACTACCGGGCGGCCGCCGGCATCGACCTCGAGCACGATCGCGCCGACCGCGAGGCGGGACGGCGCGTGAAGGCGCCGCTCCTGGCGATCTGGGGCGAGCATGGCATCATCGGGCGCTACTTCGATCCGCTGGCGGAATGGCGGCGCGTGGCCGACGACGTGCGCGGCAAGGCATTGCCTGCGGGCCACTACATCGCCGAGGAGGTCCCGGACCTGCTCGCCGGCGAGCTCGAGGGATTCTTCGCGGGAGGCGGGCGGTGAAGAGCTATCGGATCGCGGTGGTCGCCGGCGACGGCATCGGCAAGGAAGTGGTCCCCGAGGGCCAGCGCGTGCTGGAGGCGGCGGGCCGCAAGTTCGGCTTCGCGCTGCAATGGGACGAGAAGCCGTGGAGCTGCGAGTACTACGCGAAGCACGGCGAGATGATGCCCAAGGACGGCCTCGAGCAGATCCGCGGCCACGACGCGGTGTTCCTCGGCGCGGTCGGCTTCCCCGGCGTGCCCGACCACGTCTCGCTCTGGGGCCTGCTGATCCCGATCCGGCGCGGATTCCACCAGTACGTGAACCTGCGCCCCGTGCGCCTCATGCCGGGGGTGGCGAGCCCGCTCGCCAACCGCAAGCCGGGCGACATCGATTTCTGGGTGGTGCGCGAGAACAACGAGGGCGAGTACTCGTCGGTGGGCGGGCGCATGTATGCCGATTCGCCCGAGGAATTCGCCACGCAGCTTTCGATCTTCACGCGCAAGGGGTGCGACCGCATCATGCGCTTCGCCTTCGAGCTCGCGATGACGCGCCCGAGGAAGCACGTAACTTCGGCCACGAAATCCAACGGCATCGCGATCACCATGCCGTACTGGGACGAGCGGTTCAAGGCGATGTCCGCGCAGTATCCGGACGTGAAGACCTCGCAGTACCACATCGACATCCTCACGGCGCACTTCGTGCAGCATCCCGACTGGTTCGACGTCGTGGTGGGATCCAACCTTTTCGGCGACATCCTCTCGGACCTGGGCCCCGCGTGCACGGGGACCATCGGCATCGCGCCCTCGGCGAACCTCAATCCCGAGCGCGAGTATCCCTCGTGCTTCGAGCCGGTCCACGGCAGCGCGCCCGACATCTACGGCAAGGGCATCGCCAATCCCATCGGCCAGGTGTGGTCGGGCGCGATGATGATGGGGCACCTGGGGCACCGCGACGCGGAGGCGGCGATCGTGAAGGCGATCGAGCGGGTGCTGAAGGAAGGGCCGCGGACCCGCGATATGGGAGGCACCGCCAATACCGTGGATGTGGGAAAGGCGATTGCCGCCGCGCTATAAAGCACGAACAAAAGGGGAGGGAACATGAAACGGCGTGAATTTCTGGCGGCGAGCGGGGCGGCGGCGGCTTCGATGGCGCTTCCGGCGCGGGCGGCGTACCCCGAGAGGGTCGTCCACTACTACATCCCGTTCGCGCCCGGCGGCGAGTCGGACATCGCGGCGCGTTTCCAGCAGGTGGTGTGGCGCAAGAAGTTCGGCCAGGAGCTGGTCATCGACTCCAAGCCCGGCGCGGGCGGGGCGCTCGCATGGTCGCTGCTCAACGGCTTTCCCGGCGACGGCTACACGATCATGGGCACGAACCTCCCGCACATCGTGCTGCAGCCCCTCGAAGGCAACGTCAACTACCAGACCGACGACATCACCAGCATCATCTTCTTCAACTACACGCCCGACGCGATCGTGGTGCGCGCCGAGTCGCCGTTCAAGACCTTCAAGGACCTGGCCGAGGCGATGAAGTCGAAGGGGGCCGAGGTGAGCTTCGCGGGCTCGGGGACCAACTCGGCGAACCACGCCGCCCACGAGCGGCTCGACCACGAGCTGGGCACGAAGACCACCTACGTCCCGTTCAAGGGCACGGGCGACCTCATCGCTTCCCTGCTGGGCGGCCACGTGAGCGTGGCGATGTCCTACTCGTCGCTGTACGTGGCGCAGAGGTCCAAGACCCGCGTGCTCGCCGTGGCCACGCCCGAGCGCCTGCCCTACATCGACGCGCCGACCTTCCGCGAGCTGGGCATCGACTGGGTGGACGGCGGCTACCGCGGCATCGGCGTGCCCAAGTCCACACCCGAGGCGCTGCGCCGCCAGCTCTCGGACATCTTCGAGGAGATCAACCAGGATGCCGAGTTCCGCCGCAACATGGCCGGCCAGGGCATCGAGCTCATCGACATCACCTACGCGAAGATGCCGGCGTTCCTCGAGGAGCGCAAGAAGGCGTACCTCCCGCTCGCCAAGCTGATGGGGCTCGTGAAGTAGTCACGCGAGCTGCTGCGCCAGCTCCGCCAGGTTCTTCACGACCGCATCGGGCCGCACGCCCAGCCTCTCCACCGGCGCGCCGCCGCGGTTGATCCAGAACGCCTGGAAGCCGAAGGACTTCGCGCCCGCCGCATCCCAGCCGTTCGACGAGACGAATCCCAGCAGCGTGCGCGTGACGCCGAGCTGCTCCTCGGCGATCTGGTAGACGGAAGGATCGGGCTTGAAGCGGTGGGCCGGATGCACGCTCAGCACGCCGCCGCGGAAACGTTCCGTGAGGCCGTTGTGCTGCACCACCGCGTTCAGCATGTCGGGGTGGCCGTTGGAGAGGATCGCGAGGGGGCGGTTGCGCGAGAGCTTCTCCAGCGCATCGGGCACCTCGGGGAACACGGCGAGCTTGCGGTACTCGTCGAGGAGCGCCCGGCGCGCGGATTCCTCCGGCTCGAGGCCCAGGTGCTCGAAGGTCCACTCGAGCGACGAGAGGGTGACGCGGCTGAAATCCTCGTAGCGGCCCATCAGCGTGCGCAGCCACGTGTACTCGAGCTGCTTGCCGCGCCAGGCCGCCGAAAGGGCGGCGCCCTTGCCGGGGAAGAGGGATTCGGCGAGGCGCGCCACCGAGTGCACGTCGAAGAGCGTGCCGTACGCATCGAACACAAGCGCTGATATTTCCCGGGTCATGGTCGCCTCCGGGCCCGATGCTACCATTGGCGCTCTCCCGCAATCCGCCGGCCGAGTCCATGTTCAGCTGGGAATTCCCGTATCCGTCGCAGCGCATGCCGGTGCTCGCCAAGAACGTCGTGGCCACCTCGCAGCCGCTCGCCGCCTACGCGGGGCTTGCGATGCTCGCCCGGGGCGGCAACGCGGTCGACGCAGGCATCGCCGCGGCGATCACGCTCACGGTGGTCGAGCCCACCTCCAACGGCATCGGCTCGGACGTCTTCGCGATCCTCTGGGATGGCCAGCGGCTGGTGGGGCTCAACGGCGCGGGCCGCGCGCCCGCGGGCTGGACGCCGGAACGCTTCGCGGGCCGCAAGTCGGTGCCGCAGCATGGCTGGGACGCGGCCACGGTGCCGGGAGCGCCCGCCGCGTGGATCGCGCTCTCGAAGCGCTACGGCAAGCTCCCCTTCGAGGTCCTCTTCGAAGCGGGCATCCGCTACGCGCGGGAAAGCTTCATGGTCTCGCCGATCACCGCGGCCAACTGGGCCCGGCAGGCGCCCACCTACAAGGGCTTCTCCGAATTCTGCTGGACGTTCCTGCCCCGGGACCGCGCGCCCTACGCGGGCGAGCGCTTCTACTGCCCTCAGCAGGCCGAGACGCTGGAGGACATCGCCTCGTCGAAAGCCGAGAGCTTCTACCGCGGCCCGATCGCCGAGCGCATCGCGCTCGCGAGCAGCGCCGACGACGGCGCCATGACCGCCGAGGACCTCGCCGCGCACCGCGCCGACTGGGTCGATCCCATCTCGGTCGAATACCGCGGCTACCACGTGCACGAGATGCCGCCCAACGGCCAGGGGATCGCCACGCTGATGGCCCTCGGGATCCTGCGCCGCTTCGACCTCGCCTCCATGCGTGCCGATTCGGCCGACAGCCTGCACGTGCAGATCGAGGCGATGAAGCTCGGGCTCGCGGACGCATGGGCGCAGGTGGCCGATCCGTCGAGCATGACGGTGAAGGCATCGGACATGCTGTCGGACGCCTATCTCGAGGGCCGCGCGAAGTCCATCGACATGAAGCGCGCGCAGTCGCCCGCCACCGGCTTCGGGCGCGGCGGCGCCACGGTGTACCTCACCGCCGCCGACGAGAAGGGGATGATGCTTTCGCTCATCCAGTCCAACTACCAGGGCTTCGGCTCCGGCGTGGTGGTGCCGGGCACCGGCATCTCGCTCAACAACCGCGGCTTCGGCTTCTCGCTCGAGGCGGGTCACCCGAACCAGGTCGCCCCGCGCAAGCGCCCCTTCAACACGATCATCCCCGGCTTCCTCACCCGCAACGGCGCTCCCGTGATGAGCTTCGGCGTGATGGGCGGCAACATGCAGGCGCAGGGCCACGTGCAGATGGTCACGCGCCTCGTGGACTACCAGCAGAACCCGCAGGCGTGCAGCGACGCGCCGCGCTGGCACGTGAACCCGGACTACTCGGTGAGCGTGGAAGAGGGCGTCGCGCCATCGGTGCGCGAGGAGCTCGCGCGCCGCGGCCACCGCCTGGTGAGCGCGGAGGTGCCGATGTTCGGCTTCGGCGGCGCGCAGCTCATCCACCGCCTGGACGACGGTTACTGCGCCGCTTCCGACCACCGCAAGGACGGCTGCGCCCTCGGCTACTAGTCGCCCGCCACGAGGTAGGGGGCGCGCCGCGCGCTGCCGTTGCGCCGCGCCGGGCCGAATCCCACCGTGCCCGTGTCCGTGAAGTTGCGCTCGTCGTCCTCGGATACCGCGAGCACCGGAATGCGCTTGAAGAGCAGCGCCGCGTGGGCGCGGAAGTCCAGCCCCATCAGCACGCGCGGCGAAGCGAGCCCGCCGTAGGCCTCGGCGCCCGACAGGATCTCCATGTTGAACACGCGCCGGTAGAAGCCGATCTGCGAGTCGCGCACGGCGGCCACCAGCCAGTCGGCGTTCTCCAGCGCGCACTGCAGCATGTGCGCCTTGAAGAGGTGGAACAGGGCGGCCTTCGCGTCCATCGGGGCGCGCGGATCGATCACCGTGAGGCTCGCCTCGACGAGGGTGGCCTCGTCGCCGAGCGCGGCCACGGGCCCCGCGAACGCGTCGGCCGCGGGCAGCGCCCAGCGCCGCTCCGGCGAGCTCACGCTGGTGCGCGTCGAGCCGAGGGGCTCGCCGCCGCCGGCGAGCACGAAGACGCAGGAGTTGAGCGCGCTGTCGTACTCGTCGCCGTACTCGCCCCGGGCTTGGGGGCCCAGGTCGCCGCGCTCGGCGAGCGCCGCGAAGCGCAGCGCCCGCACGTCGCTCCAGTCGTACCGGCTGGCGGCGCGGCGCAGCTGCAGGCCGCGGGAAGGTTGCGTTGAGATCATCTCGTTTTCATCGCGTTGGAACGACGGCCCAGCGTAGCGCCCGGCGGCCTGCGAGTCCCCACCTCCGCGGGTGGGGTCGCGCGCCTCAACGGAAGGACGGGCCGTGGATCCACGCGACGATGGCGTGCCGCACGCCGCGCGACACGGGCGTCACGCGGTGGGCGAGCATCGAGGGGAAGACCGTGGCCGCCCCGTGGTGGCGCGAGCGGTGCAGCTCGCCCTGCGGGCAGAACTCGAGCGCGCCGCCCTCGTATTCCTGCGGCGCCGTGAGCTGCACGGTGACGCTCAGCTTGCGCGTGCAGGTGCGCTCGCCGCCGCAATCGAGGTGCCAGTCGAACTTGCCGCCGGCCTCGTAGCGGATGAAGTGCAGCGGCTCGACGAAGCCGAAGAGGTCGTAGCGGTACCAGCGGTTGAGGCGCGAGACGAGGACCGCGATCCGCTCGTACGCCCAGCGCATGTCGTCGCCCGCGGGAATCCAGGCCGCCCGCGCGAGCCGGTAGTTCTCGCGTTCCTGGACCACCTGGCCCGCGTGCAGCGGGTGGCGCGCGCAGGCCGCGACGATCCGCGCGCACTCTTCGGGCGTGAAGAGGCCCGGCATCACCTGCGGCGTGACCGCGAGCTCGTTGCGCGACACCGATTCGAGGGCCACGCCCCGCCCGTGCGCCGGCGCCGCCTCGGCGAGCGACAGCGCGAAGGGAAAGGCGTCGTTGCCGGGGCTCGAAGCGGCGAGCCGCAGCAAGGCTTCCCGCATGGGCGGGCCTCAGGCGGTCGTCGCGCTGTACACCCAGGGCTGGACCGACAACGCGTGCGTGCGCAGCGACCGGCCCTGCGGGGTCTCGATCCACTCGCGCAGCTTGTCTTCCGGGCCCGGGATGCCCACCATCACGACCTCGATGTCGTCGTCGCGACCGATGTTGCGGCTCAACGCGGTCGCCGCGATCCGGGCCGGCGAGCTGTCCCAGGAGACCACCCAGATCGCGCCGGGCTGCTCCTGCTGGGCGAGCGCCGGGCTCACCTCGTCGAGCTCCAGCAGCTCCTCGTTCAGCTTGCGGCGGCCTTCGCCGTCGAGGACCGCGAGCCAGGCATAGCGGTAGGTCGTTGCCATGTTTCCCTCCTTATGTATTCTGTCGGTCATTGTGTTTCGGGACCGGCAGGGGTGCGCACCGAAATTCCATCACGATGAGTACCCATTTCGCACCTACCCGCGCCGGTAGGATCGGTGCGCTCGCGGCGTGCCTCGCGCTGCCCGCGGCGATGCTCGCCGGGTGCGCCGCGCACGTGGAGCGGGAGCCCCGCCCCGTCATCTTCGTGAGCTTCGACCAGGAGCGGACGCGTGCCGCTTTCGCGCGGTTCGAGGCCGACGCCGAGTCGCTCCACGTCACGCAGCGTTACGGGGTGAAACTGGAGTTCGTCGGCGTGGACCTGACGGACCCGCCCGCGCTCTCGTCGGCGATCGCGCGCGCCCTGCAACGCCATCCCGCCGCGCTGGTCGCGCCGAGCGGGGCGGCCCTGGTCGAGGCGATGCGCCAGACGAAGACCACCCCCATCATCTTCGCCACCCACCAGGACCCGGTGGACCTCCAGGTCGTGCCGTCGCTCGTGCAACGCCGGTCCAACATCGCGGGCATCAGCTTCAGCCTGCCGGTCGAGACGAAGATGCTCGAGGTGCTCCTGCAGGCCGCCCCCGGCGCCCGGCGCATCGGGTTCATGGTGGACGAGGACATGGCCGGCGAGGCGTCCATCGCCGAGTTCCTCGCCCGGTCCGCGCGCCAGTTCGGCATCCAATGGACGATGGTGCGCCTTGGCGCGGTGGACCGTCTGCAGCGCGATCTGCGCGATGCGGGCGCCGTGGATGCGTGGTTCGTCACCAAGGCCGCGGTGGTGGACGAGCACGCTCGCGAGTTCGTCGCGGCGATCGCCGCCACGCGCCGCCCCGCAATCTACCCTTCGCGCGCGCAGGTCGACCTCGGGGCGCCGCTGTCGTACGAAGCGGTCTTCGACGATCCGCTCGGGGCCCTCGCGCGGCAGCTCGACCGCGTCCTCTCGGGCGTGGCCCCGGACAGCATTCCCATCGAGCGGCCCAAGCGCTTCGTGCTCGCGGTGAACCCGGCCGCCGCGCGCGCGCTGGGAATGCGCGTGCCGGCCGAGCTCCTCGCGCGCGCGGACGTGGTCCTGTGAGCATCGCGCGCCTTCCCGCGGGCGACGCCGCGCCGCAGGCGCCGCGGCGCTGGACCGACTTTCGCCGCGGGGCGACGAGCCGGCTCTTCCGGCGCTACTTCGCGGTGATGGCGTTGGGCACGTGCGGCATCCTGCTGCCCGCGCTCGTGGTCGAGACGTCGCTGCGCTACGCGGAAGGGCTTCGCACCATCGAGGAAGTGCAAGGCGCACGCGTGGAGGCCGCCGCGGCGGGCGTGGCCGCGGAGCTGGGCGCGATCGAGCTGCAGGTGCGCGAGGTCGCCGACCTGCCCTGGGGCCGCGAGGCGCTCACCGAGGCGGACCGTCGCGCGGAATTCCACCGCCTGTTGAAGCGCGTGCCCGCCATCCTCGACCTCACGCGCTACGACGCCTCCGCGCGCGAGACGCTGCACGTGTCGCGCATCGAGGCCGACCGGCCCGCGGGCGGTGGCGATGCGCTGCCGGCGGCGGAGCGCGCCGGGCCGCAAGACGTCGCGTTCGGCCCCGTCGAGCTTCGCGACTCGCTCGAGCCCTTCGTGCATTTCACGGTTCACGAAGGCTCCTTCGGCGAGGGCGGCTGGGTGCGCGCGCGCATCGACCTGAAGCACGTCGCGGATTACGTCGCCCGGCTGCCCGTTCCGGGCGGGCTCGCCTACCTGGTGGACAACCGCGGCGTGGTCATCGCGCATCCCAACGTCGAGTTCATGCTGCGCCGTTCGCGGGCGGCCGATCCGCAGGTGCTCGCCTACGCGCTCGACGCAGCGACCGGCAAGCCCACGCGCGCCGCGCTGGAGGCGGTTTCGCTCGACGGCAAGGCCGTGTACGCCGGGGTCGCGTCCATCGGCACGCCGCCGTGGACGATCGCGATCGAGCAGCCCGCCGACCTGGTGGCGGCGCCGCTGCGCCGCGCGCTCTGGGGCGCGCTCGCCATCCTCGCCATCGCGCTCTTCATGTCGTTCCTCGTGAGCCTCTGGTACGCGCGGCGCCTTTCGGGGCCCATCCTCGCGCTCGAGGAAGGCGCGGTGGCCTTCGCGCAGGGCAACTTCAGGAAGCGCCTGCAGGTGCGCACCGGCGACGAGATCGAGCTGCTCGCCGGCGAGTTCAACCGCATGGCCGACCAGCTCCAGGAATACACCCATGGCCTCGAGCGCCGCGTGGCGGAGAAGACCGCGCAGCTCGAGATGGCCAACCGGCACAAGAGCGCCTTCCTCGCCAACATGTCGCACGAGCTGCGCACGCCGCTGAACGCCATCATCGGCTTCTCGGAGGCGCTCAGGGAGCGCATGTTCGGCAGCCTCAACGCGAAGCAGATGGAGTACGTGGGCGACATCTACTCGTCGGGCCAGCACCTGCTCTCGCTCATCAACGACATCCTCGACCTCTCGAAGGTCGAGGCGGGGCACATGTCGCTCGACGTGACGACGTTCGACGTGCGCGCCGCCGTGGACAACTGCTGCACGCTGATCCGCGAACGGGCGCTGCGCCACCGCCTGCGCTTCACTTGCGAGGTGGATCCGGAGGTTTCGCGCTGGCCGGCCGACGAGCGCAAGTTCAAGCAGGTGCTCATCAACCTGCTCTCCAACGCGGTCAAGTTCACCCCGCCCGGCGGCGAGGTGAGCCTGCGGGCCCGGGTCCGGGAAGGGCGCCTCGTGGTGAGCGTGAGCGACACGGGCATCGGCATCGCGCCCGAGCATCGGGCCGCCATCTTCGACGAGTTCCACCAGGTCGAGTCGCCGAATTCGCCGCGGCACGAGGGCACGGGCCTGGGCCTCGCCTTGTCGCGTCGCCTCGTGGAGCTGCACCATGGCACCCTCACGGTCGAGAGCGAGCCGTCGAAGGGGTCGACCTTCACGGCATCGTTCCCCGGCGCGAAGAAGCGGGGGGATCCCCATGGGTAGGCGCATCCTGGTGGTGGAAGACGACGAGAAGAGCCGGCGGCTGCTCACCGACGTGCTCTCCTACCACGGCTACGAGGTGTCGGCCGTGCCGGACGGCGAGGAGGGCGTGCGGCGCGCGGCCGGCGAGCCGCCCGACGCGGCGCTGCTCGACATCCAGCTGCCCGGCATCAGCGGCTTCGAGGTGCTCGCGGCGCTGCGCGCGGCCGGCGCCCGCCGCATGCCGGTGGTCGCGGTGACCGCCTCGGTCATGGACCAGGACCGCAAGAAGATCCTGGCGGCGGGATTCGACGCGTTCGTCTCCAAGCCCGTCAACATCCGCGAGCTGCTGCGCACGCTGGACGAGCTCCTCGCGCGGAGCGGGGCATGAGCGCGCAGGAAGAGGCCGTCGCCCGCGACGACCCGGACCGCGCGGGCGAGTCCATCCTCGTGGTGGACGACACGCCCGCCAACGTGAAGCTGCTGGAGGACCTGCTGGTCTTCCACGGCTACTCGGTCGAGGTCGCCGAAAGCGGCCATGAGGCGCTCGCCGCCATCCGCGCCCGCGCGCCCGACCTGGTGCTCCTCGACGTGCTGATGCCGGGCCTGTCGGGCTACGACGTGTGCCGCGCGATCCGCGCGGACCCCGCGCTCGCCATGCTGCCCGTGGTGATGGTCACCGCGCTCGATGACCGCGACGAGCGCGTGAAGGGCCTCGAGGCGGGCGCCGACGATTTCCTCTCCAAGCCGGTGAACCCGCCGGAGCTCATCGCGCGCGTGCGATCGCTGTTGCGCATCCGCCGGCTCTACGAGACGGTGCAGCGCCAGGCGAAGCAGCTCTCGGCGTGGAACGAGCTGCTGGAGGCGCGCGTGCGCGACCAGGTGCGCCACGTGGAGAAGCTGGGGCGCCTGAAGCGCTTCTTCTCCCCCCAGCTCGCCGAGCTGATCCTCGCGGGCGGCGCCGACGACCCGCTCGAGAGCCACCGGCGCGACATCACCGTGGTCTTCCTCGACCTGCGCGGCTTCACCGCGTTCGCCGAGACTTCCGAGCCCGAGGAAGTGATGGCCGCGCTCTCCGAGTTCCACCGCGCCATGGGCCGGCGGGTGCTCGAGTACCAGGGCACGCTCGAGCGCTTCACCGGCGACGGCCTGATGGTCTTCTTCAACGACCCGCTGCCCATCCACCAGCCCGAGCGCCGCGCGGTCGAGATGGCGTTCGTGATGCAGGAGGACGCGCTCAGGCTCGCCGCGCAGTGGAAGAAGAAGGGCTACGACCTGGGGCTGGGCATCGGCATCGCGCAGGGCTACGCGACGGTCGGCGCGATCGGCTTCGAGGGCCGCATCGACTATGGCGCCATCGGCACCGTCACCAACCTCGCCAACCGCCTGTGCGACCTCGCCGAGCCCGGTCACATCCTCGTCTCGCAACGGGTGTACGCCGAGGTGGAGGAGAACGTCTTCGCGGAGGACCTGGGCGAAGTCCGCCTGCACGGGTTCAAGCGCCCGGTGCGGGCGTTGCGCCTGCTCGATTTCAAGGGGATGCCGGGGTGAGGCGATGAAGCAGTCGGCCGTTCGCGCGCGCATCCGCCAGATGTGCTGCCTGGGGCTGCCCGGCGAGATGCTGATGGGCTCGCTGCTCCCGGCGCTGCGCGAGCTGGTGCCGAGCGACTCGGCGGGCTTCTTCTGGGTGGATTCGCGCGGCGAGATGCGCAACCTCTACGCCGAGCGCATGCTGCCCGCGGACGTGATGTCGCTCTACTTCGAGCGCTACTACCAGGGGCGCGAGGCGTCGTTTCGCAAGTCGTTCCTCGAGCGCGCCGCCGACCCCGAGGGCGTGGTCGCCACCACGCCCGACTCCGAGCTGCGCAGGAGCGGCTACTACAACGAGATCCTGAAGCGCCTCGACGCGCACCACGTCCTCTACGGCATCGTCCGCGAGCAATCGGCCGCGCTCGGGCAGCTCTCGCTCTACCGCCCGCACGACGCGCCCGCCTTCACGCCGCGCGAGCGCGCGGACCTCGCGAGCGTGATGCGCTACGTGGGGCACGGCCTCGCGGGCGACGAGGCGCGCCCCGCCCCGGGCGAGCCGCTCGCCTTCGAGGACACCGAGGACGAGGCGATGCTGGTGACCGACCGCGCCGGCACCGTCCGCCACGGCTCCGAGCGCGCGCGCCGGCTCCTGCTGCTTGCGACCACCTCCGAGATCAATCCCGCGAGCCTCAAGTCGGCGGTGAACGAGCGCGCGAGCGCCACGCTGCGGATCCTCGCCCAGCGCCTGGAGGCCGTGGCGCGCGGCGAGGAATCGGCGCCGCCGGCGATGTCGATCGACACGAAGTGGGGCCGCTACATCCTGCGCGCCTACTGGCTCGACGAGGCGGGCTCGCCGGGCGCGCTTCTCGGCGTGCGCATCCAGCGCCAGGAGCCGATGATCCTGCGCTTCATGCGCGCGATGTCGAGCCTGCCGCTCTCGCCGCAGCAGCGCCAGATCGCGCTGATGATCGCGCAGGGCCGCAGCAACCAGGAGATCGCCGACGGCCTGGGCGTCTCGGGCAACACCGTGGCCTACCACATCAAGCAGCTCTTCCTGAAGCTCGACGTCCACGACCGCGCGGGGGCGGTGAGCCGCATCACGGCGGGGGCGGCCGCTCGCCAGGGGCGCGACGAGCCGTGACCGCCGGGATCCGCCGCGGGTCCCACCGCGCGAGGGCCAGGTGCAGCACCTCGCGGGGGTCCCGCGAGCCCACGCGCTCCTGCCCGAGGAACTCGAGCACGTCGTCCAACAGCAAGGCGCCGTCGCCGCCCTCGACCGAGGGCGCGAGCGTCTGCTTGGAGAGCTTCTCGCCGCGCGCATTCGTCGCCACGGGGAAGTGCAGGTAGCGCGGCGTGGGATAGCCCAGCAGGCGCTGCAGCACGACCTGGCGCGGCGTCGAGGAGAGCAGGTCCGCGCCCCGCACGACGTCGGTGATGCCTTGCGCGGCATCGTCCACGACGACCGCGAGCTGGTAGGCGTGCAGCCCGTCGCGGCGCTTGAGCACGAAATCCCCGACATCGCGATCGACTTGCTGCGCGATCGGGCCCTGCACGCGGTCCACGAACTCGATGCGGCCCGGATTGACGCGCAATCGATCCGCGCCCGGCACCGCAGTGCCCAGGCCCAGCGCGCGGCAGGTGCCGGGATAGACCGGTCCCTCGATCCCGGCGAGCGCGGAGTCGGCGACTTCCTTGCGCGAGCAGCGGCAGCGGTACACGAGCGAGCGCTCGCGCAGCCGCCCGAGCGCCTCCTCGTAGAGCGGCTTGCGGTGGCTTTGCCAGGCGACCTCGCCGTCGTGATCGAAGCCGAGCGCGTCGAGCTGGCGCAGGATCGCTTCGGCCGCGCCGGGCACCGTGCGTGCCTCGTCGACGTCCTCGATGCGCACCAGCCACTCGCCGCCCTGCGCGCGCGCATCGAGCCAGCTCGCCGCCGCGGCGACCAGCGAGCCGAAATGCAGCGGCCCCGTGGGCGAGGGCGCGAAGCGCCCGCGATAGCTCACGAGAGCAGCTCCGCCGCGACCAGCGGATCCTCCAGGCGCTTCACGAACCACTTGAGCGCGCGGCCCTCCTGGCCCGGGCGCCACGCGACGACCACGTCCGCGGCGAGCCGGGGTGTTGCGATCTCGAGGATGCGCAGCCGTCCCGCGAGCGCCTCGCGATCGGCGACCGGGCGCGGAAGGAAGCCCACGCCCAGCCCCGCGACCTGCGCGGCCGCCTTGGCCTCGAGCGAAGGCACGGTGAGCACGTCCTGGCCCGACAGCAGTCCCACCGTGCGCGGCGCGAGCACGCGCGAGGAGTCGGCGATGCTCACCGCGCGATGCTTCTGGATCGCGGCGTCCGTGAGCGGCGCGGGCTCGTTCACGATCGGGTGGAAGGGTGCGGCGGCGAGCACCATCTGCACGCGGCCCAGCGGGCGCATCGCGTAGTTGCGCCCCGCCGGAGCATCGTTGGGCCCGCCGATCGCGAGGTCCGCGCGCCCCGAGGCGAGCGCGTCCCAGGTTCCGCCCAGGACCTCGTGCGACAGGCGCAGCCGCGTGCCCGACTGCTGCTCGTAGAACTCGGCGACCAGCGCGAAGAGGCGGTCGATGCCGATCAGCGTGTCCACCGCGATGCGCAGCTCCGATTCCCAGCCCTTCGCCACTTGCTGCACGCGGCATTCGAGGTCGGCGGCCGCCTGCAGCAGCCGGCGTCCTTCGGCGAGCAGCTCGCGGCCCGCGGGCGTGAGCACGGCACGGTGCCCGCTGCGGTCGAAGACTTCTATGGCGAGCGCCTCCTCCAGCTGCCGCACGGAGTAAGTGATCGCTGACGGGACTCGGTGGAGGTCCTCGGCTGCGGCCGCGAAAGACCCTTTCCGATCAATGGAATCAAGGACTTGTATGGCATCCAAGGAGAGGCGCATATATTCAAGGATTTCGAATGACTACGGCGAAAGATTTCGCTTTGATTTGAAAAGATGAGGCGCATCATACGCTTCATCATTCAATATTAATAACTGACTTCTTGAGGGATCTTATGATCGAAATTCGCCGCAGCAACGAGAGGGGCCTCGCGGACCATGGCTGGCTCAAGTCCTTCCACACGTTCTCGTTCGCCGATTACCATGACCCGAAGCACATGGGCTTCGGCCCGCTTCGGGTGATCAACGAGGACCGCGTGCAGCCCGGGCAGGGCTTCGGCACGCACGGCCACCGCGACATGGAGATCATCAGCTATGTGCTCGAGGGCGGCCTCGCGCACAAGGACTCGATGGGCAACGGCTCGGTGATCCGTCCGGGCGACGTGCAGCGCATGAGCGCGGGCACGGGCGTGCGCCACAGCGAGTTCAACGCATCCGACCGCGACCTCGTGCATTTCCTGCAGATCTGGATCGAGCCCAGCCAGCGCGGCGTGGCGCCGAGCTACGAGGAGAAGCGCTTCGACGACGCGTCCAAGCGCGGAAGGCTCGCCCTCATCGCCTCGCCCGACGGCCGCGAGGGGTCGGTGCGCATCCACCAGGACGCGAGCCTCTATGCGGCGCTCGTCGACGGGACCGAATCGATCGACTTCCAGCCCGCCGCCGGCCGGCTGGTGTACGTGCACGTGGTGCGTGGCGAAGCGTCGGTGAACGGCCAGCCGCTCTCGGCCGGCGACGCCATGAAGCTTTCCGGGCACGAGAACCGCGTTCGCGTCGAGAAGGGCCGCGGCGCCGAGATTCTCGTCTTCGACCTCCCCCAATGACCCAACCAGGAGAAACGAAACAATGAATACCAATGTCCAGAACAGCGCCGCCCTCGCCGGGCGCATCCTGCTCGCCCTCATCTTCATCACCTCGGGCTTCGGCAAGCTCACCGGTTTCGACGGGACCGTGGGCTACATCGCCTCGAAGCACCTGCCGCTGCCGCAGGTGGCGGCGATCATCGCCGTCCTGTGCGAGCTGGGCGGCGGCCTGCTGCTCCTCGCCGGTTTCAAGGCGCGCTGGGCGGGGCTCGTGCTCGCGATCTTCACGCTCGCCGCGGGCATCCTCTTCCACGACTACTGGAACGCGGATGCCGCCGCGAAGATGGGCCAGCAGATCAACTTCTGGAAGAACGTCTCGATCGCCGGCGGCATGCTGATGGTGTTCGCCTTCGGCCCGGGCCGCTACAGCGTGGACAAGTCGTGACCGCCGCCCTCGCAACCTTCCCCGCCGCAACCGCTGCGCGCGCGGTCGAGCACATCTCGGTCGCGCACGTGGCACCCGTCGGGACCTTCACCGTGCGCCGCGCGCTCCCGTTCAGCGAGCGCCACTCGGTGGGCCCGTGGGTCTTCCTCGACCACTTCGGCCCGTTCCGCGTGAAGCCGGGCGAAGATGGCGTGGGCCCGCATCCCCATGCCGGCATCGAGACCGTGACTTACCTGCTGTCCGGGCGCAACGAGCATCGCGACTCCGCCGGCCACACCGGCATCGTCTCGGCGGGCGGCGCGCAATGGATGACCGCCGGCGGCGGCATCGTCCACGCGGAGCGCCCGCTCGCGGAGAACGAATCCGAGCTCACGATGCACGGCATCCAGCTCTGGACGTCGCTGCCGCGGCTCGCCAAGACCATGGCGCCGCGCTACCAGCGCATCGACGCGCAGGCCATCGCGGAAGTGCCGATCGACCGCGGGCGCGTGCGCGTGATCGCGGGCGAGTACGCGGGCCGCGCGGGCCCGGCGCAGACGCTCATGCCGACGTTTCTCTGGCACGTCTCGCTTCAACCCGGGGCGGCATTCTCGAGCGCGCTGCCGGCGGGCTACGAGGCCGGCGTGTACGTGATCTCGGGGGCCGCCCGTTTCGGCCCTACCGTGACGCGCACGGGCGAGCTCGCGGTCGTCGCCACCACGGGCGAGCCGCTCGGATTCGAGAACGCCGGCGATGAGGCGCTCGAGGCGCTGGCGCTGGGCGGCGCGCCTGCCGAAGGGCCGCTCGTCTTCCACGGGCCCTTCGTGATGAACACGGTGGACCAGGTCCGCGCGGCCGAGATCGCCTATCGCACCGGGCGCATGGGGCACCTCGATCCGTGAGGCGGCCGGGGGGTTGCACTTGGGGCAGGCCTCCCCCATCTCGGAACGTATGAGCGATTCCGCCCTCCTGGACACCTATTCCGCGGCGGTCACCTCCGCGGTCCGCAAGATCCGTCCCGCCGTCGTGCACATCGCGGTTTCACGCGAAGGCGCGAGGGCGGGCTCGGGCTCCGGTTTCGTCATCACGCCCGACGGCTACGTGCTCACCAACAGCCACGTCGTGTCGAAGGCCTCGGAGCTCGTCGTGAGCCTGCCCGACGGCCGCGAGAGCCCGGCGCGCCTGGTGGGAGACGATCCCGATTCCGACCTCGCGGTGATCCGCATCGAGGCCCCGGTGGACGACTGGTGCGTGCTCGGCGATTCGCGCGCGGTCGAGGTGGGCCAGGTCGCCATCGCGATCGGCAGCCCCTATGGCTTCCAGCACACCGTGACCTCGGGCATCGTGAGCGCGCTCGGGCGCACGATGCGCTCGCAGGCCGGCCGCCTCATCGACGACGTGATCCAGACGGACGCCGCGCTCAACCCCGGCAACTCGGGCGGGCCGCTGGTGGATTCCTCGGGACAGGTGATCGGCGTGAACACCGCGGTGATCCTCCCCGCGCAGGGGATCTGCTTCGCGATCGGCGCCAACACCGCGCGGCTCATCGCCGGCTGGCTCATCACCGAGGGCCGCGTGCCGCGCGCGCGCATCGGCGTGGCGGGCGAGAACGTGCCCATCTCGCGCCGCTACGTGCGCCACTTCGGCCTCGAGCGCGAGACGGGCGTGCGCGCGATCCAGCTGGAGAAGGGCGCTCCGGCGCAGCGCGCGGGCGTGCAGGAGGGCGACCTCATCATCGCATTGGGCGAGGAGCCCATCGCCGGCGTGGATGACCTGCACCGGCTGCTCACCGGCCACCAGGCGGTGCGGGACACCGTGATCCACGTGATCCGCCGTACGGAGCGCCTGGCGCTCGAGATCCGCCCGGAGGCGCGCGCCACATAGGCGGCGCTAATCGAACGGATAGACAATAATCATTGGCCAGCGGGGCCGGCTTCGGTCAAGCTGCCAGCAACCCGCAAAGAAAGGACGCATCGAAATGCCAGTCGTCGAGCTCACCAAGGAAAACTTCGAGCAGGTCGTCACCTCCAATGCCACGGTGGTCGTGGACTACTGGGCGCCGTGGTGCGGACCGTGCCGCGGCTTCGCGCCGGTCTTCGACCGCGTGGCCGAGGCCAACCCGGACATCGTGTTTGCGAAGGTGAACACCGATGACGAGCAGGAGATCGCCGCGCACTTCCAGATCCGCTCGATTCCCACGCTGATGGTCTTCCGCGACCAGATCATCGTCTTCTCCCAGCCGGGCGCGCTGCCGCAGAACGCGCTGGAGCAGGTGGTCACGAAGGCGAAGTCGCTGGACATGGAAGACGTCCGCCGCCAGATCGCGCAGCAGCAGGAGACGCGCACCCCGCCCCCGGCGGCCGCGTAGGGTCCGCGGGGCTTAAAATGCCCCGCATGGACCAGCCCGTTGCACCGCTGCGCGCACTCCTGCGCGCCCACTACCTTCGCGACGAATCCGAGGCCCTGCGCGAGCTCATCGCGCGCTCGCGCCTCGCGCCCGATGCGGCGCGCCGGGTGCAGGATCGCGCGCGAAGCCTCGTCGAGAACGTCCGCGCCCGCCAGAAGGCCGCGGCGGGGATGCAATCCTTCCTCCAGGAATACGACCTTTCGTCGCAGGAAGGCGTGCTCCTCATGTGCGTGGCCGAGGCGCTGCTGCGCATCCCCGACGCCGCCACCGCCGACAAGCTGATCCGCGACAAGCTCTCGCAGGGCGATTGGGAGCGCCACGTCGGGCGCAACCGCTCGCTCCTCGTGAACGCCGGCACCTGGGGAATGATGCTCACGGGCAAGCTCGTGAGCCTCGACCCCGAGAGCGCGGGCAACGCGGGCACGTGGTTCGCGCGCCTTGCCGCGCGCGCGGGCGAGCCGGTGGTGCGCGTGGCGCTGCGCCAGGGCATGAAGATCATGGCCGAGCAGTTCGTGATGGGCCGCACCATCGGCGACGCGCTGCAGCGCAGCCGCGAGCCGGCCCACGCGGCCTACCTCCACTCGTACGACATGCTGGGCGAGGCGGCCTTCACGGCGCGCGATGCCGACCGCTACTTCGCGGCTTACGGCGCGGCGATCGACGCGATCGGCGCCCACACGGCGTCGCTTCCGGCGGGCGGCGTCTTCTCGAATCCCGGCATCTCCATCAAGCTCTCCGCCCTGCATCCGCGCTACGAGCATGCGCAGGCCGCGCGCGTGCGCTCCGAGCTCATCCCGCGCGTGCAGGAGCTCGCCGAGCGCGCGCGGCGCGGCAACGTGGGCGTCACTCTCGACGCGGAGGAGGCCGACCGCCTCGACCTCTCGCTCGAGATCTTCGAGAGCATCTTCACGTCCGCGCCGTTGCAGGGCTGGGAAGGATTCGGCCTCGCGGTGCAGGCCTACCAGAAGCGCGCGCCCTTCATGATCGACTGGCTCGCCGACCTCGCCCGACGCCAGCGCCGCCGCATCATGGCGCGCCTCGTGAAAGGCGCGTACTGGGACAGCGAGGTGAAGCGCGCGCAGATGCAGGGCCTGGCGGGCTACCCCGTCTTCACGCGCAAGGCCAACACCGACGTCTCGTACCTCGCGTGCGCCGCGAAGATGATCGAGGCGGCCGACGCCTTCTACGGGCAGTTCGCGACGCACAACGCCCACACGGTCGCGACGATCCTCGAGCGCATGCCGGCGGGCCAGCCCTTCGAATTCCAGCGCCTGCACGGCATGGGCGAGGACCTCTACGAGCAGGTGGTCGCCGCCGGCCACGCGTGCCGCGTGTACGCCCCGGTGGGCAGCCACGAGGACCTGCTTCCGTACCTCGTGCGCCGCTTGCTCGAGAACGGCGCCAACACGTCGTTCGTGAACCGCATCGCCGACGAGGCCGTCCCCATCGACAGCGTGATCGCCGATCCCGTCGCGATCGTTGAAGCCAACGCGCAGGCCGCCAATCCCCGCATCCCGCTGCCCGCCATGATCTACGGCGACCGGGCCAACTCGTCGGGATTCGCCTTTGCCGACGAGGCCGTGTCGGCGCCCATCGTCGCGGAGATCCAGGCGATCGCCGCGAAGCCCGATTTCGGCAGGGTGGCGGACGCGGATGCGAATGCGGCGCGCGCTGCGCTCGATCGCGCGAGCCGCGCTCGCATTCCGGAGGCCGGCGAACGGGCCGCGATGCTCGAGCGGGCCGCGGGCCTCATCGAGGCCGACCGCGCCCGCCTCATGGCGCTGCTCGCGCGCGAGGCGGGCAAGACGCTGCCCGACGGGCTCGGGGAGGTGCGCGAGGCCGCGGACTTCTGCCGCTACTACGCGATGCTCGTGCGGCGGCATTTCGCCGCGCCCGAGGAGCTCACCGGGCCCACCGGCGAGACGAACCGGCTCCAGCTCGCGGGGCGCGGGCCCTTCGTCTGCATCAGCCCGTGGAATTTCCCGCTCGCGATCTTCGTGGGCCAGGTCGCGGCGGCGTTCGCGGCGGGCAATGCGGTGATCGCCAAGCCCGCGGAGCAGACGCCGGTGATCGCGCAACGCGCGGTGCAGCTGCTGCACGAAGCGGGCATCCCCGCCGACGCGATCGCGCTCGTGCCCGGCCGCGGCGAGACGGTGGGCGCGGCGCTGGTTTCGGATCCGCGAACCGCCGGCGTCGCCTTCACCGGCTCCACGGCCACCGCGCGCGCCATCAACCGCGCCCTCGCGGCCCGCGAAGGGCCCATCGTTCCCTTCATCGCGGAGACCGGTGGCCTGAACGCCATGCTGGTCGATTCCAGCGCGCTGCCGGAACAAGTCGTCATGGATGTGATTGCCTCGGCCTTCAACAGCGCGGGCCAGCGCTGCTCGGCGCTGCGCATCCTGTGCCTGCAGGAGGAGATCGCGCCACGCGTGATCGAGCTCCTGCAGGGCGCCACTGCGGAGCTGAAGCTGGGCGACCCGGCGCGCCTCGATACGGACGTGGGCCCGGTGATCGACGCCGAGGCGCTCGCGATGCTCGAGGCGCACGCGGCGAGGATGGACCGGGAGGCGAAGCTCCTGTGCAAGGCGGCGGTGCCCGAAGGCCTGGGTCCCCTTTACTTCGCGCCGCGTGCCTACGAGATCGCGAGCCTCGATGCGGTCGACCGCGAGGTGTTCGGCCCGATCCTGCACGTGGTGCGCTTCGATGCCGCGGGCCTCATGGACGTGGTCGATCGCGTGAACGCCAAGGGCTACGGCCTCACCATGGGCATCCACAGCCGCATCGAGGACACCATCGAGCTGGTGCGCCGGCGCGCCCGCGCGGGCAACCTCTACGTGAACCGCAACATGATCGGCGCGACCGTGGGCGTGCAGCCTTTCGGCGGCGAGGGCCTGTCGGGCACGGGGCCCAAGGCGGGCGGCCCGCACTACCTCTTCCGCTTCGCCACGGAGCGCACGTTCACGGTGAATACCGCGGCGGCAGGCGGCAACGCCTCGCTCATCGCGAGCTCGGAGTCGTGAGGTTCGCGGGCCCGCTCGCCGAGGGCCGCCTGATCCGCCGCTACAAGCGGTTCCTCGCCGACGTGCAGCTGCCGGGGCAGGTCGTCACGGCCTCGTGCCCCAACACCGGGTCGATGATGGGATGCGCCGATCCCGGCAGCCGCGTGTGGCTCTCCGAGCACGACAGCCCCTCGCGCAAGTACCGCCACACGTGGCAGATCGTCGAGGTGGGCGGCGCGAGGCCCGTGATGGTCGGCATCAACACGGGGCTGCCGAATGCGCTCGTGCAGGAAGCGATCGCGGAGGGAACGATCGCGGAGCTCCAGGGCTACCGCACGCTGCGCCGCGAAGTGGCCTACGGCGAGGAGGGCAGCCGCATCGACATCGTCCTCGAGAGTCCCCGGCGCAAGGCGTGCTATGTCGAGGTGAAGAACGTGACCGCTGCCGCGTCGCGCGGCGTGGCGCTCTTTCCCGATTGCGTGAGCGCGCGCGGCGCGCGCCACCTGCGGGAGCTCATGCGCCTGAAGGCCGCGGGCCTGCGCCCGGTGCAGCTTTACTGCGTGCAGCGCGGCGACGTGCGCGAGGTGCGGCCCGCCGACGCGATCGACCCGGAGTACGGCCGCACGCTGCGCGAGGCGATCGACGCGGGCGTCGAGGTGCTGGCTTACCGCGCGCGCGTCACGCCCGACGAGATTCTTCTGGCCGAGCGCATCGAGGTGGCCTGCCCGTAGGGCCGGGCTACTCGGAGGCGGGTTCCCTGAGCTTGCCGACGCCCTTGGGTGCCTTCGTGCCGGAGAGCAGCACGGCCATGGGGTTGCCGTCCTCCTTCCACGAGGAGACGGCGTCGCGCAGGATCTCCACCAGCGTCTCGAACTGGTCCGGGTGCGCGCCGAGCAGGCCGTCGATGTGGTCGTAGAGGATCACGAAGCCGTCGGATTCCATGTCGAGGTCCACGAGGCATTCCTCGAGCGCGTCCCAGTTCTGCCCGAAGCTCTTCGGCAGGCGCAGCGCCGTCGCGAAGGCGTTCATCAGCTGTTCCTTGCGCGTGATGTTCTTGCCGTCGATGTGGAAGTAGGCGAAGCCCGCCTTCTTCGCGCTCGACTGGACCGCGCGCGGATCCACGGCCGGCAGGAACCATACGCCGCCCTTGTCGGATTCCAGCACCGCGTCGAGCGCTTCGAGGGCCATCGTGTTCCCTATTCCCGGATGCGACGGAAGTGATTGTAATGGTCGTCGGTGTAGTAGATCTCGCCGCCCGACCCCATGACGATGCGCCGTGCGCCGCGTGTTCGCTCCCCGGGCGTCTTCACCGTGTACTCATGATAGTACCCGCGCTTCTGGCGCGGCAGGGCGCCCTCGCGGTTGGAGAACACGATGCCGTCCTTCGCGTAAGGGTACGGGCCGCCCTTGCGGATGAGCACCAGGGTCTCGCGCGCCTCGCGCGGCAGCTCCGAGAGGCTCACCTCCACGACGGGCGCGGGCGGTGCCTTCTGCGCGACCGCGGGCACCGCGGCGAACGCGAGCGCGGCGGCGAAGGCGAGGGCTGCCCGCCGGATCACGCGGGCACCTTCGTGCGGGCGCGCTTCGCGGCGAGGCGCTCCTCGAAGCGCGCGAGCTGGATCACGTGCCGCTCGTGGCGCCCCTCGCAGATCGTGTCCACGCCGTCGTGCGCCGAGACCTGGAACGCGAGCTTGCGGCCGTCCACGGCGAGCAGGCGCACGCGCACTTCCACCGTGAGCCCGGGTGGTGTGGCCGCGATGTGCGAGAGGTCCACGTGAGTGCCGAGGGTCTGCTCGCGCGGCCAGTCGATGTGCGGCTTGATGAGCTCGATGCACGCCCACTCCACCAGCGCCACCAGGTAGCCCGTGGCCAGCACGCCGGGCATCAGCTGGAAGTCGGCCGCTTCCTCGTAGATGTGAGGCACCGTCTTGCCCGGCGGGACACGGTAGCGGAAGGTCCCCTGCAGGTCGGGGCGGAGGGTGTCCTTCACGCTTCAGCCCTTCGGGCGGAACGGGCAATCGACCTTGATGCAGTCGGCGTAGAGGTAGAGCTGGTGCTCGTGGATCTGGAAGCCGCGCTCCTGCGCCACGTGCGCCTGGCGCTTCTCGATCTCGGAGTCGAAGAATTCCTCCACCCGCCCGCACTGCAGGCACACCAGGTGGTCGTGATGCCCGCCCTGGTTCAGCTCGTAGACGGCCTTGCCGCCCTCGAAGTGGTGGCGCACGAGCAGCCCCGCCTGCTCGAACTGGGTGAGCACGCGATAGACCGTGGCGAGCCCGACGTCGGAATGCTCGTCCAGGAGCTTGCGGTACACGTCCTCG
The DNA here is from genome assembly GCA_035519515.1 of Usitatibacter sp. Lineage (GTDB taxonomy): Bacteria > Pseudomonadota > Gammaproteobacteria > Burkholderiales > Usitatibacteraceae > Usitatibacter. The sequence goes on from DATIWC010000094.1 coordinate 28,761, forward strand.
GCGGTGAGGTGGCGCTGGTCGCTGTGCTGGAACAGGTCCAGCACTTTGAGGCGCGGCACCGTGACCTTGAGTCCCGTGCCCTTCAATTCGCGGGGATCGCTCATCGCGTGAATTATAATGCGCGCTTCCCTTATACCCCTTTCGTCAATGCGCCTCGCCGCCTCGGCCCTGTCGTTCGCCCTCCTCGCGGGCTGCTCGCTGGTCTATCGAATGGATATCCAGCAGGGCAACTACGTGACCGAGGACGTCGCCGCGAAGCTGCGCCCGGGCATGTCGAAGGCCGAGGTGCGCACGCTGCTCGGCACGCCGCTGCTCGTCGACGCGTTCCACGCCAACCGCTGGGACTACTACTTCGCCAACCAGAAATCGGGGCAGAAGCCCGAGCAGCCGACGCGGCTCTCGGTGTTCTTCGAGAACGACAAGGTGGTGGATTTCTACGGCGGCTCGCGTGCGGCGCTGCCGCCTCCCGTGGGCGGCGCCACGGCGCCCGCGCCGCAGATCAAATGAGCGCGGTCCGCCTCGCCATCGCGGGCGCGGGCGGCCGGATGGGACGCGCGCTGCTCGAGGCGGCGGCTGCCACGCCGGGCGTGGCCATCGGCGCCGCGCTCGAGGCGGCGGGCAGCCCCTTCCTCGGACGCGACGCGGGCGACCTGTGCAGCGCGGCGCGGGGCGTGGCGATCGGCGCCGACCCGACCGCGGCGCTCGCCCACGCCGACGTGCTGGTCGATTTCACGCGGCCCGAGGGCACGCTCGCGCACCTCGAGGCGTGCCGCGCGGCGCGCCGCGCCATGGTGATCGGCACCACGGGCCTGGGTGCCGCGGCGGTCGGACAGATCCGCGCGGCGTCGAAGGAAATCCCGATCGTCTTCGCCCCCAACATGAGCATCGGCGTGAACGTGATGGCCCGCCTCGTGGAGCTCGCCGCGCGGGCCCTGGGCCCCGACTACGACGCGGAAGTCTTCGAGATCCACCACCGCATGAAGGTCGATGCGCCTTCGGGCACCGCGCTGATGCTGGGCGAGGTGGCGGCCAAGGCGAGGGGCGGCGGGCTCGAGAAGGACGCGGTTTACGCGCGCCATGGAACCACCGGCGAGCGCAAGGCCGGCTCGGTCGGATTCTCGGTGGCACGCGGCGGCGACGTGGTGGGCGACCATACCGTGTACTTCGCGGGGCCCGGCGAGCGGCTGGAAATCACGCACCGCTCGTCCAGCCGTGCCACCTACGCGCACGGCGCGATGCGGGCGGCGAAATTCGCCGCCGGGAAGGCTCCCGGCCTCTACGACATGGGAGATGTCCTCGGGCTTTAGCGTCGCCCTTCTGCTATAATGTTTTGTTAATGAAAGCGGGATGAGCCACTAGGAAACTTGCGCTCACCCGTTTTTTTGCGCCCAGCGTTTTCGTCGTAATTCTCGATACCGGAGTCGTTCTTGCCGCCGAAAATACCTGCCGTCCTGGTCCTTGCCGACGGGAGCGTATTTCGCGGTTGCAGCATCGGCGCCCCGGGCAGGACGGTGGGCGAAGTCGTCTTCAACACCGCGATGACGGGTTACCAGGAGATCCTCACGGATCCCTCGTATGCCGGGCAGGTGGTCACGCTCACCTACCCGCACATCGGCAACGTCGGCGCCAATCCCGAGGACGTGGAGTCGCGCGCCGTGTATGCCGCGGGCCTCGTCATCCGCGACCTGCCGCTCATCGCCTCGAGCTGGCGGCACAAGGAAGACCTCTCCACCTACCTCGCGCGCAACAAGGTGGTGGCCATCGGCGACATCGATACCCGGCGCCTCACGCGCATCCTGCGCAGCAAGGGGGCGCAGAACGGCTGCATCCTCGCCGCGAGCGGCGTGGACGGCAAGCTCGACGAGCTCGCCGCGCTGGAAGCGGCCAAGGCCGCGCCCTCCATGGCCGGCCAGGACCTCGCGAAGGTCGTGAGCATCGACAAGGCGTACGACTGGAACGGCAGCCTCTGGGCGCTGGGCACCGGCTACAAGCCCGATGCCGCCGTGAAATACCACGTGGTCGCCTTCGACTACGGCGTGAAGCACAACATCCTGCGCAACCTCGCCGAGCGCGGCTGCAAGGTGACCGTGCTGCCGGCTACCGCCACGGCGAAGCAGGCGCTTGCGTTGAAACCCGACGGCGTCTTCCTGTCCAACGGCCCGGGCGACCCGGAGCCGTGCGACTACGCGATCCAGGCGATCCGCGACATCGTCGGCACCGGCACCCCGGTGTTCGGGATCTGCCTCGGCCACCAGCTGCTGGGCCTCGCCGCGGGCGCGAAGACCGTCAAGATGAAGTTCGGCCACCACGGCGCGAACCACCCGGTGCAGGACCTCGCCACGGGGCGCGTCTTCATCACGAGCCAGAACCACGGCTTCGCGGTGGACGAGAAGACGCTGCCGCCCAACGTGAAGCCCACGCACCGCTCGCTCTTCGACGGCTCGCTGCAGGGCATCGAATTCACCGACAAGCCGGCGTACAGCTTCCAGGGCCACCCCGAAGCTTCTCCCGGGCCCCACGAGATGGCGTACCTGTTCGACCGGTTCGTCAAGATGATGGAAGAGCGAAGAAAAGCATGAACCGCAGAGGACGCAGAGGATACGCAGAGGATACGCAAGAGGAGAGCAACGCCTGTGTGTCCGGAGGCTCGGCGAACAACGCACGAATGACACGCATGGTCTCCCTCTGCGTATCCTCTGCGTATCCTCTGCGCGCCTCTGCGGTCCACTTCACCGCCTGCCATGCCCAAGCGCACTGACCTCAAATCCATCCTCATCATCGGCGCGGGTCCGATCGTGATCGGCCAGGCGTGCGAGTTCGACTACTCGGGCGCGCAGGCGTGCAAGGCGCTGCGCGACGAGGGCTACCGCGTGATCCTGGTGAACTCGAATCCCGCCACGATCATGACCGACCCCGAGATGGCCGACGTCACCTACATCGAGCCCATCACGTGGCGGATGGTGGCGCGCATCATCGAGAAGGAACGGCCCGACGCGTTGCTGCCCACCATGGGCGGCCAGACGGCGTTGAACTGCGCGCTCGACCTCGCGCGCGAGGGCGTGCTCGACAAGTTCGGCGTCGAGATGATCGGCGCGAAGAAGGAGGCCATCGACAAGGCCGAGGACCGCGAGAAGTTCAAGCACGCCATGGCGCGGATCGGCCTCGCGAGCCCGCGCTCGGCGCTCGCCCACTCGCTGGAGGAAGCCAAGCAGGTGCAGGCGATGGTGGGCTTCCCCACCATCATCCGTCCCTCGTTCACGCTCGGCGGCACGGGCGGCGGCATCGCCTACAACGAGGAGGAGTTCGAGACCATCTGCAACCGCGGCCTCGACGCGTCCCCCACCAAGGAGCTGCTGATCGAGGAGTCGGTGATCGGGTGGAAGGAATTCGAGATGGAGGTTGTCCGCGACAGGAAGGACAACTGCATCATCATCTGCTCCATCGAGAACCTCGACCCCATGGGCGTGCACACCGGCGATTCCATCACGGTCGCGCCCGCGCAGACGCTCACGGACAAGGAATACCAGATCATGCGGGATGCCTCGATCGCGTGCCTGCGCGAGATCGGGGTGGAGACGGGCGGCTCCAACGTGCAGTTCGCCATCAATCCCGACGACGGCCGCATGGTCATCATCGAGATGAACCCGCGCGTGTCGCGCTCCTCGGCGCTCGCCTCCAAGGCCACCGGCTTCCCGATCGCCAAGATCGCCGCCAAGCTCGCCGTGGGCTACACGCTGGACGAATTGAAGAACGACATCACGGGCGGGGCCACGCCGGCCTCCTTCGAGCCCACCATCGACTACGTGGTGACGAAGGTGCCGCGCTTCGCCTTCGAGAAATTCCCGCAGGCCGACGACCGGCTCACCACGCAGATGAAGAGCGTGGGCGAGGTGATGGCCATCGGGCGCAACTTCCAGGAGTCGCTGCAGAAGGCCCTGCGCGGCCTGGAGACGGGCGTGGACGGGTTCAACCTCAAGTCCGTGGACATGGACAAGATCGAGGACGAGCTCGCGTACCCGCGCGCCGAGCGGCTCTGGTACGTGGCGGACGCCTTCGGCATCGGCATGTCCGTGGAGGACATCCACCGCTTCACGAAGATCGACCCGTGGTTCCTCGTCCAGATCAAGGAGCTCGTGGACATCGAGCTCGCCATCGAGAAGCGCGCCTTCGCGGAGTTCTCGCGCGAGGAGCTCTGGCAGCTGAAGCGCAAGGGCTTTTCCGACCGGCGCCTCGCCTACCTCTGGAAGACCACCGAGCACGAGGTGCGCAAGCGCCGCCACGCGCTCGGCATCCGCCCCGTCTTCAAGCGCGTGGATACCTGCGCCGCGGAGTTCGAGACCGGCACCGCCTACATGTACTCGAGCTACGACGAGGAAGACGAGTCCAGGCCCACCAACGCCAAGAAGATCATGGTGCTGGGCGGCGGGCCCAACCGCATCGGGCAGGGGATCGAGTTCGACTACTGCTGCGTCCACGCGGCGCTCGCCCTGCGCGAGGACGGCTACGAGACGATCATGGTCAACTGCAACCCCGAGACCGTCTCGACCGACTACGACACCTCCGACCGCCTCTACTTCGAGCCGCTCACGCTCGAGGACGTGCTCGAGATCGTGGACAAGGAGAAGCCCCAGGGCGTGATCGTGCAGTTCGGGGGCCAGACGCCGCTCAAGCTCGCGCGCGACCTCGAGGCCGCCGGCGTGCCCATCATCGGCACCTCGCCCGACTCCATCGACCGGGCGGAGGACCGCGAGCGCTTCCAGAAGATGCTGCATGAGCTCAAGCTCCTGCAGCCGCCCAACCGCACCGCGCGCACCGAGGACGAGGCGTTCAACGGCGCGAAGGAGATCGGCTACCCGGTGGTGGTGCGGCCCTCGTACGTGCTGGGCGGGCGCGCCATGGAGATCGTGCACGCCGAGAGCGACCTCAAGCGCTACATGCGCGAGGCGGTGAAGGTCTCCAACGACTCGCCGGTGCTGATCGACCGGTTCCTGAACGACGCGATCGAGGTGGACGTGGACGCCGTCTCCGACGGCAAGGACGTGCTGATCGGCGGGATCATGGAGCACATCGAGCAGGCGGGCGTGCACTCGGGCGATTCGGCCTGCTCGCTGCCGCCCTTCAGCCTCACGCCGGCGATGCAGGACGAGCTGCGCCGCCAGACGGTGGCGATGGCGAAGGCGCTCAACGTCGTGGGCCTCATGAACGTGCAGTTCGCGATCCAGGAAGACAAGGTCTTCGTGCTGGAAGTGAACCCGCGCGCCTCGCGCACCGTGCCCTACGTGTCCAAGGCGACGGGCACGCCGCTCGCCAAGGTCGCGGCGCGCTGCATGGTGGGCCAGTCGCTCGCCTCGCAGAAGGCGACCCGGGAGATCATCCCGCCGTACTATTCGGTGAAGGAAGCCGTCTTCCCGTTCATCAAGTTCCCCGGCGTGGACACGATCCTCGGCCCCGAGATGAAATCCACGGGCGAGGTGATGGGCGTGGGGCTGACGTTCGCGGAGGCGTTCGTGAAGAGCCAGCTCGCCGCGGGCGTGCGCCTGCCCAAGGGCGGCAAGGCATTCCTGTCGGTGCGCAACGAGGACAAGGCGCGCATGGTCGAGATCGCGCGCGACCTGGTGGCGCTGGGCTTCTCGCTGGTGGCCACGCGCGGCACCGCCGCCGCGATCGAGCGGGCCGGCCTCAAGGTGCAGCCCGTGAACAAGGTCCAGGAGGGCCGCCCGCACATCGTGGACATGCTGAAGAACAAGGAGGTGAGCCTCATCGTCAACACGGTGGAGGAGGACCGGCGCTCGATCCAGGATTCCTGGTCCATCCGCAACACAGCCCTGCAGAACCGCATCACCTACTACACGACCCTCTCCGGGGCGCGCGCGGCCTGCGTCGGCATGCGCCACCTGGAGGAGATGCGTGCCTACGACATCCAGTCCCTCCACGCCCAGATACCCGCATGAAGATCCCCATCACCATCATCGGCGCCGAGAAGCTGCGCGCCGAGCTGCACAAGCTGAAGACGGTGGAGCGCCCCAGCGTGATCACGGCGATCGCGGAGGCGCGCGCGCAGGGCGACATCACGGAGAACGCCGAGTACGAGGCGGCGCGCGAGCGCCAGGGCTTCATCGAGGGCCGCATCATCGAGCTCGAGACCAAGCTCGCCAACGCGCAGATCATCGATCCGGCGCTCCTCGACGACGACGACCGCGTGGTGTTCGGCTGCACGGTGGAGCTGATCGAGGTCACGACCAGCGAGACGCTCGTCTACCAGATCGTGGGCGAGGACGAGGCGGACCTGAAGCTCGCCAAGATCTCCTACTCGTCTCCCATCGCCAAGGCGCTCATCGGGAAGTCCTCGGGCGACGTCGCCGAGGTCCGGACTCCGGGCGGGGTGAAGGAGTTCGAGATCGTGGACGTCCGGTACGGTTGAGGTCGCCGGTCTTCTCGGGATTTTCCCGGTAGACCACGAGGATCTTCCCGATCTCCTGCACTTCCTGCGCTCCCAGCGCCTCGCAGATCTTCTCGAAGAAGATCTCGCGGGCATCCCGGTCGGCCGTGGCGGCGCGCACCTTGATGAGCTCGTGGGCTTTCAACGAACGGTCGACCTCGGCCAGCACCTCGTCGGTGAGGCCCTTGTCGCCGATGATGACGATGGGCGAGAGCTTGTGCGCCCGGGCGCGCAGCTCGCTGCGTTTTTTCGCGGTGAGGGGCATCGGCGCAGTATAAGGCTGATGAAGAAATCCCACTCCAGCAAGCAGTGGCTGCGCCGGCACGTGAACGACCCCTACGTGCAGCGCTCGAAGAAGGAAGGCTACCGCTCGCGCTCGGCCTACAAGCTCACCGAGATCGACGAGCGCGACAAGCTCCTCAAGCCCGGCATGGTCGTGGTGGACCTGGGCGCGGCCCCGGGCGGCTGGTCGCAGGTCGCGGCCCGGCGCGTGGGCAAGGCCGGCAAGGTCGTCGCCATCGACCTGCTCGAGATGCAGCCGGTTACAGGCGTCACGTTCGTGCAGGGGGATTTCTCTTCGGATGCGGGCCTCGCGGCCGTGGCGGGCGCCCTGCAGGGCCGCCAGGCGGACCTCGTCCTTTCGGACATGGCGCCCAACATGAGCGGCATCGCGACGAGCGACCAGGCGCGTTCCATGGCCCTTGCCGAGGCGGCGCGCGACTTCGCGCTGGAGCGCCTTTCCCCCCGGGGCGCATTCCTCGTGAAGGTGTTCCAGGGGGCGGGCTTCGACGAGCTGCTCCTTTCGCTCAGGCGCGCCTTCGGCAAGGTCGTGGTGCGCAAGCCCGCGGCTTCCCGGGACGAGAGTGCCGAGCAATTCCTGCTCGCCCGGGAACCCCGGCCGCGGTAGGAAACCCTAGGGCTACGGAGGGAAAATGCCGAGGGGGCTTGAAAGCACGCCACGGCGCCGGAATTTTGCTAGAGTGGTCGGTCCCCCATCTGCCTGATTCGCCGGTCTTTTTACGGAAAAGGAAAGTCGCTCGTGAACAACACCATTCGCACCATCATGTTCTGGCTCGTCATCGGCGTGATCCTCACCATGGTGTTCATGCAGGTCGGCAACCGCCAATCGAGCCAGAACTCGCTCGACTACTCGACCTTCATGGATGAGGCCAAGGCGGGCCACATCGCCCGCGTGAAGCTCGACAACAACCGCACCCTCAAGGCGACCTCCAAGGACGGCAAGACGTACACCGTCAACACGCCCGGCATCCAGGATCCGTGGATGGTGGGCGACCTCATGAAGTTCGGCGTGCAGGTCGAGGCGCAGCCGGTCGAGGAGCAGTCGCTCCTCATGAGCATCTTCGTGTCGTGGTTCCCGATGCTGCTGCTGATCGGCGTGTGGATCTTCTTCATGCGCCAGATGCAGGGCGGCGGGCGCGGGGGCGCCTTCTCGTTCGGCAAGTCGCGCGCGCGCATGCTCGACGAGAACCAGAACCAGGTCACGTTCGCCGACGTCGCGGGCGTGGACGAGGCGAAGGAAGAAGTGGGCGAGCTGGTGGACTTCCTGCGCGACCCGTCGAAATTCCAGAAGCTGGGCGGGCGCATCCCGCGCGGCGTGCTGATGGTGGGCTCGCCCGGCACGGGCAAGACGCTGCTCGCCCGCGCCATCGCGGGCGAAGCGAAGGTGCCGTTCTTCTCCATCTCCGGCTCCGACTTCGTCGAGATGTTCGTCGGCGTGGGCGCGGCCCGCGTGCGCGACATGTTCGAGCAGGCGAAGAAGAACGCCCCGTGCATCGTGTTCATCGACGAGATCGACGCCGTGGGGCGCCAGCGCGGCGCGGGCCTGGGCGGCGGCAACGACGAGCGCGAGCAGACGTTGAACCAGCTGCTCGTCGAGATGGACGGCTTCGAGGGGACCTCGGGCGTGATCGTGATCGCCGCGACCAACCGCCCGGACGTGCTGGATCCCGCATTGCTTCGCCCCGGCCGCTTCGACCGGCAGGTGGTGGTGCCGCTGCCGGACATCCGCGGCCGCGAGCAGATCCTGCTCGTGCACATGCGCAAGGTGCCCATCGCGCCGGACGTGGACGCCTCCATCATCGCGCGCGGCACGCCCGGCTTCTCGGGCGCGGACCTCGCGAACCTCGTGAACGAGGCGGCCCTGTTCGCCGCCCGCGGCTCCAAGCGCCTGGTGGACATGGACGACTTCGAGCGCGCCAAGGACAAGGTGATCATGGGCGCCGAGCGCCGCTCGATGGTGATGCCCGAGGAGGAGCGCCGCAACACCGCCTACCACGAGTCGGGCCACGCGATCGTGGCGAAGCTGCTGCCCAAGACCGACCCGGTGCACAAGGTCACCATCATCCCGCGCGGCCGCGCGCTGGGCGTGACCATGCAGCTCCCGGTCGAGGACCGCTACAGCTACGACCGGAATTACCTGCTGAACAACATCGCGGTCCTCTTCGGCGGGCGCATCGCGGAAGAGATCTTCATGAACCAGATGACCACGGGCGCCGCGAACGACTTCAAGCGCGCCACCGAGATGGCGCGGCGCATGGTGACGGAGTGGGGCATGACCGACGCGCTGGGCCCGATGGTGTACGGCGAGAACGAGGGCGAGGTGTTCCTCGGCCGCCAGGTCACCACGCACCAGAACATGTCGGCCGAGACGATGAACGCCGTCGACAAGGAGGTGCGCGCGATCATCGACATGCAGTACGCGCTCGCGCGGCGCCTGCTCGAGGAGAACCGCGACAAGGTCGAGGTGATGGCCAAGGCGCTGCTCGAATGGGAGACCATCGACGCGAACCAGATCGACGACATCATGGCCGGCCGGCCGCCGCGCCCGCCCAAGCCCGTCGCCGTGCGGCCGCAGCCGCCTTCGGACGGCGGCACGCCGCGGGGCACCGAGCCCAGCGCGTCGCCGGAGAGCGCCTGAGCGCCGCGGCGCCGCCGAAGTCTCGCGAGGGGTGGCCTTGGGCCACCCCTTTTTCCTTTCCGCGCCCCCTCGTGATGGGCATCGTGAACGTCACCACGGATTCGTTCTCCGACGGCGGGCGCTACATCGATGCGCGCGCGGCGATCGCGCATGGGCTCGCGCTTCGCGATGACGGCGCCGATTTCGTGGACGTGGGCGGCGAGTCCACGCGCCCGGGCGCGGCCGCCGTCCCGGCCGGCGAAGAGCTGCGGCGCGTGATCCCGGTGGTGGAAGCGCTCGCCGCGAAGGGTGTGGCCGTGTCGGTGGACACCTCGAAGCCCGAGGTGATGCGCGCCGCGATCGAGGCCGGCTGTTCGGTCGTGAACGACGTGAATGCGTTCCGCGCGGAAGGGGCAATCGACGCGGTGGCGGGCGCGGACGTGGGCGTGGTCGTGATGCACATGCAGGGCACGCCCGCGACGATGCAGAAAGCGCCTCACTACGACGACGTGGTGGCCGAAGTCGAGTCGTTCCTGCTTTCTCGCGCCGCGCGCCTCGAATCCGAGGGCGTGGCCCGCGACCGCATCGCGCTGGACCCGGGCTTCGGCTTCGGCAAGACCGTCGAGCACAACAAGGAGCTCTTCCACGCGTTGCCGCGCCTTGCCGCGCTCGGCTACCCGCTGCTCGTGGGCCTTTCCCGCAAGAAGATGCTGGGCGATTTCACGGGGCGCGCGGCCCCGGAGCGCACCGCGGCGAGCGTTGCCGCGGCCCTGCTCGCGGTGCAGAATGGCGCGAGCCTCGTGCGCGTGCACGACGTGCGCGAGACGGTCGATGCGCTGAAAGTCTGGATGGAATTGCGATGACCCGGAAATTCTTCGGTACCGATGGAATCCGCGGGCGCGTGGGCGAGCCGCCCATCACCCCCGATTTCGTCCTCAAGCTCGGCTATTGCGCGGGCAAGGTGCTCTCGCGCGCCGACATCGCGCCGCCGCACCGCAGCCGGCCCACGGTGCTGATCGGCAAGGACACGCGCATCTCGGGGTACATGCTCGAGTCCGCCCTGGAATCGGGCCTGTCGGCCGCGGGCGTGGATACCGTCCTGGTGGGGCCGATGCCCACGCCGGCGGTGGCCTTCCTCACGCGCGCGCTGCGCCTGTCGGCGGGCGTGATGATCAGCGCTTCGCACAACCCGTACGAGGACAACGGCATCAAGTTCTTCTCCGCCGACGGCATGAAGCTGCCCGACGCCGTGGAAAGCGAGATCGAGTCGCTGCTCGACGATGCGCTGGCGGTCGCGCCCTCGGCGCAGCTCGGCAAGGCCGAGCGCCTTCCCGACGCGGAGGGCCGCTACATCGAGTTCTGCAAGGCGAGCTTCCCGAGGAGCTGCACGCTGCGCGGCGTGAAGCTGGTGGTCGATTGCGCGCATGGCTCCAACTATCGCGTGGGCATCCGCGTGTTCCAGGAGCTGGGCGCCGAGGTCGTCGCCATCGGCAGCCACCCCAACGGCATCAACATCAACGAAGGCTGCGGCGCCACGCATCCGTCCACGGTGGGCCGCGCGGTGGTCGAGCACAAAGCGGATTTCGGCATCGCCTTCGACGGCGACGGCGACCGCCTCGCCATGGCCGACCGCGACGGCACGCTCTTCGACGGCGACCAGCTGCTCTTCGCGATGGTGAAGCATCGCCGCGCCGAAGGGCGCCTGAAGGGCGGCGTGGCCGGCACGCTCATGACCAACTTCGCCCTCGAGCGCCGGCTCGCGGACATGGGCATCGACTTCGCGCGCGCGCGGGTCGGCGACCGCTACGTGCTGGAGCTGCTGCTCGAGCGCGGCTGGGAGTGCGGGGGCGAGAATTCCGGGCACCTGCTCTGCCTCGACTGCCACACGACGGGCGACGCGATCATTTCCGCGCTGCAGGTGCTCGCGGCGCTCGTGAGCTCGGGGCAGTCGCTCGCGGCCTACACGGGCGAGCTGCGGCTCCTGCCGCAGGTGCTGGTGAACGTCCGCACGGAAGGAAAGCTCGACCTGCAATCGCCCGCCGTGCGCGAGGCAGTGGCGCGCGCCGAAGGCGCGCTCGCCGGCCACGGCCGCGTCCTGCTGCGCCCCTCGGGCACCGAGCCCGTCGTGCGCGTGATGGTCGAGGGCGAGGACCGCGCCCACGTGAAGGGCCTCGCCGAGGAGATCGCGGCGGCGGTCAAGAAGGCCGGGGCCCGGGCAGTCGCCTGAGGCCGTGGATCCCCGTCTTCACGGGGATGACGGTGCGGTCGGGAATGACCCCGGCCTCATTTCTTGGTAAAATCGACGGGATTTGAGGATCGCATGCGGTCAAAAGTCGTTGCCGGCAACTGGAAGCTCAACGGAACCCTTGCCGCCAACGAGGCGTTGCTGAGGGCACTCCTCAGGGACGTCCAGAAAAGCGAACCGGCCGCCTGCGTGGTGTGCGTGCCTTATCCGTACCTTTCGCAGGCACGGGAAATCCTTCGCGGGACGGCCATCGCGTGGGGTGCCCAGGACTGCAGCCGCTATGACAAGGGCGCATACACCGGGGAAGTGTCGGGGGCGATGATCGCCGAGATGGGCGCGCGCTACGCGATCGTGGGCCACTCGGAGCGCCGCTCGATCTTCGGCGACACCGACGCGATGGTCGCGGAGAAGTTCGCCGCCGCGAAGCGCGCGGGCCTCACGCCGATCTTCTGCGTCGGCGAGACCCTCGGGGAGCGGGAGCGCGGGGCGACGAACGAAGTGCTCGCGCGGCAGGTGGATGCGGTGCTCGAGAAGGGCGCGCAGGTGCTGGAAGGGGCAGTGATCGCCTACGAGCCGGTCTGGGCCATCGGGACCGGCAAGACGGCGACGTCGCGGCAGGCGCAGGATGCGCACGAGTTCATCCGCAAGCGCGTCGCGGCGAAGGAAACCTCGGTGGCCGCGCGCGTTCCCATCCTGTACGGGGGCAGCGTGAAGGCGGCGAACGCGGCGGAGCTTTTCGCGATGCCGGACGTCGACGGCGGCCTCGTCGGAGGCGCGTCGCTGGTGGCGGAAGAATTCGTGGCGATCTGGCGAGCGGCCAGCGCCCAGTCGAAAGGTTGAGACGGATGCAAACGGCAGTCCTGATGTTCCATATCCTCGCCGCGATCGGCATCGTCGTCCTCGTGCTCCTGCAGCACGGCAAGGGCGCCGACATGGGCGCGGCCTTCGGCAGCGGCTCGGCCGGGAGCCTGTTCGGCTCCGCGGGCGCTTCCAACTTCCTGTCGCGCACCACCGCCATCCTCGCGGCGGTGTTCTTCGCGACGAGCCTCGGGCTCACCTATTTCACGGCGCCCTCCAAGGGCGGCAGCGTGACGCAGACCCTGGACGCCCCGGCGCCCAAGGCCGCGACCGAAACGAAACCGGCGGCGCCCGCTACCTCGGCACCGGCGCCGGCGGCTCCCCCGGCTGAAAAATCGTCGGAGATTCCGAAGTAGCAACGCAGCGTTTGCGCTTTATCAAGCGGTAGCGACAGGCCGTCGTGGTGGAATTGGTAGACACGCTGTCTTGAGGGGGCAGTGCCGAAAGGCGTAAGAGTTCGAGTCTCTTCGACGGCACCAAATTCGAGCTGGATCCTGGACCTTTGCTAGCCAACTACTTCCCAGTCCTGCTCTTCCTCGCCATCGGCGCGGCGGTCGGCATCGGCGCCATCGTGACGAGCGGGGTGCTCGCGCGCTTTTCCGGCGCCCACAATCCGGATCCCGAGAAGCTTTCCCCGTACGAATGCGGGTTCGAGGCCTTCGAGGACGCGCGCATGAAGTTCGACGTGCGCTACTACCTGGTCGCGATCCTCTTCATCCTCTTCGACCTGGAGATCGCGTTCCTCTTCCCGTGGGCCGTGGTCCTGCAGGACATCGGCTGGTTCGGCTTCATCGCGATGCTCGTCTTCCTCGCCATCCTCGTGGTGGGCTTCGTCTACGAATGGAAGAAGGGCGCGCTGGAATGGGAGTGACCCGTGGCTGACCTCTCGCAAGGCATCTCGCAGCACGGCTTCGTCGTCACGCAGGTGGACAGCGTGCTCAACTGGGCGCGCACCGGCTCGCTCTGGCCCATGACCTTTGGGCTCGCCTGCTGCGCCGTGGAGATGATGCACGCCGGCGCCTCGCGCTACGACCTGGACCGCTTCGGCATCGTGTTCCGCCCCAGCCCGCGCCAGTCCGACGTGATGATCGTGGCCGGGACGCTGTGCAACAAGATGGCGCCGGCGATGCGCAAGGTGTACGACCAGATGGCCGAGCCGCGCTGGGTCGTCTCCATGGGCTCGTGCGCCAATGGCGGCGGCTACTACCACTATTCGTACTCCGTCGTGCGCGGCTGCGACCGCATCGTGCCCGTGGACATCTACGTGCCCGGCTGCCCGCCCACCGCCGAAGCGCTGATCTACGGCCTGCTCCAGCTGCAGAACAAGATCAAGCGCACGCAAACCATCTCGCGCCGCTGATGGCATCCCTCGAGACCCTGCAGTCCGCGCTCGCCGCCTCGCTCGGCGGGAAGCTTCGCGCGAGCACCCCGGACCGGGGCCAGCTCACCATCGAGGTCGCCGCCGCGGACCTGGTGGAGGCGGCCATGCGCCTGCGCGACGACCCGTCGCTCGCCTTCACGGAGCTCCTGGACATCGCCGGCATCGACTACCAGGGCTTCAACGGCGCGCCGGAGGGCGGCCGCTTCGCGGTCGTCTACATCCTGCTGTCGATCAGGCACAACTGGCGCGTGCGGGTGCGCGTCTTCTGTCCCGACGACGAATTCCCCGCGGTGGACTCGCTGCTCTCGGTCTGGCCTTCGGGCAACTGGTACGAGCGCGAGGCCTTCGACCTCTACGGCATCGTCTTCCGCGGGCACCCGGACCTGCGCCGCATCCTCACCGACTACGGCTTCATGGGGCACCCGTTCCGCAAGGATTTCCCCATCATGGGCTACGTCGAGATGCGCTACGACCCCGAGCAGCGGCGCGTGGTGTACCAGCCCGTCACCATCGAGCCGCGCGAGGTCGTGCCGCGCGTCACGCGCGAAGACTCGTACGGCGATTCGGGGAAGAAGTAGATGGCCGAGATCCGCAACTACACGATGAATTTCGGGCCGCAGCATCCGGCGGCCCACGGGGTGCTGCGCCTGGTGCTGGAGCTGGACGGGGAAGTGATCCAGCGCGCCGACCCGCACATCGGGCTGCTGCACCGCGCCACCGAGAAGCTCGCCGAGACGCGCACGTACCTGCAGAGCGTTCCTTACATGGACCGCCTCGACTACATGTCCATGATGTGCAACGAGCACGCCTACGTGATGGCGATCGAGAAGCTGCTGGGCGTGGACGTGCCGATACGCGCGCAGTACATCCGCGTGATGTTCGACGAGATCACGCGGATCCTGAACCACCTGCTGTGGATCGGCTCGCATGGCCTGGACGTGGGCGCCATGACGATCTTCCTCTACGCGTTCCGCGAGCGCGAGGACCTGCTCGACATGTACGAGGCCGTCTCGGGCGCCCGCATGCACGCGGCGTACTACCGGCCGGGCGGCGTGTACCGCGACCTGCCGGACAGGATGCCGAAGTACGCGCCCACCACGGTGCGCAGCGCGGAGGCGGTGCGCGACCTCAACGAGAACCGCCAGGGATCGCTCCTCGATTTCATCGAGGATTTCACCAGGCGCTTCCCCGGCTACGTCGACGACTACGAGACGCTCCTCACCGAGAACCGCATCTGGAAGCAGCGCACGGTGGGCATCGGCGTGGTGACGCCGGAGCGCGCCCAGGCCCTGGGCTTCACGGGCCCGATGCTGCGCGGCACGGGCATCGCGTGGGACCTGCGCAAGAAGCAGCCCTACGAGGTGTACGACCGGATGGATTTCGACATCCCCATCGGCACCAACGGGGATTGCTACGACCGCTACCTCGTGCGCGTGCAGGAGATGCGCGAGTCGAACAAGATCATCAGCCAGTGCGTGAAGTGGCTGCGCGAGAACCCCGGCCCCGTGATCACGGCGAACCACAAGGTGGCGCCGCCCACGCGCGTCGAGATGAAGGAAAGCATGGAAGAGCTGATCCATCACTTCAAGCTCTTCAGCGAGGGCATGCACGTGCCCCCGGGCGAGGTGTATTGCGCCATCGAGCACCCCAAGGGCGAGTTCGGCATCTTCCTCATGAGCGACGGGGCCAACAAGCCGTGGCGCCTGAAGATCCGCGCGCCCGGCTTCGCGCACCTCTCGGCCATGAACGAGATGGCCAAGGGCCACATGATCGCCGACGTGGTGGCGATCATCGGCACGATGGACATCGTGTTCGGGGAGATCGACCGGTGAAGCGCGTGATCGACCAGCGGGTCGTGAACATCGACGAGCTCAAGCTCGAGCACTGGTCGGAAGTGGGCGGCAAGTTCGAGACCGATGCCGCGCGCATCGGCCCGCTCGTGGGCGCCAGGGACCTCGGCTATTCGTACGACGTGGTGCCGCCCGGGAAGATCTCGTGCCCGTTCCACAGCCACCGCGGCGAGGAGGAGATGTTCTTCATCGTGAGGGGCGAGGGGACGCTGCGCTACGGCGCCGAGCGGCGCAAGGTGCGCGCCGGCGACTTCATCTGCTGCCCGACGGGCGGTCCCGAGACCGCGCATCAGATCATCAACGACTCGAACGCGGAGCTCGCCTACATCTCGGTATCCACGATGATGCCGGCGGAGGTCTGCGAATACCCGGATTCCGGCAAGGTCGGCGCGTTCGGCGGCGGCGGGGAGTCCCGCATCCGCCACATGACCGAGAAGTCGGGCGCCGTCGATTACTGGAAGGGCGAATAGGCACATGGCGCTCCTCACCCCCGAATCCCTGCAACGCATCGAGCGCGAGGCGAAGAAGTACCCGCCCGAGCAGCGCCAGAGCGCGGTGATGAGCGCGCTCGCCGTCGCGCAGGACCAGGACGGGTGGATCTCCAACGAGATCATGGAGGAGGTCGCCCAGGTCCTGAACATGCCGCCGGTGTGGGTCTACGAGGTGGCGACGTTCTACAACATGTACAACCTGAAGCCCGGCGCGCGGCACAAGGTGGTGGTCTGCACCAACCTGCCCTGCGCGCTGTCCGGGGGCGAGGAAGCCGCGGAGCACCTGAAGCGCAAGTGCGGCGTGAAAGGCTACAACGAGGTCTCGGCCGACGGCCGCTTCCTCGTGAAGGAAGGCGAGTGCATGGGCGCCTGCGCCGACGCGCCCGTGATGATCGTGGACAACAAGCGCATGTGCAGCTTCATGTCCCACGAGAAGATCGACGGCCTCGTCGAGGAGCTCAAGAAATGACGATGCTCGACTACGGCCCCGACGCCGTCATCATGAAGGGCCTCGACGGCAAGAACTGGGGTCTCAGGGACTACGAATCGCGCGGCGGCTACGAGGCGCTGAAGAGGGTCGTGAACGAGAAGATCACACCCGAGGCGATCATCGCCGAGGTGAAGAAGTCGGCGCTGCGCGGCCGCGGCGGCGCGGGCTTCCCCACCGGGCTCAAGTGGTCCTTCATGCCGAAGAACTACCCGGGCCAGAAGTACGTGGTGTGCAACTCGGACGAGGGCGAGCCGGGCACCTGCAAGGACCGCGACATCATCCGCTACAACCCGCACATGCTCATCGAGGGCATGATCATCGCGGGCTACGCGATCGGCGCCACGGTCGGCTACAACTACATCCACGGCGAGATCTGGGTCGAGTACGAGCTCTTCGAGAAGGCCCTCGAGGAAGCGCGCGCGGCCGGCTATCTCGGCAGGAACATCCTGGGCAGCGGCATCGACTTCGAGCTGCACGCGCACCACGGCTTCGGCGCCTACATCTGCGGCGAGGAGACGGCGCTGCTGGAATCGCTCGAGGGCAAGAAGGGGCAGCCGCGCTACAAGCCGCCGTTCCCCGCCTCCTTCGGCCTGTACGGCAAGCCCACCACCATCAACAACACCGAGACCTTCGCCGCGGTGCCCGCCATCATCACTCGCGGGGCCGACTGGTTCCTGTCCATGGGCAAGCCCAACAACGGCGGCACCAAGATCTTCTCGGTGACCGGCCACGTGGCGCGCCCCGGCAACTACGAGGTGAAGCTCGGCACCCCGTTCGCGAAGCTGCTCGAGATGGCGGGCGGCATGCGCGGCGGCAAGAAGCTGAAGGGCGTGATCCCCGGCGGCTCGTCGATGCCGGTGCTGCCGGCCGACGTGATGATGGCCCTCGACATGGACTACGACTCCATCGCCAAGGCGGGCTCGTTCCTGGGCTCGGGCGCGGTGATCGTGATGGACGAGGACACGTGCATGGTGCGCGCGGCCGAGCGGCTCGCGTACTTCTACTACGAGGAATCCTGCGGGCAGTGCACGCCGTGCCGCGAGGGCACCGGCTGGCTCTACCGGATCCTGCATCGCATCGAGCACGGGCAGGGCCGCAAGGAGGATCTGGACCTGCTCCTCAACCTCGCCGACAACATCCAGGGCCGCACGATCTGCGCGCTCGGCGACGCGGCGGCCATGCCCACGCGCGCCTTCGTGAAGGTGTTCCGCGAGGAATTCGAGCACCACATCGCGCACAAGCGCTGCTCGGTGAAGCCGGGCGGCTACAGCAGCGCGAACCCCGATGCCGCGAAGATGGCGGCGGACTGACGATGGCCATCAACCTCGAGATCGACGGCAAGGCGGTCACGGTCGAGAACGGCGCCACGGTGATGGACGCCGCGACGAAGCTCGGCGTCTTCGTGCCGCATTTCTGCTACCACAAGAAGCTCTCCATCGCGGCCAACTGCCGCATGTGCCTGGTGCAGGTGGAGAAGGCGCCCAAGCCGCTGCCCGCGTGCGCCACGCCCGCCACCGAGGGCATGAAGGTCCAGACGCACTCGGATTCCGCGATCCAGGCGCAGAAGGGCGTGCTGGAGTTCCTGCTCATCAACCACCCGCTCGACTGCCCCATCTGCGACCAGGGCGGCGAGTGCCAGCTCCAGGACCTCACGGTGGGCTACGGCCCGTCGTCCTCGCGCTACCAGGAAGAAAAGCGCGTGGTGGTGAACAAGAACCTGGGCCCGCTCATCTCGACGGACATGACGCGGTGCATCCATTGCACGCGCTGCGTGCGCTTCGGGCAGGAAGTCGCCGGCATCATGGAGCTCGGCATGGCCGGGCGCGGCGAGCACTCCGAGATCCTCACGTTCGTCTCGCGCACGGTGGATTCCGAGCTTTCGGGCAACGTGATCGACCTCTGCCCGGTAGGAGCGCTCACTTCGAAGCCGTTCCGCTACACCGCTCGCAACTGGGAGCTTGCGCGGCGCAAGTCGGTCTCGGCCCACGATTCGCTGGGCTCCGCGCTCATCGTGCAGTCGAAGAACGAGCACGTGATGCGCGTGCTGCCGCTCGAGAACGAGCCGGTGAACGAATGCTGGATCTCGGACCGCGACCGCTTTGCCTACCTGGGCCTCGATTCGGAAGAGCGGCTGCTGCGCCCGAGGGTCAGGCGCGCCGGCCAATGGCACGAGGTGGACTGGCCCGAGGCGCTGGACGCCGCGGCCCAGGGCCTCAAGGACGCGGCCGCGCGCCACGGCGGCGCCGCGTTGGGCGCGCTGCTGGCCCCCGAGCTCACGCTCGAGGAGCATTTCCTCGCCGCGCGGCTCGCCCGCGGGCTGGGCTGCGAGAACGTCGATGCCCGCGTGCGCCAGTCGGACTTCCGCGCGAAGACCCAGGGCGCCCCCTGGCTCGGCATGGCGATCGAGGACTTCGCGAAGCTCCAGTCGGTGCTCTTCGTGGGCTCGACGCTGCGCCGGGAGCAGCCGCTGCTGTCGGCGCGCGTGCGCGCGGCCGCGAAGAAGGGCCTCGCCGTCAACGTGCTGCACGTGGCCGCCGACGATTGGCTCATGCCGGTCGCCAACCGGCGCGTGGCGCGACCCGATGCGCTCGCGGGCGAGCTCGCCGCCATCGCCGCCGCCCTGGCGCAGGCTTCGGGCAAGACCCTCGGCGGCGCCGCGCAGCGCGCCGTGGGCGACGTGGAGAAAGCCTTCGCCGCGAGCCTCATGGGCCGCGAGCGCTCGGCCATCATCCTCGGGCACTACGCGCAGCAGCATCCCGACTTCGCCGTCCTCTTCGCGCTCGCCCAGGAGATCGGCCGCGTCACCGGCGCCGTGGTGGGCGTATTGCCCGATGGCGCGGATGCGGTCGGCGCCCACCTCGCGGGAGCGGTGCCGAAGGGCGCGGGGCTCGATGCGCGCGCCATGGTCGCCAGCCCGCGCCGCGCCTACATCGTGGCGGGCACCGAGCTCGAGCACGACATGGGCCCGCAGGCGCTCGCCGCGCTCGAGAATTCCGAATTCAACGTGGTGCTCTCGGCCTATCGCAACGCCGCCACAGAGCGCGCGCACGTCGTGCTGCCCATCACGCCGTTCACCGAGACCGCGGGCACGTTCGTGAGCATGGAAGGCCGCGTGCAATCGTTCAACGCCACCGTGAAGCCCCAGGGCGAGTCCCGCCCCGGCTGGAAAGTGCTGCGCATGCTCGGATCGCTCCTCGAGATCGCCGACTTCCATCCGGACACCATCGAGGCGGTGCGCCTTCAGATCGCGCCCGACCTGCAGGCGTGGGCCCGCGCGGGCCTGGGCAACGAGGCGGCGACGTTCCAGTGGCAGCTTCGCACCCCCGCCGCGGCGCTCGAGCGCGTGGCGGAGTTCGCGTGGACCGCGAGCGATCCCATCGTGCGGCGCTCGGGCGCGCTCCAGAAGAGCGCCGAGGGCAAGGCCTCGCGCACGGCGCGCATGAACGCCGCGACCGCCGCGAAGCTGGGCGTCGCCGCAGGCGACTTCGCGCTCGTCGAGCAGGGCGGCGGCAACACGACCCTCGCCGTGGCGATCGATGCCGCGCTGCCGGACGGCGCGGTGCGCGTCGCGCGCGGCGTGGCCGAGACCGCGGCACTGGGCGAAGGCGCGCTCACCGTTGCGAAGGCCCGGGAGACGGCGGCCGCATGATCGACCTGAACGACATCACCGCGCGCGCGCAGAGCCTCTCGAACTCGGTGTTCGGCGCCGAGTGGGGCCCGCCCATCTACACGCTGGGGCATGCGATCGCCAGCATCGTGATGGTGCTCGTGCCGCTGCTGCTCACGGTGCTCTACTACCAGCTGGTCGAGCGCTGGGTGATCGGCTGGATCCAGGTGCGCATCGGCCCGAACCGCGTGGGCTGGAAGGGCGTGCTGCAGCCCATCGCGGATGCCATCAAGCTCCTCATGAAGGAGCAGCTCATTCCCACCGGCGCCTCCAAGGCGCTCTTCCTGCTCGCCCCGATCATCTCGGTGGCGCCCGCCATGGCGGCGTGGTCGATCATCCCGTTCGCGCCGGGCTGGGTCGTCTCCAACGCGGACGCCGCGCTCCTCGTGATGCTCGCCATGACCTCGCTCGGCATCTACGGCGTGATCATCGCGGGCTGGGCTTCGAACTCGAAATACGCGTTCATCGGGGCCATGCGCGCCGCGGCGCAGATGGTCTCGTACGAGATCGCCATGGGCTTCGCGCTCGTGGGCGCGCTGATGGCCGGCCAGAGCATGAACCTCTCGGCCATCGTGATGCGCCAGGACGGCGACTGGGGCTTCCTCGGCTGGTTCTGGCTGCCGCTGCTGCCGCTCTTCCTCATCCATTACATCGCGGGCCTCGCGGAGACCAACCGCGCGCCCTTCGACGTGGCCGAGGGCGAGAGCGAGATCGTCGCGGGCTTCCACGTCGAGTACTCGGGGATGACCTTCGCGGTCTTCTTCCTGGCCGAGTACGCGAACATGATCCTCGTCTCGACCGTCTCGCCGCTGCTCTTCTGGGGCGGGTGGCTGTCGCCCTTCAACTTCCCGTTCGTGCGCAATGCCGGCCCGGCGATCTCGTGGCTCGCGCAGCCCTCGATCCTGTGGCTGCTCGCCAAGATCGGCTTCTTCATGTTCGCGTTCCTGTGGGTGAGGGCCACGTTCCCGCGCTTCCGCTACGACCAGATCATGCGGCTGGGCTGGAAGGTTTTCATTCCCATCACGCTGGTGTGGATCGCCGTGGTGGGCTTCATGATGATGGAGCCGGTGGCGCACACGTTCCCGTTCTCCATCTGGTTCGGGAAATGACCATGCAAGCGAGTCCCATCACGCGCGCGAAGGAAATCCTGGGCAGCCTCGCGCTCTCGGAGCTGTTCAAGGGCCTGCAGCTCACGGGGCGGCACCTGTTCAAGCGCAAGATCACCGTCTTCTACCCCGAGGAGAAGACGCCGGCCTCGCCGCGCTTCCGGGGCGTGCACGCTCTGCGCCGCTACCCGAACGGCGAGGAGCGTTGCATCGCCTGCAAGCTGTGCGAAGCGGTGTGCCCGGCGCTCGCCATCACCATCGAGAGCGACCAGCGCGACGACGGCACGCGCCGCACCACGCGCTACGACATCGACCTCGTGAAATGCATCTTCTGCGGCTTCTGCGAGGAAAGCTGCCCGGTGGATTCCATCGTCGAGACGCACATCCACGAGTACCACGGCGAGAGCCGCGGCGACCTCATCTACACCAAGCCCATGCTGCTCGCCATCGGCGACCGCTACGAGAAGGAGCTGGCGGAGCGCCGTGCCGAGGACGCGCGCTACCGCTGACCATGGACTTCACCCTCATCCTCTTCTACTGCTTCGGCGCCGTGCTCCTCGCCACGAGCTTCCTCGTGATCACGGTCCGCAACCCCGTGCACGCGGCGCTCTTCCTGGTGCTCGCGTTCTTCACCGCCTCGGGGCTGTGGCTCCTCATGTACGCGGAATTCCTCGCCATGACGCTGGTGCTCGTGTACGTGGGCGCGGTGATGGTGCTCTTCATCTTCGTGGTGATGATGCTCGACATCAACATCGACCTGCTGCGCGAGGGCTTCTGGAAGCACCTGCCGCTCGCGGGCACCGTGGGCGTGCTGATGGCCGCCGAGATGGCGGGGCTGCTCTGGCGCAGCGCCGGCGGCGCGGGCGCGGGCGCGCCGCCCCCGGGCTACTCCAACACCAAGGCGCTGGGCCGGGTCCTCTACACCGACTACGTCTTTCCCTTCGAGATCGCCTCGGTGATCCTGCTGGTGGCGATCGTGGCGGCGATCGCGCTCACGCTGCGCTCGCGCAAGGAAACCAAGTACCAGGACGCGGCCCTCCAGGTCCTCGCCCATTCGGCGGGGCGCCTGAAGATCGTGAAGGTCGCGCCCGAGACGGACGCCAAGGTCGACGGAGCGAATCCATGATCCCGCTCAACCACTACCTCGTGCTCTCGGCGCTCGTGTTCGCGGTGAGCGTGGTCGGCATCTTCCTCAACCGCAAGAACCTCATCATCCTGCTGATGGCGATCGAGCTGATGCTGCTCGCCGTCAACATGAACTTCATCGCCTTCTCGCACCAGCTCGCCGACCTTTCGGGCCAGGTGTTCGTGTTCTTCATCCTCACCGTCGCCGCGGCCGAATCGGCCATCGGCCTCGCGATCCTGGTCGCGCTCTTCCGCAACCTCAAGTCCATCAATGTCGACGATCTAGGGAGCCTCAAGGGCTAGGCGCGCGGCGCGAGTCCCGTGAAAACGAGAAAAACAACATGGACCTGATGACCCTCTCCCTCATCGCGGCGTTCGCCCCCCTCGTGGGCGCGATCCTCGCGGGGTTCCTCGGCTGGAAGCTGGGGCGCGCCTTCGCGCACACCGTGACCATCGCCTCGGTCGCGATCTCGTTCGTGGCCTCCGTGATGGCGTTCCAGCAGGTGGCGGCCGGAGCGCGCCTCGACGCCGAGGTCTACACGTGGCTCGCGGGCGACGGCTGGCGCCTGCAGGTGGGCTTCCTGGTGGACAAGCTCACGGTCACGATGATGACCGTGGTGACGTTCGTCTCGCTCATGGTGCACGTCTACACCATCGGCTACATGGCCGACGACCCGGGCTACCAGCGCTTCTTCGCCTACATCTCGCTCTTCACCTTCTCGATGATGATGCTGGTGATGGCGAACAACTTCGTCCAGCTCTTCTTCGGCTGGGAAGCGGTGGGCCTGGTCTCGTACCTGCTGATCGGCTTCTGGTTCACGCGGCCCACGGCGATCTACGCGAACCTGAAGGCCTTCCTCGTGAACCGCGTGGGCGACTTCGGGTTCCTGCTCGGCATCGCCATCCTCTTCGCGCAGTTCGGCGCCGTGACCGGGGGCCTGGACTACGCGCCGATCTTCGCCGAGGCGCCCAAGTTCGCGGCCAAGCTGGTGCAGGTGGTGCCCGGCGTGAACTGGTCGCTCATGAGCGTGGTCTGCATCTGCCTCTTCGTGGGCGCCATGGGCAAGAGCGCGCAGTTCCCGCTGCACGTGTGGCTGCCCGACTCCATGGAAGGCCCCACGCCGATTTCCGCGCTGATCCACGCGGCCACGATGGTGACCGCCGGCATCTTCATGGTGGCGCGCATGTCGCCGCTCTTCGAGCTCTCCGAGACGGCGCGCTCGTTCGTGGTCGTGATCGGCGCCATCACCTGCTTCTTCATGGCGCTCATCGCCATCACGCAGTACGACATCAAGCGCGTGGTGGCGTACTCGACGCTCTCGCAGCTGGGCTACATGACGATGGCGCTGGGAGCGTCGGCCTACTCGGTGGCGATCTTCCACCTGATGACGCACGCCTTCTTCAAGGCAGTGCTCTTCCTCGGCGCGGGCTCGGTGATCATCGCGCTGCACCACGAGCAGGACATGCGCAAGATGGGCGGGCTCGCCCGGTACATGCCCATCACCTTCTGGACCGTGGTCATCGGCGCGTTCGCCAACGCCGGCATCCCGCCGTTCTCGGGCTTCTTCTCCAAGGATTCCATCATCGAGGCGCTCGCCGCCTCGCACGTGCCGGGCGCGGGATTCGCGTACGCGCTGGCGCTCGCCGCCGTCTTCGTGGGCGGCCTCTACTCCTTCCGGCTCGTGTTCATGACGTTCCTCGGCAAGGAGCGGTTCGAAACCCATCTGAACCACGCAGACCACGCAGAGCACGGACGAGAACATGGCGGGTCCGGCGCGGAGGAGCCGGGGCACAAGGAGATGCACGGCAAGCCGCACGAATCGCCCTGGGTGGTGACGCTGCCGCTGATCTTGCTCGCCATCCCGTCGGTGGTGATCGGCGCCATGACCATCGAGCCGATGCTCTACGGCGGCTGGTTCGACGGCGCGATCTCGAAGACCGAGACGATGGAAGAGCTCGCGCGGGAATTCCACGGCTGGGGCGCGATGGTGCTGCACTCGGTCGCGACGGTCCCCTTCTGGCTCGCCATCGCGGGCGCGGCCACCGCGTGGTTCTTCTTCATCTACCGGCCCGAGCTCGCCGCGGTGGCGAGGAAGAAGTTCGGCGTGCTCGTCACGATCCTCGACCGCAAGTACGGTTTCGACGATTTCAACGACTGGTTCTTCGCGGGCGGCGCGCGCAAGGTGGGCACGGGCCTGTGGTCGTGGGGAGACAGGACCATCATCGACGGCATCATGGTGAACGGAACGGCGCGCGTGATCGGGATGTTCGCCAGCTTCGCACGCGGCATGCAGACGGGCTACATCTACACCTACGCGTTCACCATGATCCTCGGGGTGTTCGCGTTCCTCACCTTCTTCCTTTTCTACCTGAGGAAGCTCTAGCATGCTGCAAGGGCTTCCCATCCTCTCGCTCGTCATCTGGCTGCCGATCGCCTTCGGCATCCTGGTCCTCTTCGTGGGCAAGGACCGCGACCCGGCCCCGGCGCGCTGGATCGCGCTCGCGGGCTCCCTCCTGGGCCTCTTCGTCTGCTTCCCGCTGTGGACCGGCTTCGACCGCGTCGCCACGATGCAGTTCGTCGAGAACGTCCCGTGGATCGCGCACTTCAACATCAACTACCACCTCGGCGTGGACGGCATCTCGATGCCGCTCATCCTGCTGAACAGCTTCATGACGGTGCTGGTGGTGATCGCGCACTGGGAGGTGATCACCGACAAGGTGGCGCAATACCTGGCCGCGTTCCTCATCATGTCGGGCCTCATCAACGGCGTCTTCGCGTCGCTGGACGCCGTGGTCTTCTACGTCTTCTTCGAGGCGATGCTGATCCCGATGTTCCTCATCATCGGGGTGTGGGGCGGCCCGAACCGCGTGTACGCCGCGGTGAAGTTCTTCCTGTACACGCTGCTGGGCTCGCTGCTGATGCTCGCCGCGTTCATCTACCTCTACCAGCAGACCAACGGCAGCTTCGAGATCCTGGACTTCCACCAGGTCCCGCTCACGCTCACGGCGCAGGTCCTGATCTTCCTCGCGATGTTCATGTCCTTCGCGGTGAAGGTGCCGATGTGGCCGGTGCACACGTGGCTGCCCGACGCGCACGTGGAAGCGCCCACGGGCGGCTCGGTGATCCTCGCGGCGATCACGCTCAAGATCGGCGGATACGGCTTCGTGCGCTTCAACCTGCCCATCGCGCCGGACGCCTCGCACCTGCTCGACGGCTTCATGATCACGCTGTCGCTGATCGCGGTGGTCTACATCGGCCTGGTGGCGCTGGTGCAGTCGGACATGAAGAAGCTCATCGCCTACTCGTCCATCTCGCACATGGGGTTCGTGACGCTGGGCCTGTTCATCTTCAACGGCGAGGGCATGCTGGGGGCGCTGATGCAGATGATCTCGCACGGCTTCGTCTCGGCCGCGCTCTTCCTCTGCGTGGGCGTGCTCTACGACCGCGTGCACTCGCGCCAGATCGCCGATTACGGCGGGGTGGCCAACACGATGCCGGTCTTCGCGGCGTTCTTCGTGCTCTTCGCCATGGCGAACTCGGGCCTGCCGGGCACCAGCGGCTTCGTGGGCGAGTTCACCGTGATCCTCGGCACCATGAAGGTGAGCTTCTGGTACACCTTCCTCGCCGCGACGACCCTCATCTTCGGCGCGGCGTACACGCTGTGGATGATCAAGCGCGTCGTGTATGGCGCGGTGGCGAACGAGCACGTGGCCGCCCTGAAGGACGTGGGCAAGCGCGAGCTCGTGTTCCTGGCGCTGCTCGCCATCGCGGTCCTCGCCATGGGCCTGGACCCCAGGCCGCTTTCCGACGTCATGAATCCCACGATCCAGGAGCTGCTGCGCCACGTCGCGCAGCCGAAGATCTAGCGTGAACCTCGCCACCTTTTCCCTCGCCACCGTGGCGCCCGCGATGCCGGAGATCGTGCTGCTGGCGCTGGTCTCCATCCTGCTGGTCGCGCACCTCTTCTTCCGCGCCGACGAGCAGCGCCTCACCTACGGGCTCACGCTGGTGTCGCTCGCGGGCGTGGCGGCCCTGTGCACCGTCTCGGGCGGCCAGGGGCCGACGGTCACGTTCTACGGCATGTTCGTCTCCGACACGCTCTCGCAGGTGCTGAAGGTCGCCACGCTCCTCACCGTGGCGGCGACCCTCGTGCTCTCGCGCTCCTACCTCGAGCTGCGCGGCCTGCTCACGGGCGAGTTCCTCTGCCTCGCGCTCTTCGGCACGCTGGGCATGATGGTGATGATCTCGGCGCACCACTTCATCACGCTCTTCCTGGGCCTCGAGCTCATGGCGCTCTCGCAGTACGCGATGGTGGCGCTGGAGCGCGATTCCGTGCGCGCCACCGAGGCGGCCATGAAGTACTTCGTGCTGGGCGCGCTCTCCTCGGGCCTGCTGCTCTACGGCATGTCCATGATCTACGGCGGCACGGGGTCGCTCGAGCTCTCGCGCGTGGCCCATGCCATCGAGCAAGGCGGCCACAACACCTACGCGCTCTTCGGCCTGGTGTTCGTCGTGGCGGGCATCGCGTTCAAGCTCGGCAACGCGCCCTTCCACATGTGGATCCCGGACGTGTACCACGGCGCGGCCACGCCCACCACGATCATCGTGGGCGCGGCGCCCAAGATCGCCGCCTTCGCGTTCATCATCCGGCTGCTCACCTACGGCCTGCAGGGCCTCACCGCCGACTGGCAGCCGATGCTGGTGATCCTCGTCGTGGCCTCCATCGCGGTGGGCAACATCATCGCGATCGCGCAGGGCAACCTCAAGCGCATGCTCGCCTACTCGACGATCTCCCACATGGGCTTCGTGATGATGGGGATCCTCGCGGGCAACGAGGCCGGCTACACGGCCGCGATGTTCTACGTGATCGTCTACGCGATCATGACGCTGGGCTCCTTCGGCATGATCCTGCTGCTGTCGCGCGCGGGCTTCGAGGCCGAGAACATCGAGGACTTCAAGGGCCTGAACCAGCGCTCGCGCTGGTACGCCTTCATGATGCTGATCCTCATGTTCTCGCTGGCGGGCATCCCGCCCGCGGTCGGCTTCCTCGCCAAGCTCTTCGTGCTCAACGCGGCGCTGGATGCGGGCTACACCTGGCTCGTCGTCTACGCGGTGCTTCTCTCGGTGGTGGGCGCCTTCTATTACCTGCGCATCGTGAAGCTCATGTACATGGATGCGCCGACGACCGAGATCACGCTGGATGCGCGCGCCGACACCCGCTGGATGCTTTCGGCCACGGCGCTCGCGACGTTGATCCTGGGCCTCATCCCCTCGCCGCTCGTGGAGATCTGCTCGCGGGCCATCGCCGCGACGATGTAAGCCGTGGCGAAGCCCCCGCAATTCACCGCGGACTTCTCCGAGACCACCGTCTCGTCCGAGCTCGCCTACGACGGCAGCTTCCTCAAGGTGTACCGCGACACGGTGCGCCTGCACGACGGGACGCTCACCCGCCGCGAGTACGTGAAGCACCCCGGCGCGGTGATGATCCTCGCGTTCCTGGACGACGAGACGATCCTGCTCGAGCGCCAGTACCGCTACCCCAGGCACCGCCATTTCGTGGAGATCCCCGCGGGCAAGCTCGAGCCCGGCGAGCCGGCGCTCGCCACCGCGAAGCGCGAGCTGGTCGAGGAATGCGGCTACGAGGCCGGCGAGTGGATCCACATGGTCACCATCGACCCCTCCATCGGCTATTCGACCGAGATCATCGAGCTCTACGCGGCGCGCAGGCTTCGCCACGTGGGCGCGAAGCCCGACGTGGGCGAGCACCTGGAGTGCTTCGAGGCGAAGATCGGCGACGCGCTCGACTGGGTGCGCCAGGGCGTCATCACGGACACCAAGACCACCTTCGCGCTGCTGTGGTGGAAGCAGTGGGGGGTGGCCTCGAGCCCCCCTTAAGCCCCCCTTAAGCCCCCCTTAAGCCTCGCCCCCCACACTCTCTGCATCCAGCCTGCAAAGGCTGCCCCATTCCCGTGTGGAGAGAGAACGAATGAAAGCAAGAGCCCTCGTCGGCGCCCTCGTGGCGGCCGGCCTTGTCGGAACCGGAGCGGCGGCGTATCGCGGCTACGTGGAAGCCCCGTTCGCACAGGCGCACGCCAACCCGATGGTGGTGGCCGGCGTCGCAGCTCCGGCCGCGAACCCCGCGGCCACCAGCCTGCCGCTGAACGGCTTCACGGACCTCGTGGCCAAAGCGGGCCCCGCGGTCGTGAACGTGAGCGTGGAAGGCACCACCAAGACCTCGGCCGGCATGCCGGAGATGCCCGGCATGGACCCGGACGACCCGTTCTTCCAGTTCTTCCGCCAGTTCCGCGGCCAGGTGCCGCGCGAGCAGAGCGTGCCCATGCGCGGCCTGGGCTCGGGCTTCATCGTGAGCCCGGACGGCTACATCCTCACCAACGCGCACGTGGTGGACCATGCGGACCATGTGACCGTGCGCCTCACCGACCGGCGTGAATTCACCGCCAAGGTCGTGGGCGCCGACAAGCAAAGCGACGTGGCCCTCCTCAAGATCGACGCGTCGAACCTGCCCGTGGTGAAGATCGGCAGCTCGCGCGACGCGAAGGTGGGCGAATGGGTGGTCGCGATCGGCTCGCCCTACGGCTTCGACAACTCGGTCTCCGCGGGCATCGTGAGCGCCAAGTCGCGCTCGCTGCCCGATGCGACCTACGTGCCCTTCATCCAGACCGACGTCGCGGTGAACCCCGGCAACTCGGGCGGCCCGCTCTTCAACCTCGCCGGCGAGGTGATCGGCATCAACTCGCAGATCTACTCGCGCTCCGGCGGCTACCAGGGCATCTCGTTCGCCATCCCGGTCGAGATCGCCATGAAGGTGAAGGACCAGCTGCAGCACTACGGCCACGTGACGCGCGGCCACCTGGGCGTGGTCGTGCAGGAAGTGAACGCCACGCTCGCATCGTCCTTCGGCCTGGATCGCCCGCGCGGCGCGCTGGTGGCCTCGGTGGACGAGTCGAGCCCGGCCGCGAAGGGCGGCATCGAGGTGGGCGACATCATCCTCAAGTACGACGGCCAGCCCATCGAGCACTCGAGCGACCTGCCGGTGCTCGTCGCCGACAAGGCGCCCGGCAAGGCCGCGCAGGTCGAGGTGTGGCGCAAGGGCGGCACGAAGACCCTCACGGTTTCCACCGGCAAGGCCGACGACGAGAAGGTCGCGTCGAACGACCAGGGCAAATCCGCCCACGGGCGCCTGGGCCTCGCGGTGCGCCCGCTCACGCGGGAAGAGCGCAGCGAGAACCACGGCCACGGCGGATTGCTCGTCGAGGACGTCTCGGGTCCGGCGGAGCGCGCGGGCGTCCAGCCGGGTGACGTCGTGCTCGCAGTGAACGGCACCCAGGTCCACTCGGTCCAGGAGCTGAAGGACACGGCGGCCAAGGGCGGCAACCACGTCGCCCTGCTCATCCAGCGTGAAGACCGCCAGCTCTTCGTGCCCATCGAGCTCGGCTGAAATCCTCATCAACGTAAGGAGGCCTCCATGACCAAGACACGCTTCCTGATCAACGCCACCGCGGCCGCCGCCGTGGTGGCGTTTGTCGTTCCGGCGCAAGCGGTCATCCCGGTGCCCATCAAGCCCGCGGCGCAGGATTTCCCGCTCGAGCTGGTGTTCCGGCAGACGGTGAACGGGAAGGTCGCCGACCTCACCGACGTGCCGCTGAAGATCACCGACGCCTCGGGCAAGGTCGTCTTCCAGGGCGAGAGCCCGGGCCCGTACTTCATCGCGCGGCTGCCCGCGGGGCGCTACAACGTCACGGCGCACTGGGACGACTGGAATTTCTCGAAGGACGTCACCATCGGCGCGGGCCACGACCGCGTGGTGTTCGCCTGGAAGCGCGATACGCCGAACGTGGGCTAGCGCGTCGGGATCAACGCGTCGGCGAGCTCCGCGAAACCCGCGGCGCCCGCCGAGGGCGTGATCCACGTGGGGAAGTCCTGCATGAGGTCGGCCATCTGCAGCACGTTGGCCACGCCGACCGCGTTCGGGAAATAGCGGAACATCGGCTGGTCGTTGGGTGAGTCGCCCGCGAAGACGAACGACTCGCGGTCGGCATCGAGGTCGATGTTGAAGTCCTCGCGCATCATGCGCTTGGTGGTCGAGAGCTTGTCGTAGTCGCCGAACCAGCCGTTCACGTGGATGGAGCTCACCTTGGCGGTGAGCCCCTCCTTTTCCATGATCTCCACGATCCTCGCCACCGCCTCGCGCGGGAGCTCCGGCACGTCCTCGCGGAAATCGATCGCGAGGTCGGCCTCGCGGTAGCCCTGGTCGCTCGCGAGCGCGCAGCCGGGCACTTCCCTGAGGATGCGCTGCGCCACGTCGAGCAGCTGCTTGCCGCGCCGCAGGCGCTGCGCCTCCTCGACCACGTAGCGCTTCACGAGCTTGCTCGCCTTGGCGTCGTGGCGGAACCAGAACGCGCCGTTCTCGCCCACCACCGCGTCCACGGGCCACATGCGCGCGATGTGGTCGCACCAGCCGGCCGGGCGCCCGGTCACGGGCACCACCAGGAGGCCCGCCTTCTGCAGCCGCTCGAGCGCGCCGTACGAGGCCGCGAAGAGCCGGCCGTGCGTGGTGAGCGTGTCGTCGATGTCGGTGAGCACGCCGCGGATGCGGCTGCGCGCCTCGACCGGGAATTCCGCGAGCGGCTTCACCGCTTCTCGCGCAGCCAGCCCTCGAACGCGGCGCGCTGGGCCGGGGTCATGTGCAGGCCGCACTTGGTGCGCCGCCAGAGGATGTCCTCCGCGGTTTGCGCCCATTCGTTCGCCGTCACGTACGCGACTTCGCGCTCGGTGAGGCCGCCGCCGAAATCGCGCCCGAGCGAGGCCCGGTCCGCGGCATCCCCCAGCACTTGCGGCGTGCGCGCGCCGTGGCGGCGGACCACGGCCTCGACCAGCTCGCGGCCCAGGCCCGCGTACTTCGCGTGCATCTCGTCGCGGAAGGCGTTGAAGTGGCCCACGTCGCCGCCGGGCAGCGTCTCCTTCGCAGTCCAGTCGCCCCCCATGCCGGGGAAGTGCGGCGCGAGGTGCGCCAGCGCCTCTTCGGCGAGCCTGCGGTACGTCGTGATCTTGCCGCCGAACACCGTGAGCAGCGGGACCTTGCCGTGCGCGAGGTCCATCTTGAGCACGTAGTCGCGCGTGACCTCCGACGGGTTCGCGCTGCCGTCGTCATAGAGCGGCCGCACGCCGGCGTAGGTGGAGACGATCTGTTCGGCGGAGATGGGTTTCGCGAGGAACCGGTTCACCGCGGTGATGAGGTACTCGATCTCTTCCGGCGTGATTCGCGCCGCCTGCTCGACGTTCTCCACCGCGACGTCGGTCGTGCCGATGAGGCTGTAGTCGTTCTGGTACGGGATCACGAATACGACGCGCTTGTCCACGTTCTGGAGGATCAACGCGTGCCCCTGGGAATGCACCTTGGGCACGATGATGTGGCTGCCCTTCACGAGCCGCACGCGGTCCTTGATGCGCTCGCCCTCGATGCGGTCCAGCGCATCCACGACCCAGGGCCCCGCCGCGTTCACCAGCGCCTTCGCCCGGATCGTGCGCGGCTCGCCGCCTTCGGGCCGCACCGTGGCCTGCCAGGCGCCTTCCACGCGCCGCGCGCCCTCGAAGCGCGTGCGGGTGTGGATCGCGGCGCCCTTTTCGCGTGCCGATACCGCGTTCACGACGGTGAGGCGCGAGTCGTCCACCCGGCAGTCGGAGTACACGAAGCCCGTGCGGATTTCCGGATTGAGGCCCGCGGAAAACTCCATGTGCGGGAAGCCGACCGCCCGCGAGCGGGGCAGGGTGATGGGCCCGCCCAGGTGGTCGTAGATCCACAAGCCGGTGCGGATCATCCAGACGGGCCGCATGCTCGCGTCGTAGGGCAGCACGAAGAGCAGCGGCCGGATGATGTGGGGGGCGAGCCCCAGGAGCACCTCGCGCTCCTGCAGGGCCTCCCGGACGAGGCGCAACTCGTACTGCTCGAGGTAGCGCAGCCCCCCGTGGATCAGCTTGGAGCTCCAGGAGCTGGTGGCGCCGGCGAGGTCGCCCTGCTCGACCAGCGTGACGGCGAGGCCCCGGCCGGCGGCATCGCGCGCGATGCCCGCGCCATTGATGCCGCCGCCG
Source organism: Usitatibacter sp. (assembly GCA_035519515.1). Classification (GTDB taxonomy): domain Bacteria; phylum Pseudomonadota; class Gammaproteobacteria; order Burkholderiales; family Usitatibacteraceae; genus Usitatibacter. Next base: position 61,441 of record DATIWC010000094.1, read on the forward strand.
ATGACCAGCAGGTCGGTTTCCTCGATCGACGGTCCCATGGGAGCGGCAACATGGTACTACGGGCGCGCGAAAGGTTCCCTGAGGTAAAATAACCGGTTGGCTGTTACATCTGGACAAGGTTTCCGCGCCCGCCTGGCCTTACTCTCCGGGGCAGGCATCAAACAGCAAGACCCAACTGCAAGAGGTGGATCGATGAAGAAGATGTGGATCGCGGCGTGGCTCGCCGCGTTGGCCCTGGTCGCCGGATGCAACCACAGCGGCCACGGGCAGAACACGACCCAGATGCGTGCCCTCAACGGCTCGGTCGACAGCGAACCGCTCGACGTGCTCGTGGACACGGACGTGAAAGTCTCGGCGCTCGCCTTCGGCGCGACCTCCACGTACTCCGAGTTCGATTCCGGCACCCGCGACGTGCAGGTGCGCAGCTCGACCAACCAGTCGATCCTGTCCGACCACTCGGTGTCCTTCGCGAGCGGCATCCAGTCCACGCTCCTCATCTACGGCCACCGCGCCGCGCTCCAGAGCCAGCTGCTGACCGACGACATCACCGCGATCTCGTCGGGCCACCTGCGCGTCCGGATCGCGAACCTCGCGCCCGATTCCGGCCCGGTGGATCTCTACATCTCGCAGGGCAGCTTCTCGTCCACGCCGGTGATCATCTCCAACGCCACCTACGGCACCGTCACGGGCTCGGCCGAGATCTCCCCCGGCTCGCTGCAGATCACGCTCACCACGGCGGGCACGCAGGACGTGCTCTTCCAGTCGACCGCGCAGACTTTCAGCCAGGGCTCGTACGTGACGATCCTCGTGCTGCCCAGCCTCGGCGGCAAGCTCGTGAGCGCGGTGATGCTCACGCAGGGCGGCGACGGGGTGTTCCTGCAGAACCCGTTCGCGCGCCTGAAGGCCGTGAATGACATACCGGCCACCACGCTCAACTTCAAGGTCGACAACGCGAACCTGCTGCTCAACGTCCCGTACACCGGGAGCTCGAGCTACGTGACGACCAACAGCGGATCGCACACGGTGCAGGTCGAGCAGTCGAACGTGCCGGGCACGATCATCGCATCCAGCCCGCAGAACCTCGCCTCCGCACGCGACTACAGCGTGATGTCCGTGGGCACCGCGGCCGCCGCGCAGCTCGTGGTGTTGCCCGACGACAACACGCTGCCCAATGGCGCCTCGGCGAAGATCCGCTTCGTGAACGGGATCAATGACGGCAGCGCGGTGGACGTGCTGCTCAACTTCGCGAGCCAGGTGAGCGCGCTGCCGTTCACCAACCAGTCGAGCTACTACCAGGTGGCGCCGAGCACCTCGTACACCATCACGTTCACCACCGCCGGCGGCGTGACCGTGATCTCCACGCTCACCCCGGTGGAGCTGGATGCCGGGGGTGTGTACAGCGCGTACCTGCTGGGCACGCTGGCCGCCCCGACGATCCGCGTGGTGAGGGACCGCTAAGCGGGAAAGCGCACCACCGCGCGCAACCCACTCCCAACGCCCGCGTCGAGCAATTCGACGCGGGCGTTGTGCCGTTCGGCGATGCGTTTCACGATCGCGAGCCCCAGGCCCGTGCCGCCCGTGGGCGCGCCCTCGCCGCGGTAGAAGCGGTCGAAGACGCGGCCGCGCTCCTCGGGGGGGATCCCGGGCCCGGTGTCCTCCACCTCCAGGACGGCCGCGTTTTCCTCGCTGCGCACCCGCACGCCCACGCGGCCCGAGGGCGTGTAGCGGATCGCGTTGTCCAGCAGGTTCTCGAGCAGCGTCTGCAGCGAGGCGCGATCGCCCGTGACGACCACGCCTCCGGCGGCGTCGAGCCCAAGCGCCAGGCCCTTGTCGTGCGCGCGGGCCTCGGCGGCCTGCGCGACGCTCGCCGCCAGCGCCGAAAGATCCACCGGCTCGCGTTGCGCGGGTGCATCCGGGTCGAGGCGCGCGAGCGCGAGCAGCTGTTCGACGAGGCGCGCCGCGCGTGCGATGCCTTCGCGCAGCATGCCGTGCGCCTTCTCGCGCTCGCCCTCGTCGCGTGCCCGCTGCGCGAGCTGCAGCTGCAGGCGCAGCGCCGTGAGCGGCGTGCGCAGCTCGTGCGCGGCGTCGCCGACGAACTGGCGCTGCTGGGTGAGCGCCCCGCCCAGGCGCTCGAGCAGGCCGTTCAGCGCGATCACGAGCGGCTGGATCTCCTCGGGCACCGAGCGCGTGGCGATGGGCTCCAGGGATTCAGGCGTGCGCTTGGCCACCGCGCGCGCCGTCGATTCGAGCACCTTCACCTCGCGGCCCACCAGCCGCCAGATGAGCAGGCCCATGAGCGGGAGGGCCACCAGGAACGGGATCAGCGTGCGCACGGCCGCTTCCAGCGCGAGGCGGTCGCGCACGCCCATGGGTTGCGCCACCTGGATGGTGAGGCCGCGCTGCTGGATCGCGAAGATGCGCCAGCGCCCTTCGGGCGACTCGGCCACGCTGAATCCCAGCTGCACGGCGCCGGGCACGCGCAGCTGCGGATGCGATTCGTAGAGCTCGGTGCCGTCGGGGCCCCAGACCTGGATCGCGAAATCGAGCGCCTCCTCGCCCTGCAGCGCCTCGGCGAGCTGGCTGGGCGCGTAGGTGCGGTCGCGCAGCGTGAGCGCGAGCTGGCGCAGCTGGTAGTCGAACAGGTCGTTCGCCTCGGTGCGCGCCTGGAAGAAGACGACCGCGGCCGCGGCGAAGCCGCCGGCGAGCACGGCCGCGAGGATCCAGAAGAGCAGCCGCCGCCGCATCGACATCAGGCCTCCCGCACGAGGCTGTAGCCCATGCCGCGCACGTTGCGGATGATCGAGGGATCGAGCTTGCGGCGCAGCGCGTGGATGTGGACCTCGACCGCGTTGCTCGCGATCTCCTCGTCCCATCCGTAGAGGCGCTCCTCGAGCTGGGCGCGCGTGAGGAAGGCGCCGGGCCGGTCGGCAAGAGCCTCGAGGAGCGCGTATTCGCGCGCGGAGAGCGCGACCTCGCGCCCGCGCCAGCGCACCTTGCGCGCCGCGGCATCGATCTCGAGATCGCCCATGCGCAGCAGCGACTCGGCGCGGCCGGCGTGGCGCCGCGCCACGGCGCGCACGCGGGCGGCGAGCTCGTCCAGGTCGAAGGGCTTCACGAGGTAGTCGTCGGCGCCGGCGTCCAGGCCCGCCACGCGGTCGCTCACGGCATCGCGCGCGGTGATGATCACGACCGGCACGCGCTCGCCGCGCTCGCGCAGCGACCGCAGCACCGAAAGCCCGTCCCGGCGGGGAAGCCCCAGGTCCAGGAGCACCAGGTCATAGACGCCGTTGCCCACGGCGAGCTCGGCCTCGCGCCCGTCGCGCACCCAGTCCACGGCGTGCCCTTCCTGGCGCAGGCCCTGCTGCGCGGCGGTCCCGATCATCGCGTCGTCCTCGACGAGCAAAAGGCGCATTCCGCCCCTCCTCGTCTTATCTGGACACGGTGAAAGTCACGCGGTTCGCATTGACGAGGGGGGCCGCCATGTCCCGGCGATAGCGGATCGTGGCGCCGTAGGTGCCCGGCGGGAGGGTTTCGAGGCGCAGGGGTTCGCCGTGGGTATCGAAGACGTACGCCTGCCCGGGCTTGATGTCCACGTAGTCGGCGTCGGTGATCGCGCCCAGCGGCTTCAGGTCCACGGGGATGTCGTCCATCGATTCCGCGCCGGACATGCGCGGGCGGGCCACCTTGTCGCGGATGTCGTCGCGCCGCGCGACATCGAGCACGCGCGTGGGCTCGAGGGCGCGCACGACCACGTGGAACACGGGCTTCTCGCCCTGTTTCACGGCCTGCTCGAGCGGGGTCACGGTCACCTCGACCGGCGGCTGCTGGGCCTCGCCCGCGAGCGCCGCCGCGCAGGCGACGGCCGCCAATGCTCTCTTCATGGCCGAATCCTACAACGGCTTGCGCTCGAGGGGGCAGACCTGCAGCAAGCCGAAATCGAGGTTGGAGCGCACCGGCAGGCACTTCGAGAGGTCGCGCGAGAGGCGGTAGTGGTCGAGGACGTCCCCGAGGCGGTCGTAACCACGCAGGTCGAGCGCGTAGAGCGGTCCCTCGTGCCCGGCGACCAGGGCGTCGATGCGCTTCACGAGGAGGTTGCGCTGGGACCAGTGCAGCAGGTTGTTTTGCGGCGACACGAAGCGGGCGTCGGGCCTGAAGTAGGGGATGGCGTAGGCGAGGGGATCATAGGGGCCCACGATCACGAGCGCGTTGGGCGCCAAGTCGGGCGCGGCCACGTCGAAGTACGCGCCGTGGAACGGAATGCGGCCCCAGCTGGCCGGCCGCGTCGTCCCCACCAGCAGAACCGCCACCACGACGATCGCGGCGCGGCGCGCGTTGCGACCGCCGACGAGGGCGAGGCAGGCGGCGACGATGAGCGGGCCCGACAGCAGCTCCAGCGGCACGAGGTAGCGGTAGATGCCGAAGAGGAAGATCCACGCCACGTATGACGCGAGGGTGAAGACGGCGGGGAAGCGCCAGGGGGGCGCGAGGCGCGCGGCGCGGGAAGTCCCCTTGGCGACGAGCAGCATCAAGGCAAGCGCGAGCAGCGCGGCGAGGCGGTAGTCGCGGAAGCTCACCTCGCCCACGAGCTTGCTCTCGCGGGCGAAGTAGAACGGAAAGAGCACCCATTGCAGCGCGTTGCGCGGGCCCCAGTTGCGGTCGAACCAGGCCACGGGTTCCCACCACGGCGAAGCGAAGACGTTGTTGAAGTAGGGGAAGAAGGGGTTGGCGAACTCCCGCCAGAGCGTGACGCCCCAGAAACCGTAGGTGAGCGCGAACCCGAGCGCCATGCCGGCGCCGAGGAGCGCCGTGCGGCGCAGCGCCTCGCGCCACGGCGCGTCGAGCAGCGTGGCGGCGAGCAGGCCGAAGGCGAAGACGCCGTAGGTGAGCTTGAGGCCGACGGCCATCCCGGCCGTCATTCCCGCGAAGGCGGGAATCCAGCCAGAGCGCTCACGCGCGTTGGTTGGGCCCCCGTCTTGACGGGCGTGACAGAGAAAGAGCAGCGCCACCATCAGCAGCATTGCCGGCGGCCACTCGTTCATCGTGCAGCCGAGCATCGCCTGCGAGGACGCGCCGGTCACGCCGATCGCGAAGGCCGCGGCGATCCAGAGCGCGCGATCCGGCAGGCCGGACGGGAAGAGGCGCACGAGCAAGCGCAGCAGCAGGAACGCGGCGATGCCGGCGGGCACCGCCATGGCGAACGCGATCACGCGCGGCGACGCGATCTGCTGCACCAGCGCGTAGAACACGAGGTCCAGCAGCGGGTTGTGGAAGGTCTGGATCTGCGCCGGCGCGACGTCCCAGCCGAGGCGCCCCGTGAGGAACGCATAGGCGTCGTAATAGTGATAGTTGCGCAGGTCCCAGTTGACGTCGAGGCCCAGGCGCACCGAGGCGAGCCCCGCGGCCGCGACGCAAGCCGCGAGCGCTGACGGCCATTGCCAGCGCACGCGTGGCGGCGTCAACGCTAGGAGGCCTCGGCCGGGACGCGCCCGAGGGCTTGCAGGAGGTCGAGCAGGTCGTCCTTGCGAAAGGGCTTGCCGAGCGTGCGGTCGAAGCCGATCGCGCGCTTGGCCTCGCGGAACCTCGGCGAATGCTCGAGGCTCACGGCCACGAGCGTCACCTTGTCCGCGTCGCGCGTGATGCGGTCGCGCAACAGCTTCGCCGCGTCGTCGCCGCCCAGGCCCTTCAGGCCCGTGTCCACCAGCACGATGTCGTACATGTCCTGGTCGAGCGCGGCGATCGCTTCGCCGAGATCCTGCGCCACCACGACGCTGCAGTCCTGCCGGCCCAGGATGTGCGCGGCCATGATCTGGCTGTCGCGGCTCGCGTCGATGAGCAGGATCGTGGCGCCCTTGCGGTGCTCGCGCAGCGAGTGCCGCGTGACGAGCGTGGGCGTCTCGTCGGCGTCCACGGAGGCGCCGGTCACCGCGACGATCGCCTCGTTCAGCTGGCGGTCGGCGATCGGGTAGCGCATGTACGCCGCGATGCCGTTCTCGCGGCACGCGATGGCGTCGCCGGGCTTGCCGTCGGTGGCGAGCATCATCACCAGCGTCGGGCGGAACTTCGGGTGGTGCTTGATGCGGAAGGCGAGGAGGAAGCCGTCCTGCACCGGCAGGCGGTTGGAGAGGATCACGAGCGGGATCGCGCTCCCCTCGGAATGCAGCCGCTCGAGGAGTGCCAGCGCCATGGCGGCGTTGTCCGCTTCCAGCGGCACCATGCGCCAGCCGCGCAGCAGGTTCGTGACCTGCAGGCGCTGCTCCGGGTCGCCCGCCACGACGAGCACGGGCAACCCCACGAGCGAGACGTAGGTGGGGCGCGGCGCAGCCGCCGGCGTGGCGAGCACCGGGAACTCGAGGGTGAACGCGTAGAGCGCGTCGCCCGTGGGCCGCGAGGCCATCGCGAGCTTGCCGCCCATGGCCGAGACCATGAATTTCGCGACCGCCACGCCCATGCCCGCATCCGCGGAGACCGTCGAGACCGAGCCGTCGCCCGCCGCGATCACCGCGAAGGAGAGCTGGATGCCCGACTCGGTCACGTACTCGGGCGTGATCTGCAGCGTGATCTCGTAGCCGGGCAGGAGCGTGAACGCGTTGTCGAGAAGGTTCTTCACCACCATCAGGAGGCGCTCGACGTCGCCCTCGAGCTGGTCGGAGACGTCCTGCTCGACCTTGATGCGCAGGCGGCAGCGGTGCTCCTCGGCATTGGGAACCAGGCGCGCGATGAGGTCGGCGAGTGCGGCGCGCAGGCCGAAGGGCGACTTGTGCAGCACCACGCCGCCGGAGAGCTTGGAGAAATCCACGAGGTCGCCGATCGCGGCCATCGCGGTTTCCGTCGAGTTGCGGATGCGCTGGAAGTGGTCCACGAGGGCCGCGTCGAAGTCGAGCTGCTGCGCGCGGATGCTGATGGCGCTGATGCCTTCCATCGCCACCGAGAGCTCCATGCCGATCTTCTCGATGAGCGCGATCTCGGCGGCATCCTTGCCGCCCGCCGGCGTCATGGCGGCTTCCCCGCGCGCGGCCCACACGGCACCGCCCGCGCCGTCGTCGGCCGCGATGGGCTGGCGCTCCAGGGCCGTGGCGCGCCCGCCGGCCAGGCGCAGCGTGAGGCTCGCCTTGTCGTCGCGCTTCCTGCGCAGCCTCTCGAGCGCCTTCGCGTCCACGAACGGCGAGCGCGCGAGGACGTCCAGCACCGGCACGCCGGTGAGCGACTGCGGCGCGCTGCGCAGGTCGAGCAGCTTGCAGAACGCGTCGTTGGCGAGCTCGAGCTCTCCCGCGGCATTCTCGACCATGGTGGCGACGGGCGACGATTCGGCCATGGCGAGCAGGCGCGCCGTGCTCAGGTTCAGGGCGCGCTCGGTCTCGCGCTCGGGCCCCGTGTCGTGCAGCAACGCGATCACGCCGTTCGCCTTGTCGCGCGCGTCCAGGGCCGGCTGGAAGGCGACCTGCACCCAGCGCTCGACGCCTTCGACCTCGGCGTCCACGAACGCCGAAGCCGCCTTGCCTTCCCCCACGCGCGCGACGTTCTGCTGGATGCGCTTGCGGTAGGGCTCGGCGAAGAGCGCGGGCAGGGGCGTGTCCACGAGGGCGGCGCGCTCGCGCTCGACCAGCCGCGCGAAGGCCTCGTTGGCGAACGTGATGGTTCCCTTCGCGTCGGCCATGACCACCGCGGCCTGCAGGGATTCGACGATGCGCTTGAAGTCTTCGGCCATGGCCTAGGGGGTGCGGGCGAGGCCCTGGATCACGTCGAGCAGGTGGCGCGTGGCCGGATGCAGCGGCACGCGCGCGCCGCGCACCGCCGGCAGCACCTCGGCGGCGATGGACTTGCCGAGATCCACGCCGAACTGGTCGAACGCATTCACACCCCACACGACGGCTTGCGTGAAGACCTTGTGCTCGTAGGCGGCGAGCAACGCGCCGAGGTGATAGGCGTCGAGGCGCGGCAGGACGAGGGTGGTGCTCGGGCGGTCGCCGGGGCAGGCGCGCTGCGGCTCGGGCGCCGCGATCCCGTTCATCAGCGCCTGCGATTGCGCGCAGGCGTGCGCGAGCAGGATCTCGTGATGCTCGGCGCGCGCGCCCATGGGATGCGCCACCACGATGAAGTCGCAACTCGCCGCATCCGTGCCCTGGTGCAGCCATTGGTGGAACGCATGCTGGCCCGGGGTCCCCGTGCCGCCCCAGACGACGGGGCCGGTGGGGTAGGTGAGCGGCTCGCCGTGCACGTCCACGCGCTTGCCGAGGGACTCCATCTCGAGCTGCTGCAGGTAGGCGGGCAGGTATTCGAAGCGCGAGGCGTAGCCCAGCACGGCGTGCGTGGGGATGCCCAGTGCATTGCGGTTCCAGACGCCCACGAGGCCCAGCAGCGCCGGGACGTTGCGCTCCAGCGGATCGGAGCGGAAATGCAGGTCGGCGGCATGCGCGCCGGCGAGCAGCTGCTCGAAACGCGCCATGCCGAGCGCGATGGCGATCGGCAGGCCCACCGACGACCACAGCGAGTAACGCCCGCCCACCCATCCGGCGAAGGGGAAGACGTTGCATTCCGGAAGGCCCCACTCGGCCGCGGCGGCGGTGTTGGCGGTGGCGGCGATGAAGTGCCGGGCCACCGCCGCCTCGCCGAGGGCCGCGACGATCCACTCGCGCACGGCGATGGCGTTCGCCACCGTCTCCTGGGTCGTGAAGGACTTCGATGCGACCACCGCGAGCGTGCTGGCCGGGTCCAGCCCCGCGAGCGCGCGATCGACTTCGGCCGCGTCGATGTTGGCGACGAAACGCACCTGCGGGCCGTCGGCCTCGGCGCCCAGCGCGTCGATGGCAAGGCGTGGCCCGAGGGAGGACCCGCCGATGCCGAGCGCCAGCACGTGCGTGAAGGGCGCGCCGGTGGCCCCCTTCCAGTGGCCCGCGCGCACGGCGTCTGAGAACACGCGCATGCGTTCGTGGTTGCGCTGGATCCCGGCGCGCACGTCGCTGCCCTCCACCACGACGTGCTCGTCGCCGCGCAGGGCCGTGTGCAGCGCCGCGCGTTTCTCGGTGACGTTGACGGCCTCGCCGCCGAAGAGCGCGGCGATGGCTTCGGGCAAGCCGCGCTCGCGCGCCAGCGCGGCGAGCAGGCCCAGCGTCTCGGCGGTGACGCGCTGCTTGGAGAAGTCGGCCGCGAGGCCCGCGCAGGGGAACGTGAGCGCCGCGCCGCGGGCGGGGTCGTCGTTCCAGAGCTGCTCGAGGCGCCTGGGCGCGAGCGCGTCGCGATGCGCGGCGAGCGCCTGCCAGGCGGGGCTGGATGTGAGTTGGGGCATTCCGTCTCGGCGCCGCGGCGTGAGAGTGAATTCTAACCCAGCGCCAGCCCCGAGATTCCGAGCACCATGCCCACCGCGGCCACGGACCGGCGCATGAGGTCGCCCTCGCGCAGCAGGTGCGCCCCCATGAGCGCAGCAAAGAGGATCGAGACCTCGCGCGCCGGCGCCACGAGGCTCACCGGCGTGAAGACCATGGTGGTGAGCACCAGGATGTAGCTCATGGGAGACAGGATGGCGATCGCGAGCACCGTGCCGCGGCGCTCGCGCCATGCCGCGCCGATGGACCCGGGCGAGCGCCGGTGCGTGAGCGGCACCAGCACCAGGCAGCGGAACAGGTTGCAGCCCCAGTCGTAGACGAGCGGCGCGATGAGCCACTTGGCGACGCTCACCTTGTCCCAGAGCGTGTACACCGCGATCACGCAGCCGGTGAGGAGCGCGAAGCCCACCGCGTGGCGCGCTTCGCTCTTGTGCCACGCGAAAGGGTTCCCGGTGAGCAGGATCGCGGAGATGCCGATCAGCACGGCGCCGGCCAGCGCGACGGCGCTCGGGCGCTCGCCCAGGGCCACCACGGCAACGATGATGGTGATGAGCGGCCCCGTGGCCCGCGCGAGCGGATAGACGATCGAGAGGTCGCCCCCGCTGCGATAGGCGCGGTCGAGCAGGAGGAAGTACGCGGTGTGCACCGTGCCGCTGCCCAGCATCAGAATGAGGTGCGCGGGGCGGAACTCGTAGCCCGAGAAGATCGCCACGCCCACGGCGAGCGGGAAATAGACGGCGAGGGACGCGATGTTGGTCGCGGTGATGAGGCCCGCGCCGCCCCCGCTCTTCTTCAGCAGGTAGTTCCAGGCCGCGTGGATCAACGCGGCCAGCAGCACCAGCCCCAGCGCGAGGGCCGTCACGGCTTCATGAGCCGCAGCAGGTCCAGGTAAGCCGGGTCCTCGGGCAGCACCGCGCCCAGGCGCAGCAGCCCGTCGATCATCACCACGCCCGCATCGAGCGTGAACTCGCCCGCGAGGAGCGCCTGCAGCACTTCCTCCACGGGCAGGCATTGCAGCTCCGAGACCTCGCCGTCCTGGTTCACCGGCTTGAAGTCCTCGGCGAGCCACAGGTCGTGCACGAACAGGATCTCGCGATGCAGCCCCTCGGGCACCGAATACTCCACGCGCACGGCGCCCAGGCAATTGGTGTCCGCGAGCAGGGCCGGCGCGATGCCGGCCTCCTCCCACGCCTCCTTGCGCAGCGTCTCGTCCACGCTCATGCCGGCGGCGATGCGCCCGCCGACGAGGTTGTCGAGCTTGCCGGGATCGACGCTCTTGGAGGCGCTGCGCCGCGCGATCCAGGCGCACGCGCGCCCGCCGCGCCGGGTGAAGCCGTTCAGGTGCGCTCCGTAGGCCATCAGCCCGAAAGCGCGCGTGGCGCCGCGCTCGATGCGCAGGAGCTCCGGCTCGCCGTAGTGGGCGGCCACGCTCACCTGCTCGTCGCGCCAGCCGCGCAGCACGCCGTCGCGCGCGAGGTGGCGGGCCACTTCGTCCATGGCCGCGGTGCGGCCCTGCGGGGTGTCGGGCTTGGCGGCGAGCCGCACGTAGGCCGAGCTCACCTCGAAGATGTGCGGCCAGCGCCGCAGCTGGTCGGCGAACGAGGGCCTCACCCAGCCCACCGCATGTTCCTTCACGTAGAACGGCAGGACGGGCAGCTCGCGCTCGGCCTGGGAAGCGTGGGTGCACGCCACCCGGACGAAGCTCAGGAGGTCTGCATGCAGGCGCGGTCTCATGGACCGCAAAGTATAATCCCGGGCTCACTCGCGTCCCCCCATGAAAGTCCTCGTCCTCGGCGCCGGCGTCATCGGCACCTCCACCGCCTGGTACCTCTCCAAGCTCGGCCACGAAGTGACGGTCCTCGACCGGCGCGAAGGGGCGGGACTGGAAACCTCGTTCGCCAACGGCGGGCAGATCTCGGTCTGCCATGCCGAGCCGTGGGCGAACCCGGATGCCCCCCTGAAGATCCTGCAGTGGCTCGCCCGCGACGACGCGCCGCTGCTCTTCCGCCTGCGCATGGATCCGCACCAGTGGTCGTGGGGGCTGCGTTTCCTTGTCGAATGCCTGCCGTCGCGCACGCGGGCCAACATCGGCGAGATCGTGAAGCTCTCGCTCTACAGCCGGGCCTCGCTGCAGGAGCTGCGCGCCGAGACCGCGATCCAGTACGACCAGCTCGAGCTGGGAATCCTCCACTACTACACGGAGCAGGACGAGTTCGACCGCGCGGTGGCGGCGGCCTCGATCATGCAGCGCTTCGGCCTCGATCGCGAGGTGGAGAGCATCGACCAGGCGGTGAAGATCGAGCCGGCCCTGGAGGCCGCGCGCGGCAAGATCGTGGGCGCGACCTACACCTCCTCGGACGAATCGGGCGACGCGCATCTCTTCACGCAGCGCCTGGCGGCGCTCGCCCAGGTGCGCGGCTGCCACTTCGCCTACGGCAAGGGCATCGAGGCGATCGACGTGGCGGGAGGGCGCGTGGAGGGCGTGCGCGTGGACGGCGCCGTGATGAAGGCCGACGCCTACGTGGTGGCGCTGGGCAGCTACTCGCCGCTCCTCACGCGGCGCATCGGCATCGACCTGCCGGTGTATCCCGCCAAGGGCTACTCGGCCTCGGTGCCGATCCGCGACGCCTCCAGGGCGCCGCGCGTGAGCCTCACCGACGACGGCGCGAAGATCGTCATCACGCGCCTGGGCGACCGCCTGCGCATCGCGGGCACCGCCGAGCTCTCGGGCTACTCGACGGAGCTGAACACCGTGCGCTGCGAGGCGCTCACCCGGCGCGCCGCCGAGATGTTCCCCGGCGCCGCGCACTACGACCAGGCGACCTACTGGACGGGCCTTCGCCCCTCGACGCCGTCGAACGTGCCGCTCATCGGGGGCACGCGCTACCCGAACCTCTACCTCAACACGGGCCACGGCACGCTGGGCTGGACGATGGCCGCAGGCTCGGGGCGCGCGCTTGCGGATATCATTTCGGGCCGCAAGCCGGAAGTGGACTTTCGATTCGCACCGGGTTAGGGCATGAACCACGCAGACCACGGAGACCACGTAGGAATGTCCGTCACGCTCAAGGATATCGAGTCGGCAGCCGAGGTGATCCACGGCCATGTGGTGGAGACGCCGTGCCTCGAGTCGCGCACGCTCTCCGAGATCACCGGCGCGACCGTCTACCTCAAGTTCGAGAACCTGCAGTTCACGGCGTCGTTCAAGGAGCGCGGCGCGTTGAACAAGCTCGCGTCGCTCGACGCGGCGGCGCGCGCCAAGGGCGTCATCGCCTGCTCGGCGGGCAACCACGCGCAGGGCGTGGCCTATCACGCGGCGCGGCTGAAGATCCCCGCGGTGATCGTGATGCCGCGCTTCACGCCGTTCGTGAAGGTGGAGCACACGCGCCGCTTCGGCGCCGAGGTGATCCTCGAGGGCGACAACTTCGATGCCGCCAAGGAGTTCGCGGTCGCGGCCGCGGTCGAGCGCGGCCTCACCATGGTCCACCCGTACAACGACGAGAAGATCATCGCGGGCCAGGGCACCGCGGGGCTGGAGATCCTGCGCGCGCACCCCCAGCTCGACGCGCTCATCGTGGCGATCGGCGGCGGCGGGCTCATCTCGGGCATCTCCATCGCCGCGAAGGCGCTGAAACCCGCGGTGGAAGTCTTCGGCGTGGAGATGCAGCGCTTTCCCGCCATGTACCACGCGATGCGCGGCACCACGCCGCAGTTCGCCGCCTCGACCATCGCGGAGGGCATCGCGGTCAAGGAGCCGGGCACGCTCACGCGCCCGATCATCCAGCGCAACGTGCGCGAGATCTTCCTCGTCGACGAGGGCGACGTCGAGGAGGCGATCGTGATGATGCTGGAGATCGAGAAGACGGTCGTGGAAGGCGCGGGCGCCGCGCCGCTCGCGGCGCTGCTCGCCAACCGCGAGCGCTTCGCCGGCCGCCACGTGGGCCTGGTGCTGGGCGGCGGCAACATCGATCCGCTGCTGCTCGCCGCCATCATCGAGCGCGGCATGGTGCGCTCGGGGCGCCTTGCGCGCATCCACGTGGAAGTTCGCGACCTGCCGGGCTCCCTCGCGCAGGTGACCGCATGCCTCGCCGAGCAGAACGCCAACATCGACCAGGTGCACCACCAGCGCACCTTCACTTCGCTCGCCGTGCAGAACGCCGAGCTGGACCTGGTCCTGAAGACCCGCAACCGCGAGCACGTGGAGCAGATCATCGCGGCCCTGCAGAAGTGCGGCTTCAAGGCCCGCGCCTACGCCGACCACGAGCAAACCAACCTGCAGGGGGAACATATCCCATGAGCATCCAGCGTTACAACGTCGGCAAGCGCCTCTCCGAGATCGTCGTGCACAACGGCACCGTGTACCTCGCCGGCGAGGTGCCCGACGACACGGGCAAGGACATCACCGGCCAGACCGAAGAGGTGCTCGCCAAGATCGACAAGCTGCTCGCGCAAGCGGGCACGGACAAGACGAAGCTCGTGTCGGCGCAGATCTTCATCACCGACATGGCGGACTTCGCCGGCATGAACGTGGCCTGGGAGAAGTGGATCGTGCCGGGGCAGACCCCCGCGCGCGCCACCCTCGAGGCGCGGCTCGCGAATCCCGCGTACAAGGTCGAGATCATGTGCATCGCCGCCCTATGACCCCCAAGGAGGAAGACATGTCGTTCAGCAAGCTTGCGGCCGCCACCATGGCCGCGGCCGTCTCGTTCGCCGCCACCGCGGCGTCCGCGCAAGGCCCCGACGTCCCGCTCATTCCCCGCGCCGACATCTTCGGCAACCCCACGCAGACGCAGGGCCGCATCAGCCCCGACGGCAAGTGGATCTCGTGGCTCGCGCCGCGCGACGGCGTCCTCAACATCTGGGTCGCGCCCGCCCACGATCTCAAGAAGGCGCGGCCGCTGACGGCCGAGAAGGTGCGGCCGATCCGCCAGCACTTCTGGGCGCACAACAGCAAGCTCGTGCTCTTCATCAACGACAGCGGCGGCGACGAGAACTACCTCCTCTACGGCGTCGATCCCGCGGGCGGCGAGGTGAGGAACCTCACGCCCTTCCAGAAGACGCGCGTGCAGACGGTGGGCGACAGCCGCCGGCATCCGGACGAGCTGCTGGTGGGCCTCAACAACCGCGACCCGCGCTTCCACGACGTGCACCGGCTGAACCTGCTCACGGGCAAGCTCGACCTCGTCTACGAGAACCACGAGTTCGCGGGCTTCATCGCCGACGAGGACCTGAAGCTTCGCTTCGCGCAGCGCGAGAAGCCCGGCGGGGCCTCCGAGCTGCTGCGCTTCGATGCGGGCAAGACCACGCCGTTCGCGGAGGTCCCCCCCGAGGACTCCATCACCACCAACCCGCTCGAGCTCATGCCCGACGGCAAGACGCTCTACTGGCTCGACAGCCGCGGGCGCGACAAGGCCGCGCTGGTGGCCCAGGACGTCGCGAGCGGCGCCACGAAGGTGCTCGCGCAGGACGCCAGGGCCGACATCGGCGGCGTGATGCTCAATCCCGTCACGCGCGTGGCCGAAGCCTACTCGGCGAACTACCTGCGCAACGAGTGGCACCCGATCGGCAATGCGGTGAAGGCGGACGTGGAGGCCCTGAACCGCCTCTCGAAGGGCGGCCAGTGGTCGGTGGCGAGCCGCAACGACGCCGACACGCTCTGGATCGTGGCGATCGACGAGGTGACCAAGCCCCTCACGTACTACCTCTACGACCGCAAGGCGAAGAAGCTCGACATGCTGTTCGTCACGCGCCCCGAGCTCGACGGCAAGGCGCTGGCGCCCATGTACGGCGTCGAGATCCACGCGCGCGACGGCCTCGTGCTGCCTTCGTTCCTCACGCTGCCGGTGGGGGCCTCCGACGGCGGCCCCAAGCCGAAGAAGCCGCTGCCGATGATCCTCAACGTGCACGGCGGCCCGTGGGCGCAGGACGTCTTCGGCTACAACGCCGAGGCGCAGTGGATGGCCAACCGCGGCTACGCCGTGCTGCAGGTGAACTACCGCGGCTCGACCGGCTTCGGCAAGAAGTTCGTCGAGGCCGCCAACCGCGAGTTCGCCGGCAAGATGCACGACGACCTCGTCGACGCCGTGAAGTGGGCCGTGGACAACGGCATCACCACCGCGGACAAGATCGCCATCTACGGCGGCTCCTACGGCGGCTACGCCACGCTGGTGGGCATGACGTTCACGCCGACCACCTTCGCCTGCGGCGTGGACATCGTGGGCCCCTCGAGCCTCGTCACGCTGATCGAGAGCTTCCCCGAGTACTGGAAGCCGTTCATGGAGAGCAGCTGGTATCGCCGCGTGGGCAACCCGGAGAAGCCGAAGGACCGCGAGGAGCTGCTCGCGAAATCGCCCATCACGCGCATGGACCAGATCCAGCGGCCGCTGCTCATCGCGCAGGGCGCCAACGACCCGCGCGTCACCAAGAAGGAATCCGACCAGATCGTGGCCGCCATGTCCGGGAAGAAGATCCCGGTGACGTACGTCGTGTACGCCGACGAGGGCCACGGCTTCGCGCGGCCCGAGAACCGCGTGTCCTTCTACGCGATCTCGGAGGCGTTCCTGGCGCGCTGCCTGGGCGGGCGCAACGAGCCCTTCACGTCGTTTCCCGGCGCGCACATCAGCGTGCCGCAGGGCGCCGACGTGGTGCCCGGGCTCGCGCAGGCGCTGGCGGCGAAGTAGGGGGCATCGTGAGCGCTCGCACTGTCATCACCGGCGGCGGCGGCTTCATCGGCTCGCGCCTTGCGCGGGCGCTGCGCGCCGCCGGCGCCTCGCGCGAGATCGTGCTGCTGGACGTGGCCTTCCCGCCCGACCTCGCGAAGGATTTCACGTGCGTGGCGGGCGACGTCGCCTCGCCCGAAGTGATCGCGAAGGCGCTCACGCCCGGCACCACATCGATCTACCACCTGGCGGCCGTGGTGAGCGGCGGCGCCGAGGCGGACTTCGACCTGGGCTACCACGTGAACCTGGACGGCACCCGCGCGCTGCTTGAAGCGGCGCGCAAGGTGAAGGCGCCGCCGCGCTTCGTGTTCGCGAGCTCCGTGGCCGCGTTCGGCGGCAAGCTTCCGGACATCCTCGACGACTCGACCACGCCCGCGCCGCAGACTTCCTACGGCACGCAGAAGGTGATCGGCGAGTACCTGGTGGCCGACTTCACGCGCAAGGGCTTCATCGACGGGCGGTCGCTGCGGCTGCCGACGATCGTCGTGCGCCCCGGCAAGCCCAACCTCGCCGCGTCGTCGTTCGCGAGCGGCATCATCCGCGAGCCGCTCGCGGGCGCCGTGTCCGAATGCCCCGTGCCCGATACGACGGGCGTGTGGATCCTCTCGCCGCGGCGCGTGGTCGAAGCGTTCATGCTCGCGCACGACTTGCCCGCCTCCGCCTGGCCCACCACCCGCGTCGTGAACCTCCCGGGCATCACGCTCACGGTGCGCGAGATGATCGAGGCCATGGGGCGGGTCGCGGGGCGCGAGGCGGTGGATCGCGTGAAGTTCGTGCCGGATGCGCGCATCCAGGGCATCGTGAAGACGTGGCCCGTGCGCTTCCGCACGGAGCGCGCCAACGCGATGGGGTTCCAGGCCGACGGCGACTTCGATTCCATCGTGCGCGACCACCTCGCGCTTTGATCTCCTTCGTCGTTCCCGCCTTCAACGAGGAGGACTACCTCGCTCCCACGCTCGCCGCGATCCACGCCGCGGGCCGGGCCTGCGGCGAGCCCTACGAGGTCGTGGTCGCGAACGATTCCTCCACCGACCGCACGGCGCAGGTCGCGCGCGAAGCGGGCGCGCGCGTGGTCGACGTGCAGAAGCGCCAGATCGCCGGCGCGCGCAACGCGGGCGCCCGCGCCGCCACGGGCGAGGTCCTCTTCTTCGTCGATGCCGACACGCACCTGAACGAATCGCTCGTGGCCGAGGCGCTGGCGGCCCTGCGCGGCGGCGCGGTGGGCGGCGGCGCACGCGTGGCCTTCTATGGCGACGTGCCGGCGTGGGTGAGCCGTTTCATGGTGGTCTTCACGCCGCTCTACTTCGGGCTCGGGCGCTGGGCGGCGGGCTGCTTCGTGTTCTGCACGCGCCGCGCATTCGAGGCGACGGGCGGTTTCGACGAGGCGACCTACGCAGGCGAGGAGATCGGCTACAGCCAGGCGTTGAAGCGCCAGGGCCGCTTCGTGATCGTCCGCGGCTTCGTCGAGACCTCGGCACGCAAGGCGCGTGGGCGCACGATGTGGCAGATGCTGCGCATCACGGCGGGCGTCCTGCGCAAGGGCGCGCTGCACGGCGGGCGCCTCAAAAGCCGCGAGGACGCGGCGTTCTGGTACGACGGGAAGCGCTAGCGCACCGGGCGCCCGCGCAGCGGGTACATCGGGTCGTTGTAGCCCGGCGTCGAGGGATGGCCGGGCTTCACCAGCGAATCGACCAGCGCTTCGTCGCCCGAGTCGAAGCCCTTGCCCAGCGCGGCGAGGTAATCCGTCCACTGCTCGAGCGTGCGCGGGCCCGCGATCACGCTCGTGACGATCGGATTGGCGAGCACCCAGCCGACCGCGAAGTGCCCGGGCGACATGCCCTTGGACTGCGCGTGCGCCTTCAGCTTCTGCGCGATGGCGAGCGACTCCTCGCGGAACTCCGTCTCCATGAACCGCTTGTCCTTGCGCCCCAGCCGCGAGTCGTCCGTGACGCCCTCGCCGGGCTTGTACTTCGCGGTGAGCACGCCGCGCGCGAGCGGGCTGTAGGGCACGACCCCGATGCCGTAGTGCTGGCAGGCCGGGAGGATGTCGTTCTCGGGCTGGCGGTTCATCGCGTTGTAGTAGGGCTGGCACGCCACCGGCTGCGGCAGCGAGAGCGCCTCGCACACGCGCATGGCCTCCGCGATGCGCCAGCCGCGGAAGTTGGAGATCCCGTAGTAGCGGATCTTGCCGGCGCGCACGAGGTCCGCCATCGCCTGGAGCGATTCCTCCAGCGGCGTGGACTCGACGTCCTTGTGGATGTAGTAGAGGTCCACGTAGTCGGTGGCGAGGCGCGCGAGGCTCTCGTCGATGGCCTGCATGATCCACTTGCGCCCGGTGCCGCGGCGGTTGGGATCGTCGCCCATGGCGTTCGCGACCTTCGTTGCAAGGACCCAGCGGTCCCGGTCCGATGCGATGAGCCTGCCCGTGATGCGCTCGCTCTCGCCCTTGGCGTAAACGTCCGCGGTGTCGATGAAGTTCACGCCCGCCTCGCGCGCCGAGCCCACGATGCGGCCCGCTTCGGCCGCATCGGTGCGGTCGCCGAACATCATCGTGCCGAGGCAGAGGGGCGAGACGTGCAGGCCGCTGCGGCCGAGGCTGCGGTAATCCATGGGACCTCCGGCTAGGTGCGTCCGAGCGAATCGATGAAGTGCAGCCCCGAGCGGATTCCCGCGAGGTAGAGCGAGACCTTGGTCGACTCGTTGGGCGCGTGGTTGTTCTCGTCGTAGGGCGCGAGCGGGATCACGATGGAGGGCAGGCCCAGGAGCTTCGTGAACACGAAGTCCGGCGTGGTCCCGCCGAGCGAAGGCACCACCAGCACCTTGCGCCCGAAGCCGCGTTCCACCGCGGTCTTCACGAGCGGCACCATGGGGTGGTCCAGCGCCGTGCGCGAAGGCGGCGTGCTCTTGAGGCACTTGATCTCGATGTTGCGGTAGCCGCGGTCGGCGGCGAAGCGCTTCACCGCCTCGAAGACCTGTTGCGGATCCTGGTTTCCCACCAGGCGCACGTCGGCCTTCGCGACGGCTTCCTTGTAGATGATCGTCTTCTGGCCCGCGCCCGTGTAGCCGGACGCGAACCCCGAGACGTTGAACGCGGGGCGCAGCATGATGCGCTCGTGGAAGAGGGCATCGTCGGCACCCGTCGTGGGCTCGCAGCCCACGCTCTGGCGGAAGTCCTGGTGGTCCACGCGCAGCCGCGCCACGGCCTCGAGGTCCGCCGGCGCGACCTGGATCTCGGCATAGCCCGCGCCCGGTACGAGCATGCGCCCCTCGCGGTCCACCATCTCGGCCAGCAGGTGGACCAGGTCCAGCGTCGGGTTGGGCGCCACGCCGCCGAAGTTGCCCGAATGAAGGTTGCGCTTGGCGCCCCGCGCGGTGAACTCGAGGCCGAGGTTGCCGCGCACGCCCATCAGCAGCACGGGCTGGTCCGAGGGGAACATCGGGCCATCGGAGTACACGCACAGGTCCGCCTTCAGGCGCTCGCGGTTCGCCTCGATGAACTTCGGCAGCGGCACGCTGCCGGTTTCCTCGTCGCCCTCGAGGATCACCTTCACGCGGATGGGCAGCTTGCCGTGCAGCTCGCGGTACACGGCGATCGCGTTGAGCAGGGCGAGGTGCTGGCCCTTGTTGTCGCCGGCGCCGCGGCCCCACACCCGGTCGCCCTCGATCACCGGCTCGAAGGGGCGCGTTCGCCAGCCCTCCTGCTTCTCGTCGGCGGGATAGACGTCGTAGTGGCCGTAGAGCAGCCACGTGAAGCGCGCGTCCTTCGGGCCCGCCTCGGCGTAGAGGATCGGGTGGCTCGAGGTGGGATGCACCTCGACCTCGAAGCCCCAGCCCGCGAGCTTGTCGCGCAGGAAGCCGACCTGGTCGGCGATGCCTTCCCCGGTGAGGCTCACCGAGGCGATGCGCACGGATTCGAGGAGGGTGTGGATGAGCGCGTCGGAGCGCTCGCGGACGGCGTCGTCGAACATGGGCGCCTATTCTACGCAACGCCCGGGGGAAAGCTTCGAGCTCTACTTGAATCGCGCCTTCAGCTCCTCGTAGCGCTGCATCATCTCCTTCGGGGCCTTCTCGGCGAGCTTGCCTTCGACCATCTCGCCGTGCAGCGGCATCTCCCTGCGCCATTCCTCCGTAGAGACCGCCGTGGCGGCCGCGAACTTGTCCGGTCCGAACGAGGCGAGCCCCGTCATGTCGAGGGACGAGGGCACGTGGCCGAGCGCGGTGTCGAGCGCCTCGGACTTGCCCTCGACGCGCTCGATGATCCACTTGAGCACGCGCATGTTCTCTCCGTAGCCCGGCCAGATGTACTTGCCGTGCGCGTCCTTGCGGAACCAGTTCACGAGGTAGATGCGCGGCTTCTTCTTCAGCTGCCGGCCGACCGCGAGCCAATGCGCGACGTAGTCGGCGATGTGGTAGCCGCAGAAGGCGAGCATCGCGAACGGGTCGCGGCGCACCACGCCCACCTGGCCCACGATCGCGGCGGTGGTCTCGGAACCGAGCGTCGCGGCCATGTACACGCCGTCGCGCCAGCTCTTGGCTTCCGTCACGAGCGGCACGGTGCTGGAGCGCCGGCCGCCGAAGATGAATGCATCCACGGGGACGCCCGCCGGGTTGTCCCAGTCCGGATCGATCGAAGGGCATTGCGAGGCGGCCACGGTGAAGCGCGCATTCGGATGCGCGGCGGGGCGCCCGCAGCCGGGCGCCCACTCCCGGCCGGTCCAGTCGGTGAGCCGCGGCGGCGGCTCCTTCGTCATGCCCTCCCACCACACGTCGCCCTCGGGCGTGAGCGCCACGTTGGTGAAGATGGTGTTGCGCTTGATCGTTTCCATGCAGTTGGGATTGGTGTCCCAGCCGGTGCCCGGCGCGACCCCGAAGAACCCCGCTTCGGGATTGATCGCGCGCAGCCCGCCGTCGGGGCAGGGCTTGATCCACGCGATGTCGTCGCCCACGGTGGTGATCTTCCAGCCCCTGAGCGCGGGCGGCGGGATCAGCATGGCGAAGTTGGTCTTGCCGCAGGCGCTCGGGAATGCCGCGGTCACGTAGTGCTTGCGGCCTTCGGGCGATTCCACGCCCAGGATCAGCATGTGCTCGGCGAGCCAGCCCTGCTCGCGGCCCATCACCGAGGCGATGCGAAGCGCGAGGCATTTCTTGCCCAGCAGCGCGTTGCCGCCGTAGCCGGAGCCGAACGAGACGATCTCCTTCGACTCGGGGAAGTGCACGATGTACTTGTGCTCCTTGTTGCAGGGCCAGGCCGTGTCCTTCTGGCCGGGGGCGACCGGCGCGCCCACCGAGTGAAGGCATTTCACGAAATCGCCGTCGCCCAGCACGTCGAGGACCTTGCGGCCCATGCGCGTCATGAGCTTCATGTTGACGGCGACGTAGGCGGAATCCGATATCTCGACGCCGATGTGCGCGATGGGCGAGCCGAGCGGGCCCATGCTGAACGGCACCACGTACATCGTGCGCCCGCGCATGCAGCCGGCGAACAGGCGCTCCAGCGTGGCGCGCATCTCCCCGGGCTCGACCCAGTTGTTCGTTGGCCCGGCGTCGTCCTCCGAGCGCGAGCAGATGAAGGTGCGGTCCTCGACGCGCGCCACGTCCGAGGGATCGGACCATGCGAGGTAGGAATCGGGCCGCAGCTTTTCGTTGAGCTTCTTCAGCGTGCCGGCCGCGACGAGCTCGGCACACATCTTGTCGTATTCACTATCCGTGCCATCGCACCAGTGGATGCGTGCGGGCTGCGCCAGGGCGGCGACTTCGTCGACCCACTCCAGCAACTTGCGGTTGCGGGTGGGGACGCCTCCCGTGACGGGGGCGGCTTGGGCGTGCATCGAGGCTCCTCGGGGTGTCTGTCTATGCCGGCTTGGCGGCACCGGCTCCCGCCATTATCTCGCGTCCGGCCTTGCTCTGTCTCGCGCTTCGACACGCGTCCCGCGGGATCATTCCGCGGAACCTACGTGAGGTAGGCCTTGCTCTCGCGCTGGCGCGGCCAGAGCGCCAGCAGCTCGCGCTCGTTGGCGCGCACCACGCCCTTCTCGGTGATGATCGCGGTCACGAAGCGGGCGGGCGTCACGTCGAAGGCGGGATTGGCCACCCGGGTGGTGCGGGGCGCGATCAGCACTTCCGAGGCGCGGCCCTCGGCGTCCAGCCCGCGCACGATGCGCAGCTCGTCCTCGGGACGCTCCTCGATGGGGATCTCGCGCATCGCGTCCTCGATGCCCCAGTCGATGGTGGGCGTGGGCACCGCGGCGTAGAACGGCACGTCGTTGTCGCGCGCCGCCACCGCCTTCAGGTAGGTTCCGATCTTGTTGCAGACGTCGCCGCGGCGCGACACCCGGTCGGCGCCCACCATCACGAGGTCCACGAGGCCGCGCTGCATCAGGTGGCCGCCGGCGTTGTCCGCGACCAGCGTGTGCGGCACGCCGTGGCCGGTGAGCTCCCACGAGGTGAGCAGGCCCTGGTTGCGCGGGCGCGTCTCGTCCACCCAGACGTGCACCGGGATTCCGCGGTCGTGCGCCATGAAGATGGGCGCGGTGACCGTGCCCCAGTCCACGGTGGCTATCCAGCCGGCGTTGCAGTGCGTGAGGATGTTCACGGGCCTCTTGAGGGCCTCGTGCTCGCGCTCGAGGATGGCGAGGCCATGGCGGCCGATCGCCTCGTTCAGCGCCACGTCCTCGTCGGCGATGGCCTGCGCCTCGTTCCAGGCGGCCAGCAGCCGCCCGGAGGCCGCCACGCAGGCGAGGCGCTCGCGCATCCGGGCGATGGCCCAGGCGAGGTTCACGGCGGTGGGCCGCGTGGTGCGCAGCATCGCCGAGGCCCTGGAGATGGATTCGTCCGAGGGATCGCGGGAGACCGCGAGCGCGATGCCGTACGCGGCCGCCACCCCGATCAGCGGCGCGCCGCGCACCCGCATGCCGCGGATCGCCTCCGCCATCGCCTCGGCCGAGGCGATGGTGGCCGTCTCGAACACGTGCGGCAGCCGCGACTGGTCGATGATGTGGACCACGCCCAGGGACTCGTCCGCCCACAGGCTGCGGTAGTGCTTCCCGGCGACTTTCATTGCATGATTTTACAGGGAGGAATCGGGCAGTTGGGCGCGAGATTCGGGCGGGGATATTGAACGCAGAGGCGCGCAGAGGCAACGCAGAGGAGTCTCTGGCGATCGGCATGGCGAATCGATCGAACCCTTCGGCCTGAACCCCAAAGTTTTTTCCTCTTGCGTGTCCCCTGCGTTCCCTCTGCGCGCCTCTGCGGTTTCAACCCGGCCTCAACTCCCCGCCGCCATCTATTGCTCCCGGAGCCTTTCCTGTAAAATAAGAATTTCCATCACGGAGTTCGGGCATGACCAAGTACGTCTTCGTGACTGGTGGCGTGGTTTCCAGCCTGGGCAAGGGCATCGCCGCCGCCTCCCTCGCCGCGATCCTCGAATCGCGCAAGATCAAAGTCTCCCTCGTAAAGCTCGATCCCTACATCAACGTCGATCCCGGCACGATGTCGCCGTTCCAGCACGGCGAGGTGTTCGTGACCGAGGATGGCGCGGAGACCGACCTCGACCTCGGCCACTACGAGCGCTTCGTGTCGGCCACGATGACCAAGGCCAACAACTTCACCACGGGCCAGATCTACGAGCGGGTCATCAACAAGGAGCGCCGCGGCGACTACCTGGGCGGCACGGTGCAGGTGATCCCGCACATCACCGACGAGATCAAGTCCTCCATCAAGGCCGCGTGCAAGGACGCCGAGGTGGGCATCATCGAGATCGGCGGCACGGTGGGCGACATCGAGTCGCTGCCGTTCCTCGAGGCGATCCGCCAGATGGGGATCGAGGAGGGGCGCGTCAACACCTGTTACATCCACCTCACGCTGGTGCCGCACCTCGCCTCGGTGGGCGAGATCAAGACCAAGCCGACCCAGCACTCCGTGAAGGAGCTGCGCGGCATCGGCATCCAGCCCGACATCGTGATGTGCCGCAGCGAGGTGCCGCTGCCCGAGAGCGAGCGGCGCAAGATCGCGCTCTTCACCAACGTGGACGTGCGCTCGGTGATCTCGGCCTACGACATGGATTCCATCTACAAGATCCCCGTGGCGCTGCACAAGCAGGGCCTGGACGAGATCGTCTGCCGCAAGCTCGACCTCGCCGCCTATCCGGCCGACCTCACGGCGTGGGAGAACATCGTCGAGGCGCTCGAGAACCCCGAGCACTCGGTGGACGTCGCGATGGTGGGCAAGTACATCGACCTCACCGACTCGTACAAGTCGCTCTCGGAGGCGCTCGTACACGCCGGCATCCACACGCGCACCAAGGTCAACATCCACTACATCGATTCCGAGCAGATCGAGTCGCAGGGCGTGGGCACGCTCAAGGACATGGACGCGGTCCTCGTCCCGGGCGGCTTCGGCAAGCGCGGCATCGAGGGCAAGATCGCGGCGGTGAAGTACGCGCGGGAGAACAAGGTGCCGTACCTCGGCATCTGCCTGGGCATGCAGATCGCGGCCATCGAGATCGCGCGCGACAAGTGCGGCCTCGAGGGCGCCAACTCCACCGAGTTCGACCGCGACACGCCGCACCCGGTGATCGCGCTCATCACCGAGTGGCAGGACAAGGACGGGCGCATCGAGAAGCGCGACGAGAAGTCGAACCTGGGCGGCACCATGCGCCTGGGGGCGCAGCCGGCGAACGTCAAGAAGGGCACGCTCGCGCACCGCATCTACGGGCGCGACGTGGTCGCCGAACGCCACCGCCACCGCTACGAGGTGAACAACCACTACGTGCCGCGCCTCGAGGCCGCGGGCCTGGTGATCAGCGCCAAGACGCAGGCCGAGGACCTCACCGAGATTTCGGAGCTCGCCGACCACCCGTGGTTCGTGGGCGTGCAGTACCACCCCGAATTCACGTCCACGCCGCGCGCCGGGCACCCGCTGTTCAAGTCGTTCATCAAGGCCGCGCTCGAGCAGCACAAGCTGCGCGTGCCGGAGCCCGCGCTCAAGGTGATCGGCGGCAGCGAAGCATGAAGCTCTGCGGTTTCGAGGCCGGGCTGGACAAGCCCTTCTTCCTCATCGCGGGCCCCTGCGTCGTGGAAAGCGAGCAGCTCCAGATGGATGTCGCGGGGAAGCTGCGCGACATGACGAAGGAGCTCGGCATCCCGTTCATCTTCAAGTCGAGCTACGACAAGGCCAACCGCAGCTCGGGCAAGTCGTTTCGCGGCCCCGGCATGCGCAAGGGCCTGGAGATCCTCGCCAAGGTGCGCAGGGAGATCGGCGTGCCGGTGCTCACGGACGTCCACACGGAGGCCGAGGTGCCGGAGGTGGTGAAGCACGTGGACGTGCTGCAGACGCCCGCGTTCCTCTGCCGGCAAACCGACTTCATCCATGCCGTTGCGCGCGCAGGCAAGCCGGTGAACATCAAGAAGGGCCAGTTCCTCGCGCCCTCGGACATGAAGAACGTGGTGGAGAAGGCGCGCGAGGCCTCGGGCGCGGACAACATCATGGTGTGCGAGCGCGGCGTCTCGTTCGGCTACAACAACCTCGTCTCCGACATGCGCTCGCTCGCGATCATGCGCGAGACGAAATGCCCCGTGGTCTTCGACGCGACGCACTCGGTGCAGCTTCCGGGAGGGCAGGGCACGTCTTCCGGCGGCCAGCGCGAGTTCGTGCCGGTGCTCGCGCGCGCGGCCATCGCGACCGGGGTGTCGGGCGTCTTCATGGAGACGCACCCCGATCCCGCCAAGGCGCTCTCGGACGGGCCCAACGCCTGGCCGCTCGGCAAGATGAGGGACCTGCTCGCCACGCTGAAGGAAATCGACGCGCTCGTGAAGAAACGCGGCTTCGCCGAGGCCACCCTGTAAGGATCGCGCGGCTCGCGCGACTCGAATGCCATGAAGATCCTCGTCCTCGGCGCCGGCGGCATCGGCGGCTACTTCGGCGGCAGGCTCGCGGAAGCGGGCAGCGACGTGACGTTCCTCGTGCGCGACAAGCGCCGCGAGCAGCTCGCGCGCGACGGGCTGGTGGTCGAGAGCCCGAACGGCAACATCCGCATGCCCGTGAAGACCGTGACCGCCGCGGGGCTGCGGCCCGGCTACGACCTCATCCTCTTCACCTGCAAGGCCTACGACCTCGACTCCGCCATGGACGCCATCGCGCCGGCGGTGAAGGGCGACGCGGCGATCGTTCCGCTGCTGAACGGCCTCGCGCACTTCGAGGCGCTGGATGCCCGCTTCGGCCGAGAGCGCGTGATGGGCGGCACGGCGCACATCAATGCCACGCTGCGCAAGGACGGCGTCGTGGTGAACGGGGACGCGCTGCACCGCATCCTCTTCGGCGAGCGCGACAAGCGCGAGACGCCGCGCGCGAAGGCCTTCGCCGCGGAGCTCGCCCGCGCCAAGGCGGACTGGAAGCTCTCGCCGGACATCGAGCAGGACCTCTGGGAGAAGATCGTCTTCCTGTGCGCGCTCGCCGCCACGACGTGCCTCTTCCGCGGCAACGTGCGCGAGATCATGGCCGCGCCCGGCGGCCGCGAGGCGATGCTGCGCGTGCTGGAGGCCAACCGCGAGATTGCCGCGCGCGAAGGACATCCGCCCCGGGACGCCTTCATCCAGTCCGCGCGCGAGCGCCTCACGGACCCGCAGGGCCTGTGGAGCGCCTCGATGCTGCGCGACCTCGAAGGCGGCGGGCCCGTGGAGGGCGACCACATCGTGGGCTGGATGCTCGACCGGGCGCGCAAGCACGGCGTGGACGACACCGTGCTCTCGCTCGCGTACACGCACCTGAAGGCCTACGAGGCGAGGCGGGCCGCCGGCCGCCTGCCCCGCTAGGCCCGCCCGCCCGGCCCGGACCTGTCGCGCGCCGCCGCGCCGTGATAGCGTCCCGGGTGTGAAGCGCGCGATCTTCATCAACAGCACCGACGATCCCAGCCTCGAGGACCTCGGGCTCTTCGCGAGCGCCGGCTACTACACGGTGCTGGTCGGCCTGGATGCCGGAGTGCAGTTCCTGCTCGATGCGGCGAGCGAGTTCGGCATCGACCTGCAGACCTCGTGGCTCGTCGGGCGCACGCGCGACGAGATCGAGACCGGCATCGGGGCGGGCTGCAGCACCGTGCTGCTCGGCGAGGCGAGCCCGGACCCACTCACGCGCGCCATGTCGCACCTGCTGGCGCGCGACTTTGCGGACGCGGCGGCGAAGATCGAGCGGCGAAGCCACCTGTAGGGCGCGGGAAGCGCGCCTGCCGCGCGCGGCCGCCGGTGCCTGCCCCATCCGAGGGTTGAATGGGCTAGCATCGGCACTCATGGAATCCTTCGGTGAGTACGACTACATCGTCGTCGGTGCGGGCAGCGCCGGCTGCGTACTCGCCAACCGCCTCACGAAGGACGGCCGCCACCGCGTGCTCGTGGTGGAGGCGGGCGGCCAGGACGACTGGTTCTGGATCGACATCCCGGTCGGCTACCTCTACACGATCGGCAATCCCCGCACCGACTGGTGCTTCCGCACCGAGGCCGACCCGGGGCTGAACGGCCGCAGCCTCGGTTATGCACGCGGAAAGGTGCTTGGCGGCTGCTCGTCCATCAACGCGATGGTGTACATGCGCGGCCAGAAGGTGGACTACGACCTGTGGCAGTCGCTCGGCAACCGCGACTGGTCGTGGGAGGACGTGCTGCCGTCCTTCAAGCGCGCCGAGCGCCATTTCGGCGGGGCCACCGAGCACCACGGCTGCGACGGCGAGCTCTGCGTGGAGGAGCCGCGCGTGCGCTGGGAGATCCTGGACGCCTGGCGCGACGCGGCGGCCGAATGCGGGATCCCGAAAGTGGAGGAGTTCAACCGCGGCGACAACTTCGGCAACGCCTACTTCCACATGAACCAGCGGCGCGGGCGGCGCTGGAGCGCCACGCGGGCATTCCTGCGCCCGGCGCTCTCGCGCCCGAACCTCACGGTGATCACCAAGGCGCACGTGCGCAAGGTGGTGCTGGAAACGAAGGACGGCGTGACGCGCGCCACCGGCGTGGACCTCGTGGTCGAGGGTCGCGGCGAGGGCACGGCCCGGGCCTCGAAGGCGGTGATCCTCGCCGCCGGCTCCATCGGCTCCCCGCAGCTTCTGCAGCTCTCCGGGATCGGCCCGCGCGACCTGCTGGAGAGATTCCAGCTGCCCGTGGTGCGCGAGCTGCCGGGCGTCGGCGGGAACCTCCACGACCACCTGCAGATCCGCATGGTGTGGAAGGTGGACGGGCCCACGTTGAACGAGCGCGCCAACCGCTGGCTCGGCAAGGCCGCCATGGGCCTCGAGTACCTGCTCTTCAAGACCGGGCCCCTCACGATGCCGCCCTCGCAGCTGGGCGCGTTCGCGAAGAGCGACCCGGCCGAGGACACGCCGGACGTGGAGTGGCACGTGCAACCGCTTTCGCTCGAGAAGTTCGGGGACCCGCTGCACCCGTTCCCCGCCATCACGCCCTCGGTGTGCAACCTGCGGCCCACCTCGCGCGGGCACGTGCGCATCAAGGGGCCCGACCCCTTCGCGGCTCCCGAGATCCGCCTGAACTACCTCTCGACACCCGAGGACCAGGCGGTCGCCGCCCGCTCGATGCGCCTCACGCGGCGCATCATGGCCGCCCGCGCGCTCGCGAGGTATTCGCCGCAGGAATGGCGCCCGGGCCCGGCGGCCGAGAGCGACGAGGCGCTCGTGAAAGCGGCGGGCGACCTGGGCACCACGATCTTCCATCCGGTGGGCACCTGCCGCATGGGGCGCGATGCCCATGCGGTGGTGGACGACCGCCTGCGCGTGCGCGGCGTGAAGGGCCTGCGCGTGATCGACGCCTCCATCATGCCGCGCATCACGTCGGGCAACACCAATGCGCCAACCTACATGATCGCGGAGCGCGGCGCCGAGTTCGTCCTCACGGACGCGGCATGAAGCGCGGCGCCTGGCTGGGGCTCGCCGCCGTGGCCATGGTGATCGCGGGCGCGTGGCTGCTGGTGCGGCCGCCGGAGCTGCCCGACGATGGGTCGGCCGCCGGGCCCGCCGATTCCGCCACCCAGGCCACGGCGCGGCGCAAGCTCGGCGCGGCGAGCGTTCTGGCGATCGACCTGCGCACGGGCACCCGGCCCGCGCCGCCGGCGCGCCGCTCGCTCTTCAACGATTACCTGCGCTCGAGGAACTATCGCGCGATGTACGAGCGGCTCAAGTCCTCGCCCGAGGGCCAGACGCCGGAGGGCCTGTACGTCCTGTACGACCTGCTCAAGCGTTGCGCCGCCATCACCGACCGCACCTCGCGCCAGCCCCTCGTGCGCACCGCCGAGCAGCGCCGCGACGAGTTCGTGGCGGGCATCCCCGCCAACGATCCCCAGCGTGGAAAACGCATCGCCGCCTTCGAGGACATCGCCGCCAATCGCTGCGCGGGCATGGAGGGGATCTCGATCCGCCAGGCCGACCTCGACAAGCTGCTCGTGGACTCCGCGGCGCTCGGCGATCCGAAGGCGCAGGCCTACTCGCTCGAGCAGGCGCTGTGGGCGGAACGTCGCGCGGGCGGCCCGGACACCCGGTGGGGCCCCGGCAGCGTCACCGTGACCGACGCCCAGGTCGCCACGCTGCGCAGCCTCGCCGCTTCGGGCGATCCCGAGGCGATGGTGATCGCCGGGCGCGTGATGTCGAGCGCCTGGCACGACTTCCAGGTGCAGGTGGACGACCAGCCGGTGCAGCGCGCGGCCTTCAACGAGGCGTGGCAGCTCCTCGCGTGCGAATACGGCCACCCGTGCGACGCGGGGAATGCGCGCGTGCAGGCGGGCTGCGCCTACCAGGGCTACTGCGACGCGCAGAGCCTGCCCGACTTCATCTACTACTACGCCGCCTCGCCCAACGACTCGCAGCTCATGGCCCGGTACCGCGAAGTGCTGCGCGACGCGATCCTCACCGGCAACTGGTCGCAGGTGAACGTCGCGCGCGGCTTGCCCGACGCGAACCTGTGGCGTCCCGGCTCCGGCGGCTGACGCTGGGCTAGAATGCGTGCGATGACCTCGAGACGCCGCCTCGTCGCGCTGCTCGCCCTGTTCGCCGTCGCCTTCGGCGCGCTGTGGCCGCTGGTGTCCGTCGCGCGGCCGTCCTCCGTCGAGATCCCGAGCTTCATCTGCACGCAATCGGGCTTCCAGCATCCGGGCGATCCCGCCCGGCACGACGACGGGTTCCACTGCCCGCTGTGCGTGGTGGGCATGGAATCGCCGCCGCCGGTGGCGGTGCTTGCCGCGATCCCGGTGCGCGCCGGTTTCCTCGCCGTTCCCGAGGGTTTCGTCTCGGCACCGCGGCCTTCATTCTTCGCCCGTCCGCCTCCCAGCCGCGCCCCGCCCCGCCTCTCCTGATCGTCCGCACGCGCTGCGCGGCGAGCCGCGCGCGCTCTCTTCGTTTTCGGATTCCAGGAGGTGATCGAATGCGTCCAGTATTCAAGTCGGCCCTGATTTCGGCCATCGTGGCGTCTCCCGGGGCGGCGCTCGCCTGCTCCAGCTGCGGCTGCACCCTTTCTTCCGATTGGCTCATCCAGGGCACCGAGCATGGCGGCTTCCACGCCGACCTGCGCTTCGACTACTTCAACCAGGACGACCTGCGCTCGGGCACGAAGAGCGTGGATCGCGGCTCGATCGAGTTTCCCGCCGACCAGGAGATCCAGCAGGAGACCCTCAACCGCAACTACACGCTCTTCCTCGACTACGCGGGCATGGGCGACTGGGGCGTTTCCGCGCAGCTTCCCTACTTCGACCGCTACCACACGACGATCGCCGAGGGCGACACCGAGGTCTCGACGTCGCACACGAAGAGCATCGGCGACATGCGCATCCTCGGCCGCTACCACGGACTCGCGGCCGACCACAGCACCGGCGTCCAGTTCGGGCTGAAGCTGCCCACGGGGAGCATCGACAACAAGTTCATCGACGGACCGCAGGAGGGCGAGCTGCTCGATCGCGGGCTGCAGCCCGGCACCGGAACGACCGACCTGCTCCTGGGCATCTACAACTTCGGCGCCGTGAACCGCGACTGGGATTATTTCGCCGAGGCGATCCTCCAGCAGCCGCTCAACTCGCGCGACGACTTCAAGCCGGGCACTGGCGTGAACGTGAGCTTCGGGGCGCGCTACATGAGCTTCGAGAACGTCCGGCCGCAGTTCCAGGTGAACGTCCGAAGCGAGGGGCGCGAGTCGGGCGCCAACGCCGACGTCGAGAACAGCGGCGCGACGCTGGTGTACTTCAGCCCCGGGGTAAACTGGCGCATCACGCCCACGACCGCGGCGTACGCCTATGTGCAGCTGCCCATCTACCAGCGCGTGAACGGGCTGCAACTCGAGCCGCGCTACTCCGTTTCGATCGGGCTGCGCATGGCGTTGTGATCAGCGCGCATCGAGGAGCGGGGTGACGAGCTTCTCGAGCGTCGCTTCGTCAAGGCCCGGGTCGCCGTACCAGTCGGACTTGCGCAGCGTTCCCGAACGGTCGACGACGAAGGTGAGCGGCAGGCGCCAGATGCGCTGGTAGCCCTTGAAGTCGCTCTGCGGACCGAGTGCCGCGGCGAAGGCGAAGGGCTTCATGACCTCGCGAACCTTCGCTTCGTCCCCGGGATCGTCCATGCTGACCGCGAGGACGACGAGGCCCGCATCGCGATGGCGCCGGAAGTAGGCGTCCAGCGCGGGCATCTCCGCGCGGCATGGGGCGCACCATGTCGCCCAGAAATTGACGATGACCACCTTGCCCTTCGCGGCCTCGAGCGAGAAATGCGAGCCGTCGAGCAACGGGGCTTCCAGGGCGGGGGCGGGCCTGTCCTCGGCGATGTGCATGGCCGTGGAGGGAAGCGCGCAGGCCAGCGCCAGAAGGGCGATGCCACGAACGACGTATTCCAAGGGGCGGCGTAACGCGTTGAAAGGAACCGTTCGACGATAACACGTATGATTGCGCTTCCATGCCAACGCTGCGCCGCCTAGTTCCGGTCCTCTGGCTCGCCCTGGCCCTCGCGCTTTTCGCGGGCCAGATGGCGGCGCAGCTTCACGATCTTTCGCACGCCATCGCAAGCGTCCAGTCGGGCCCGCAGGACCAGCACCCGGGCTCGGACACCTGCGAAAAGTGTTCGCTGTATGCCCCGTTCTCGGGGGCGGCTGCGAGCTTCGTGGCCGCGGTGCCGCTGGTGGCCGGCACGATCGTGGCAGCTCTCGCCGCGAACCTGCCGGCGGCTTCCCGCACGTTCCTCACATGCCGCAGCAGGGCCCCTCCCGCACTCCTCTGAAGTCCCGATCCGTGCAGTAGTCCACGGCCGGCGCGCGTGTGCGCCGCCGCACATTCGCATCCGCACTTCGGAGGATTCATGATCGAGAAGCATCTCGCGGCAATAGCCATCGCCGCTTGCGCCACACCGCCAATCGCACTCGCGCAGTCGGCTCCCGCCCCTGCGGACGCCGACGTCAAGAAGCTGGAGAACATCGACGTCGTCGCCAAGCGCCTGGACGCCGCCCGCAACGCGCTTTCGCCCGACACCGGGAGCACGATCTATCGCTTCGACCAGACGGACATCCAGACGCTCCCGCTCGGGGATTCCACGCCGTTGAACGAGGTGATCCTGCATGCGCCCGGCGTGGTCCAGGACTCCTACGGGCAGCTGCACGTGCGCGGCGACCACGCCAACCTCCAGTACCGCATCGACGGCGTGGTGATCCCGGAGGCGATCTCGGGATTCGGCCAGGCATTCGACGCGCGCTTCGCCAACCGCATCAACGTCCTGACGGGCGCGCTGCCCGCCCAGTACGGCTACCGCACCGCGGGCATCGTGGACATCCACTCGAAGGGCGTCATCACCGAAAACGGCGGCACCCTGGGCTTCCTGGGGGGCAGCCACTCGCACGCCGAGGGTAACGGCGAGCTCTACGGATCGAGCGGCGCCTTCAGCTACTACATGACGGGCTCCTTCCTTCGCAACGACCTCGGCATCGAGAACCCCACGCCCGAAAAAGACGCCATCCACGACACGACGCGGCAGAGCCACGGCTTCGGACAGTTCTCGTACGTGATCGACCCCCAGAGCCGCTTGAGCTTCACCTATGGCAGCGCCGACAACAAGTTCGAGATCCCCAACAATCCCGGCCAGGATCCGTCGTATTCGCTCGCCGGCGCGCCGCCGATCGACTCGAGCCAGCTCGACGCGAAGCAGAACGAGAAGAACATCTTCCAGGTGCTCTCGTACCAGTATTCCTCCGGGGCGAGCCTCGACTACCAGCTCTCCCTCTTCCACCGCTTCACGGACGTCTCCTACCATCCCGACCCCGTCGGCGACCTGGTCTTCAACGGCGTGGCCGCGCAGATCCTGCGCAAGAACGACGTCACCGGCGTGCAGGCCGATTCGAGCTACCGGCTCGGGGCGAGCCACACGCTGCGCGCCGGGCTCTTCGCCCAGCGCGAGCACTTCACCGTGAACAATGCTTCCACCGTATTCCCTGCCGACGAGGACGGCAACCAGACGAGCGACGTGCCATTCACGATCCAGGACGACAGCCGGATCGTCGGCACGCTCTATGGCGCCTACCTGCAGGACGAGTGGGCGCCCAATCCCGACTTCACGCTGAACTACGGGGTGCGCGGGGACCGGGTCGACACGGTCGTGAAGGAGGGCCAGCTGAGTCCGCGCATCGGGTTCACGTACGACCTGTCGAAAGCCACGCGCATCCATGCGGGCTATGCAAGGTACTTCACGCCGCCACCCACCGAGAAGATCGATACCACCTCGGTGGCCCTGTTCCAGGGAACCACCAACGCGCTTCCCTCGGACGCGAATACGGCCGTGAAATCGGAGCGCTCGAACTACTTCGACGCGGGCGTCTCGCACCAGCTCACGCCGTCGATCACGCTGGGCGTGGACGCCTACTATCGGGACGTGCGCCACCTGCAGGACGAAGGCCAGTTCGGCAACGCGCTGATCTTCTCCGCGTTCAACTACGACAAGGGCAAGATCTACGGCGTCGAGTTCTCGGGCACCTACAAGCAGGGCGGCTTCTCCGCGTACGGCAACGTCTCCGTCTCGAAGGCGACGGCGAAGGGCGTGGAAACGGGCCAGTTCAATTTCGATCCCGACGAGCTGGACTACATCGCCAACAACTGGGTGCACCTCGACCACGACCAGCTGGTCGCGGCCTCCGCGGGAGCGTCGTACAAATGGCATGGCACGACGGTGACCGGCGACGTGATCTACGGAAGCGGCCTGCGCCGCGGGTTCGCCAACAGCGAGCACCTGCCCAGCTACACGACGGTGAACCTCGCGCTCGTGCAGGCGCTCGATTTCCTCGGCTTGGGCAAGCTCGAGGGGCGCATCGCGGTGGTGAACCTGTTCGACAAGACCTACGAGCTGCGCGACGGCACCGGCATCGGCGTGGGCGCGCCGCAGTTCGGGCCGCGGCGCGGGGTATACGGCGGCCTCACGAAGACCTTCTAAGGAGCGCGCGATGAACCTTCGCTCCTCTTGCGCCGCGCTGTGCGGCGCGATGCTGCTTGCGGCGAGCGCGCGCGCCGCGCCGCCCCACGTGCATGGTGTCGCCGCGCTCGACGTGGCGCTCGACGGCCATTCGCTCCAGCTCTCCATCGACAGCCCGCTCGACAACTTCGTGGGCTTCGAGCACGCGCCCGCGAACGACAAGGAAACGCAGGCGATCCGCGCGATGGCGCAGCGCTTCTCGAAGGCGCAGGAGCTCTTCGCGCCGTCTCCCGCGGCAGGCTGCGTGGTGAAGTCCGTGCAGCTCGGATCTCCAGTGATCGATGCGAAGCTGCTCGCGGCGCCGGGCGTGGCGCCCCTGCCGCCCGGCGCGTCCCACGAGGAGCCGGGGCACGCGGACCTCGACGCGCAGATCGAGTTCCGCTGCGAACGCCCGGGCGAACTGAGGAGCCTCGAAGCGAAGATCCTCGGCGGCGTGTTTCCGAGGCTGCACGGGATCAATGTGCAGGCCGTGACGCCGCAACGCCAGTTCGGGGCGAAGCTCACGGCCGACTCGCGGACGATCGTGTTCTGAAGCTGATGGACCCCAGCCCCAGCCCTCTCCTGCAGGCCGAAAACGTCTCGTTCCGCTGGGCGCCGCGCCTCGCGCCGACCGTGGAGCTCGATCGCTTCACGATCGCCGCCCAGGAGCGCGTCTTCCTCTACGGGCCGAGCGGCAGCGGCAAGAGCACGCTGCTCGGCATCTTCGGCGGCGTGCTGGTGCCGCAGCAGGGTCACGTGCGCATCCTCGGCACCGACCTCGGCTCGCTCGGCGCCTCGCGCCGCGATGCTTTCCGCGTCGACCACATCGGCTTCATCTTCCAGCAGTTCAACCTGATCCCGTACCTGTCGGTGGTGGAGAACGTGCTGCTGCCTTGTCGCTTCTCGCGGCGCCGGCGCGAGCGGGCCATGCAAGCGGGCGGCAATCTCGAGGCGCAGGCGCTGCGCCTGCTCGCCCAGCTCGACCTCGGCCGGGCGCTCCATGCGCGCAACGTGACGCAGCTCTCCGTCGGGCAGCAGCAGCGCGTGGCGGCCGCGCGCGCGCTGATCGGACGGCCGGAGCTCATCATCGCCGACGAGCCCACGTCGTCGCTGGACGCCGGGCGCCAGGAGGGGTTCCTCGAGCT
This sequence comes from Usitatibacter sp., assembly GCA_035519515.1. Classification (GTDB taxonomy): domain Bacteria; phylum Pseudomonadota; class Gammaproteobacteria; order Burkholderiales; family Usitatibacteraceae; genus Usitatibacter. The sequence continues at coordinate 97,073 of DATIWC010000094.1, forward strand.
GCTGCTCGCCGAGTGCGCCTCGTCGGGCGCGGCGCTCCTCTTCGTGAGCCACGACCGGCGCCTCGCCGCGCATTTCACGCGCCAGGTCGCGATGGACGAGGTGAGCCGCGCGGCGCCCGCGCTTGGCGAGGCCGCATGAACCTGCTGCGGCTCGCGCTGCGCAGCGCTTGGAACCGGCGCGTCACGCTGGCGCTCATCGTGTGCGCCATCGCGCTCAGCGTCACCATGCTGTTGGGCGTCGAGCGTGCCCGCATTGCCGCGCGCGAGGGTTTCTCGCAGGCGGTCTCGGGCACCGACCTCGTGGTGGGCGCGCGCACCAGCCCGATCCAGCTCGTGCTCTACGCGGTGTTCCACCTGGGCGAAGCCACCAACAACATGCTCTGGAAGAGCGAGCAGCAGATCGCCGGCGACCCCGCGGTCGCCTGGGCAATCCCGATCTCGCTCGGGGATTCGCACCGCGGCTTCCCCACGGTGGGGACGACCCCGGCCTTTTTCGAGCACTTCAAGTACAGCCTGGGCGCCCCGCTCGCGTTCAGCGCCGGCCGCCCGTTCTCGGGCTTGTTCGACACGGTCCTCGGCGCGGACGTCGCGAGCCATCTCGGCTATCGCCTGGGCGACGCCATCACGCTCACGCACGGCAGCGGCGGCATCGGATCGGTCGAGCACGCGGACAAGCCCTTCACCGTGGTGGGCATCCTCGCGCGCACCGGCACGCCCGTGGATCGCTCGGTGTTCGTGAGCCTGGAAGCGATCGAGGCGATCCACCTCGGTTGGCAGGGCGGCGCGCCGCCGCCCGGCGGGTTCTCGATTCCCGAGCAGTTCGTGCGCAAGTTCGACCTCACGCCGAAGACCATCACGGCGATGCTGGTGGGGCTCAGGAACCGCGCGGCCGTCTTCCACGTGCAGCGCGCGATCAACGAATTCGCCGGCGAGCCGCTGATGGCCGTGCTGCCCGGCGTGGCGCTCGACCAGCTCTGGCAGGTGGTCGGCGTGGTCGAGAAGAGCCTGCTCGCGGTTTCCGCGCTGGTGGTCGTGGTGGGCATCGCGGGAATGGCGGCGGCGGTGCTCGCGAGCCTGAACGAGCGGCGCCGCGAGCTGTCCATCCTTCGTTCGGTGGGCGCGGGCCCGCGGCACATCGTGGCGCTCCTCGGGATCGAGGCGCTCCTCGTCACGGGGTCGGGCGCCGCACTGGGCGTGGCGCTGCTGGTCGCGCTGTCGGCATTGACCGGCCCGTGGCTCGAATCGAACTATGGCCTGCCCATAAACGCCCTGGGATGGTCCGTCGACGAATCGCTGTTGCTCGCGGCGGTCGTGGCCGCGGGCTTCGCGGCCGGCGTGCTGCCGGCTTATCGCGCCTGCCGCCTTGCCCTCGCCGATGGCCTCACGCCGCGGCTCTAGGAGAATTCCATGAAAGCCCTCGTCTTCATTGCCGCCCTGCTCGCGTGCTGCGCGGGATTCGCGCGCGCGGACTACCAGGTCGGCGACCATCTCGCCAAGCCCGCGAAGCCCTCCGCGCACGGCGCCTACCAGGAGATCGATTGGGACGCGCTCATGCCGAAGGACTGGGACCCGATCAAGGAGCTGAAGGCGACCGACCTCGGCATGATGCGCGACGGCGATCCGCGCGCGAACGCGCTACTCCTCAAGATGCAGGAGCTGTGGGAGAAGGCGCCGGTGGAGGCGTCGCTCGACGGCAAGCGCATCCGCATCCCGGGCTTCATGGTGCCGCTCGACGAGGCCAAGGGAAAGGTGAGCGAATTCCTGCTCGTTCCATACTTCGGGGCATGCATCCATGTCCCGCCTCCGCCGGCCAACCAGATCATCCATGTCGTGCCGGACAAGCCGGTCGCCGGGCACCACATGATGGACGCCGTGTGGGTGAACGGGACGCTGCGCACGATCCGGTCGCAGACGCGTGCCGGCATGGGGATGGCGTCGGCCGGCTATCGCCTCGAGGCCCAGTCGATCGAGCCGTACAAGCAGAAATGAGCGCGGCTTGACGGCGGTCGGGCTGTCGCTCGCGGCGCTCGCCTCGACATTCGCCGGCGGGCTCTTCGCGCTGCGCCACGCCTCGCGCCTGCAGCTCATCCTCGGGTTCACCGCCGGCGTGCTGCTCGGCGTGGTGAGCTTCGACCTGCTTCCGGAGATCTTCGATCTCGCGGCGCATCACGGCCTCGAGGCCCGCGCGGCCATGGCCGCGCTCGTCGCGGGGTTCGTCGTCTTCCATGCGCTCGAGAAGTTCCTCCCCGTCCACCACGGGCACGAGGGACACTACGCGCAGCACCGCCATCCCCAGCGCGGCTTACTCGCGGCCGCCGCGCTCATCGGGCACAGCTTCATGGATGGCATCGGCATCGGGTTGGGCTTCCAGGCCTCGCCGGCGGTGGGCGTCGCGGTGGCGGTGGCGGTCATCGCGCACGACTTCTGCGATGGCTTGAACACCGTGAGCCTCATGCTCGTGCACCGGAATACGCGCCCGCGCGCGTTCGCCATGCTGGCGCTGGACGCAGCGGCGCCGGTGGCGGGCGCGGCGGCCTCGCTCCTCTTCCACTTGCCGCCCGCGTGGCTGATGCTCTACCTCGGATTCTTCGCAGGTTTCCTGCTTTACATCGGCGCCGCGGACGTGTTGCCCGAGGCGCATTCGGGCGCGGGGCCTTCGGAGTCGCTTGCGCTCATCGCGCTCACGTGCGCGGGCGCCGCCTTCGCGTTCGCCGTGGTTTACTTCCTGCACTGACCGCGCGTGCGCAGAGGTCCCGCGGCGGGCCGGCGCCCGAAGGGACCCGCTCGCGCTGCCCAGCGGGGCCGTGATCGTCTGGACGCTCGTCGCGTGCGCGCTCGCCGGCACGCCGTGGCCGGGAGGCGCGCGACGTCGAAGGCATAATGTCGGCATGAACGTCATCACCGACCGCAAGCTCTTCACCCCTGCCATCCCGATCCTCTGTAGCGATGCGAAGCGCCTCGGGAAACTTCTCGCCTCGCTCAAGCCCGTCGAGCGGCGCTGGGCGCAGGCCGCGGGTTTCGATGCGGCGCCCGGCTCGTTCACGCTGGTGCCCGACGCCCAGGGCGCCGTCGCGCGCGTGCTCGCCGGCGTTCGCGACGGCGCCGATCCGTGGGGGCTCGCCGCGTTGCCCCTGAAGCTTCCGCCGGGCCGCTACGCGCTCGGCAAGGGACCGACGCCGATCACGCCCGCGGACGCGGCGTTCGCCTGGGACCTGGGCTCTTACCAGTTCGCGCGCTATCGCAAGGCGAAGCGCAAGCCCGCGCAGCTGCAGGTCGAGCCGGGCGTGCGCGTGAGGCAGGCCCTCGGCATGGCGCAGGCGGTGCGCCTCGTGCGCGACCTGGTCAACACGCCCGCGGAGGACATGGGCCCCGACCAGCTCTCGGACCGCGTGCACGAGCAGGCCGAGCTCTTCGGCGCCACCTTCGACGAGTGGGTGGGCGAGGAGCTGCTGCACCACAACTTTCCGGCGATCCATGCCGTGGGCCGCGCTGCCGCGCGCGCGCCGCGCCTCCTCGACGTGCACTGGGGCAATCCGCGCCATCCGCGCGTCGCGATCGTCGGCAAGGGCGTGTGCTTCGACTCGGGCGGCCTCGACATCAAGACGGCCGAGGGCATGCGGCTCATGAAGAAGGACATGGGCGGCGCCGCGCACGCGCTGGCGCTCGCCCGGCTCATCATGCAGCGCGAGCTGCCCGTGCGGCTGCACCTCGTGATCCCCACCGTGGAGAACGCGATCAGCGGCAATGCCTACCGGCCGGGCGACGTGGTGCGCACGCGCAAGGGGCTCAACGTGGAGGTCGGCAACACGGACGCCGAGGGCCGCGTGATCCTCTGCGACGCGCTTGCCTACGCCGCGGAAGCCAGGCCGCGCACGATCATCGACTTCGCCACGCTCACGGGCGCCGCTCGCGTGGCGCTCGGCCCCGAGCTGCCGGTGCTCTTCTGCAACGACGAGAAGCTCGCCGCGAAGCTCGCGGCGTCCGCGCAGCAGGTGCAGGATCCCATCTGGCGCCTGCCATTGTGGCGCGGCTACCGGCGCCTCTTCGACAGCGACGTCGCGGACTTCAACAACTCGGGCCGCTCCGGCTACGCCGGCGCCATCGTCGCGGCGCTGTTCCTCGAGCACTTCATCCCCGAGGGCACTTCGTGGGCCCACTTCGACACGTTCGCGTGGAACGACGTGAGCCGCCCGGGCCGCCCCGCAGGCGGCGAGGCGCAAGGGCTGCGCGCGGTGCTCGCCGCGCTGGAGTGAGTTCCCTGTGAAGAAAGCCGCCGCCATCCTGCTCGTGCTGGTGGCGGTGCTCGCGGCGGCCGCCTTCTGGGCCTACGAATCGATCGACTTCCTCGTGAAGGTGGCCCTCGAGCACTACGGCCCGCAGGTCGCCGGCGTCGAGGTGAAGGTGGGCGAAGTGCACCTCTCTCCCGCCGATGGCCGCGGCAACCTCGGGCACGTCGAGATCGGCAACCCGCCGGGCTTCTCGGCGCCGGACGCGTTGAAGGTGCAGCGCATCGCGGTGTCGGTCGATCCCGCGACGCTGCGCGCGCCGCTCGTGCACATCCTCGAGATTTCCATCGAGCAGCCGGCCATCACGTACGAGCGCGGCGCGAGGCAGACCAACCTCGAGGCCATCCGGAGCAACATCGCCGCCTACGTGAAGGAAGCCGACGCCGCGTCGGGCGGCGGCGACAAGACGCCTTCCGGCAAGGACGTTCGGCACCGGTTCCGCATCGATGCGGTCGCCATTCGCGCAGGCCGGGTCACCATGACGAGCGCGGGCCTGAAGGGCGGCGGCATCACGTTCGACCTGCCCGAGGTGGTGGTGCGCGACATCGGCAAGCGCGGCGACGGGGCCACCGCGAGCCAGGCCGCGGGCGTGGTGGCCGACGCGCTGGTGTCCGCGATCGCGCAAAAGGTCCTCACGAACTTCGAATTGTTACGCAGGGGAGGCGTCGAAGGGGCCATGGATGCGCTCAAAGGACTGCTCCACTAACAAAGGACTACGCATGTTCCCGATCCTGAAACGCCACCTGGCCGCCGCCTGCCTCGCCGTCTCGCTCCCCGCCGCTGCCGCCAGCAACGGCGTGGACTACACCGACATGTGGTGGGCCGGCCAGCAGGAGCATGGCTGGGGCGTCAACATGACCCAGCAGGGCAGCGTCATCTTCGCCACGCTCTACGTCTATGCGCAGGACCAAACGCCGCGCTGGTACGCCGCGACGATGCAGGGCTCGGGCGGCGCGTTCAGCGGGCCGATGTACTCCACCACCGGCAACTACTTCGGCGGCGGCTTCAGCGGCGACAACACCGTGGCCACGCAGGTCGGCACCATGACCGTGAACTTCAACTCGCCCTACTCGGGCACCGTCCAGTACACGGTGAACGGCGTTTCGGTCACGAAGGGCATCGTGCGCGAGACCTTCGCGCCCAACGACCTCTCCGGCCACTACGTGGGCGGCCTCACCGCCAACGGCACCAACTGCCATGGCGTGACCAACGGCCCGATCTTCATCTTCGACAGCCTCACCGTCGCCCAGAGCGGGGCCTCGCTCAGCATGACGGTGGACTTCACCACCGGGAGCGGCTCGCAGCGTTGCACCTTCACCGGCGCGCTCGCCGGCCAGGGCGTCCTCGGGCAGGTGAGCGGCGGCAACTGGAGCTGCACCACCAGCAACGCCGGCTCCTATAGCATCGACGCGATCCACATCACCCAGAGCGGCTTCAGCGGGACCTTCAGCGGCGCGGACCAGTTCTGCTCGTACAGCGGCTTCTTCGGGGGCGTGCGCGACGTCCAGTAGGGGGCCGGCCCCCGCGTCGGCACCCCGGCGGCGGCGCGCCGCTGCTATCATGGCGCTCACAAGAACGCTCGGGCGCACCCGACCCGCCGAGGTGAACGATGCGAATGGTGAACGCCGTGGGAGTGGCGGCCGTCCTGGCCGCCTGCGCGCTGGCGCTGCCGGTGCGCGCCGCCGAGGAAGCTTTCGACGCCTGTGACGTCTTCACCGCGGCCGACGCGGAGAAGGCGCTGGGCACCACCGCCGCCCCCGAGCCGGTGAACCCGAAGGTGAAGCGCCCGAAGGTCATTCCCACCTGCACGTACAAGGGCTTCAAGGACAGCAAGCCCGTCTCGGCCACCGTGCAGTTCAAGTGGGGCAGGACCGATGCCGAGGCCCAGCAGGCCTTCGACGAGGCGCGCCTGCAGTTCCAGACCAAGCCCCTGCTCATCTCCGGCTCCGACGCCTTCTGGAGCGGGAAGACGGGCCAGATGAACGTGCGCAAGGGCCGCACGTGGATCACGCTCGCGGTGGGCCCCGACAAGATCTCCGAGCGCGACATCGACGCGGCGAAGAAGCTCGCGGAAATCCTCGTCCAGAAGCTCTAGCGAAAGGAAGCATGACCGCCATCGTCGAAGTCGTCGCCCGCGAGATCCTCGATTCGCGCGGCAACCCCACCGTGGAAGCCGACGTGCTCGTCGAATCGGGCGCCATGGGCCGCGCCGCGGTCCCCTCCGGCGCCTCCACCGGCTCGCGCGAGGCGATCGAGCTTCGCGACGGCGACCCGCAGCGTTTCTTCGGCAAGGGCGTGCAGAAGGCGGTCGACCACGTGAACACCGAGATCTGCGAGGCGGTGCTGGGCCTTGACGTCTCCGAGCAGGCGCACATCGACCACGTGCTGAACGAGCTGGACGGCACCGAGAACAAGTCGCGCCTGGGCGCCAACGCGATCCTCGCGGTCTCCGTGGCGTGCGCGAAAGCGGCGGCGGAAGAGTCGGGCCTGTCGCTCTACCGCTACCTGGGCGGCAGCGCGCCGCGCCGCATGCCGGTCCCGCAGATGAACGTGATCAACGGCGGCGCCCACGCCAACAACTCGCTGGACATGCAGGAGTTCATGGTGATCCCGGCGGGCTTCGACAGCTTCCGCGACGCGCTGCGCTGCGGCAGCGAGATCTTCCATACGCTCAAGAAGATGCTCGACAAGGAGGGCATGTCCACCACGGTGGGCGACGAGGGCGGCTTCGCGCCGAACCTGCCCACCAACGAGGCGGCGCTGCAGTGGCTGCTGCGCGCCATCGAGGCGGCGGGCTACCACGCGGGCGAGCAGGTGCTCCTCGGCATGGACTGCGCCGCGAGCGAGTTCTTCAAGGAAGGCAAGTACCGCTTCGAGGCCGAGAAGCTCTCGTACACCTCGCAGCAGTTCACGGATCTCCTCGCCACGTGGTGCGACAAGTACCCCATCGTCTCCATCGAGGACGGCATGGCCGAGCAGGACTGGGAAGGCTGGGAGATCCTCACCCGGCGCCTGGGCGACAAGATCCAGCTCGTGGGCGACGATATCTTCGTCACCAACACGCGCATCCTCGCCGAAGGCATCCAGCGCGGCGTTGCCAACTCCATCCTCATCAAGATCAACCAGATCGGCACGCTCTCGGAAACCTTCGAGGCGATCGACATGGCCCGGCGCTCCGGCTACACCACGGTGATCTCGCACCGCTCGGGCGAGACCGAGGACTCCACCATCGCCGACATCGCCGTCGGCTCCAACGCGATGCAGATCAAGACGGGGTCGCTGTCGCGCTCGGACCGCACGGCCAAGTACAACCAGCTCCTGCGCATCGAGGAGGAGCTGGGCGAGGGCGCGGTCTATGCGGGCCGCGGCGCCTTCCACCAGCTGCGCGAATAGCATGAAGCCCCTCGCCGGCGTCCTCATCGCCCTGATCCTCGCCCTGCAGTATCCCCTGTGGGTGGGCAAGGGCGGGTGGACGAAGGTGTGGGAGCTCGAGCGCTCGCTCGAGCAGCAGCGCGCCACCAACGCGCGCCTGCAGGCGCGCAACGACTCGCTCGATGCGGAGGTGCGCGACCTCAAGGAAGGCCTGGAGGCGATCGAGGAGCGCGCGCGCATGCAGCTCGGCATGATCCGGCGCGACGAGGTGTTCTACCAGGTGGTGCCGGCGCCCGCGCGCCGCTAGGGCTGTGGCGCGGGTCTCGATCCTCATCCCCGCGTACCACGAACGATTTTTCGGCGAGGCCTTCGAGAGCGCGCGTGCGCAGACGGACGCCTCGATCGAGATCCTGGTCTGCGACGATTCGCCCGACCGTGCCATCGAGGATCGCGTCGCCGCCGCTCGCGACCCGCGCGTGCGCTACCTGCGCAACAACCCGCGCCGCGGCTTCGAAGGCAACTTCACCTTCGCCCTGTCCGAGGCGCGCGGCGAGCTCGTCAAGTTCCTGAACGACGACGATCGCCTGCGCCCGGCCTGCGTGGCGCACCTCGCCGCCGCCTTCGACGACGATCCCCGCGTCACGCTCGCCACGAGCCGGCGCGCGGTGATCGATTCGGGCGGACTCATGAAGACCGACCTTCCCGCCACGATGCCCGTCTCGTACGCCACCTGCACGATCGACGGCTTCGAGATGGGCAACCTCGCGCTGGTGAATGGCCTCAACCTCATCGGCGAGCCCACCACCGCGATGTTCCGCAAGCGCGACGTCCAGGTCGAGGCGGGCGGCCTCTTCACGTGGAATGGCCGCTCGTACCATTGCCTGGCCGATCTGTCGCTGTGGCTGCGGCTCATGGCGCGCGGGCGCGCGCACTACTGCGCGAACGTCCTGAGCGAATACCGCGTCCATCCGGGCCAGGCGCAACGCGGGGGCGACATGGGCCTCGACTTCATCACCGAGCGGCTCGACCTCGCGCGCTCCGCGCGCGACGCGGGCTACCTTGCGCAGCCGATGCAGTACCGCACGGCGCTCGAACGCATCCAGGCGCTCGCCTCGGCGTGGGACCGGCGGCCGGGGCTTGGCCCCGCGCAGCACGAGGAGCTGGCTGCGTTCTCCAGGAAGGTCGCGGCGGCGCTGGCGGCGCTTCCCGCCTGAAGGCGCGCGGCTACCCGCTCGCGCGCTTCGAGATCCAGATTCCGGCGAGCACGATCGCCCCGCCCACGAACTGCAGCGGGCCCACGGGCTCGTTGAAGAGCCACCACGCGAAGAGCGCGGCCATCACCGGCTGGATGAGCAACGACACCGAGGAGAGTGACGCCGGCAGGTGCGCGAACGCGTAGGCGATGAGGCCCTGGCCGAGGATCTGCGTCACAAGCGCGAGGCCCACGAGCACGGCCCAGCCGCGCGGGCTCGAGGGCAGGAAGGCCTGCGGCGAGGCGAGCGCCACGGGCAGCAGCGCGATCGCGGTGATCGTGGTGCTCCACGCCATGAGCCGCGCGGTCGAGGCGCCCGCGTCGCGCGCCGCCTTGATGGTGAGGAAGTAGCCCGCGTAGAACACCGCGGTGAGCGCGCCCAGCGCATCGCCCGCGAGCTTCGTGCCGCCGGCCGCGAAGTTGGGGCCGACCAGCACGAACATCCCCGCGATGGCGAGGAACATGCCCAGGAGGAAGAGGCGCGTCACCTTCTGCCGCCACAGGATCCAGCCCGCGAGCGTGACGAAGATGGGCGCCAGGTTGGCGAGCAGCGTCGAGTTGGCGACCGAAGTCCAGACGATCGACCAGTGCCACACGCCCAGGTCGCCCGCGAAGAAGAGGCCGGCGAGGACGAGGAGCCACGTGGTTTGCCGGGACACGCGCGCGCGCTCCGGCTGGATCCCCGCCTCCGCGGGGATGACGGGCTCCGCAGGGGTGACAGTCCGCGCGGGAACGAGGAGCAGCAGCCACAGCAGCGGCACGGCCAGCGCGCAGCGCCAGAAGGCGCTCGCGACGGGGCCCGTATCGGCCAGGCGGACGAAAATCGGCGCAAAGGCGATCGCGCAGCCTCCGGCGAGGAGGCACAGGAAAGCGAGCCGGTCCATGGAGGCGGATATCATAACGTCATGACGGGCGAATTCTTCTCGGCGGTGGTCCTCCTCACGCTGGTCGTCGATCCCTTCGGCAACGTGCCGCTGGTGAACTCGATGCTCGCGCAGGTGCCGTCCACGCGCCGGCGGCACGTGATCGCGCGCGAATGCGCCATCGCGACGGGCATCCTCGCGGTCTTCATGGTCTTCGGCCACGGGCTGCTGGTCCTGATGCACCTTTCCGAGACGTCGCTGTCCATCGCAGGTGGCGTCATCCTCTTCATGATCGCGATCCGCATGGTATTCGGCGATTCCGAGGGCGCCTTCGGGCACGCCCCGCAGGGCGAGCCGCTCATCGTCCCGCTCGCCATCCCGCTCATCGCCGGCCCTTCGGCGCTCGCCACCATCATGCTCATGGCCTCGCGCGAGCCGCAGAAGATGGTGATGTGGGGCGGCGCGCTCGCGGTGACCATGTCCATCGCCACGATCGTGCTGCTTTCCGGCGAAAGGCTGCAGCGCGCCCTGGGCGAGCGCGGCATGCAGGCGATGGAGCGGCTGATGGGCCTGATCCTCACCGCCATCGCCGTGGAGATGCTGTTGGGCGGCATCCGCGCATTCGTCGAGGGACTGCGATGAGCAAGGCCTTCACGCGCGAGGACTCCGCCGCGCCCGACGACGATCGCGACGACGACGAGCCTAACCCGATCCCGCCGGGCTCCAAGAACTACCTCACGCCCGCGGGCTGGAAGCGCATGCGCGACGAGCTCTCCTGGCTCGTGAAGACCGAGCGCCCGAACGTGACGTCCGTCGTCTCCTGGGCCGCGAAGCTGGGCGATCGCTCCGAGAACGCCGACTACCAGTACGGCAAGAAGCGCCTGCGCGAGATCGACCGGCGCATCCGCTACCTCACCAAGCGGCTCGAGGCCGCGGAGGTGGTGGATCCCGCCACGCGGGAGGAGACCGACCAGGTGTTCTTCGGCGCGACGGTCACCTATGCCAACAGCGCCGGCGACGAGCTCACCATCCGCATCGTCGGCATCGACGAGACGGACCCCGCCCAGCACTACGTGAGCTGGATCTCGCCCATCGCCCGCGCGCTCATCAAGGCGCGCGAGGGCGAGAGCGTCAGCCTGCGCACGCCCGCCGGCGAAGAATTGATCGAAATCCTCGAGGTGCGCTACGTGGAGATCCCCATGGATCCCTTCGTGCCCATCCAGAGCCAATGGAGCCCCAACGCGCGATGAAACGCCTCCTCCACGCCACCGTCTTCGGGCTGCTCCTCGCCGCCGCGCTGCCCGCCGCCGCCGTCTCCTACCTGTGGGAGGTGAGCTCGCTCACCAACAAGGTGTACCTCTTCGGCACCGTGCACGCGGGCATGTCGTCGTGGTATCCGCTCGATCACGAGATCGAGCACGCGTTCGACAACTCGCCGGTGCTGGTGGTCGAGGCGGACATCACGAACGCCGACGCGATCGAGAAGTCGACGCGGGCGATGACCTACACCCCGCCCGCCAACCTGAGGACCCACATTCCCGCGGAGGACTACGCCCGCTTTCGCCGCCTGCTCGACAAGTACAGGATCCCCGAGGAGGCGGTGGTGAACATGAAGCCCTTCATGGCCTCGTCGCTGCTCGTGTTCGGCGAGTGGTCGCGGCTGGGCTATTCGCCCGCGATGGGCGTGGACGGCTACCTGCTGCAGAAGGCCAGGGAGAAGGGCAAGCGCATCGAGGAGCTGGAGGGCGTGGACACCCAGATCGCGCTGATGGACTCCCTCGACAACGACGAGACGCTCTCGCTCTTCCGCGGCACGCTGGACGCGCTCGAAAGCGGGCTCACCGCCGAGCAGGTGAACGGCCTCGTCCACGCGTGGCAGGACGGCGACCCCAACGCGCTCCTCGACGTGGCGCGCCGCTACAACGACAAGGTGCCCGGCGCCGCGGCCTTCGAGGAGAAGTTCATCTGGTCGCGCCACCCCGCCATGGTCGCGAAGATCTCGGACATGCTCGAGAAGACCCGCGAGCGCCACTTCATCGCGGTGGGCGCGCTGCACCTCGCGGGCCCCAGGGGCCTCGTGGAGCTGCTGCGCCGCAAGGGCTACGTGGTGAAGCAGCTGTGAAGGCACGCCACGGTGGCCAGCTCCTGGTGGACCAGCTGCGCGTGCACGGCGCGGACCTCGCGTTCGCAGTGCCCGGCGAAAGCTTCCTCGCGGTCCTCGACGGCTTCTACGAGGCGCGCGATGCGATGAAGCTCGTGGTCTGCCGCCATGAGTCGGGCGCGGCGAACATGGCCGAAGCGTACGGCAAGCTCACCAACCGGCCGGGCCTGTGCTTCGTCACGCGCGGCCCCGGCGCGACCCAGGCGAGCGTCGGCGTGCACACCGCGTTCCAGGACTCCACGCCGATGATCCTTTTCGTGGGCGACGTGGGCGAGCGTTTCCGCGATCGCGAAGCCTTCCAGGAAGTGGATTTCCGCGCGATGTTCGGCCCGCTCGCCAAGTGGGCCGCGCGCATCGACCACGTGGAGCGCATTCCCGAATACGTGGCGCGGGCCTTCCAGGTCGCCACGTCCGGGCGCCGCGGCCCCGTGGTGCTGGCGCTCCCGGAGGACATGCTCACGCAATCGGCCCAGGTCGCCGATGCGAAGCCCTACGCGCCGGCCGAACCGCATCCGGGCCGCGAGGACATGGAGCGCCTGCGCTCGCTGCTCGCGGCGGCCAGGCGTCCGCTCGTGATCCTGGGCGGCGTGCCATGGTCACGCGAGTCGTGCGCCGACATGCAACGCTTCGTGGAGGCCAACGCGCTGCCCTGCGCGTGCGCCTTCCGTTTCCAGGACCTCTTCGACAATCGCCACCCCCAGTACGCGGGCGACGTGGGCATCGGCATCAACCCGGCGCTCGCCAGGCGCGTGCGCGAGGCGGACCTGCTCCTCGTGGTGGGCGCGCGGCTGGGCGAGATGACCACCGGCGGCTACACGCTGCTCGATTCGCCGGTGCCGAAGCAGAAGCTCGTGCACGTGCATCCCGGCGCCGAGGAGATCGCGCGCGTGTTCCAGCCGGAACTGGGCATCGTCTCCTCGCCGGCGCATTTCGCGGCGGCCTGCGCGGCGCTTCCGCCCGTCGATGCCGGCGCGTGGAAGGGCAGCGCCGAGGCCGCGCACGCCGAATCCCTCGCGTGGTCCACGCGGCGCGCGATCCCGGGACGCGTGCAGATGTGGGATATCGTGGACCACCTCAACAAGCGCATGCCGGTGGACACGATCTTCACCAACGGCGCGGGCAACTTCGCGACGTGGCTGCACCGCTTCCACCGCTATACGGGCTGGCGCACGCAACTCGCGCCCACCTCGGGCGCGATGGGCTACGGCGTGCCCGCGGCGATCGCGGCGAAGTTGGCCGAGCCCCGGCGCAACGTGATCTGCTTCGCGGGCGACGGCGATTTCCTCATGACCGGCCAGGAGCTCGCCACCGCAATGCAGTACGGCGCGCCCGTGGTGATCGTGGTCGTGAACAACGGCCTCTACGGCACCATCCGCATGCACCAGGAGAAGCGCTACCCGGGCCGCGTGATGGGCACCGACCTCGTGAACCCGGACTTCGCGGCGTTCGCCCGCTCCTTCGGGGCGGTGGGCGAGACGGTGGACGAGACCGCGCAGTTCGCGCCCGCCCTGGAACGCTGCCTCGCGAGCGGCAAGCCGGCGGTCATCGACGTGCGCATCGACCCCCAGGCGATCACGCCCGAAACCACCCTCGACACGCTCCGAAGCCGCGCTCCGGGCCGGTAACAGAAGTGTCATACTCGGCCCGTATGCTAAGCGGGAACCCGCCATGACAGAGCATATTTCAAAGCAGTTCGACCAGGACCTGGAGGCGATCCGCTCGCGCACGCTGCAGATGGGCGGGCTCGTCGAGTCACAGGTCCGTTCGGCCATCACCGGGTACCTCAAGGGCGAGAACGAGATCGTCGAGCAGGTGATCGCCGCCGACGCCAAGGTGAACGAGCTCGAGGTCGCCATCGACGACGACCTGCGCGAGGTGATCGTGCGCCGGCAGCCCGCAGCCTCGGATCTTCGCCTCATCATGGCGGTGAGCAAGACGGTCACCGACCTGGAGCGCATCGGCGACGAGGCCACCAAGGTGGCGCGCATGGCGCGCGAGATCGGGCCCTCGGCGGGCATGATGAAGAAGCGCCTGGCCGCCGTGAACCACGCCTCCGAGATCGCCATCGGCATGCTGCGCAAGTCGCTGGACGCCTTCGCGCGCCTGGACGCGGCCGCGGCCGCGCGCATCATCGGCGAGGACCAGGCGATCGACGACGAGTTCCGCGCGATCATGCGCCAGCTCATCACGTTCATGATGGAAGACCCGCGCACCATCTCCTACTCCATCAACATCATCTGGGTGGCCAAGGCCATCGAGCGCATCGGCGACCACGCGAAGAACATCGCCGAGCAGGTGATCTACATCGTGAAGGGCCGGGACGTGCGCCACACGCCGCTGGCGGAGGTCGAGCGCGAGGCGATGGGCTGATGGCGGCCTCGATCCTGGTGGTCGAGGACGAGCCGGCGATCCAGGAGCTCATCTCGATCAGCCTCGCCCGCAACGGGCACACCGTGCGCCGCTCCGCCAACGCGCGGGAGGCCTACGAAGCGGTGGTGGCGGCGCTCCCCGACGTGATCCTGCTCGACTGGATGTTGCCCGATGGTTCCGGCCCGTCGCTCGCGCGGCGCCTGCGTTCCGAGGCGCGCACGCGCGAGGTGCCCATCATCATGCTCACGGCGCGCGCCGGCGATGACGACAAGGTCGCGGGCCTGGACAGCGGCGTCGACGACTACGTCACCAAGCCCTTCTCGCCGCGCGAGCTCGAGGCGCGCATCCAGGCGGTGCTGCGCCGGCGCATGCCGCAGCTGTCCAAGGAGGCGGTGGACGTGGAGGGGCTCGTGCTCAACCCCGCCACGCGGACCGTGACAGGCAGGGGCCGCACGCTCAAAATGGGCCCCACGGAATTCGAGCTGCTGCATTTCTTCATGACCCATACGGACCGGGTTTACACGCGCGCGCAGATCCTCGACCAGGTGTGGGGCGACCACGTGTTCCTCGAAGACCGCACCGTGGACGTCCACATCCGCAGGCTCCGCGAGGCGCTTTCGCCCAGCGGCCACGAGCGCCTGGTGGAGACGGTGCGCGGCGCGGGCTACCGGTTCCGCTCGAGCGCCTGAGATGCTGGCCCTCGCCGCCTGCGCGCTCGCCGGCGTCGCGGTCGGCTGGTTCGCCGGGGTGGAGTGGGGCCTCGGCGCCTTCGGCGCGCTCGCCACGATCCTCGTGCTGCACCACGAGCGCAACCTGCGCGAGCTCTCGGACTGGGTCGAGCACGGGCGCACGCCCGAGCCGCCGCGTGCCCGCGGGGCCTGGGACCGCCTGCACGCGGCGATCCACCGCACGCGCCGCGAGTCGGGGCGGCGCGAGGCCGAGCTGGTGGACATGCTCACGCGCTGGCGCGACGCCGCGCGCGCGCTGCCCGACGGGGTGGTCATCCTCGACGCCGACCGCATCGCGTGGTGCAACGACACGGCGCGCCTGCACCTGGAGCTCGATCCCAACCGCGACGCGGGCACGCCCATCACGCACCTCGTGCGCATCCCGCAGTTCCTCGAATACCTCGAGGGCGGCGACTACGCGAGGCCGATCCAGGTGACCGCGCCGCATTCGGCCGACCGGATCCTCTCCATGCAGGTCGTCCCGTACGGGCAGGACCAGCGCCTGGTGCTCTCGCGCGACGTGACGCAGTTCCGCCAGGTCGAGCGCATGCGCCGCGAGTTCGTGGCCAACGTCTCCCACGAGCTGCGCACGCCGCTCACGGTGATCTCGGGGTTCCTCGAGACCCTGCGCGACGAGACCGATCCGGCCGCGGCGAAGCGCTATGTGGAGCTCATGAGCGAGCAGTCGCAGCGCATGCTGAGGCTGGTCGAGGACCTGCTCACGCTCTCCTCGCTCGAGTCCTCGCCGCCGCCGCCCATGGAGGAGCCCATCGAGATGCGCAAGCTCCTCGACCGCCTGGGCGCCGAGGCGCGTGCGCTCTCCAACGGCCGCCACCGCATCGAGGTGGAAGGCGAGGAGGGCATCGACCTGCTGGGCAGCGAGAAGGAGCTCTCCAGCGCGTTCGGCAACCTCGTGAGCAACGCGATCCGCTACACGCCACCCAGCGGGACCGTGCGCCTGCGCTGGCACCGCACCGCCGAGGGCGCGGCCTTCGACGTCGAGGACACCGGCATCGGCATCCCCGCCGAGCACATCCCGCGGCTTACCGAGCGCTTCTACCGCGTCGACCGCGGGCGCTCGCGCGAGTCGGGCGGCACGGGGCTCGGCCTTGCGATCGTGAAGCACGCGCTCTCGCGGCACGGCGCGGCGCTCGACATCGCGAGCCGCCCGGGCGAGGGCAGCCGCTTCAGCGCGCAGTTCAGCGGGCCGCGCGTGCGGCTCGCGCGCCCCGCACGCTGACTTCAAGCGGTCATACGCGGCCCCGATGATGGGTCCGCGATCTCTGGTGGCTTCATCGTTCCCCCCTCGGAAGTTGCTCCTCCTCGGTCCGCCGGCCCCCAGCCCGCGGGCCTTTTTCTTTCTTAAGGAGATTGTCATGCGCGCCGCGTAGATTCGGCGCCATGAGAATGGACGACCTTCCTCCCGGCTTCGACGATCCCGTGGACGCGCTGCTGGGGTTCCACCGGCGCATCGAGCGGCAGCTCGCGACCCTCGGGCGCATCACCTATCACCTCGAGATGCATGGCCTGGATGCCGAGGGCAGCGCCATGGCCGCCGGCGTCCTGGACTTCTTCACGAGCTCGCTTGCGCTTCACCACCTCGACGAGGAGGCGCTCTTTCCGCTGCTCGAGATGCGGATTGCCTCGGTCGAGGAGCGCGAGCGCTTGCGGCTGCTGCGCGCGAGGCTCGAGTCCGAGCATCGCGAGATGGACCGCATGTGGCGCTCGCTCAAGCGCCCGCTGGAGGGCATCGCCGAGGGAATCAACCGCGGCGTGCCCGCCGACCTGCTGCAGTACTTCCGCGCCATGCAGGCCACGCACATCTCCATCGAAGAGGGCGTGCTGCACGTGGCCGCGGCGAAGACGCTCACGCCTTCGGACCGCGCGGCGCTCGGCCGCGGGATGGTCGCGCGGCGCACGCGCCGCCGCCGCTTCGCCTAGGAACGCTGACCGCGTTTTGTCACGCCGCCGTCACGGGGCTGACTTGTGCAGCGCCGACAATCGGTTGCGAATGGATACTGCGATTCCGCATGAAGATGATGCGGGACCCACCCTCCGGTTCCGCTCAATCTTCATCTCCGACATCCACCTCGGGACGCCGGGGTGCCAGGCGGGACATCTGCTCGATTTCCTGCGCCACACCCAGAGCCGCTACCTGTACCTGGTCGGCGACATCATCGACGGCTGGCAGCTCAGGCGCCGCTGGTTCTGGAACCAGCAGCACAACGACGTGATCCAGAAAGTCCTGCGCAAGGCGCGCAAGGGCACGCAGGTCGTCTACGTCGCGGGCAACCACGACGAGGTCGCCCGGCAGTTCATCGGGCTCGCCTTCGGCGGCATCGAGATTCGCGGCGAGACCGAGCATCGCACCGCCGACGGCAAGCGCCTGCTGGTGATCCACGGCGACCTCTTCGACGCGGTGGTGCAGGGCGCCAAGTGGCTCGCCTACCTCGGCGACCAGGCCTACATCCTGTCGTTGAAGCTGAACCAGTGGTTCAACCACGTGCGCGCCACGCTCGGCCTTCCGTACTGGTCGCTCGCGCAGTTCCTCAAGCAGCGCGTGAAGAACGCGGTGAGCTACATCACCGACTTCGAGAGCGCGCTCGCCGACCATGCGCGCACCCGCGGCTACGACGGCGTGGTGTGCGGCCACATCCACAAGGCGGAGATCCGCGACATCGGCGGCATCCGCTACTACAACGACGGCGACTGGGTGGAGAGCCTCACCGCGCTCGTCGAGATGGACGACGGGCAGTTGCGGATCATCGACTGGAAGGAAATCGAGGCGTTGCGGGATTCCGCCATCAACGAAGGGGCGACGCACGGCCGGCCTCGGGACGTGCCGCTGCCCCAGGGAGCGAAGATTGCGCATTCTTCTGGTGACTGACGCCTGGGCGCCGCAGGTGAACGGGGTGGTGGTGACCCTCACGAACACGGTGCGCTGGCTGGAGCGCTGGGGGCACGAGGTGCGGGTGATCTCGCCCGAGGGCTTCCGCACCTTCCCCATGCCCACGTATCCCGAGATCCCGCTCGCGTTCATGCCCGGCGCGGAAGTCTCGCGGCGCATCCGCGAGTTCGAGCCCGACGCGATCCACATCGCCACCGAAGGCCCGCTGGGCTCCGCGGCGCGCTCCCATTGCGTGAAGAACAACCTAGCGTTCACCACCGCTTACCACACGTGCTTTCCCGAGTACGTGAAGCCGCGCTTCGGGATTCCGCTGGGGATCACGTACGCGTGGCTGCGGCGCTTCCACGCGGCCTCGTCGGCGATCCTGGTGGCGACACCCGCCATCCGCGCGCTCCTCGAGGAGCGCGGCTTCCGCAACATCGCCGACTGGTCGCGCGGCGTGGACATGGAGCTCTTCACCCCGGGCGAGGAGCGCTTCGCCAACCTGCCGCGCCCGGTGTTCCTCTTCGTGGGGCGCGTGGCGGTGGAGAAGAACATCCAGGGCTTCCTCGGGCTGGACCTGCCGGGCACCAAGCTCGTGGTGGGCGACGGGCCGCAGCGCAAGTGGCTCGAGGAGCGCTATCCTGACGCCATGTTCGTGGGCTCCAAGTCCGGCGTGGAGCTCGCCTCGTACTTCAGGCGCGCCGACGTCTTCGTCTTCCCGAGCCGAACCGACACGTTCGGGCTGGTGCTCGTGGAGGCGATGGCCTGCGGGACGCCCGTGGCGGCCTTCCCGGTGCGCGGGCCCATCGACGTGATCACCGATCCGGCGGCCGGCGTCCTCGACGAGGACCTGGGCGCCGCGGCGATCGCCGCGCTGCGCCTGGACCGCGCGAAGGTGGCGCGCTACGCACGCAAGTACTCGTGGGAGCACTGCACCCGCCAGTTCCTGTCGAGCCTCGTTCCCGCGCGCTCGCCGGAGGCCACCGTTGCTCAAGCCGCCTGAGCCCGCGCCGGGGGCGTTGGGAGAAGCCCCCGAGGGCACGAGCCCGTTCAAGGGCAAGACGGGCGTCATCCGCGTCTGGAATGCGTTCTTCAACTCGCTCGCGGGCCTGAAGGACGCGTGGCGCCACGAGAGCGCGTTCCGCCAGGAGGTGGTGCTCGGCGCGATCCTCATCCCCGTGGCGTGCGTGGTCCCCGTGGATGCGGCCGAGCGCGCGCTGCTCATCGCCGCCGTGCTGCTGGTGCTGATCGTGGAGCTCCTCAACACGAGCGTCGAGGCGGCCATCGACCGCATTTCCTTCGACCATCATTCGTTGTCGCGCCGCGCCAAGGACCTGGGCAGTGCGGCCGTGTTCGTGGCGCTCGCGCTGTGCGTCGTGGTGTGGGCGTTGATCCTCGCCCCGCTGGCGCTTCGCTAGGAATCCGTCACGCAGCCCGTTTGACCGCCTTGCGCGCGGCAAGGGACAATCGGCGCGCATGGAATACCAGCTCAAGATCGAGGAGCGGCCCGGCTACGTGATCGCGACGGGCTGGGGCGACCATACGATCGCCAACGCATCGCGTTTCCTGCGCGAGGCCCACGAGGCCTGCATGGCGCGCGGCCTCGATTTGCTCGTCCTCGATTTCCGCCTCGACGGGCCGAGCCTGGGCCCGGCGGGCATCTTCGCCGTGACGGCAGGCCAGGCCGAGGCCGGCAAGAAGATGCGCAAGATCGCCTACGTGGATGCCAGCTCGCGCGAGGAATCGCGCAAGCGCTTCGCCGAGACCGTCGCCTTCAACCGCGGCGTGAACGTGCGCCTCTTCGGGACCCTCGAAGAGGCGTGCAAGTGGATCGAGGCGCCCGGCTAGCGGAAGCGGTCAGCCGAAACGGCCCGTGATGTAATCTTCGGTCGCCTGCTTGGCGGGTTTCAGGAAGATCTGGCTGGTGGCGCCGAACTCGATCAGCTCGCCCAGGTACATGTAGGCCGTGTGGTCCGAGACGCGCGCGGCCTGCTGCATGTTGTGGGTCACGATCACCACGGTGTAGTCGCTTTTCAGCTCCGCGATGAGCTCCTCGACCTTCGCGGTGGAGATGGGGTCGAGCGCCGAGCAGGGCTCGTCCAGGAGCAGCACCTCGGGCTTCACCGCGATGCCGCGCGCGATGCAAAGACGCTGCTGCTGGCCGCCCGAGAGGCTGTTGCCGCTCTGGTGCAGCTTGTCCTTCACTTCCTTCCACAGCGCCGCCTTGGTGAGCGCCCATTCGACGCGCTCGTCCATGCGCGCGCGCGAAAGGTCCTCGAAGAGGCGGACGCCGAAGGCCACGTTGTCGTAGATCGACATCGGGAAGGGCGTGGGCTTCTGGAAGACCATGCCGATGTTGGCGCGGATGAGCGAGACGTCGCGGCGCGAGGCGAGGATGTTCTCGCCGCCCAGCAGCACCTCGCCCTCGGCGCGCTGCTCGGGATAGAGCTCGAACATGCGGTTGAACACGCGCAGCAGCGTGGACTTGCCGCAGCCCGAGGGGCCTATGAAGGCGGTCACGCGCTTCTCGGGAATCTCGAGGCTCACGTGCTTCAACGCGTGGAAGGAGCCGTAGTAGAAGTTCAGGTCGCGCACCTGCAGCTTCGCGAGCGGTGCCGGCGGCAGGGCCTTTTCGGCGACGATCGGGGCGATGGAGGCCATCGTCATCTATTTCCTGGAGAAGAGGGAGCGCGCGGCGATGTTGATGCCGAGCACGAGCAGCGTGATGAGCGCGGCGCCGCCCCACGCGAGGCGGTGCCAGTCGTCGTATGGGCTCATGGCGAACTGGAAGATCACCACGGGCAGGTTCGCCATGGGCCGGTTCATGTCCGAGGACCAGAACTGGTTGTTGAGCGCGGTGAAGAGCAGCGGCGCGGTCTCGCCCGCGATGCGCGCCACCGCGAGCAGCACCCCGGTCACGATGCCGGCGCGCGCCGCGCGGTAGCAGACCAGCGTGATCACCTTCCAGGTGGGCGCTCCCAGCGCCGCGGCCGCCTCGCGAAGGCTGTTGGGGACGAGCTTCAGCATGTCGTCGGTGGTGCGCACGACGACGGGAATCACGATGATGGCGAGCGCGACGGCGCCGGCCCAGCCGGAGAAGTGCTTCACGCGCGCCACGTAGACCGAGTAGACGAAGAGCCCCACCACGATCGACGGGGCCGAGAGCAGCACGTCGTTGATGAAGCGCGTGGCGGGCGCGAGCCAGCCGCGCCGCCCGTACTCGGCGAGGTAGGTCCCGGCGAGGATGCCGATCGGCGTTCCCATCAGCGTGCCCGCGCCCGCCATGAAGATGCTGCCGAGGATCGCGTTGGCGAGCCCGCCGTCGGAACCCGGGGGCGGCGTCATCTGCACGAAGAGCGACGGGCGCAGCGCCGCGCCCCCCTCGTAGAGGAGGATCGCGATGATCCACACCAGCCAGAAGAGGCCGAACACCAGCGCGAGCGTCGAGATGGCCATCATCAACGCGTTGGTGCGCACGCGCCGGCGGTAGATGGGGTTCCCGGGCGAGAGGTTCACGACTTGGTGCCCTCGGCCTTGGCGAGCTGCATGAGCAGCAGCTTCGAGAGCGCGAGGACGATGGTGGTGATGAGGAAGAGGATGAGGCCCAGCTCGATGAGGGACGCGGTATAGAGGTCGCCCACGGCCTCGGTGAACTCGTTGGCGAGCGCCGAGGCGATCGAGTTGCCGGGCATGAAGAGGGAGAGCGAGAGCTGGTGCGCGTTGCCGATCACGAAGGTGACCGCCATGGTCTCGCCCAGCGCGCGCCCCAGGCCCAGCATGATGCCGCCGATCACGCCCACCTTGGTGAAGGGGAGCACGATGCGCCACACCACTTCCCAGGTGGTGGCGCCCAGCCCGTAGGCCGACTCCTTGAGCATCGCGGGCACCAGCTCGAAGACGTCGCGCATCACCGCGGTGATGAAGGGGATCACCATCACCGAGAGGATGATGCCCGCGGTGAGCATGCCGATGCCCATGGGCGGGCCCGAGAAGAGCTTGCCCAGCAGCGGGATGTTGCCAAGGGTCTTCGCGATCGCCGGCTGCGCGTACTGCTGGAAGAGGGGCGCGAAGACGAAGAGGCCCCACATGCCGTAGATGATGCTGGGGATCGCCGCGAGCATCTCGACGGCGGTGCCGAGCGGGCGGCGCAGCCACACCGGCGAGAGCTCGGTGAGGAAGAGCGAGATGCCGAAGCTCACGGGAATGGCGATCACGAGCGCGATACCCGAGGTCACCAGCGTCCCCACGATGGGCACCAGCGCCCCGAAGTCCTCCTGTACCGGGTCCCAGTTGTCGTTCACCAGGAAGTGCAGGCCGAACTTCTGGATGGCGGGCATGCTGCCGACCAGGAGCGACACCAGGATCGCCGCGAGCAGGCTGAAGACGAGGAACGCGAAGAGGCGGGTGACGTTGCGGAAGATCGCGTCCATCACCGAATTGTTACGCAAAATGGGAGGCCGGGCATCGAGCCCGGCCTTCACCGCCGGACCCGCGGCATCCCGCAGGGTCCGGTTATCCAACGCGATGCTCATGCGACGTTCAGTAGACGCCCTTGCCGGAAGCGTCGGTGACCATCTTCCAGGACGCCTCGATCTCCTTCACGACGTTGTCCGGCATCGGCACGTAGTCGAGCTCCTCGGCCATCTTCTGGCCGTTCTTGTACGACCACGCGAAGAACTTGAGCACTTCCTGGCCGGCCTCCGGCTTGTCCTGCTTGGCGTGCAGCAGGATGAACGAGGCGCCGGTGATGGGCCAGCTCTTGTCGCCGGGCTGGTCGGTGAGCACCACGCCCATGCCGGGCACGGATTTCCAGTCGGCGCCGGCGGCGGCGGCCATGAACGCGGGGATCTCGGGCTGCACGAACTTGCCGGCCTTGTTCTGCATGAGGCCGTAGGAAAGCTTGTTCTGCTTCGCGTAGGCATATTCGACGTAGCCGATCGCGCCGTTGATCTTCTGCACGTACGAGGCCACGCCCTCGTTGCCCTTGCCGCCCACGCCGGCGGGCCACTTCACCGAGGTGCCTTCGCCCACGGTGGACTTGAACTCGGGGCTCACCTTCGACAGGTAGTTGGTCCACAGGAAGTTCGTGCCCGAGCCGTCGGAGCGGTGCACGACCGTGATGTTCTCGTCGGGCAGCTTCACGCCGGGGTTGAGCTTCGCGATGGCGGGATCATTCCACTTGGTGATCTTGCCCAGGTAGATATCGGCAAGCAGCGGGCCGCTGAACTTGAGCTCGCCGGGCTTGATGCCCTCGAGCTTCACGACCGGCACCACGCCGCCCATGATGGCGGGGAACTGCACCAGGCCTTCCTTCGCGAGGTCGTCGGGCTTCAACGGCATGTCGGAAGCGCCGAAATCGACGGTCTTCGCGGTGATCTGCTTGATGCCGCCGCCGGAGCCGATGGACTGGTAGTTGAGGCCCGTGCCGGTCGACTTCTTATACGAGTCGGCCCACTTGGCGTAGATGGGGTACGGGAACGTGGCGCCCGCGCCGGTGATCTCGGCGGCGAAGGCATTGGAAGCGAACGCGGCGGCGGCGAGCGCCGACGCCAGGACGCGGACGATGCGCATGGAATCTCCCTCTCTTTGGATATCCATGCGAGTCTACGAACCGGGTGTGACAGTCCCGTGACACCCTGACGGCGACCTGTCAGGGCGTGACGAGCGCTCCCGTGAGATCCCCCGCGTTGGGCCGCACGCCCGGCAGCGGCTCGAGGCCGAAGCGCCGGGTGATGAGCTTGATGATCGAGGTCGTGTCGTAGGACGTGTGGTCCACGTAGCCGCGGCGCGCGAAGGGGGAGACCACGATCGCGGGCACGCGCGTGGCCGGGCCCCAGCGGTCGCCCCAGCCTTCCCCGGAGGGCGGCGGCACGTGGTCCCAGTAGCCGCCGTTCTCGTCGTAGGTGACGATCACCATCATGTGCGGCCACTGCGGGCTCTTCTCGAGCTTGGCGAGGAGATCCGCGATGTGTGCGTCCCCGCTCGCCACGTCCGTGTAGCTCGGGTGCTGCGTGAGCATCCCGGGCGGCTTGTAGAACGACACCTGCGGCAGCGTCCCGGCCTCGATCGCGCGCACGAAATCGTCCCCGTCCTTGAGGTGCTCGGCGCGTGCCGCGGTGCCGGGAGCGAAATTCGAGAAGTAGTTGAACGGCTGGTGGTGCGGCTGGAAGTTGGGGCTGCCCGGGGCCCGGGTGTAGATCACCGCACGCTTCTCGGCGGCGGGGCGCCGGCCGTCTGCAAGCGCGTGGTTCCACGCGCCGCCGTACCAGGCCCACGTGACGCCCTTGGCCGAGAGCGTGTCGCCGATGGTCTTCGCGGTTTGCGGCGGCACCGGGTGTTTCGCGGGATCCGCGTAATCGAGGCGATCGCCCGATGCGGGCGCGATGCCGCTGGGCTGGTAGGGCGGTTGCGACGTGTTCACGGCGAAGCCGTCGGGCGTGACCTGCCCGTCGTAGAGCTGCGCTGGCCCTTGCATCACCGAGGCCGGCGAACCGGGCTTGCGCTTGAGATGCCCCTTCTCGTCCACCTGCGCGCGGATCGATGCCGGCGCGTCGGGCCACGCGGGCGTGCACGCGCAGATGAGCCATTGGTGGTTGAGGAACGATCCGCCGAACGCGCCCATGAAAAAGTGGTCGGCGAGCGTGTAGCGGCGCGCCCATTGCCAGACGAGCTGCGAGGAGCCGTCGTAGTAGCCCATTACCCATGAGCCCACGTTGCTCATCGCCACGAACTGGTCGTTGCGGCCGCCGTCGATCTGCTCGATGTTCTGGTAGTAGAGGTGGATCGGGCCGGGCGTGAGCTGGTCGATGCGGTGGTTGACCGGCGGGCCGTCGATGCGGAACGGGCCGTTGGGCATCGACGCGGGATAGGCCGGGTCGGGCTTGTCGCCTTTCCAGACCGGCGGAAGCATCGCGAGCACCGAGCCGTCGTGGTCGCGCTGCTGCGTGGCCGAGGCGGGCGCGTTGGCCACGCCGTCGGCGCCCGGGAACATGCCGTACATGTTGTCGAAGCTGTGGTTCTCAGCGTAGATCACGACGATCGCGTCGATCTGCTCGAGGGGCGACTTCTGCGAAGGCGCTGTGGCGCATGCCGTCGCCAGCACCGCGAGCACGATTGCAAGGCGATTGACTCTCATGCTTCACCCTCCCGAGGCTGGCGCCGAAAGCCAGTAAGGGTACTCTATCCGCCCATGGATTCTTCCATTCCGCGCGCCGTCGGCGACCCGCACGACCCCGACACCGATCCGCTCGAGACCGGCGAGTGGATCGAGGCGCTCGATGCGCTGATCGAGGCCGAGGGCGCGGAACGCGCGACCTTCCTGCTGCGCCGGCTCCTGCAGCACGCGCGCACGCGCCGCGTGCCGCTGCCGCAGGTGCTCGCCACGCCGTACGTGAACACGATCCCGCTGGCCGAGCAGCCGCCCTACCAGGGCAACCTCGAGATCGAGGCGCGCATCTCGGCCCTGGTGCGCTGGAACGCGCTCGCCATGGTGGTGCGCGCCAACCGCGCGAGCGGCGAGCTGGGTGGGCACATCGCGAGCTACGCTTCCGCCGCGGACCTCTTCGAGGTGGGCTTCAACCACTTCTTCCGCGCGGGGCCCGAGGGCGACGTGGTGTACTTCCAGCCCCACTCCGCGCCGGGCGTGTACGCGCGCGCGTTCCTCGAGGGGCGCCTCGCCGCGCAGCAGCTGGACAACTATCGCCGCGAGACGGGAGGGCAGGGGCTGTCCTCCTACCCGCACCCGTGGCTCATGCCGAACTTCTGGCAGTTCCCCACCGGCTCCATGGGGCTGGGCCCGCTCTTCGCCATCTACCAGGCGCGCTTCATGCGCTACCTCGAGCACCGCGGGCTCGCGCGCACGCAGGGGCGCAAGGTGTGGGCCTTCGTGGGCGACGGCGAGATGGACGAGCCCGAAGCGCTCGCGGGGCTGTCGATCGCGGCGCGCGAGAAGCTCGACAACCTCGTGCTCGTCGTGAACTGCAACCTGCAGCGCCTCGACGGCCCGGTGCGCGGCAACTCGTCCATCGTGCAGGAGCTGGAGGGCCTCTTCGCGGGCGCCGGCTGGAACGTGATCAAGCTGCTTTGGAGCAGCGACTGGGACGCGCTCTTCGCGCGCGACACCCACCAGTGGCTCGAGAAGCGCTTCCTCGAGACGGTGGACGGCGAGTTCCAGACCTACGCGGCCACCGACGGCACCTTCAACCGCGAGCACTTCTTCAACAAGTACCCCGAGCTGCGCCAGCTGGTGGCGCACCTCTCGGACGACGACATCGACCGCCTGCGCCGCGGCGGGCACGACCCGGTGAAGATCTTCGCCGCGTACTGGCATGCGGCGCGCCACGCGGGGCAGCCCACGGTGATCCTCGCCAAGACGAAGAAGGGCTACGGCATGGGCACCGCGGGCCAGGGCCGCATGACCACGCACCAGCAGAAGAAGCTCGACGCCGAGCAGCTCATGGCATTCCGCGACCGCTTCGCGCTGCCCATCGGCGACAAGGAGTGCGAGGCGTGCGAGTTCGTGCGGCCTGCCCGCGAGTCGCCCGAGATGGCGTACCTGCATGCGCGCCGCGAGAAGCTGGGCGGATACCTTCCGGCGCGGAGCGCGAAGTCCGAGGCGCTGCCGACGCCGGCCGCCGGCGCCTTCGCGAAGTTCGCGCTCGAGGCGAACGGCAAGGAGATGTCCACGACGGTGGCTTTCGTGCGCATGGCGGGCGCGCTGCTGAAGGACGCGGCGCTCGGCAAGCGCGTCGTGCCGATCATCGCCGACGAGGCGCGCACCTTCGGCATGGCCGACCTCTTCCGGCAGATCGGCATCTACTCGCCCATCGGCCAGCTCTACGAGCCCGAGGATGCGGGCCAGCTCTCGTACTACCGGGAAGCCACCGACGGGCAGATCCTCGAGGAGGGCATCAACGAGGCGGGCGCGCTCGCTTCCTGGGTCGCG
>DATIWC010000095.1:0-16382 GCA_035519515.1 Usitatibacter sp.
CCTGCTCGCGGTGAAGCAGCGCGTGCTCTCGACGAGCCTGCCGGACATCGCGCCCATCGTGGCCCGGATCCTGAAGACCGACGAGCCGGACAAGATGCAGGCGCTGCTGGAGAAGCTGAACGCCTAGCGACGGCCGTTCCCGTGCCTCGCGCAGCTAGAGCGGACGTACCCGCGGCCCGGCTCGTTGGCTCAGGCGCGCGCAATCCAGGATGAAAAGGCGACGGTATCCGAGGCGGATCATGCCGTCCTCTTCCAGCCGGCGCAGCTCCGCGTTCACCTTCGAGCGGCTGGCGCCGAGCATGGCCGCGAGGTCCGCCTGGGAAACGCGAATCTCGAGCTCCGAATGCGAGGCGCTTCGGCCGCTCGCGAGCGCCTGCGTCATGAGCCTGCGGGCGAGGCGCTGGGGCAGGGGAGCCGAGACCGCGTCGGCAAAGAGCGAAACCGCCGTCTCGACGAGTTGCAACATCAATCGGGGGGCGTACTGCTTCAGCGCCGGGTCGCTCGCCTGGAGGCGGCTTAACGCGTCGCCTTCGAAGACCGCAAGCGTTGTATCGCCGGCTGCCGTGCACTCGGTCGAGATCAACGCCCCCTCGACGAAGACGCCGACCGAGTAGTAGCCGCCTTCACCGATCACCGCCAGCGTCACCGAATCCCCGCTCGGCATGGGCCAGGAGACGCGCAAGCCGCCGGCGAGGACCAGCCACAGGGTCATAGCCCGGTCGAAGCTGCGGTGAAGGACGGTTGCGTTACCCACCTCGCGTACCGTGGCGATGGACGCCAGCCCATCGAGCGAGGCTGCGGGCAGCTCCCGAAAATGGGCGCTCGACCCCAATGCATGCCGGACGCGTGCGTACTCGGGCCTCAGGACGTGCAGACGTGCGCCATGGCTTGCCAATTGTCCACCCCCGGACGGTCGCCTCCATTTTGCGCGCCCATTATCGCGCCGTAAACAATTGTCAACTTGTACGTCTCAACGACGGCACTAGCTTGATCCCCATGACAACCAAGCCAGGCCGGAATGCCACCCGGCGGATTTGCATTGCCGTCATGGCGTTCGGCCTTCTCCTCAGCGGCGCCCTCTGGTTCAGGACGTTCGTGCGGATCGACCTCGAGCGCCAGGACGCGGTCGGTGAGGCCACGCGCAAAGCCTCGGCGCTCGCGCTCGCCTTCGAGGAGCATACGGCGCGCGACCTCGAGCAGATCGATCGCCAGCTGCTCGAAGCGAGCCGCGCGTATCCGGGTCACGGCCGCGAAGTCGATCTGCGCCGGCTCGCCGCGAGCGGGCCCGCGGACTCCGGCCTCCTTCGCGACCTCGCGGTCGTGAACAAGGAAGGCGGGCGCGAGCTCGCCGCCGGCGGGATCGTTCCAGCCGATGTCTCGAGCGAGGAATACTTCATCGTCCACCGCGACGGCAGGTCACATGGAACGTTCCTCGGGCGACCGTCGAAGGATTCCCTGGGCGACAAATGGACGATTCCCGTCTCGCGGCGCATCGACAACGCCGATGGTTCGTTCGGCGGCATCGTGGTCGCGAGCGTCGACGCGGCGCGATTCTCGAGCTTTCTGCGGCGCGTCGACCTGGGCTCCGACGGCATCGTCACGTTGGTGGGTCTCGACGGCGTGGCAAGGGTGCGCGAAAGCCTCCGCGAGATAACTTTCGGGCAAGACATGCAGGGCAGCGCCCTGTTCCGGGAGCTCCCCCGGCGTTCCGTCGGCGATTTCGCGGGAACCGGCAGGCTCGACAGCGTGCCCCGCTTCTACAGCTTCCGCTCACTGGCCGGCTATCCGCTCGTGGTCATGGTCGGGATCTCGCAGGCCGAAGCGCTCGCGGCTTCTGAAGCGCGCGAGCACCAATACCTCCTCGTCGCGGCCCTGGGGACCTTGCTGATCGCGGCGTTCGTCATCGGCATCAGCGTGGCCCTGCGCCAGCACTCGCGCGCGATGACGCTCCTCGCAGAGGCCGAGTCGCGCCACCGGGAGATCTTCGAGAACACGAAGGACTGCATCTTCCTCCTCGACGTGACGCCGGAGCGCCACTTTCGCTTCTCCGCGCTGAATCCCGCCACGGAAGAGATCCTCGGCCTCGCCAATGCCGACGCGGCGGGTAAATTGGTGGCAGACGTGCTGCCCGAGCTGGAGCACCGCGTGGTCCACAATTACCTGCGTTGCGTCGACACCGCGATGCCGATCACCTACGAAGAGGCGCTCGAGCTGCCTTCGGGCCTCTCGCACTTCCAAACGACCCTGTTGCCCATCCGCGTTGGCGAGCAGATCGGCCGCATCGTCGGCGTAGCGCACAACATCACGGAGCACAAGAACGCGGAGCTGGCCATCCGCCGGTTCAACGACACGCTCGAATCGCGCGTCGCCGAGCGCACGGCCGAGCTCGCGATCGTCAACCAGGAGCTCGCCCACGCCAAGGAGCGGGCCGAGGGCGCGTCCAACGCGAAGAGCACGTTCCTCGCCACGATGAGCCACGAGATCCGCACGCCGATCAACGGGCTGCTGGGCGCCCTCGAGCTGCTCGCCCAGGCCCCGCTCGACGCGAGCGACGCGGAACTGCTGGAAGCCGCGCGCGGCTCTGGCAAGACGCTGCTCAGGCTGCTGAACGACCTCCTCGACATGGCCAAGATCGAGGCCGGGCGCATCGAAATCGTGCGCGCCCCGCATTCGCTGAGGACGATCGTCGAAAGGACGTTGTCGACGCATCGCGTGAACGCGCGGCGCAAGGACCTGCAGATCCGCTCCTGGATCGACCCGCGCGTGCCGCAGTCCGTCCTCGTCGACGACCTGCGCGTGACGCAGATCCTTGGCAACCTGCTGGGCAACGCGATCAAGTTCACGCGCGCCGGAAACGTGTCCCTCGAGGTGTCCCTCATGGCGCAGTTGCCCGGCGCCTCCCGGCTGCGGTTCCGCGTCACCGATACCGGCCCCGGCATGGACCGCGCCACGCTCGCGCGCCTGTTTCGCCCGTTCGAGCAGGGTGGCGCGGCGCGAGAGGTGGGAGGAACAGGCCTTGGACTCGCCATCTCGCGGGGCCTCGCCGAGCTCATGGGCGGAACGATCACCCTCGAAAGCACGCCCGGGGCAGGAACCGTCGCGGATTTCGAGCTGGAGGTCACACCGGCCCAACCCGAAGCCGCGCCGGCCGCGGCCGACGAGCCGGACATCCGTGTGCCTGTCGCGCCCGGGACGCGCGCGCTCGTCGTCGACGATCACCCGACCAACCGCATGGTCCTCGCGAGACAGCTCGAGATGCTCGGCTGCCGCGCGGAGCAATGCGAGGACGGTGCGCAGGCACTCGCGCGCTTCGCGCTGGATCACTTCGATGTCGTCATCACCGACTGCGAGATGCCGAACATGGACGGATACGACCTGGCGCGAGCCATCCGCGCGCGCGAGGGCGAAGGGCGGCGCACGCCCATCATCGCCTATACCGCCCACACGATGGCGGAGGTCGCCGCGCGCTGCCAAGAGACAGGAATGGACGCGGTGCTCCACAAGCCTATCGTGCTCGCCAATCTCGCGCAGGTGCTGGCCGCGCACGTGCCCGCCGCCCGGGGATCGAGCCCCGCGGAAGGCGCGCACGCCGCGGCCGGGCCGCTTGACCTCGATCACCTGGCGCAGTTGAGCGGGGGCGATGCGTGCGTGGAACGTGAGCTCTTCGCGCAATTTCGGCGCTCGTGCCTGGACGACGCGACCGCGCTGCGGCGCGCCCTCGAAGCCCGCGATGGCCGCGAGACCGCCCGCCTGGCTCACCGCATCAAGGGGGCGAGCCGGACCATCGGCGCGTTCCAGCTCGCGTGCTCCTGCGAGCGGGCCGAGCGGGCTGCGCGCGCTTCTGATTGGAACCTCGTCGCGGGGTGCCTGGGCGACCTCGATGACGGATTGCAACGGGTGATGGACCATGTCGATGACCGCTGATCCGGGACGGATCGCCGAGCTGCGCTTCCTCGTTGTCGAGGACCAAGGCTTCCAGCGCTGGGCGATCGGCTCGATGCTGAACTCGCTCGGCGCGCAATATGTGTTCCACGCGGATGACGGGCATGCCGCCCTGGGAATCTTCAGGAGCCTCGACAAGCCGATCGACGTCATCGTGAGCGACCTCGACATGCCGGGCATGGACGGCATGGAGCTGATGCGCCACGTGGCCGAGGCGGGCGCGCCGGTCTCGGTGATCCTGGCGAGTGCGCTGGATCGCTCGGTCGTCGCCTCGGTGGAGTTGATGGCGCAGGCCTATGGCCTGGAAGTGCTGGGCGTGATAGAGAAGCCCGCGACGGTGAGGAAGCTCGAGACCCTCCTCGCAAGAAGGGCGGGAAAGCCCGAAGAGTCAATCGCCCCGAAACTGGTGTTCACGCTGGAGGAGATGATCGCCGGTCTCGAGCGCGACGAGTTCGAGCCGTTCTTCCAGCCGCAAGTCGAGCTCGCCACCGGGCGCGTGCTGGGCGTCGAGGCGCTCGCACGCTGGCGCCACCCGAAGAGCGGCGTCGTGCCACCCCACGTTGCACCACACTTCTTCATCGATTCGCTCGAGGAAAACGGCCATATCGACCGGCTCACGTCGATGATGATGGACAAGGCGGCCGCGTGCTGCGGCGCATGGCGGCGCGCGGGTCTCGACGCCACGGTCTCGGTCAATGTGTCCCTCGCATCTCTCGCGGACCCGGACGTCACCACGCGCATGGTGCAGGCCGTCCAGGATGGCGGACTCGAGCCGAGGCACGTCGTGCTCGAGGTCACGGAATCGACGAAATCACGGTCGCCGGGGGCCACGCTGGAAAACCTGTCGCGGCTGCGCATGCGGGGTTTCGGTCTCGCCATGGACGATTACGGCACGGGCCACTCGTCACCGCAGCAGCTCGCGCGCGCGCCCTTCTCCGAGCTGAAGATCGACCAGTCCTTCGTGCGGGATGCGGCGACGCACGTGAGGAGCCGCGTGATCGTCGAGTCGACCCTCGACATGGCGCGCCGCCTGGGGATGAAAACGGTGGCCGAGGGCGTCGAGACGCAGGACGATTGGGACCTGCTCCGGCGTCTCGGCTGCGATACGGCGCAGGGCTACCACATCGCGATGCCGATGTCCGCGGACGCGTTCCTCGAATGGGTGAGGCAACGGCCATGAGAACCACGCGCGTCCTGCTCGCCGACGACCATCCGCTCATCCTCGCCGCGCTGCGCGTAATGCTCGGCCAGATCGAGGGCGTGCGCGTCGTCGCGGAAGCCACGAACGGACGCGACGCGATCGCGCTCGCTCAGGCGCACCATCCCGACATCGCGATCGTGGACATCTCGATGAGCGAGCTGAACGGCATCGACGCGGCGGCGCGCATCAAGGCCGAGTCTCCCTCGACGCGGGTGCTGATCCTCTCCTCGCACGTCACCGAGGAGTTCGTGCACCGCGCAGTCCGCGCGGGCGTCTCCGGCTATATCTCCAAGGGCGCCCGGGCGCGTGAGATCGAGCTCGCGATCGACGCCGTGATGGAGGGCAAGTCATATTTCGGCCCCGACATCGCCACGCACCTCGTCGCCAGCCTCGTGCGCGCGACCGGCGCGCCGGGCGGTAGCTCGCTCGATCGCCTCACACCGCGCCAGCGCGAGGTGCTGCAGCTCATCGCCGAGGGCAGACGCACGAAGCAGATCGCGCACGTGCTCGGCACCAGCGTGAAGACCGTGGAGAACCACCGCGCGGAAATCATGCGGCGCCTCGGCATCGACAGCGTCGCGGGCCTCGCGCTCTTCGGCGCCCGCCACGGGCTCGTGAAGCCCTAGCGACGGCGGGATTTGATGCGCGCCCGCGAAGGGACTAAAATACCCGATTAGCGCCGATTTGACTCAGCTTGCGGGCGCTCGATAAATACGGCTAAAGCGAGTGGCGGTGCCCCACAAAACCCGACACGAGCTTCCAGGCCGGTCGGGTTTTTCATTGGCCATGAGCGAAATGGATCCTCGCTCGGTGGGAGCCGCGGTGGCGCAGCGCGCCGGCTTCCTCGAGCCCCTCATCCTCAAGGCGGGCAAGACGCTCGCTTCGTACGAGCTCGTCTACGAAACGTACGGCGTGCTGAACGCCGACCGCTCCAACGCGGTCCTCGTGTGCCACGCGCTCTCCGGAAGCCACCACGTCGCGGGCTATTACGCGGACGACCCGAAGAAGGTCGGCTGGTGGGACAACCTGATCGGCCCCGGCAAGCCCATCGACACCGACCGCTTCTTCGTGATCGGCGTGAACAACATCGGCGGCTGCCACGGCTCCACGGGGCCCGGCTCCATCGACCGCGCGACCGGGAAGCCCTACGGCGCGACGTTCCCCGTCGTGACCGTCGAGGACTGGGTGTTCTCGCAGGCGCGCCTCATGGACCGCCTGGGCATCGAGACGCTGGCCGCCGCCATCGGCGGGTCGCTGGGCGGCATGCAGGCGCTGCAGTGGACGCTCTCGTTCCCCGACCGCATCCGCCACGCGTTCGTGATCGCGGCGGCGCCGCGGCTCTCCACGCAGAACATCGCGTTCAACGACGTGGCGCGCCAGGCGATCGTCTCCGACCCGGACTTCCACGGCGGCAACTTCTACGCGTACAACAAGGTGCCCGCGCGGGGACTCAAGCTCGCGCGCATGCTGGGCCACATCACGTACCTCTCCGAAGACCTGCTGATGGAGAAGTTCGGCCGCGTGCTCAAGCGCGACGAGTTCGGCTTCAACTACGACGTG
The DNA here is from genome assembly GCA_035519515.1 of Usitatibacter sp. GTDB lineage: Bacteria > Pseudomonadota > Gammaproteobacteria > Burkholderiales > Usitatibacteraceae > Usitatibacter. The sequence continues at coordinate 6,704 of DATIWC010000095.1, forward strand.
GAGTTCGAGATCGAGTCGTACCTGCGCTACCAGGGCGACAAGTTCGCGCAGGTGTTCGACGCCAACACGTACCTGCTCATGACCAAGGCGCTCGACTACTTCGACCCGGCCCACGAGGCGGGCGGCAACCTCGCCCGCGCGCTCACCACCGCCCGCGCGAGCTTCTTCGTCGCTTCCTTCAAGAGCGACTGGCGCTTTCCGCCGGCGCGCTCGCGCGAGATCGTGAAGGCGCTGGTCGCCTCGCGCAAGCCCGTCACCTACGCGGAGATCGACGCGCCGCACGGCCACGACGCGTTCCTGCTGGACAACCCGCACTACCACCAGCTCATCGCCGCCTATGCGGACAACATCGCCCAGGAAATCGGCGCGGGCGAGCGGCGCACGCCGCTTGCGCTCGCCGGCGCCGAGTTGGACGAGATGCGCGGCTACGCCGGGCGCCGGGAGGGCGGCGCGTGATGCAACGCTACGACTACGACCTCATCGCCTCCTGGATCCCCGAGGGCTCGCGGGTGCTCGACCTGGGCTGCGGCGACGGCGTGCTCATGGCGGGGCTCGCGGCGACCCACGGCGTCGCCGGGTACGGCATCGAGATCGACGACGCCAACGTGCTCGCGAGCGTGAAGAATGGCGTCTCGGTGCTCCAGGACGACATCGAGGGGGGCCTCGCGAGCTTCGAGGACGCGGCGTTCGACTTCGTGATCCTCTCGCAGACGTTGCAGGCGATGCGCAATGCCGAGCGCGTGCTGAACGAGATGCTGCGCGTGGGCCGCGAAGGCATCGTGACCTTCCCCAACTTCGGCTACTGGCGCCACCGGCTCGACATCCTCAAGGGCCACATGCCGGTCTCCGAGACGCTGCCCTACAGCTGGTACGACACGCCCAACATCCACCTTTGCACGGTGAAGGACTTCGAGGACCTTTGCGTGAAAGTGGGCGCCGAAATCCTCGAGGAGCGGGTGATCCACGACGGCCGCACCATCACCGTGCTGCCGAACCTGCGCGGGAGCCTGGGCGTGTTCCGCTTCCGCCGCCGGCCCTGAGGGTCAGAGCCCTTTTTCCCCAAAAAGGGATCTGACCCTAGCGCAAGCTCACCGTCGCCCGCTTCCACGCCGGATCCTGCCAGCGCTGGAAGGCGGGCAGCAACTGGGGATCGGGAACCGCATTGATCGTCGACAACGTGTCGAGCCGCATGAGCTCGTACGACTTGCGGTACTTGCCCTCGCCCGAGGCCTCGCGCGCCACCAGCACCTGCTTGCCGCCGGGCACCCAGCCTGCGAACTCCGCGTAGCCCACGGCCGGATTGGTCGCGGCGGGCGGAAGCGTCGAGATGAGCCAGCCCGCGGAGGTCTTGCGGAACACCCACAATTCCCGCCACGCCTCCGTGTGCTGCACCGCGAGCGCGACCGCATTGCCTTCGCGGTTCACGGTCGCCGACTCGTCCCACACGATGCCGAACGTGCAGCGCTTCGCGAGCGGCTTCGACTCGCCGTGCTTCGCGTCCACGAGCAGGACGCACGTCTCTCCCGGCTGGCCCGCGGCCCTCACGATGCGTGGCCGATCGCCGGTCTTGCGTGACGGGGCCGCGGGTGCCGGAAGGGAAGCCCAGCGCGATGCGTTCACGCGCATCGCCGCGTCGGCATAGGTGCGCTGGTCGTCGTCCGTGAGCTCGCGCTTGTCCACGCGGGCGAGCTCCTCCAGCGCCCGGCTCGCGGACGATTGGGCGGGCTCGCCGCGGCGGGCGCGGTCGAAGGCGAGGCTGTTCCAGAGCGCCGCGCGCCGCATGTGCACGCGGTTGCGGACGTAGGGCGGCAGGTCGGAGACGTCGATCGCATCGAGCAGCTCTGCGCGCGATTCGTTGGCCGCGCGCCGCTCGGCGGGCTGCATGTCATCGGGCGCGCACTCGGGCCGAGTGAGGGCGAGCGCCGCCCGCGCGCGCTGCATGCCGTCGCCCTTGCCGAGGTCGATCACGCGCCGGAACGCGTCGCCGTCGTAGCAGACCACCATGCGCGAGTCGCGCTCGTAGCTCGTGAACGCGACCCCGTAATGCATCGCGATCTCCACGTGCGCCGAGAGGGCGGACTGGGCGGCCTTGCTTTCGGCACCGCGCGAGGCGCGGCGGGCCAGGCGTTCGGCGAAAGCGCCCAGCGCGTCGAGCACCTCGGCGCCTTCGCTGCCGCGAATCGAATCGGCAGGCGCGGCTTGCAGGTAGGCAGCCGCATACGCGATGCCGAGCGACTCGGAGCCCTGCGTGTCACGGAGGAACCGGACGATCGCGAGGAGCTGGGGCGCCCCTTCGGTATCTACGCTCAGGAGCCGCACCTGGCGCGCGCTCACGAATCCGCCCCGCTCCAAACGGTGGTCCCACACCTGCAGGTAGTCCATGCGCTCGCCGCGGATCTCGAGCGCCTCGCCCTGCCAGAGGAGCGCGTTGGGCTTCGACGAGTCGCGCGGAGCGGGGCGCAATGCCGCCTGGTCGTTGATGACGATTCCCAGGCGCCCCTCGGCGAACGCGATCAACGGCGCGAGCGCGATCACGAAACCCGCGAGGAACCCGACGGCCGCGCGCCTCATTGCCCTTGCTCCTGCGCGCGCTTGCCCAGGAGGGCCGCCGTGATCACGCCGTCGGTGGGCGGCGCGATGATCACCTGGACCTTGTCGGAGAGCTTCTCGGCGAGCGTTTTCTGGATGAGGAGCGGATGCGCGGTGACCACCACGCCCTCGCGCGCCATCTGCTCGGCGTGCGCCTTGCCGACCTTCTCGACGCGATAGGCCTCGGCATCCGCGAGCTTCTCGCGCGCGTCGGATTCGCCGTTGGCCTCGATGCGCCGGGCCTGGGCCGAGGCTTCCGCGCCGCGGATGCGGGCCTGCTTCTCCGCCTCGGCCTCGAGCTGGCGCTGTTCGACCTGGCGTTGCTTGAACGGGAGCACGTGCTTCATCGCCTCCTCCTGCGCCTTCGCGGCGATGATCTGCTCGCGCGCGGAGGCCTCCGCCGCCTTCTCGCGCCGCGCCTTGTCGGCCTCGCCTTCGAGCGCCACCTCTTTCACGCGCTTGTCCTTGAGGTCGAGCGTGTAGCGCATCTTCTCGGTGGCGAGCTCCTCGGCGAGGAGCTGGTCCATGCCGCGGCGGTAGTCGGCGGGCAGGTCCACCTTGCCGATCAGCACGTCGTGCAGCGCGATGCCGTCGGCCGCGAGGCGCGTGCGCAGCTCCTTGTCGATCGCCTGCTGGATCTCGACGCGCTTGGTGGAGAAGATCTCGCGCACCGTGTAGCGCGCGAACACCTTATAGATGATGCCGGAGACGGCGGGCTCGACCACCTCGCCGTCGATGTCGTCGGGAAGCCGCGAGGCGACCTGGCGCAGCGTCGCCGGGTCGAGCGCGTAGCGCACCGTGAGGTCCACGCCGAGCGACAGCCCTTCGAGGGATTGCAGCGGCGAGGGTCCTTCGGCGCGCGACATCTTCACCGGCCGGTAGACGCGATCCTTCATCGAGTAGACGCGCAGCTGGTGCACGAGCGGCAGGACGAGCACGCTGCCGTCGCGCCACTGCGTCACCTCGCCCGTGAGCCGGTTCTCGCGCACGCCCGCCTCGCCGTGCGCCACGGTGCGGATCGGCGGATGGCTCCAGATCGCCCAGGCGGCGAGCCCGGCGCCGGCGGCGACCAGCACGAGGCCGCGCAGCGGGGCGAGGGCAGCGGGAACCTTGGAGAAGGACTGGCGGATCGAGTCAGCGAGGGGTTTGAGGCGGGCAAGCATTCTTCGAGGCTCCCTGGGTAGGCGACGGCGAGGGCCGACGCATGCCATGGGGCTCCCCAATGCAGGCGCGCGAGTGCATCACCTACGACGGTGCGGCGATGAATTGTGGCGAAGCGATGGCGCCACGCCCACGGCGAAAAGTGATCTGTCCCCTTTTCCGGCGAAAAGGGATCTGACCCTACCGGCGGCGGTCGAAGCCCGGTTGGCGGCGCTTGGCGTGGGAATCGCGAAGCAGGCGGTCGGTGAGGCCGCGGAGCTTCTCGGCCGCCTTCACGGCAACCTCGACCTGCCGGCGCCGCGCCGCGAGGTACTTGGCATCCGCGCGCTGCGCCTCGGGCTGCATCTCGCCGCCCGGGCCCGGATCCCATGGGCTGCGCACGACGTGCACCACGCCCGCCTCCGAGGAATCGCGCATGTACACCGAGCGCGTGACCTCGCGGCAGGCGATGTGCGCGGCTTCCAGGCGGGTGGCGAACGCGTCGAAGTCGAAGCGCCCCGCGATGCCGTGGAACTCGAAGAGCTCCCTCACCGCGGTCACGTACACGCGCGGGCGCGGCAGCTTCATGATCACGCGGCCCTGCTTGACGGAGATTTCCATCAGGTCGTACATGACCTGTCCCAGCACCCAGTCGAGGTAGCCGTGGCGGGCGACGATCTCGCCCACCGCCGCGGCGACGGCCGGCGGGAGCGCGGAGGTGACCGGCTCGAGCGCGGCGTTGAAGGTGGTCGATCGGCGCGGCATGGGACCTCCTATTGTCTCGCGTCCAGCGCCTCGATGGCCGGGCGCTTCCAGGCGAGCAGCGCAAGCCCGGGCAGGGCGACCACGAAGGCGCAGAAGAAGAAGGTCGGCCAGTCGAGCCCGAGATATTTCGGCGAGGTGGCGAAGCCCGCGACGGGGCCCACGTACACGCGGCCGAAGGCGGCGAGCGCCGAGAGGAGCGCGTACTGGGTGGCCGTGAAGCGATGGTCGCACAGCGCCATGAGCAGCGCCACGAAGGCGGCCGTGCCCATGCCGCCGGCGAAGTTCTCGAAGCCCACGGCCAGCACCATGATCGGATAGCTCTTGCCCGCGGTGGCGAGCCACATGAACGTAAGAGTCGACAACGCCTGCAAGATTCCGAACCACAGCAGCGATTTGTAGAGCCCGAGCCGCACCATGAGGCCGCCGCCGAAGAGCGCGCCCACGAGGGTGGCCGCCAGGCCCATGGCCTTGTTCACGTAGCCCACGTCCTCGAGCGAGAAGCCGGCGCCGCGAAGGAGAAAGGCCGTGGTGAGCGAGAGGGCGAAGGCGTCGCCCAGCTTGTAGAGCACGAGCAAGAGGAGCAGCCACGCGGCGCCGGGACGCGAGAGGAACTCCCGCAGCGGCTCGACGAACGCCTCGCGAAGCGAGCGCGGCGGCGGCGCGACGGACAGCGGCTCCCGCCCGAGCAGCGTCGCCGCGAACCCCACGAACATGAGGCTCGCCATCACGAGATACGTGTTGCGCCACCCGAGCCCGGGGAACCAGCCGCCGCCCGCGACGAGCACCAGGGCGAGCGCCCCGGAGACGAGCATCGCGACGCGGTATCCCACCACCGTGAGCGCCCCCGCCAGGCCGCGCTCGTCCGGCGGCGAGACGTCGGTGCGGTAGGCGTCGAAGACGACATCCTGGGAGGCCGAGGTGAACGCCACGAGGATCGCGAGCAGGGCGAGCGCGCCCAGGTCGGAGCGCGGCGAGAGCATCGCCATCGCGGCGATGAGCGCCGCGAGTGCCAGCTGCGTGATGGCGAGCCATCCGCGCCTTCGCCCGAGGAACGGCGGCACGAACCGGTCGAGCATCGGCGCCCAGAGGAATTTCCACGTGTACGGGATGCCCACCAGCGTGAAGATGCCGATGGTCGAGAGGTCCACGCCCTCCACGGTCATCCACGCCTGGAGCGTCGCGCCCGAAAGGGCGAGCGGAAGGCCCGAGGAGAATCCCAGGACGAGGATCACGGCGAGGTTGCGGTCGCGGAAGACCGCGGCGTAGCCGGGCGCGCTCAGTGGGCGCCGCCCGTCGCGTCGCCGCCGGAGCGGTCCTTCTTCAGCTCCTCGCGGTATCGCTGGTTCTCCTGCTGCTGCAGCTCCTTGATCTCCTTGGCCGACGTTTCCTTCTCCTGCTCGAGCGACTCGCGCTTGCCGCGGGCGTCGAGCACCTGCTCGCGCAGCGCCTTCTGGCGCTCCTGCGTGGCGTTGAAGCGCTGGTCGGCGAGCGCGTCGCTTTCTTCCTGGATGGCCTTGCGGCGCCTCTTGATGCTCTCCTCCAGCGCGGTGTTCGCCTTCGCCTTCTCGTTCACGAGCTGGCGGCGCTCGCGCATCTGGGCGCGGGTGATCCTGCCGCCCTTCCAGTCCTCCTCGATCGACTTGCGCTCGGCCTGGATCTCCTTCTGGTTCTCCAGGAAGGACTGCTGGTCGCGCGCGAGCTCCTCGCGCCTCGCCTGCAGCTCCTTCTGCTTCTGCTGCGCGGCCGCCAGCCCTTCGCGCGCGGCTTCCTTGTTGTGCTCGAGCGTCTCCTTCACCTTCTCGCGCTGTCCCTTCAGCTCCGCGCGCTTCTGCGCAATGGCCCTGCGGCGCTCGTCGCGGCGCTCGCCGATGAGCTTCTGGATCTCGGCGTGCTTGGCGGCGATCTCGGCCTCGTGCGGGCCGGGGCGGTAGAACTGCGGGATGGACGCGAGCACCCGCGGCTTGCCGCGCGCGCGCGAAGACTGGAAGCCCGCCTGGTTGGGCGCGACGGCCGTCTGGCCCTCGGGCGTCTGGATCACCGTCTCGCCCACATACACGCGGTCGTACGTTCCCGGCTCGCCGTCCCTGGAGCCCTCGGGAATCACCCACGTCTCGTGGTCCGTGCCGCGGATGCCGATGGTGGCGGTGGCCGTCTTCACCGCGTAGTTGCGCTGGTTGAACTTGCCGATCCATCCCGAGATCGACCTGAGGCCGCCGCTCAGGAGACGGAACACGCCCTTGTCGTCGTCCCCGCCGTCGGCCTTGTACGACTCGATGGTCATCTGCGTGTTCGGCCGCAGCACGACGAAACCGCTGTCCTGCATGTTCAGGTGGACTTCGCCGTTCTTCGCGCTCGCGAGGGTGTCGCCTTCGCTCACCACGTCGCCGGCCTTTACCGGCCGCGGCTTGCCGCCGGGAGCGGCCACGGTCGCCTGCCCATCCACCAGCACGACGGTGCCCGCCGGGTTGGGCGGCGGCGTTTGAGCAAATGCCACCCCGAGAGCGAGCCAGAACATCGGCAAGCCCCGTGAAAGCAAGCGGCTCGCGGCATGGAGCATGGTGGCGCCAAGGATAGCGTAAGCCGGGGCGCGGCTGGGCGACTAAGATAACCCCAATGTCATGCCGCCAAAGGAAGCCATGGACCCGAAGGACAAGGTGGTCAAGACCGACGACGAGTGGAAGAAGCAGCTCACCAACGAGCAGTTCCACGTGACGCGCAAGAAGGGCACGGAACGGGCCTTCACCGGCGAGTACCACGCCGCCAAGGACAAGGGCATGTACCAGTGCGTCTGCTGCGGGCAGGACCTGTTCGCCTCCGACACGAAGTTCGATTCCGGGACCGGGTGGCCGAGCTTCTATGCCCCGGTGTCGAAGGAAGCGGTGACGGAGAAGGACGACCGCAGCTGGTTCATGACGCGCACCGAGGTGCTGTGCTCGCGCTGCGACGCGCACCTGGGCCACGTGTTCGACGACGGCCCGAAACCCACGGGACTGCGCTACTGCATGAATTCGGCGGCGCTGAACCTCAAGAAGTCCTGAAGGCCCCCGACGCCGCGGCCGCACCCGGCGGCCGCGCGCGTGGGGCATCGCGCGGTTATTCCTCGCGCGACGGCTCGATCTTCCCGAGCTTCTCCAGTCGCAGACGGATCGAGCTCTGCGTGCGCGCGTGGCGGCGCGCTATCTCCCCGAGCGGGAGGGTGTTGTCGAATTCGGCGGTGAGAGCGCGGTCCTCGCCCTCCGTCCACGGCTTGCCGAAGTTCGCGGGCAGGCGCTCGCGGCGCTTCTCGCGCTCCACCTCCTTCGACATGAGGTCCACGGCGGAGAAAAGCGCGCGCAGGGTACGCGGCTCCGCGTAGGGGCTGTGCTCGGGATACGCCTCGCCGGTGACGGGATTCACGCCGTCGGCGAGCGCGCGGACGATGGGCAATGCGGCATCGAGTTGCATGGTGTGGGGCCCTTCCTTATTGGGTTATCGGTTGTGCGGGTGGCCTACCTCCACCGTGCACACCGATCAACGCCGGCGCTCGCGCCCGGTTGACGGTTCGAGGATCGCGACGGGCCAACTGCCCTCATGGCCGAGGCTCCCTTGGTCATTCTCGGGGGGTGGGTTCAAAATGGCGGGACGTGATCGGGGCCTCGAGGGAGCACGACGATGTCAAGAAAGATCATCTACACCAGCAAGGCCGCGAAGCCGCCGCCCATGTACAGCCAGGCGGTGAAAGCCGGGGGCCTCGTCTTCGTCTCCGGGACCGCACCCGCGGATCCGGAAACGGGAAAGATCAAGGGCACCACGATCCAGGAGCAGACAAGGCAGAGCCTCGCCAACATCGCCGCCATCCTCGAGGAAGCCGGCAGCTCGATGGACAGGATCGTGAGCGTCACGGTCGTGCTGGCCGACGAGGACGATTTCGCCGGAATGAACGAGGAATGGATGCGCTGGTTTCCCAAGGACCCGCCGGCGCGCCAGGGCGCGAAGCTGCCCGCCCGCGTCCCGGGCTTGAAGGTGTCCATCGCCGCCATCGCGGAGGCCTGACATGAAGACATCGCGTGAAGAGACGCTGCGAACCCTCAAGCGGCTGCTCGCCAACGGACCGCTCACCAACGTGCCGATCAAGCCGGCGGACCAGCAGGTGCTGGTGACGCTCGCCGCGGCGCAGTTCGCGGGCGGGAAAATCTACGGCGAGGGCGAGGTCAACGAGATCCTGAAGACGTGGATCGCGACGTTCTGCGAACCGTACGCCATCGATCACGTGACGCTGCGCAGGCTCGCGGTCGATTCGCGCGTGCTGTCGCGCACGAAATCGGGATCGACGTACGAAGTCAACCCGGAGCGCGCGGAGGAGATCGACTCTGTGAAGAACATCGAGCCGGCCCGGGTGCTCGCGGAGGTTCGCGCCGAACGGGAGAGCCGCAAGCGGCAACACGCGGCGTGAGCGGTCGTCGTCTTCGCGAGGCAAGCCGGTGAGGATCTCCGCGACCGTCAGGAATTCGGGCGACGCCCACGAAGTCGCCGTCTCCATGCAGGGAATTGCCCGCGCGCTCGAGGTGCCGGCGAAATCCGGCGGGCGGGGTTCGGCGGTGAACGGCGGCGAATTCCTCATGCTGGCGCTCGCCACCTGCTACTGCAACGACATCTATCGCGAAGCGCAGCGCCTCGGCATCGGCGTGGAGGGCGTCGAGGTGGAGGCCTCGGCCGACTTCGATGGTATCGGGCTTGCCGCCTCGAACGTGACCTATCGAGCCCGGGTGAAGTCGCCTGCGCCGAAGGAGCGCATCGAGCAGCTGCTTCGCGAGACCGATGCCGTGGCCGAGATACACAACACGGTCCGCTCGCCGATCAAGGTCGAGCTCGTGCCCTGGAGCGAATAGGCCCGGGTCAAGCCTCCAAAGCCCGCTCCATCTGCGCCTGCGTCCACAGCCAGTCTTCCTCGAGCTGGGCGATGCGCGCGGCGACTTCGCCGCGGCGCTTGAGCGTGGACTGAAGGCTATCGCGGTTGGCTTCGTCATACGCTTCGGATGAGGCGAGCCACTTTTCGGTTTCGGCAGCTTCGGCCTCGAGCGGCCCCAGCTCGGCCTCGATCGTGGCGAGCTTGCGCTCGAAGGGCTTGCGCACCTCGGCCTCGCGCTGGCGAAGGGCCGCCTGCGCGCGGCGCTCCTCCTTGCGATTGACCGAGGGCTCCTCGCGC
>DATIWC010000096.1:0-54113 GCA_035519515.1 Usitatibacter sp.
CCCGCGCTGCCGCTCGACTTGCATGTGTAAAGCATTCCGCCAGCGTTCAATCTGAGCCAGGATCAAACTCTTCAGTTCAATCCAGTTAAATCACTCAATTCGAATCACTTGGATCCAAAGTGAGCCACTGCTTGATGCCTATAACTTCGCACCCAACAGCACCCACCTCTATCGGCTGTAACTTTTTAAAGAGCAGCGCTTTCCAACCCCAATGCACGAAGGCCTCGCGGCCTGCTGCATGCGGCTTTTCGCTTCGGAAAGCGGAATCAATAATTATACGCGGTTTCGCCGCGCAGGGTCAACAATCGAGCGGGCTGGACTTCAGGCCGCCTTGCGCAGGGTGACCCGGGCGAACTTGCGCTTGCCCACCTGCAGCACGTAGGTGGCGCCGGCGGCGAGTTTCAACCCCTTGTCGCTCACCTTCTCGCCGTCCACCTTCACGCCTCCCTGCTCGATCATGCGCTGGGCGTCCGACGCGGACGAGCACACGCCCGACGATTTCAGGACCTGGACGATCGAGGCGGCCTCCGAGCCCACGTCGATCACCTGCTCCTCGAGGTCCTCGGGGATGCCGCCGTGCCTGAAGCGCGACTCGAAATCCCCGAGCGCGGCCTCGGCGGCGCGCCGGTCGTGGAAGCGTTCCACGATCTCCTGGGCGAGCCGCACCTTCACGTCGCGGGGATTGGCGCCGGCTGCGATCTCGCCCTTCCACTTCGCGATCGTCGGCAGCGGCACGAAGGAGAGCAGCTCGAAGTAGCGCCACATCATCTCGTCGGAGATCGACATGAGCTTGCCGAACATCTCGTTGGGCTCGTCGGTGATGCCGACGTAGTTGCCGAGCGACTTCGACATCTTGTTCACGCCGTCGATGCCCTCGAGCAGCGGCATGGTGATGATCACCTGCGGCTCCTGCCCGTATTGCTTCTGCAGCTCGCGGCCCACCAGCAGGTTGAACTTCTGGTCGGTGCCGCCGAGCTCGACGTCGGCCTTCATCGCGACGGAGTCGTAGCCCTGCATGAGCGGGTAGAGGAGCTCATGCACGGAGATCGGGCGCTGCTCGGCGAAGCGCTTGGCGAAGTCGTCGCGCTCGAGCAGTCGCGCCACGGTGTAGTGGCCCGCGAGCCTCACCATGCCCGCGGCCCCCAGCTGGTCGCTCCAGGTGGAGTTGAACATGATCTCGGTCTTCCTCTCGTCGAGGACCTTGAAGACCTGCTTCTTGTACGTCTCGGCGTTCTGCGCGATCTGCTCGGGCGTGAGCGGCGGGCGCGTGGCGTTGCGCCCGCTCGGGTCGCCGATCATGCCGGTGAAGTCGCCGATCAGGAACATGACGTGGTGCCCCATGTCCTGGAACTGGCGCATCTTGTTGAGCACGACCGTGTGGCCCAGGTGCAGGTCCGGCGCCGTGGGATCGAAGCCGGCCTTCACGCGCAAGGGCTTGCCGCGCGCGAGCTTTCGCGCCAGGTCATCCTCCAGGATGACTTCGTCCGCTCCCCGTCGAATCTGGTCTAGATCTTGCTCCTGACCCATTGATTTGATTCCACTTTTGAGGGCCGTTGCGGCCCGATTCTGATATGCTTTGTCGGTCTTTTCAGGCAGGGCCGGCGTGGACGTTCAAAAACGCGACATTCTAGCGCAGGGGCAGCGCGGCTTCGGCCTCGCGAGGGCTCTTTTCGTCGCGATCGCCGGCATTTTCGTGTCGGCCATGACGGTGTTGACCGCTTTCGGCATCGCGCCGGGCACGGCGCCTTCCGATTCCGAGGCCACCCTCGTTCGCGAGGCGCTCGCGGTCGCCGAACCGGCGCCGGCGCAGGAACCCCCGCCGCGCTACGTGACGCAGGAGCGCGTGCTGCGCGGCGACACCGTGGCCGCGATCTTCGATCGCCTCGGCATCTCCGATGCCCGGGCGCTCGAATGGCTCAAATCCGACGCCAATGGCCGGCTCATCTTCCGCCAGCTCGTGCCGGGCCGCATGCTGCAGGCCGAGACCGGGCCGGCGGGCGAGCTGCTCGCGCTGCGCTATTTCATGGGTCCGGCCACGCTCGTCGAGGTCCAGCGCAATGGCGAAGCGTGGAGCGCGCGCAAGCGCGCCGTGGCCGACGCGCCGCGTCTCGTCTACAAGACGACCGTCATCAACTCGTCGCTCTTCGCGGCGACGGACGCCGCGGGGATTCCCGACGCGATCGCGATGCAGCTCGCGCGCGTGTTCGGCACCGACATCGACTTCCATACCGACCTTCGCAAGGGCGACCGCATCGCCGTCGTCTACGAGATGATCTACGAGTCGGGCGAGCTCGTCGCCCCGGGACGCATCGTCGCGGCGCGCCTGGTGAACGATGGGCACGCCTACGACGCGGTCCTCTTCCACGACGAGGACGGCGTCGACAGCTACTACTCGCTGGATGGCTCCAGCCGCGCGAAGGCGTTCCTGCGATCTCCCGTGGAGTTCTCCCGCGTGAGCTCCGGCTTCGGCTCGCGCTTCCATCCCATCTTCAAGAACTGGCGTGCGCACACCGGCGTGGACTTCGCGGCGCCCAAGGGCACACGCGTGCTCGCCTCGGCCGACGGCACCGTCGTTTCCGCCGGATGGCGCGGCGGTTACGGTAACGCGATCGAGCTGCGGCATGGCGGCGGCATCACCACGCTGTACGGGCACCTGTCCGGCTTTGCATCGGGCATCCACGCCGGCGCGCGCGTCCACCAGGGCGAGCCGATCGGATTCGTGGGAGCCACGGGTTGGGCGACCGGCCCGCACCTGCACTACGAATTCCGGGTCGCGGGCATCTACCAGGATCCGCTGCGCGTGGCGCTGCCGAAGGCCGATCCCGTCGCGGCGGCGCTGCGGCCGCAGTTCGAGCGCGTCGCCGCCGACGCCCGCGCCACCATCGACCTCGTCGCCAGCTCCACGCCGGCTCGCTTCGAGTAGGATGGCCGCGCTCTTCGCAGGCCTCATGTCGGGCACCAGCCTCGACGGCGCCGACGCGGCGCTCGTGGACTTCTCGGGCGCCACGCCGCGCACGCTCGCCTTCGCCTCCGTCCCCTTTCCCGACGCGCTGCGCGAGGAGCTCCTCTCGCTCTCGTCGCCGGGCCAGGATTCGCTCGAGCTCGCCGGCCGCGTGAGCCTCGAGCTCGCCGATCTCTACGCCCGGGCCATCGAAGCGGTGATCGCCGGCGCCGGTGTGCAGCGGCGGGAGATCGTGGCCATCGGCTGCCACGGGCAGACCGTGCGTCACCGGCCCGACCTGGGCTTCACGATCCAGCTGAACGATCCCGCGCGCCTCGCCGAGCGCGTGCGCATCGATGTCGTCGCCGATTTCCGGCGGCGCGACATGGCGGCCGGTGGACAGGGCGCCCCGCTCGTCCCCGCGTTCCACGAGGCCGTGTTCCGCCACGCGGCCAAGTCGCGCGCGGTGGTGAACATCGGAGGCATCAGCAACGTGACCTGGCTGCCGCCCGGGCGAAGGACCGTGGGCTTCGACTGCGGCCCGGGCAACGTCCTGCTCGACGGTTGGGCGAAGCGCCACCTGGGATCGCGCTACGACGAGGATGGCCGATGGGCCGCCGGCGGGCATACCGATGCGGCCCTGCTCGCACGCCTGCTCGAGGAGCCGTTCCTCGCGGCGGCGCCTCCGAAGAGCACGGGCCGCGAGCTCTTCCGCCTGGAGTGGCTGGAGGAGCGCCTGCCGAGCGACTACGCCCCGGCCGACATCCAGGCCACGCTCACCGACTTCACCGCGCACGCCATCGTGGATTCCATCGAGCGGTTCTGCGGCTCGGCCGACGAGATCTACCTCGCGGGCGGCGGCGCGCGCAATCCCGCGTTGGTGGGCCGCATCGAGGCCCTCGCCCGCGGGCGCCCCGTGGAACCCACGGACGCGCTGGGCGTGCCCACGGCGCACGTCGAGTCGATGGCGTTCGCCTGGCTCGCGATGAAGTGCGTGCGGCGCGAGCCGATCGACCTGACGGCAGCGACCGGCGCCCGCGAGCCGCGCATCCTGGGCGCGATCTACGCGGCATGAAAATGCGAAGGGGAGCCTGGGCTCCCCTTCGATGCCCTGCTGAACGCCCGGTCAGGCGGAGAAGGAAGATCCGCAGCCGCAGGTGGACGTTGCGTTCGGGTTCTTGATCACGAACTGCGCGCCCTCCAGGCCTTCGGTGTAGTCGATCTCGGCGCCGATCAGGTACTGGTAGCTCATCGGGTCGATCAGCAGGCTCACCCCGTTCTTCTGCATGACCGTGTCGTCCTCGTTGGTCACCTCGTCGAACGTGAAGCCGTACTGCAGGCCCGAGCAGCCGCCGCCCGTGACGAACACGCGCAGCTTCAGGTCGTTGTTGCCTTCCTCCTCGATCAGGGCCTTCACCTTGTTGGCGGCGTTCTCGGTGAAGACGAGCGGATCGGGCATCGTGGCGGACATGTCGTTCATGGTTTCTCCGTTGCGCGGCTCAGTCGGAATTGCCCGTGGCGGGCTTCAGTTCGACGACCTTGTCGCTTTTCTGGGGGTTCTCATATATCAACTGGCCCATCACGATCGCCCCGACGTGCACCTCGATGGACTTGTACGAGACGTTTCCTGTGACCCGCGCCTTGGGCAGGAGTTCGACATACTCCGCAGCCCGGACCGGACCCGCGACGGTGCCGTTGACGACCACATGGGCTACATCGATGTCGCCCTCGACTTTTGCAAGCTCCGAGATCACCAAAGTGCCGGGTTTATTTCCGGTCGCCTTGACGTTGCCTTTCACGTGGCCGTCGATGCGAAGGCCCCCGGTGAAGGCGATGTCGCCCTCGATGACGGTGCCCGCGCCGATGAGGCTGTCGATCGGACTGGGCTTGTTCGACTTGCCGAACATGGCGTCTCCTTCCTTACAGCTGGCTGATCGTACGTGACAGTTTAACCTGTCCCCCGGGCATCGCCAAAACGCGGATATCCGCGCTTTTGAGGGTCGTGCCCTCGGGAATGGCGAAGCGGCCCTCCACCTTCTGGTAGAAGCGGAACTCGACGGCGCCCGCCGCGTCGCCGGCGGCGGCGTCGGGGAAGGTGAGCGTGGTCATCGCCCCGTCCTTGGCGACGTGCGCCACGACCTGCACCTTGCCCTTGAAGTCCTGCTTGCGCTGGCCGCCCTGCGTGAGGAGCATGCGGTAGCGGTATTCGTTGGGCTTGCCGTCGCGCTCGACCTTGAGGTTCGAGACGCCGATGCCCTCCGGGATGGCGCCCGAGGACATGATGTTGCGCAGGAACGCGAGGTCCTCCTTGAGCGCGGAGTTCTCGTCCTGGAGCTGGGCGACGGTTCGCGCGAGCTCGCCTTGCGCCGCGCGCTCGATCTGCAGCTGCCGGTCGCGCTCGACGAGGGAGGCCTTGGCGGCGTCCAGGTCCTGGCGCATCACGCGGTCCTGCTCCGTCAACTGCGTGATGCGCGCGCGCACGTCCTCGATGTCCGAGCCCGTGATGCGATAGCTGTTCTGCACCACCCACCAAACGACCGCCGCGACGACCGCCATCATCAGCACGTTCACCAGCCAGCGCCAGTACCACGCGAGCTGCGAACGGATCGCCATCCGCGAGTTGCCAATGCCGAAGTTGCTGCGGATCCGCCGGCCGATGCCGCGCATCTAGGGCACCACCGCGATCTGCCCGAGGGCGCGGGATTCGGGAAACCCGAACATCAGGTTCATGTTCTGCACCGCCTGGCCCGCGGCGCCCTTCACGAGGTTGTCCTCGACGGCGAGCACCACCAGCGTCTGCGCGTCGAGCGGCCGGTGCAGGGCGATGCGGCACTGGTTCGTGCCGCGCACCCAACGCGTTTCCGGCTGCGTGCCGGGCGGAAGCACGTCGACGAAGGGCTCCTTCGCGTAGCGCTTCTCGAAGAGCGCCTGGAAATCGGTATCCGAAGTGATCCGCGCGTAGACCGTGGCGAGGATGCCGCGCACCATCGGCACCAGGTGCGGCACGAAGGTGAGCCCGAGCTTGCGGCCCGACGTGCCTTCGAGGCTCGCGAGGCTCTCCACGATCTCGGGATGATGGCGGTGGCCCTTGACCGCGTACGCCTTGAAGTTGTCGGCGGCCTCCGCGTAGAGGAGCTCGACCTCCGCCTTGCGGCCCGCGCCGCTCACGCCCGACTTGCTGTCGGCGATGAGGTGCGCGTGGTCCACGTGGTCGGTCTCGACGAGCGGAAGGAGCGCGAGCTGGACCGCCGTGGCGTAGCAGCCGGGATTGGCCACCAGGCGCGCCTTGCGGATGCGCTCGCGGTTGGCCTCGGGAAGACCGTACACGGCCTCGGCGACGAGCTCCGGCGAGACATGCTTCACCTTGTACCACTTCTCCCACGTGGCGATGTCCTTCAGGCGAAAGTCGGCGGAGAAATCGACGATGCGCGCGCCCGAATCGAGCAGCGCGCGCGCCTGGCCCATGGCTACGCCGTTGGGCGTCGCGAAGAACACGCAGTCGCAGCCCTTCAGCGGCGCCGTGGCCGGATCGCTGAAGGCGAGGTCGTAGTGGCCGCGCAGCGACGGGAAATGGTCGGCGACCTTGACGCCGGCCTCCGCACGCGACGTGATCGCGGCCACCTCCACGTCCGGGTGGCCGGCGAGCAGGCGCAGGAGCTCCACGCCCGTGTATCCGGTACCGCCGACGACGCCTACCTTGATCATCCGCTCGTTGCCTCCCGATGAGCCCCGCGTGATTCGCGCCCCGCGAAAACGACAAAGCCGCTTGGCGGCGGCTTTGTGCGAACTCGCGTTCCCGCCTCTAGCGTTTCGAGAATTGCTTGCGGCGACGGGCCTTGTGCAGGCCGACCTTCTTGCGCTCGACCTCGCGCGCGTCGCGCGTGACGAGCCCCGCCTTCGAGAGGGTGGGCTTGAGCGTGGGGTCGTATTCGATGAGCGCGCGGGTGATGCCGTGGCGCACCGCGCCGGCCTGGCCGGACTCGCCGCCGCCGAACACGTTCACCGTGATGTCGAACGTCTGCGCGTGGTTGGTGAGCTCGAGGGGCTGGCGCACGATCATGCGCCCGGTCTCGCGCGAGAAGAACACGTCCAGCGGCTTCTCGTTCACCGTGATCACGCCCTTGCCGGGCTTGATGAAGACACGCGCCACGGCGTTCTTGCGGCGGCCCGTTCCATAGTTGTACTTGCCGATCATCGCGACTCCTTAGATCTCGAGGTTCTTGGGCTGCTGCGAGGAATGCGGGTGCGAGGGGCCCGCGTAGATCTTGAGCTTCTTGATCATCGCGTAGCCCAGGCGCCCCTTGGGCAGCATGCCCTTCACCGCGAGCTTGAGCACCCGGTCGGGGTGGCGCTGCTGGAGCTTGGTGAAGTTGGTTTCGTAGATTCCGCCCGGGTACGTCGAGTGGCGATAGTACTTCTTGTCCGTGGCCTTGGCGCCCGTGACGCGCAGCTTCTCCACGTTCACCACGACGATGTAGTCGCCGGTGTCGACGTGCGGGGTGAACTCGGGCTTGTGCTTGCCGCGCAGCCGCCGCGAGACTTCCGCAGCGAGGCGGCCGAGAACCTTGTCGGTCGCGTCGACGACGAACCAGTCGCGACGGACCTCTTCCGGCTTGGCCGAGAAGGTCTTCATGGAAAACGTCCTTTCATTCGCGACCCTGGGTGCCTCCGCGCGTGGCTCCTGATTGCCCGCTACCGCGCCGGAGATACTTTTAGCCGCTTTGTTTTGGATGACTGCAGAACTGGAAATTATATGGAAATCAGAAGTTTGTGTCAAACCCCGGGTGGGCTAGAATGCCCCGGTGTCCCCCTTGCCCACGGCCCCACCCCGTTTCGAGCTCACCGCCCGCGCCGTGGCGATCGCCCTGCTTGCCCTGGGCTGCTTCTTCGTCCTGCAGGCGTTCCTGGGGGCCATCATCTTCGCGGTCATCCTGTGCTTCTCGACGTGGCCGATCTTCGTGAAGGTGCGCGAGCGGCTGGGAGGGCGTTCCTGGCTCGCCGCGCTCGCGATGGTGCTCGCGCTGCTGCTCGCCATTGCCGTGCCGGTCGCGCTCTCGGCGCAGGCGCTGGTGACCCACTCGGCCGATGCGGTCGAGTTCGTGCGCGGGATGCTGGAGCGCAAGTCGACGATCGAGCTTCCGGCATTCGTGCGCGGCATTCCCATGGTCGGTCCGTGGATCGACGACTACTTCCGCATGCTCATGCAGGGCGGCACGGAGCTCGTTGCGCTACTGCGCCACTTCGCCGAGCCGATGAAGGGCTTCATGATCGCCATCGGGGGCGGAATCGGCGCGGGCCTCGCCCAGGTCCTGCTCGCCATCTTCGTCTCGTACTTCCTCTATCGCGACGGCGACAGCGCGCGCGCCATGTTCCTCGAAGGCGTGCACCGCCTTGCCGGGCGCGAGCGGGGGGGCGTGCTGATAGCCACGGCCATGAGCGCCGTGCGCGGCGTGGTCTACGGCCTCATCGGCACGGCGGTCGTGCAGGCCGCCGTCGCATTCATCGGGTTCGCGATCGCCGGCGTGCCGGGCGCCTTCCTGCTGGCCGCGCTCACGTTCGTGGTGTCGCTCGTGCCCCTGGGCCCTCCGCTCATCTGGGGCGGGGCGGCGGCATGGCTCTACTTCCAGGGCGAGACCGGCTGGTCGATCTTCATGGTGATCTACGGCATCGCGGTGATCAGCTCCGTGGACAACGTGGTGAAGCCGATCCTCATGAGCCGCGCGGGCAACCTCTCCATGCTCATCGTGGTGCTTGGCGTGTTCGGCGGGGCCCTCGCCTTCGGCTTCGTGGGACTCTTCATCGGCCCCGCGCTGCTGGCGGTCGCCGCGAGCCTGGTCAAGGCGTGGATCGGAACGCCTGCCCCGGGCCCGGTGCAGGCGACGAACCCATGAAGGCGCGCGTAAAGCTCGTGGAAGGCATCACGTTCGTCGCGGAGAGCGGCAGCGGCCACGCCGTGGTGGTGGATGCGTCGCCGGACGTCGGCGGGCGCAATCTCGGCGCGCGGCCCATGGAGCTCGTCCTGATGGGTGCCGGCGCGTGCAGCGCGGTGGACGTGGTCCACATCCTGCGCAAGGCGCGGCAGCCGATCGCAGATTGCTTCGTGGAGCTCGAGGCCGATCGCGCCGCCGAGGACCCGAAGGTGTTCACGCACATCCGCATGCACTTCGTCGTCACGGGCAAGGGCCTCGCCGCCACGCAGGTGGAGCGGGCGATCAAGCTCTCGAAGGAGAAGTACTGCTCGGCGACGATCATGCTGCGCGCGAGCTGCGAGATCAGCGTGGACTACGAGATCCGCGAAGCCTGACTAGATCCGGAAGGCGGTGCGCGTCATCACGCGCGATGCGGCGCGCATCGCGGACTTGATCGCCTGCGGGAGCGGCGCGGCGCCGAGCGCGCGGCCCGTGGCGCCGTGGCGGATCTCGTCCTGTCGCATCTGCTCGACGATGTCGCGGCTCGCGCGGTCGTCCGCGGGCAACCGCTCCAGGTGGCCGTGGAGATGGCGCTCGACCTGCGCCTCCGTCTCCTCGAGGAACGCCATGCTCCAGCGGTCGCCCGCGAGGCCCGAGGCGAGGCCCAGCGCGAACGAGCCCGCGTACCAGAGCGGGTCGAGCACGCTCGGGCGCGCGTCGAGGTCGGCGAGGCGCGCACGGCACCACGCGAGATGGTCGCGTTCCTCCGCGGCCGCATGCTCGAGCGCCTCGCGAATGCGCTCCTCGCGCGCGACGAGCGCTTGCCCGCTATAGAGCGCCTGCGCGCACACCTCGCCCGTGTGGTTCACGCGCATGAGCCCCGCCGACAAGTCGCGATCCGCCGCCGACGCGGGGACGGAGCGCTCGCCCGCGGGCAGCGGCCGCGCCGCGTGGATCGAGTGCGACAGCGTGCGCAGCGCCTCGTCGGCGGCGACGAGCAGCGAGTCGAGCGGCGAGCGGCCGCGAAATGGCATTGGGGTCATGGAAAGAAAAAGGGCGCGGCATCAAGCCGCGCCCCTGTTCGGCCTTCGATCGTCGGGGACGATCAGAAGATGTGACGCAGGCCCAGCGAGAAGCCCGTGAGGTCCTGGCCCGCGGAGTTGAGCGTCAGCGTATTGGCGCCCCAGTTGCAGGTGCCCGCGTCCTTGTTGTCGATCTTCACGTATTGCGCGAGGAAGAACGTGCGCTTCGTGAAGTTATATTGCCAGCCGAGAGCATCCACGTGGCACGCCGGCTGCGTGGTGGCCGACGTAAGTTCGCCATCCTTCGCATCCTGGTGCTGGTAGCTCAGCTGGTTGTTGCCGATGGTCCAGACCACGTTGGCGAGCCACGCCTTCTGCTTCGTGTAGCCCGTCGTGCCCGACGCAGCGGTGCGCTTGTTCTCGTCGTAAGCGGCGCCGATCTGGATCGGGCCGAACTTGAACGTGCCGAACACGGCATTGGCCGTCTGCTTGGGCAGGATCGGCGTGCCGAAGCTCGTGTCCTTCAGCTCGTGGTAGGCATAGCCCACGTACACCGGACCGCCGGTCCACGTGAGGCTGGCGCCGTTGCTGCCCGGGTTCACGCAGCCCGAAGCCGTCGGCGCAGAGCAGCGGCCTTCGTTGGCCGAGTAGCTCAGGCGAAGGGCGAAGCCGGCCATCGTGGGCGACCAGTACTGGACGACGTTCTGGTCGCGACGGTCGAACTGGGCTTGCACGTTGCGCACGCCCGAGCCGCTCAGCGCGGCGGTGATGCCGCCCAGCGTGAGGTCACCGTACGGGTCCACGGCGATCGTGGTCGTCTTGTACGGGGTGTCCCAACGGCCCATCAGGATGGAGCCCCAGTTGCCTTGCAGGCCCACGGCGCTGTTACGGCCGGCGAACGTCGAATCGTTCTGGTCCGGTTTGAACGCGGTCTCCAACTGGAAGAACGCTTTCAGCCCACCTCCCAGGTCTTCCGTGCCACGCACACCCAGCAGCGAGGCCTGGTCGGACACGCGGTTGCGGCGCTCGACGTCGGCTGCGCCCGAGGGGCTATTCGTCGCCTGAACAGACTCGTACGTCGCGTACACGCGGCCATACAGTGTGACCGGGTTCGCAGTCTGCGCCATGACGGCAGGCGCACCGCAAGCGCCAAGCACCGCCAGAGCGATCAGCTTCTTGTTCATCAGGAATCTCCTTTGTTGAAGTGAGGCCGTGATTGCTTATTGCGATTTCTTTGGGAACCTCGCGGGACTCTGTGACGCCCCGATTGTTGGAACTTCCCCGAATCCTTTTTTGAGAAGTCCCCGGCATGATGCCAAACCCCGGGCGCTGACTCAAGCTGTTTTTCGCCTTTCATGCAACAAACGGATGGGGTTGTTGCTCGCTCGCAACACCCCTTCAGGGGCCGAAAAACAGCCTGGAGAGCTCCTTTCCGGGGTCGTCCGCCGCCATGAAGGCGCTACCCACTAAGTATGCGCTTACTCCGGCCTGCGAGAGGCGCGCGACGTCCCGCGGCTCCCCAATCCCGCTTTCGGTCACGACGATGCGGCCGGGAGGGACCCGCGCGAGCAGGTCAAGGGTGGTCTCGAGGCGCGTCTCGAAGGTCCTCAGGTCGCGGTTGTTGATCCCGATGAGGGGCGTGCGCAAGCGCAGGGCGCGTTCCAGCTGGCCGCCATCGTGGCATTCCACCAGCACGTCCAGGCCGATGCCCAGCGCTTCCTGCTCGAGGGCAAGCAGGTCCGCGTCCGGCACGGCATCCACGATGAGCAGGATGCAGTCGGCGCCCCACGAGCGCGCCTCGTGCACCTGGTACGCGTCGACGATGAAGTCCTTGCGCAGCACGGGCAGCCGGCAGGCTCCGCGGGCCGCTTCCAGGTCCTCGCGCGAGCCGCCGAAGAACTCGCGATCGGTGAGCACCGAAAGGCAGGCCGCGCCGTTCGCCTCGTAGGAGGCCGCGATCCGGGCCGGATCGAAATCCGCGCGGATGAGTCCCCGGCTGGGGCTCGCGCGCTTGATCTCGGCGATGACCGCGGGCTTTCCGGCGGCCGCCTTCGCGCGCAGCGCCGCGGCGAAGCCGCGCGGCGGATCGGCGCGGGCGGCCCGTTCGCGCACCTGCTCGAGCGGCACGACGGCCCTCGCGCGTTCCACCTCGATGCGCTTGGCCTCGAGGATGCGCCGCAGGATGTCGGACACGTCAGGCCTTGGTGAATCCGCGCGTGAACTTCACGAGCTGCTCGAGCTTCGCGCGCGCCGCGCCGCTCGCGAGCGCATCGCGGGCGAGCGCCACGCCGTCCCAGAGGCTGCCCGCCACGCCCGACACGTAGAGCGCCGCGGCCGCGTTGAGGATCACGATGTCGCGCGACGGTCCGGCCTCGTTCGCAAGCACCGCCTGAACGCGCGCGAGCGATTCGGCGGCGTCCTTCACCTGGATCGACTCCACCGGCGCCACGTCCAGGCCGAACTGGCGCGGCTCGATGGAGTACTCGGTGATGAAGTCGTGCTTGAGCTCGGCCACGAACGTGGGGCCGGTGATCGTGACCTCGTCCAGGCCGTCGTGCCCGTGCACGGTGAGCACGTGGCGGCTGCCCAGCATCTTGAGCACGCGCGCCTGGATGCCCACCAGGTCCGCGTGGAAGACGCCCATCACCTGGTTCGGCGCGCCCGCGGGGTTGGTGAGCGGCCCCAGGATGTTGAGGATCGTGCGCATGCCGAGCTCCTTGCGCACCGGCGCCGCGTGCTTCATGGCCGGATGGTGGCTGGGCGCGAACATGAATCCCAGACCCACCTCGCGGATGGAAAGCGCCACCTGCTCCGGCGTGAGCGCGAGGTTCACGCCCAGGCCCTCGAGGACGTCGGCGCTCCCGGATTGCGAGGACACGGAGCGCCCGCCGTGCTTGGCCACGTGCGCGCCCGCCGCCGCCGCGACGAACGCCGCCGTGGTGGAGATGTTGAACGTGTGGGCCTTGTCCCCGCCGGTGCCGCAGGTGTCGACCAGGTGCGGGACGTCCGTCGCGTCCACCTTCGTCGAGAATTCCCGCATCACCGAGGCGGCCGCCGCGATCTCCGAGACCGATTCCGTCTTCACGTGCAGGCCCATCAGGATCGCCGCGAGCTGCACCGGCGGCACCTTGCCTTCCATGACCTGGCGCATGAGGTCGACCATCTCGTCGTAGAAGATCTCGCGCTTGTCGCACAGGCGGTTGATCGCTTCCAGGGGTGTGAAGGTGGCCATTACCTTTGCTCCGTGAGGAAATTCTTCAGAAGCGCGTGCCCGTGCTCGGTGAGGATCGACTCGGGGTGGAATTGCACGCCCTCGACCGCGAGCGAGCGGTGGCGCACGCCCATGATCTCGCCATCCTCGGTCCACGCCGTGATCTCGAGCTGCGCGGGGCAGCTCGCGCGCTCGATGGCGAGGGAATGGTAGCGGGTCGCGTCGTAGGGCGTCGGCAACCCGCGGAAGACGCCCTTGCCCGAGTGGTGGATGCGCGAGACCTTGCCGTGCATCAGGGTCTTCGCATGCACGACCTTGCCCCCGAAGGCCTGGCCGATCGCCTGGTGGCCGAGGCACACGCCCAGGATCGGCACGCGCCCGGCGAAGCGCGCGATGACGCCGAGCGAGACACCCGCCTCGTTGGGCGTGCAGGGGCCGGGCGAAAGGACGATTCGCGCGGGCGCCGCGCGCTCGATCTCGTCCACCGTCATCTCGTCGTTGCGGATCACCCTGACCTCTTCGCCCAGCTCGCCCAGGTACTGCACGAGGTTGTAGGTGAACGAATCGTAGTTGTCGACCATCAGCAGCACGACGGCACCCTCCTTCGCGCGTAGGATGGGACTCCATATCCCCGAAAGGCGCCCCCGACATGCTCGCCGAACCGCTCAAGCCCAAGGTCATCGATCTCGCGGGAGACATCTACGCGCGCCTCGTTGGCGACTGCGCCAAGGTCACCGCGCAGGGAGGCATCGCGTTTTCCTCCGATCCCGAATTGCTCGCGCAACTGAGCTTCAAGCTCGCGGCCGCCTTCCAGAAGGTGGAGGACGGGCTCAACCGGGCCTCGCAGCCGGTGGACACCAACTTCAAGCTCGACGCCGCCGACATCGCGGCCTGGAGCAAGTAGGCGCCGCATCCCGGCGCCCGGGGCGTGGGCGCGGCTCATGGCAGCGGCGCGTCCAGGCCCGCGTGCACCTGCTCCGCGGCGGCGAGCAGCGCGCGCGCCTTGTTCTGCGTCTCGCGCCATTCGGCCTCGGCGATCGAGTCGGCCACGATGCCCGCGGCGGCCTGCACGTAGAGCGTGCCGTCCTTCACGACCCCCGTGCGGATCGCGATCGCGAGGTCGATGTTGCCGTTGAATCCCAGGTAGCCCGCCGCGCCCGCGTACACGCCGCGCGCCTCGGGCTCGAGCCTGTCGATGATCTCCATCGAGCGCACCTTCGGCGCTCCCGTCACGGTGCCGGCGGGGAAGGTCGCGCGCAGGAGCTGCATCGCGGAGAGCGACGGCTCGACCTCGCCCTCCACGTTGGAGACCATGTGCATCACGTGGGAGTAGCGCTCCACCACCATGGTCTCGGTGACCTTCACCGAGCCGATCTTCGCGATGCGGCCCACGTCGTTGCGGCCGAGGTCGATCAGCATGAGGTGCTCGGCACGCTCCTTGGGGTCGCTCGTGAGCTCGCGTTCCATCGCGAGGTCCTTCTCCGGCGTGGCGCCGCGCTTGCGCGTGCCGGCGATGGGCCGCAGCGTCACCTTGTCGCCCTCGCGGCGCACCAGGATCTCGGGCGATGCGCCCACGAGCTGCGCGTCGCCGAAGTCGAAATAGAACATGTACGGCGAGGGGTTGATGGAGCGAAGCGACCGGTAGAGGTTCACCGGTGAATACGGGAAGGGCTGCGCGATCCGCTGGGAGATCTGCACCTGCATCATGTCGCCGTCGTGGATCAGCCGCTTGGACACGGCGACGGCCTCGTGGAAAGCGGCCTCGCCGATGTTGGAGCGCGGGGCCTCCAGCGAGGGCCGCGGCGCGTGCGGCGGAAGCTCGGCGTGCGCGCGCAGCGCCGCGCGCAGCTCCTGCAGCCTTCGCATTCCCCGCGCGTACGCCTCGGGCTGCGACGGGTCCGCATACACGATGAGGTGCAGCTTCCCCGAGAGGTTGTCCACCACGGCGAGCTCTTCGGAGAGCAGCAGGCGGACCTCCGGCAAGCCGACCGGATCGGGCTTGGCGGGGCGGCCGAGCTTCTTCTCGATGTAGCGCACCGTGTCGTAGCCGAAGTAGCCCGCGAGGCCGCCCGCGAAGCGCAGCGCCGGCCCCAGCGGCGCGGCGCGGAACGTCTTGAGGTAGGCGTCGATGTGCTCGAGCGGATCGCCCTGGGCGGACGCCTCGACCCGCCCGTCGCGGATGCGCGTGAAGCGCCCCTTGTCCACCTCGATGCGCTCGCGCGCGGGCAGCCCCACGATCGAGTAGCGCCCGAAGCGCTCCCCGCCGATCACCGATTCCAGCAGGTAGGAGCCGGGACGGTTGGCGAGCTTGAGGTAGATGGAAAGCGGCGTGTCGAGGTCCGCGAGGGTCTCGAGGCGCAGCGGGATTCGGTTGTAGCCGGCGCGAACGAGCGCCTGGAATTCGTCTTCAGTCATGGGTCACCACACGGTTCACGTTACGGTTGCGAAAGGCCGAGCGAGCGCTTCAGCGCCAGCTTTGCCATCGCCAACCGA
This sequence comes from Usitatibacter sp., assembly GCA_035519515.1. Taxonomy (GTDB): domain Bacteria; phylum Pseudomonadota; class Gammaproteobacteria; order Burkholderiales; family Usitatibacteraceae; genus Usitatibacter. The sequence goes on from DATIWC010000096.1 coordinate 15,577, forward strand.
AGTGAATTCCGCGCAGTGCCATGTGGGGAGGGGTTCCCGGAATCGAATCAGGAATTGATTGTAGCGCGCTTCAGTTCCGCGCGCAGGCGCGCGAGCGCCGCCCCGCGGTCCTTCTCGCCGAAGATCGCCGAGCCCGCGACGAACGTGTCGGCGCCCGCCTCGGCCGCCCGCGCGATGTTGTCCGCCTTGATCCCGCCGTCGACCTCGAGCCAGATGTCGCGCCCGCTCGCCTCGATGCGCTTCCTCGCCGCGGCGATCTTGGGCAGCGCCGAGGCGATGAACGACTGCCCGCCGAAGCCCGGGTTCACCGACATGATGAGGATGAGGTCCACCTTGTCCATCACGTGGTCGAGGTAGTCGAGCGGCGTGGCGGGGTTGAACACGAGGCCCGCCTTGCAGCCGTTGTCGCGGATGAGGCCCAGCGTGCGGTCGATGTGCTCGCTCGCCTCCGGGTGGAAGCTCACGATGCGCGCGCCGGCCTTGGCGAAATCGGGAACGATCCGGTCCACGGGCTTGACCATCAGGTGCACGTCGATCGGCACCGTCGCGACGGGCCGGATCGCCTCGCACACGAGCGGCCCCACCGTGAGGTTCGGCACGTAATGGTTGTCCATCACGTCGAAATGGATGAGGTCGGCGCCCGCGGAAATCACGTCGCGCACCTCGTCGCCCAGGCGCGCGAAATCCGCCGAAAGGATGCTCGGGGCGATGCGGAAAGTCTTTCCGGACATGGTCGATTGGGCGATGCGCAAGGCGTGCGATTCTACGCTACCATCATCCGATGCCTTCGGCAGCAAAGAAATACAGCGTCGCGGTCACGGCGCACTCGACCTACCTGCCCGACCAGTCGGACGAGGAGGAGGATCGCTACGTTTTCGCGTACACGATCCGCATCACGAACAACGGCAGCGCCACGGCGCAGCTCGTGAGCCGCCACTGGATCATCACCGACGCGGACAACCAGGTGCAGGAAGTGCGCGGCATGGGCGTGGTGGGCGAGCAGCCGGTCCTCAAGCCCGGCGACACGTTCGAGTACTCGAGCGGCTCGTCGATCCCAACGGCGGTCGGCACCATGCGCGGCAGCTACCAGCTGGTCGCCGAGGACGGCACGCGCTTCGAGGCCTCGATCCCCGAGTTCACGCTGAGCGTGCCGCGCGTCCTGCATTGAGGCCTCAAGGCTCGCCGTCGCGGTCCTTCGGCTTCTTCGGAAAGGTCCACCAGACGATCGCCACCGCGATCGCCAAGGCCGCCACCACCTCCAGGAACACCCAGAACACTCGCCGCTCCACGATGTCGCGCAGGTTTCCATTATCCGGCATCGCGGGGCCGGTCCTTTGCGCGTGGGCAGCCGCGTGGCTCGCCGGATGCGCCACCGAGCCCCGCCAAGTGGCCGTCGCCCCGCCGGCGTGCCCACCGGTGGAAAAGCCCGTGTGTCCCGCGCCCGCGCCCAAGCTCCCCGCCCCGCCCGCGATCGAATATCGCGGCAAGCTCGTCGCCGCCTCGTGGGTCGAGCTGCCGGATTGGGGACGCGAGAGCCTGCGCCCCTCGCTCGAGGCGTTCGCGAGGAGCTGCGCCGTGCTCGAGCGCCAGGACCCGTGGAAGAGCGTGTGCGCCGGCGCGCAGACGCTCGGCCCCGAGACTTCCGAGCGCGACATCGCCTCGTTCTTCGAGCTCAACTTCGATCCGTGGAGCGTGGTGAACGCGGATGATTCCACCACCGGGATGGTCACCGGCTACTACGAGCCGCTGCTGCGCGGCAGCCGCACGCGCTCCGCGCGCTACAGGTACCCGATCTATGCCGTGCCGCCCGACCTGCTCACCATCGACCTTTCGTCGGTGTACCCCGACCTGAAGAACCGCAGGCTCCGCGGTCGCGTCGAGGGCAACAAAGTCGTGCCGTACTTCGCGCGCGGCGACATCGACTCCGCTTCGGGACGGCTCAAGGGCAACGAGCTCGTGTGGGTCGACGACGAGATCGACCTCTTCTTCCTGCACATCCAGGGCTCGGGGCAGGTCGAGCTCGAAGACGGCGAGCGCATCCGCGTGGGATACGCGGACCAGAACGGCTACCCCTTCCGCTCGCTCGGGCGGCTGCTCATCCAGCGCGGCGAGATCGCGCCCGAGCGCGCGTCGATGCAGGGCATCAAGGATTGGGCCCGGCGCAATCCGCGCAAGGTCCAGGACTACCTGAACGGCAACCCGAGCTACGTGTTCTTCCGTGTACTGCCCAACCAGCTCTCGGGCCCGCTCGGGGCCCTCGGCGTGCCGCTCACCGCGGAACGCTCCATCGCCGTGGACCCGCGCGTAATCCCGCTGGGCGTCCCGGTCTATCTCGCCACGACGTGGCCCAACAGCCCCGATCCGCTCAACCGGCTGATGGTCGCGCAGGACACCGGCGGCGCGATCGCGGGCGGCGTTCGCGCGGACTTCTTCTGGGGATTCGGCGACGCGGCCGGGGCGCAGGCCGGCAAGATGAAGCAGTCCGGGAGGATGTGGGTGCTGCTGCCGAAGGGCTACACGCCGCCGGCACCGGCGCCGGCGGACGCCCCCGGGGTCTAGGAGGCTACTTCGAGGCCGGCGCGTTGGCGGGCGCGGGGCTCACGGCCGCGCCGCCTGCCGGCGGCGCGAACATGGGCGCGGCCCCTTCGGGCGCGCCGCTGGAAGCGACCTTCATCTGCGCGAACTTCTTCTCGATGTCGGCGAGCGGCATCGCGCCCGGCACGCGGTCGCCGTTCTCGAAGATGATCGTCGGCGTGCCCTGCACGCGCTTCGCCTGGCCGAGCGCGAGGATCTTGTCCACGGGCGTGGAGCACTTCGCGTCGCCGGAGATGGCCGCGTCGCGCACCATGTGGTCGAGCCACACCTTGCCGCGGTCGGCCGAGCACCAGATCTGCTTGGACTTCTCGACGGAGTCGGGCGACAGGATCGGGTAGAGCAGCACGTAGACGGTGATGTCGCTCATCGTCATGAGGTCGCGCTCGAGCCGCTTGCAGTAGCCGCAATTCGGGTCCTCGAAGATCGCCACCTTGCGCGAGCCGTTGCCGCGCGTGATCTTGATCGCGCTGTCCAGCGGGAGCGTGTTCCAGCCGATCGCGTTCACCTGGCGCATGCGCGTCTCGGTGATGTTCTCCTTGGTCTTCAGGTCGATGATCGAGCCCGCGACGAGGAATTCGGCCTTCTCGTTCGTGTAATAGATCTCGCCGCCGATCACGGCCTCGTAGAGGCCGCCGTACGGAACCCTGTGCAGCGAGTCGATGGGCGCCTCGGGGATGCGCTTCTTGAGCTCGGCCTTGACGGCGGCCTCGTCGGCGGCGGCCGGAAAGGCGGCGAGCGCCGTGAGGCCGATGGCGGCCAGGAGTGCGGGCAGTTTCATGGTGTCCCCAAGCGAAAACGACATTCTAAGGCGCCGCCGGACCGGCAAAAGTTCCCTTTGTCACTACGGCTGTAACGAATTATCGCATTGCGTGACGCGCCAGGGCGTCCACCGCCCAGGGCTGGCTGTCCACCAGGCGCAGGCCCAGGTTGCGGAAGGTCCGCATGCCGGGCGTGCCGCTCGCGAAGAGCTTGTCGAGGCTGTCGGTCACGAATTGCATCGCCGTCACGTCCTCGCGGCGCGAGCGCGCATAGCGGCGCAGCAGGCGAATGTCGCCCGGCCGCTCGAGGGCCGAGCGCCCCGCGAGCACCTCGGCGAGGCAGCGCGCGTCGTGCAGGCCGAGGTTCACGCCCTGGCCGGCCAGCGGATGAACGGCATGCGCCGCATCGCCGATGAGCGCCACGCCCTCGGCCACCGGCTGTGCGATGCGAATCGATCGCAGCGGGAATTTCGCGGCGCGCGATGCGGCCTTCATCTCGCCCAGGGCCGATGCGCCCGCCTCCTGGACCTTTCGCGCGAGCGCCTCCGGCTCGAGCGACATCAACGCGTCGGCGTGCGCGAGCGGCGCCGACCAGACGATCGAGATGCACGCCCCGGGCATCGGCAGCCACGCGAGCACGCCATCGTCGCGAAACCACTGGCGCGCGATCCCGCCGTGCTCCTCGCCGGTGCCGAAATGGGCCACCACCGCGGCTTCCGCATAGGGCTCCTCGACGAACCCGATGCCGAGGGCCGAGCGCACGCGCGAGTCGGGACCATCGGCGCCGACCAGCACGTCGCCCTCGATTCGCTCGCCGCCCTCGATCTCGAGCCACGCGCCCGAGGCCTGCGCGCCGAAGGCCGCGGCGCGCCCCCGGCGCACGGTCACGTGCGGAAGCGATTCGGCCTGCTCCTCGAGCGCATGCGTGAGGCGCCCGGCCTCGACGATCCACGCGAGCGAGGCCGAGGGACGCGCCGAGAATGCGAGCTGCGCGCCGGCGTCGCCGAAGATCTCCATGCGGCGCACGGGCGCCACGCGCGAGGCGTCCAGCCGGTCCCACGCGCCGAGGTCGCGCAGGAAGTCGCGCGTGCCGGGGCTCAATGCATAGACGCGGATGTCGAGCTCGGCGGCGGGAACGACGGGTGCGGCCGCCTCCACCACCGTCACGTCGAACTCCGGCAGCGCGCAGGCGAACGCAAGGCCCACCGGCCCGCCGCCCGCGACGATCGCGCGCGGCCGGCTCATCGCGCCGCCCCATGGATCATGCGGCCCGCCAGCGCCCGCCGCGCGGCCGGGATCGTATCCAGCACCGCGAGGGCGAGCCCTCGCCCCCACGTGGGGATGAAACGCGTATCCGCGAATGCGGAGACGAGGAAATCGGTGAACGCGACGCCGCGCGCCACGTCGCGCTCCCGCGAGCGGCGGTATTCGTCGAGCATCGGCGCGCCCCCCAGGCTCGCCGGCGGCGTGCCCGACACGATCGCGGCGAGCGCGGCCGCATCGCGAAGCCCCAGGTTCAATCCCTGGCCGGCGATCGGATGCAGCGCCTGCGCGGCGTTGCCGATGATCGCGGTCCTCAGGGCGATGGGCACGTTCACCGTGCGCAGGGCCAACGGGAACGAGGCCCGCCGCCCGACCTCGAGGAAGCGGCCCGCGCGCCCGCCGAAGTGCGCCTGCAGCTCGGCGAGGAACGCAGCGTCGTCGAGCGCGACAAGGCGCCCGGCATCCGATGCCGTCGTGGTGAGGATGAGCGCGAAGCGATCGCCCACGGGCAGCAGCGCCACCGGGCCTTGCGGCGTGAAACGTTCGTAGGCGCGGGCGCCATGCGGACGATCGGTCTTCACGGAGCCCACCACCGCCACCTGCCCATAGTCCTTCTCGCGGAACGCGATGCCCGGGATGCGCCTCGCGTTCGCGCCTCCGTCGGCGAGCACGAGCAGGCGGGCGCGCACCTCGAGCCCCGACGCGAATGCGAGATCCGCTCCCCCGGCATCGAGCGCGATCCGTTCGCACGCCTCGCCGAGCCGCACGGGAATGCCCGCTCGTTCGAGTTGCGCGTGCAGTGCCTGGGAGAGCGAATCGAAGGCCACCGTGTAGCCGAGCGCGGGAACGCGCTGCTCCGCGGCGCTGATCACCGTGCGCCCGGGCCCGCCCTTCTGCGAGATGTGGATCGTCTCGATGGCCGTGGCGCCCGCGGGCCACGCGCCGGCCTGCTCGAGGAGCTCGCGCGATCCCTGGGAGAGCGCGAGCGTGCGCGCATCGCTGGCGAACCGGGCGCGCGCCTCGAAGAGCTCGAGCGCGAGCCCCTCGCGCGCGCAGAGCGCCGCGACCGTCGCGCCGACCGGCCCGGCGCCGACGATGGCGACGTCGAGTAGGGCCACCCTAGCGGTCGAGGACCGCTTCCTCGACGTGCTTCACGCTCTTCGGGCAATCGGCGCTCAGGATCTCGCGGCCCTTCGAGGTGACGAGCACGTCGTCCTCGATTCGCACGCCGATGTTCCAGAAGGGACGCGGCACGTTGGGCGCGGGGCGGATGTACAGGCCCGGCTCGACGGTGAGCACCATGCCGGGCTTCAACTTGCGCCACTTGCCCTTCTGCATGTAGTCGCCCGCGTCGTGGACGTCGAGGCCGAGCCAGTGGCCCGTGCGGTGCATGTAGAACTGCTTGTACGAGTTGTCCTCGAGCACCGAATCGACGCTGCCCTTGCAGAGCTTGAAGTCGATCAGGCCGCGCACCAGCACGCGGGTGGCGGCGTCGTGGTAGTCGATGAAGTCGGCTCCCGGCTTCACCGCCTTGATCGCCGCCTCCTGGGAGGCGAGCACCAGCTCGTACACGTCGCGTTGCACGGCCGAGAAGCGGCCGTTCACCGGGAAGGTGCGCGTGATGTCGGAAGCGTAGCTGTCGAGCTCGCAGCCGGCGTCGATGAGCAGCAGGTCGCCCTTGCGCAGCTCCGCGGAGTTCTCGCGATAGTGCAGCACGCAGGCGTTGGAACCGGCGGCCACGATGGAGCCGTAGGCGGGAGAGCGGGCGCCGTTGCGGTAGAACTCGTGCAGCAGCTCGGCTTCGACCTCGTACTCGCGCATGCCGGGCGCGGCGGTGCGCATGGCCCGCGCATGGGCCCCGCTGGAGATCTCGGCGGCGCGGCGCATCACGGCGAGCTCGTGCTCGTCCTTGAAGAGGCGCATGTCGTTCACGGTGGCGCGCACGTCGTGGATGCCCTCGGGCGCCGTGACCCCGGTGCGCACCTTGGCGCGCACGGCGTTGAGCCATCCGGCCACGCGCTGGTCCCAGGCGGCGTCGGAGCCCACGGGCGTGTGCAGCGCGTCCTGGTCGGCGATGTACTCGGGCATGCGCGCGTCGAGCTCGTCGTACGGATAGGCCTCGTCGAAGGCGAAGTGCTCGCGCGCGAGCTCCGGCCCGAAACGGAAGCCGTCCCAGATCTCGCGCTCCATGTTCTTCTCGCGGCAGAAGAGGATGGAGCGGGGCTTCGCGCCCAGCACCATCACCAGCACCGCCTCGGGCTCGCGGAAGCCCGTGAGGTAGTAGAAGCCGCTGTCCCAACGGTAGTCGTAGTGGGAGTCGGCGTTGCGGGAACGCTCCGGCGCGGTCGGGACGACGACCACGCCCGAGCCGAGGGCCTGCGCGAGCTGTGCACGGCGCTTGCGGAACACCTTGGAAGGAACCGGATTTTCGATCTTCATGGCGCGATTTTACCCTTTGGCCGCGGGCGCATGTTCCCGCATGAGGCGCGCGAGCTCGCGCTCGCCGAGGGCCTCGAGGCGCTCGGCGACGCGAGGCACCTCGACAGGGCGGTTCTGCGTGAGCTTGAACTTGCCCTCGAGGCGCTCGACCTCCATCTCGAAGCCCACGATGGCCTTGAGCATCGAGGAGACGTAGGCGGCGGGCTGCCCGGACAATCGCCACGGCGGGTCGTTGCCGGCCTCGTAGTGGGCGGCCAGCTCGGACACGATCTCGTGCAGCTGCGCTTCGTCCGTGAGGCGCACCTTGCCGGTCGCGTGGACCGCGGTGTAGTTCCACGTGGGCACCGAAGGATGCGTCACGTACCACGTGGGCGAGACGTATGCGTGGGGCCCCGTGAAGATCGCGAGCGCCTGCTTCGCGCCCCCGATCGCCTCCCAGTGCGGGTTGGCCCGCGCGAAATGGCCCCGCAAAAGCACCTTGTCGCCGTCCGTGTCGACGAGCAGCGGAAGGTGGCTCGCGTGGATTCCCGCATCGCCCGCGGAAACCACGGCGGCGAATGCGTTGTGGCGCATGAACGCGATCAGCTTCGCGCGATCCTCGATGCGGAAGTGCGCCGGAACGTAAAGCGTCATCTCGAGATCCTCTTGTCCAGTGCTTCCAGTTGCGCGGCCGTGCCGACGTTGTCCCACGGGCCGCGGTAGTGCTCGCCGGTGACGCGCCCCTCGTCCGCGAACCGGTAGGCCCAGGGAAAGAGCTTGCGCACCGTGCCCGGCGCTATCTCGCGGAAGATCGATGGATGGTAGAGGCCGATGCTCGCGTAGGTGAGACGCGTCCCGCCCCGCACGATGCGCCCGTCCACGAGCCCCATGTCGTCGCCGCGCGGATGCCAGGGCGGATTGTCCACCAAAACCCAGTGCGCGCAATGGGTGAGCGGGTCGCATGCGATGGATTCGAGCGGCGCATGCAGCCTGGCGTAGTCGAAGTCGGTGTGGATGTCGCCCGCCACGACGAGGAAGGGGTCGGCGCCCAGCAGCGGGAGCGCCTTCGCGATGCCGCCCGCGGTCTCCAGGGCGGGCGACTCGCTCGAGTAGCGGATGGTGGCGCCGAATCGCTCGCCGCCGCCCAGCGCCGCCTCGATCATCGCGCCCAGGTGCGCATGGTTCACCACGAGATCGGCGAAGCCCGCGCGCACCAGGCGCTCGACCTGCCATTCGATGAGCGCCCGGCCGCCCGCCAGCAGCAGCGGCTTGGGCCGCGTATCGGTGAGCGGGCGCAGGCGCTCGCCGCGGCCGGCCGCGAGGATGATCGCGCAAGCCATCAGGACGTGTCGCGCGCTCCGGCGCGCTTGCCCTCGACCTCGTCGAGCAAACGGCCGAGCGGCGCGAGCTCGTCGTAGCGCGAGACCGCGTGGCGCACGTAGCCCAGGAAGCGCGGCGTGTCCTCGAGGTAGCCCGCCTTGCCGTCGCGGTAATGCAGGCGCGCGAAGATGCCCAGCACCTTGAGGTGGCGCTGCAGCCCCATCCACTCGACGTCGCGCCAGAACGTGGCGAAGTCCGCGGGAACCGGGAGCGAAGCGCGCTTGGCCTTCTCCCAGTAGCGGATGGTGCCGTCGAGGACCACCTCCTCGTCCCAGGAGATGAACGCGTCGCGCAAAAGGCACGCCACGTCGTAGCTGATCGGGCCGTGCACCGCGTCCTGGAAGTCGAGGATGCCGGGGTTGGGATCGCTCACCATGAGGTTGCGCGGCATGAAATCGCGATGCACGAACACGCGCGGCTCGGCGAGGTTGCGGGCGAGCACGGCGCGGAAGATCGCCTCGAGCGATTCGGCCTGCGCCGGCGTGAGCCGGACGCCCAGGTGCCGGCCCAGGTACCACTCGGGGAAGAGCGCGAGCTCGCGGCGCAGCAGCGCCTCGTCGTAGGCGGGGAGCTCCCCCTCGCGGCTCGACGACTGCCATTTCACGAGGGCCGAAGTGGCGTCCCCGAAGAGGGCCTTCGCATTGCCCGCGTTGAGCGCCCTGATGTAGGGCAACGTGCCCAGGTCCGTGACGAGGAGGAAGCCCAGCGCGAAGTCGTGGCGCAAGACTTCGGGGGCGTTCAGCCCCGCGCCGCGCAAGAGGGCCGCCACGTGCACGAACGGCCGGGAGTCCTCGCGCTCCGGCGGTGCGTCCATGGCGACCAGGGTGCGCCCGTCTTCGAGAAAGATGCGGAAGTAGCGGCGGAAGCTCGCATCGGCGGAGGCGGTTTCGATGCGCATGGGAGCGTTGTCGAGGGCCGCGGCAAGCCACGCGCCCAGCGCGCGAAAACGTTCGTCCATGAGTGAAGCGCGGGATTGTTTTGCGTGTATCCTTCGCCATTCATTCTAGCACCCGCCCGATCGTTGCCTTGAGCAGAAGAAGCACCGGCAGCCTCGCGCTGGCGGCGGCCCTGGCGACTGCGGCCGCGCATGCGCAGGATCCCGACGAGATGCGGTTGCGGCTCGAGCGGCAGCTGCACATGGCGCCCACTCGGCCCGAGCGCGACAGCGCCAAGTTCCTCGAGGCCGACCGCATCGACACCGTCGGCAACAAGGACGTCGTGGCCACGGGCAACGTGACGCTGCGCCAGCGCGGCGTGGCGATCCAGGCCGACCGCCTCGAGTACTACGACGAGGACCAGAAGGCGGTCGCGATCGGCCACGTGAAGATCGACCGCGACGGCGACACCGCCTCGGGCCCGCGCGCGGAATACCACCTGGACGACGACAGCGGCGACATGGACACGCCTTCCTTCGAATTCCCGAAGAAGGCCGACCGCCACATCGCCACGCGGGCGAGCGCCGAGCACGCGTACCTCGAGGAGGAGCGCAAGAGCCGCCTGGTGAATGCCGAGTACACGTCGTGCCCCGTGCCGCGCAACGACTGGGTGCTGCGCGTGAGCGAGCTCGACATCGACGGCGGGCGCAACGTGGGGTCGGCGACGCACGCCACGGTGTACTACCTGGGCGTGCCGATCGTGTACCTGCCCTTCCTCACCTTCCCGCTCGACAACAAGCGCAAGAGCGGCTTCCTCGCCCCCACGCTCGGCACCTCGGGGCAGAGCGGCTTCGAATTCTCGGTGCCGTACTACTGGTACATCGCCGACAACATCGACGCGACCGTCACGCCGAAGATCTTCACCAAGCGCGGCGTCCAGGTGGGCGCCGAGTTCCGCTACCTCGAGCCCAAGTACACGGGGCAGGTCGACGCCGAGTTCCTGCCGCACGACCGCATCGCCGGGATCGACCGCTACTTCCTCGGCCTGCACCACGTGCAGCAGCTCTGGACGGGCTGGACGGCCAGCGTGAACGCGCAGAAGGTCTCCGACGACGCGTACTTCCGCGACCTCACCACGAAGATCGCGCTCACCTCGCAGACCAACCTGCCGCGCGACGCGATCATCGCCTACAACAACGACGTGTGGACCGTCTCCGCGCGCGCCCTCGGCTACCAGACGCTGCAGGACCCGCTGCGCACCGTGCCGATCCCGTACAACATCCTGCCGCAGGTGCTCGCCAACGGCGCGAAGCAGAACGTGTACGGCTTCGACTGGCAGCTCATCGGCGAATTCTCCAACTTCCGCCACCCGGAGCTCGCCAACGGGGAGCGCTTCATCCTCTACCCGTCGATCTCGTACCCCATGCGGCAAAGCTACGGGTTCATCATCCCGAAGGTCGGCTACCACTACACGCGCTACAAGATGGACCAGAACACGCAGGGCTTCGTGGATGCGACGCGCGGCCTGCCCATCGCGAGCCTGGACTCGGGCCTGTACTTCGAGCGCGGCACCGCGTGGGCCGGCAAGGATTACCTGCAGACGCTCGAGCCGCGGCTCTACTACCTCTACGTGCCGTTCAAGGACCAGAGCCAGCTCCCCAACTTCACGACCGACGAGGCGGACTTCAACTTCCAGCGCCTGTTCACCGAGAACCGCTTCGTGGGCGGCGACCGCATCGGGGATGCGAACCAGCTCACGCTCGCGGTCACGACGCGGTTCGTCGAATCGGACAACGGCCTGGAGCGCCTCGTGGCGGGCATCGGCCAGTCGTACTACTTCAAGGCGCCCAAGGTGAGCCTGGGCGCCCCGCTCGCCGAGTCCAAGTCCTCTGACCTCGTGGGCGTCCTCTCCAGCCAGCTCACCAAGTCCTCGAGCGTCGAGGCGGGCCTGCAGTACACGCCGGACGTCTCGCGCTCGGAGAAGATCGTGGTGGGCGGGCGCTACGCGCCGCAGCCCGGCAGCGTCTTCAACGCCTACTACAAGTACGCCCGCGGCTCCGACGATCCCACCGACCTCACCCACCCCGGCATCCAGCAGGTGGACCTCTCGACGCAGTGGCCGATCCTCGCCAACACCACGGCGCTGGCCCGCTGGAACTGGAGCCTCAAGGACCGCAAGATCCTCGAGGGGCTGGTGGGGTTCGAATATAATGCGGGGTGCTGGCAGGTCCGCGCGGTGGCCCACCGATTCATCACGGCCACGCAGACTTACTCCACCTCGTTCCAGATCCAGCTGGAGCTCACGGGCCTTACGAGGATCGGCATCAATCCGTTCGAGACCTTGCGGCAGAACATCTCCGGCTACCGCCGGACAGACGAGATCGTGCAATGAAGTCCATGGCCCTGCGCATCCTGCTCCTCCCCCTCGTCGCGCTCGCCGCGGGGTTCGCCGCCGCGCAGCAGCCGGCGGCCAAGCTCGAGACCAAGCTCGCGAGCGTGCCCCCTTCGCGAATCGTTCCCGTGGACCGCATCGTGGCGGTGGTGAACGACGACGTGATCACGCAGAACGACCTGAACGAGCGCGTGAGCCTCGTGGTTCGCCAGCTGCAGCGCCAGGGCGGCGAGCTGCCCTCCTCCGACGTGCTCGGCCGCCAGATCCTCGAGCGCATGATCAACGACCTGGTGCAGGTCCAGATGGCCAAGGACCAGGGCATCAAGATCGACGACGCCACGCTCGACAAGACCATCGAGCGCATCGCCCAGGAAAACAACATGTCGATGACGGAGTTCCGCGCCGCCCTCGACCGCGACGGCGTGAAATTCCCGCGCTTCCGCGAGGACATCCGCAACGAGATCATGCTGTCGCGCCTGCGCGAGCGGGAAGTGGACAACGGCATCGTGGTCACCGACGCCGAGGTCGAGACCGAGATGGCGCGCGAGGCGAAGCAGGCCACCGGCGAATCCGAGTACCGCCTGTCGCACATCCTCGTGATGGTGCCGCCGCAGGCCACCCCCGAGCAGATCGAGCAGCGCCGCCGCCGCGCCATGCTGGCGCTCTCGGAGCTGCGCCGCGGCGCCAACTTCGCGCAGGTCGCCGCCGCCTACTCCGACGCCCCGGACGCCACGCAGGGCGGCAACCTCGGCTGGCGCTCCTCGGCGCGCCTGCCCTCGCTTTTCCTGGACACGATCGAGAAGCTGCAGCCCGGCGACACGAGCGACATCGTGCGCAGCCCCAACGGCTTCCACATCGTGAAGCTCCTCGAGAAACGCGGCAAGGCGGCCGCCACCGGCGTGCAGCAGACGCACGTGAGGCACATCCTGCTGCGCTCGCGCGAGGGCCTTTCGGAGGCCGAGGCGCGCGAACGGCTGCGCGTGCTGCGCCAGCGCATCATCGAGGGCGCCGACTTCGCCGAGGTGGCCAAGACCAACTCCGAGGACGCGAGCGCCTCCAAGGGCGGCGACCTGGGCTGGGTGGCGCCCGGCGACACCGTCCCGGAGTTCGAGCGCGTGATGAACGCGCTCAAGGACGGCGAGGTGAGCCAGCCGATCCAGACGCCGTTCGGCTGGCACCTGGTGCAGGTGATCGGGCGGCGCTCGGACGAGATGTCCGAGGATCGCAAGAAGATCGTCGCGCGCCAGGCGATCCGCGGCCGCAAGTCCGACGAGGCCTACCAGGACTGGATCCGCCAGGCCCGCGACCGCGCCTTCGTCGAGAACCGCTACGACGAGCGCTAGCCCCGTCGTCGCCCTCACGGCGGGCGAGCCGGCCGGCATCGGGCCGGACCTGTGCGCGCTCCTCGCGCACGAGCGCTTTCCCGCCCGCCTGGTGATCGTTGGCGACCGCGGCGTGATCGCGCAGCGCGCGGGCATGCGCGGCGTCCGCCTGGAGGTTCCCGATTACGCGGGCCCCGCGAGCGCCGCACCCGTCTGCATCAAGCACATCCCGGTCGCACACGAGGTCGTGCCCGGCACGCTGGACGCGCGCAACGCGCGCCACGTGCTGCAGCTCCTGGACTTCGCCATCGCCGAGTGCACGAGCGGCCGCTTCCAGGCGATGGTGACCGCGCCCGTGCAGAAGAGCGTGATCAACGACGCGGGCATCGCCTTCACCGGGCACACCGAGTACCTCGCCGAGCGCACCGGCACGCCGCTCGTGGTGATGATGCTCGCGGGTGCCGGGCTTCGCGTGGCGCTCGCCACGACGCACCTCGCGCTCTCCGAGGTGCCGCGCGCGATCACGCGCGAGCGCCTCGAGGCGACACTGCGAATCCTGCACGGCGACCTCGTGAAGCGCTTCGGCATCGCTCGCCCCCGCATCCTCGTGGCCGGATTGAACCCGCACGCCGGCGAAGGCGGCTACCTCGGGCGCGAGGAGATCGACGTCATCGCGCCGGTGGTGAATAAGATGGCCGGCGAAGGCTTCGGCGTCTCGGGCCCCTACCCCGCCGACACGCTCTTCACCCCGCGCGTGCTCGCGCAGGGCGACGCGGCGCTCGCCATGTTCCACGACCAGGGCCTGCCCGTGCTCAAGCACGCCGCGTTCGGCGAGGCCGTCAACGTGACGCTCGGGCTGCCGTTCATCCGCACGTCGGTCGACCACGGCACGGCCCTCGACCTCGCCGGCGCGGGCGAGATCGAGACCGGCAGCCTGCGCGCGGCGATCGCGCTCGCGTGCGAGCTGGCGGCGCGCCGCTAGGCCGCGACGTGCTGCCGCGCCCGCGCAAGCGCTTCGGCCAGCACTTCCTCACCGACGCGCATTACCTCGCGCGCATCGTGGCGGCGATCGATCCGCAGCGTGGCGACTCCATGGTCGAGATCGGCCCCGGCACCGGCATCCTCACCCGGGAGCTCGCGCGCGCCGTCGATCGCCTGCACGTGATCGAGATCGACCGCGACCTCGCCGCGCGCCTGCGCGACGACTTTCCCGGCGGCAACGTGGTCGTCCACGAGGGCGATGCGCTCGAGTTCGACTTCGCCTCGCTCGCCGCGCCGCTGCGCGTGGTGGGCAACCTGCCCTACAACGTCTCGACGCCGATCCTCTTCCGCGTGGCCGGGGCCGCCGACCGCCTTCGCGACTGCGTCTTCATGCTCCAGAGGGAAGTCGTGGACCGCATGGTGGCCGCGCCGGATACGCCCGACTACGGGCGCCTTTCCGTGATGCTGCAGTACCGCTTCGCCATGGCCCTCGCGGTGCGCGTGCCGCCGGGTGCGTTCACGCCGCCGCCGAAGGTCGAATCGGCCGTCGTGCGCATGGTGCCGCTGCCGGACGGCCGGCTGCGCGCGCGCGACGAGGCTCTGTTCACGAAGATCGTCGCCGCCGCGTTCTCGCAACGTCGCAAGACCTTGCGCAACGCCGCGCGCGCCCTCGTCGGAGAGTCGGCGTTCGCGGCCGCAGGCATCGACCCCGCGCGCCGCGGGGAGACGCTTTCGGTGGGCGAGTTCGTCCGCCTCGCCGACGCGGCCTGGTCCCTCACGCGCGCTGGATGAACTCGATCTTGTAGCCGTCGGGATCCTCGACGAAGGCGATCACGCTGCCGCCGAACTTCATCGGGCCCGGCTCGCGCGTGACCTTGCCGCCCTTGGCCTTCACCGCCTCGCAGGCCTTGCGCACGTCGGGAAAGGAGAGCGCGATGTGCCCGAAGCCGTTGCCGAGATCGTACTTCTTCGTCTCCCAGTTGTGCGTGAGCTCGATCACCGCCTGCTCGCTCTCGTCGGCGTAACCCACGAAGGCGAGCGTGAACTTGCCGTCGGGATAATCCTTGCGGCGCAGCAGCTTCATGCCGAGCACGTCGGTGTAGAAGGCGATCGAGCGGTCCAGGTCGCCCACGCGGATCATGGTGTGCAGCAATCGGCTCATGGCGTGCTCCTCAGAAGGTCCGGTAGAGATGGTCGGTCGCGTGCAGGCGCTTGCGCCGCTGCCGGTAATCGGGACATTGGCGCTCGACCTCGGCCCAGAACGCCGCCGAGTGGTCCATGTGCCTCAGGTGCGCGAGCTCGTGGCAGATCACGTAGTCGATGAGCTCGACCGGCGCCTTCACGAGGCGCCACGCGAGGCGCACCTCGCGGCGGCTGTTGCAGCTGCCCCAGCGCGTGAGCGCCGGGGAAATGGCGAGCTTCGGCGGCACGAGCCGGGCCTCGTGGGAAAGCGTGCGAACGCGCTCGGCCAGGTACTCGTGCGCCGCGCGCTTGTACCAGCGCACCACGGCGCGCTCGACCTCGTGGGCGCCGTCGCGCGCGGTCGCATGCAGCTCGTCGCCGCGGCGCTGCGCGCGCGAGCGCGCTCCGGCGAAGACGCGCAGCGTAAGCCCGCCGCCGAGGAAGGGCAGCCGCTCGCCGTCGCGCCAGTGCACCGGCGGCACCTTGCGAGCGCTCCATTCGGCGATCTTCTTGCGGACCCAGCGCTCGCTCTCGCGCACCAACGCCTCGATGCGCACGAGCGGCATGGCCGCGGGCGCGCTCACCGTAAGCCCCTTCTCGTCCACCCTGAGCCCCACGCCGCGCCGGCCGCGCCGGCGCACCAGGACGTACTCGAGCTCGTCGCCGGCGAGCGCCATGCGGCGCAGGTCGCGCGAGGCCGGCTCACGCGGCGCCATAGCGCTCCGGCGAGATGAGCCGCATCTGCCCCTCGATCCAATCCTCGACCTCGTTGTGGACGCTGATCGCATCGCGGCCCTGCGTGGCGATGAGCGGCCCGACCACGACCTTGATCACGCCGCTCCTCTTCTTGAACGCATAGCGGCCCCAGAACTCGCCCGCGTTGTGCGCGATGGGAAGGATCGGCGTTCCGGTGCGCGTGGCGAGCAGCGCGCCCCCGATGCCGTAGCGCCCGCGCTTGCCGGGAGCGACGCGTGTCCCCTCCGGAAAGATCGTGACCCACACGCCTTCGCGAAGGCGCTGCGCCCCTTGCGCCACGATCTGCTCGCGCGCGGCCTGGCCGCTCGAGCGGTCGATCGCGATGCACTCGATCGCCATGAGCCCCCAGCCCACGAAGGGCAGCCAGCGCAGCTCCTTCTTCACGATCCAGCACTGGTCGGGCAGCCGGCCCTCGAGGAACAGCGTCTCCCACGCCGATTGGTGTTTCGACATCACGACGGTGGGCGACTTGGGCACGTGCTCCCAGCCCGAGACCTCGCAGCGGATCGCGAGGCTCCACTCGATCCAGACGAGCATCACCTGCGCGTAGAGGCGGGCGATCCTGAAGGGCATGCGCCGCCCGAGCAGGCGCCCGGACGGCACCGCGATGCCGAACGGGGCCGTGATGAAGATCGCTCCCAGCAGGAAGACGACCGAGCGAAGCGTGGTCATGCGTGCGAGACGAGATGCCGGGTCGCCTCGGCGAGATCCTCGAAAACGATCGTCTTCTTCGGCATGCCGCCCGCTTCCTGCGTGCGCTTGCCCTTGCCGGTGAGCACGAGGATCGGCTGCGCCCCCACCGCGTCGGCCGCCTGCAGGTCGCGCAGGCTGTCACCCACCGAGGGCGCGCCCTTGAGGTCGGCGTGGAAGCGCGCGGCGATCTCCTCGAGCATTCCCGTCCTGGGCTTGCGGCAGGTGCAGTTCTCGTCGGCGGTGTGCGGGCAGAAGAAGAGCGCGTCGATGCGCCCGCCCTGGCGGAACACCATCTCCATCATCTTGTCGTTGATGGCGTTGAACGTGCCCATGTCGAAGAGGCCGCGCCCGATGCCCGACTGGTTCGTCGCCACCGCCACGCGGTAGCCGTTCTGCGAGAGCCGCGCGATCGCCTCGATGGACCCGGGGATCGGCCGCCATTCCGCCGGCGACTTGATGAACTGGTCGCTGTCGTAGTTGATGACGCCGTCGCGGTCGAGGATGGCGAGCTTCATGCGAGCTTGGAAATGTCCGCCACGCGGTTCATTTCGAACTCCAGCTCGAAGAGGAGGTTCAGCCGCTTGCGGCGCACCGTCGCATCCTCGACCATCACCATCACCTTCTCGAAGAACACGTCCACGGGGGCCCTCAGGACCGCGAAGCTCTTCAGGTACTCGGTGTAGTTGCCCTTCTCGAATTGCGGGGCCGCCTTGTGCGAGGCCTGCTTGAGCGCGTGGTAGAGGTCGCGCTCGGCCTGCTCGGAAAAGATGTCGTGGTCGACGAAGCCCGGCTTCTCGCCCTTCTCGTGCGCCTGCCGCAGGATGTTGGCGATGCGCTTGTTCGCCGCGGCGAGGCTCACCGACTCGGGAAGGGTGCCGAACTCGCGAACCGCCTCGAGCTTCCTCGGCAGCAGGTCGAGCCGGTCGGGCTTCGATTCCGTGCTGTCGATCGCCATGACCGCCGCGACTTCCTTGGCCGAGTAGCCGCGCTCGCGCATGAGGTTCGCCGCGCGCTCGCGAATGAACTCGTGCACGGCCTCGACGAGCGCCTGCTGCTTGTCCGGCGCGACCTTCAGCACCTCCTCGGCCGCCTTGAGCAGGGGCTTCACCTCCATCCCCAGCGAAGGCGTGGTTTCCATGAGGATGCGCACCACGCCCAGCGCGGCGCGGCGCAGGGCGTACGGGTCCTTGTCGCCCGTGGGCACCATGCCGATGGAGAACATGCCCACCAGCGAGTCCAGCCGGTCGGCGAGCGCCACGGCGATGCTCGTGTCGCCGGTGGGCAGCGCGTCGCCCGAGAAGCGCGGCCAGTAGTGCTGCTCGATGGCGCGCACGACCGAGGGCTCCTCGCCGTCGGCCTCGGCGTAGTGCTTGCCCATCACGCCCTGCAGCTCGGGGAACTCGCCCACCATCAGCGTCACGAGGTCGGCCTTGGCGAGCAGCGCCGCGCGGTCGGCGTAGGGCTTGCCCTTCTCGCCGCGCGGCAGCAGCGCCTGGATGCGCGTGGCGAGCTTGCGCAGGCGCTCGACGCGCTCGAGCTGCGTGCCGAGCTTGTTGTGGTAGACGACCGTGCCCAGCTGCGCGACGCGGTCGGCGAGCTTCGCCTTGCGGTCCGTCTCGAAGAAGAAACGCGCGTCGGCCAGGCGCGGGCGCACCACGCGCTCGTTGCCGCCCACGATGTTCGACGGGTCCTCGAGGCGCATGTTGGAGACGATGAGGAAGCGCGGCAGGAGCTTGCCGTCGGCGCCGGCGAGCGGGAAGTACTTCTGGTTGCGCTGCATGGTGAGCGCCAGGCACTCCTGCGGCACCGCGAGGAACTCCTCCCCGAAGCGCCCTTCGTACACGGCGGGCCACTCCACCAGCGCGGTCACTTCGTCGAGGAGCTCCGCATCCGGCACGAACGCGTTGGTGTGGGCAGCCGCGTGGGCGCGCAGCTGCTGCTCGATCTGCGCGCGGCGCGCGCCGAAGTCCGCGATCACCCGGCCCTCGTCGTGCAGCTTCTGCTCGTATTCATCCGCGCTGGCGAGATCGATGTCGGCCGCGCCCTGGAAGCGATGGCCGTGCGTGCGGCGCCCCGCCGCGAGCCCGAGCGCCGAGACGCCGACAACGTTGGCGCCGTGCAGCGCGACGAGCCCGTGCGCGGGCCGCGCGAAATGCACCGTGGTGCGACCGTCGGCGAGCTGGTAGCTCATGAGCTTGGGGACCGGCAGTGCCGCGATGGCTTCCTCGAGCGCGGGCTGCAGCGCCTGCGCGAGCGGCAGCGCGGGCGACGTGGCGTCGGCGAAGAGCATCTCCGACTTGCCGTCCATCCGGCGCTTGAAGCGCGCAGGGTCGGCGCCCGAGAGGCCCGCGGCCTCCAGCTTCTTCAGCAGGGCGGGCGTGGGATTGCCGGAGGCGTCGAGCCCGACCGTCGCCGGCATGAGCTTCACCTCGAGCGTGCGTGCCGGCGATTCGGGCAACACGTGCGTGATCGACGCGGCGATCCGGCGCGGCGTGGCGAAGGCGCGCACGGCGCTATTCACCGCGAGCGCGCCGCGCTTGGCGAGCCCGCGCAGGAGCTCCTCGGCGAACGCATCGCCCAGGCGCTTCAACGCGCGCGGCGGAAGCTCCTCGCAGAACACCTCGACCAGCAGGGTGGCGGCGCTCATGGCGCTTCGCCCGCGAGCATCGGGAAGCCGAGGCGCTCGCGCGATTCGTGGTAGCTCTGGGCGACGGCGCGCGCCAGCGCCCGGATGCGGCCGATGTAGGCGGCGCGTTCCGTCACGGAGATGGCGCCGCGCGCGTCGAGCAGGTTGAACGTGTGCGCCGCCTTGAGGACCTGTTCATAGGCGGGAAGGGCGAGCTGCGCGTCCATGAGGCGCCTGGCGGAGGCCTCGAAATCGCCGAAATGGCGGAAGAGCGACGGGGCGTCGGACTCCTCGAAGTTGTACTGCGACTGCTCGACCTCGTTCTGGTGGAAGACGTCCCGGTACGTAAGCCGCCGCGTGCGCCCCTGCGGATCCTTCCACTCGGTCCACACGAGGTCGAACACGTTCTCCACGCCCTGCAGGTACATCGCGAGGCGCTCGAGCCCGTAGGTGATCTCGCCCGTGATGGGCTTGCAGTCGAGGCCGCCCACCTGCTGGAAGTAGGTGAACTGCGTGATCTCCATGCCGTTCATCCACACTTCCCAGCCCAGCCCCCATGCGCCCAGCGTCGGGTTCTCCCAATCGTCCTCGACGAAACGGACGTCGTTCTTCGTGAGGTCGAAGCCCACGGCTTCGAGCGACTTGAGGTAGAGATCGAGGATGTCGGGAGGGGAAGGCTTGAGGACTACCTGGAATTGGTAGTAGTGCTGCAAGCGGTTGGGGTTCTCGCCGTAGCGCCCGTCCTTGGGCCGGCGCGACGGCTGCACATAGGCGGCCCGCCACGGCTCCGGCCCCAGCGCGCGCAGGAACGTGGCCGTATGCGAAGTGCCCGCGCCGACCTCCATGTCATAGGGCTGGAGGACCGCGCAGCCCTTCCGGTCCCAGTAGTCCTGGAGCCTCAGGACCAGTTGCTGGAAGGTCGACATCGGGCGGGAGGTGGTTCCAAAACACCCGATCTTAATGGCTTTCTCGGGCCGCTTCAAAATGCGGCAGACTTCGTGGCGATGAGCGATGGCGATTCTCCCCGGCCGGCCGCGGCCGGTCCTGTCTGGCGCACCAGCCTCGATATCGAGTCGCAGGACGCCGAACGCTATCCCGACAAGCTGAACGAGGGGCTGTTCGGCATCATCGACGGCGCGTGAGCGTGGTCGGCGCCGACCTCACGCAGGCCGAGCTCTACGAGCTGTGCGTGGACCAGTTCCTCATCCGGGCGCGCCCCGCCTAGCCGCCACGCGCGCGCGCCAGGCGACCGCGATCGCCAAGGCCAGGACGAGCGCGAGCACGGCGGCATTTCCCGTGCGCGCGTAGGGCGTCATGCCGGTGCGGGGCTGCACTGCCGCGACGAGTGTGCCGCGCGTGAACTCCTCCAGGCGCTCGGCGACGTTGCCGCGATCGTCCACCGCCGCGGTAGCGCCGGTGTTGGTGGCGCGCACCATCCAGCGTCCCGTCTCGAGGGCGCGCGCCTGCGAGGCCTGCAGGTGCTGCTCGGCGGCCCACGAGTGGCCGAACCACGCATCGTTGCTCACGTTCAGCAGGACCTGCGCACCGGGCAGCGCGTCGATCACTTCCTCGCCGAACACGTCCTCGTAGCAGATGGCCACGCCGAAGGCCGTGCCGTCCACGGGCAGCGCCCCCTGCTTGCGCGCGCCCAGCTCGAAGTCGCCCATGGGGATGTTCATCATGTCGACGAACCAACGAAAGCCCCAGGGGACGTACTCGCCGAACGGGACCAGGTGGCGCTTGCGATAGGCGGTGTATTTGGGGGCGGTGAGCACGAGCACGCTGTTCCAGTACTTCTCCTCGCGGCCGCGCCCCTCGCGCTCCACGACGCCCATCACGATTTCCTTGCCCGCCTTGCGCGCGTTCTCGCGCAGGCTCTCGAGGTATTCGTGCGGAAGCTGGTCGAGGAACGCGGGCAATGCCGTCTCGGGAAGGATCACGACCTTCGCGTTCGCCTCGATCACCATGCGCCGGTAGTCCTCGAGCGTGCGCGCGCGCACTTCGTCGCGCCACTTCATTTCCTGCGGGATGTTGCCCTGGAGCAGCGCCACGGAGATGGGCGGGCCGGCAGGCTCGGTCCACTCCACCGATTGAAGCGCGATGCCGCCTGCGTACAACGCGACGAAACCCGCGCCGAGGGCGAGGCGTACGCGCGGCGCGAAGAGATCCCTCGAGAAAGCCGCCACCACCAGGGCCGCGACGCCCGCGATGACGAACGTGGTCCCGTAAACGCCGAGCACCGGCGCGTAACCGGTGAACGGACTCGCCGGCACTTGCGACGTCCCCATGGTGAGCCACGGAAAGCCCGTGAAGAGCCAGCCGCGAAGCCACTCGCACAGCGTGAACGCGGCGGGCGCGAGCGCGAGGCGCAACGCCGGCGGCCTCGCGAAGCGCACCGTGAGCCAGCCCGCGGTCGCCGGGAAGAGCGCGAGGTACAGGCAGAGCAGGAAGGTCGCGAAGCCCGCGAGCCACGCCGGCAATCCGCCGAAGTCGTGCAGGCTCACGTAGACCCAGGAAACGCCGCCCAGGAAGACGCCGAGGCCGAACGCGAGGCCCGCGAGCGCGGCCGCCCCACGCGTTTCCGCGCGCGACCACACGAAGAAGAGCGCCGCAAGCGCCGCGAGCGGAAGCTGCCACAGATAGAACGGCGCGAATCCTCCGACGGCGATGGCACCCGCGACGAAGGGAAGGGCCACACCGAGCGCCAAGGCGCGCGCGACCGGCGCGCGCGCCGGCCCGCCGGAACCGCGCTTCATTTCGGCTCCTCGGCCTTGACCTTGGGCTTCTCGACCAGCAGGGAGTGGATCTTGCGGCTGTCGGCGCGCAGCACCTGGAAGAGGAAGCCGTCGATCACGATGGACTCGCCGCGCTTGGGCAGGCGCCCGAAGCGGCTCACCACCAGGCCGCCCACCGTGTCGTAGCCGTCGTCGTCGGAGAACTTGGTTCCGAAGTGGCTGTTGAAGTCGGCGATCTCCGTCACCGCCTTCACGCGGAAGCGCCCGCTGCGGTCGGCGAGGATGTTGTCCTCGGTCTCGTCGAAGTCGTATTCGTCCTCGATGTCGCCCACGATCTGCTCGATCACGTCCTCGATGGTGACCAGGCCCGCCACGCCGCCGTACTCGTCCACCACGATGGCGATGTGGTTGCGGTTGGCGCGGAACTCCTTCAACAGCACGTTGAGCCTCTTGCTCTCGGGCACGAACACCGCCGGGCGCAGCATCTCGCGGACGTTGAACTCCTCCTCGGCGTAGAAGCGCAGCAGGTCCTTTGCAAGGAGGATGCCGATCACGTTGTCGCGGTTGTCCTCGAAGACGGGAAAGCGCGAGTGCGCCTTCTCGATCACGAACGGGATGAAGGCCTCCGGGCTCTCGGCGACGTCGATCATGTCCGTCTGCGAGCGCGGGATCATCACGTCGCGGACCTGCGTCTCGGAAACCTGCAGCACGCCCTCGATCATCGACAGGGCGTCGGCGTCGAGCAGCCGCCGCTCGAAGGCCGAGTGCAGCAGCTCGATCAGCTGGTCGCGGTCCTCGGGCTCACGCAGCCACAGCGAGGAAAGGCGCTCGAGCAGGCTCGGCTTGTCGTTGTCGTTCATCGGGGCGCGGGGTGGAGACGCCCCATACTCTAATACGGATCGGGGAATCCCAACTTCGCGAGGATCGCGCGCTCGCGGCCCTCCATGCGCTTCGCGTCCGCGGCGCGCTCGTGGTCGAAGCCCTGCAGGTGCAGCAGGCCGTGCACGAGCAGGTGCGCATGGTGCGCCTCCACCGGCTTGCCTTGCGCCTTCGCCTCGCGCGCCACCACCGGCGCGCAGATCACGATGTCGCCTTCGAGGGGACGGGTGCCATAGATGAACGTGAGAACGTTCGTCGCGTAATCCTTGCGGCGGAACTTGCGGTTCAAGCGCCGGCCTTCGGATTCGGGGACGTAGCGGAGGGTGACCTTCGCATCGCGTGCGAGTGCCGCCTTGGCCCAGCGGCGCAGCGTAGCGTCGGAAGGAATGTGCGTGGCCGCGGAGGCGCGTTGGATTATCAGCTTCCGCCTCGGTCGGGATTCCCGCCTCCGCGGGAATGACGAGCTCGGTTGCGCTCGTAAGCGTCCACGATCGCCTGCACGAGCGGGTGGCGGACGACGTCCTCGCTCTTGAATTCGGTGACCGCGATGCCGCGCACGCCTTCGAGGACGCCGCGCGCGTCCACCAGGCCCGAGGCCTGGCCCTTGGCGAGGTCGATCTGCGTCACGTCGCCGGTGACCACCGCCTTGGAGCCGAAGCCGATGCGCGTGAGGAACATCTTCATCTGCTCGGGCGTGGTGTTCTGCGCCTCGTCGAGGATCACGAAGGCGTGGTTCAGCGTGCGCCCGCGCATGAAGGCGAGCGGCGCGATCTCGATGGCGCCGCGCTCGAAGCTGCGGTTCACCTGGTCGTAGCCCATGAGGTCGTAGAGCGCGTCGTAGAGCGGGCGCAGGTAGGGATCGACCTTCGCGGCGAGGTCGCCGGGGAGGAACCCCAGCTTTTCGCCGGCCTCCACCGCCGGGCGCGTGAGGATGATGCGCTTCACCGCGTCCCGCTCGAGCGCGTCCACCGCGGCGGCGACCGCGAGGAACGTCTTGCCCGTGCCCGCGGGCCCCACGCAGAACGTGATGTCGTTGCTGCGCATCTGCTGCAGGTACTGTGCCTGGCGCGGCGTGCGCGCCGTGAGCTCCTGGCGGCGCGGGATCATCAGCGCCGGCGCCTCCACGTCGGTCTTCTTGCGCGGATGCGCGATCTCCACCAGGCCCAGCTGGATGTCCTCGACGGTGAGGTCGCGGGCGGCCTGGTCGTAGAAGCGGCGCAGCGCCTGCGCCGCCTGGGCGGCCTTCTCGCGGGCACCCGACACGGCGAAGCGCTCGCCGCGCCGGGAGATGGTCACGTCGAGCGCCGTTTCGATCTGGCGCAGGTTCGCGTCCACGGGGCCGCACAGGGCCGCGAGCCGTGCGTTGTCGACCGGCTTGAAGGAGACTTCCTCCAGGGCCCTGCGCTTGCTCGCCACCCTCGCGCGCCTCAGCTCATGCGCTGCATGGGAGCCTTCAGCGCGTCCTCGAGGGTGTTGAGGCTATCCTCGAGGTGCGCGCGCGCCTCCTTCGAAAGCCCGGGGCGCGCCTCGGCGGTGCGGATGCTCGCCACCAACGCGCGGGCATTCTGGCGCTCGAGGGCGCGCGCATCGGCGGGCGCCGTGGCGCTGCCCTTGGTGAGGATCACCGTCATGCGCTTCACGTACTCGCGCTGCAGGTTGCGCCGCATGAGGGAGATGTCGCCGCCGGTCTTCAGCTCGCTCCAGATGGCGCCCTGCAGCGTGTCGTAGAGATCCGAGAGCGAGAGCGCCTTCTTCGCGTCGCCCGTCTTCACGCTGGAATCCAGCAGCCGCGTGGCGACCGCGTCGCTCATGAGGCGGTCGAGCGTGCCCGTCTGCACCTGCAGCACGCGCGTGGCGAGCGTGAAGTTGGCGCGCTCGCCGGCGCCGGTCTCGAACGGATCGCCGGCCACCCGGGTGAGGAACTCCGGCTTGAAGCGGAAGCTGTCCACCTGGAAGAGGCCGTCGGTGACGAGCTTGAGCGCCTCGCGCTGCCGCGCGGGCTCCACCGGCGTGAACGACGGCCGCTCGCTCCCCGCGAAATCGCGCACGTAGACGATGCCGCCCACGTACTTCGAGGCGATCTGCGAGGCGAGCGCGTACTGGGTGAAGCCCGCGGCGACGTTGCGATAGAGCACCTCGCGGCTTTCGTCGGCGGGCAGCGTGCGGGCCTGCCAGCGGTCCCACAGCTCGCGCGAGAGCTGCATGCGGCGGCGCGCGAAGGCGAGCGGGTCCGAGCCCAGGTCGCGCTGGTTCACCTGCGGGTCCATGCCGTCGGCGGCGGTTTCGTCGTCGGTCGCATAGGCGAGCTTCGGATCCGTGCTGCCGCGCGCGGCGATGCGCGCGAGCTCCGCTTTCTCCTCGGCCGCGGGGATCGTCTTGTACGCGTACTCGATCGCCCAGTAGTCGTAGGGGCCCAGCGTGCTCATCACGTACTCGCCCTGCTTCTCCTTGTCGAGCGCGATGTTGAACGCGTTATAGTCCATCACCGAGCCGCCAAGGCCGTTCTCGCGCGTGAACTCCGGATCGGCGAGCTGCTTTTCCGTGTAGATCGTGGAGGCGCGGAAGTTGTGGCGCAGGCCCAGCGTGTGGCCCACCTCGTGGGTGATCACGTCCTTCAGCGTGGCCTTCACGATGGCCTCGGCCTCGGGGCCGTTCGGGTCGAGGTCGCCGCGCGCTTCCAGCAAGCCTTCGGCGAACGCGGCCTCCTGCATCGCCTCCTCGCCGTACATGCACAGCGAATCGTCGCTCATGCCGGGGATCGCCGGCTTGGGCATGGGCTTCGGGAACTGCTCGCCCACGAGCCGGCGCGGCAGGCGCGTCCAGCCCTGCGAGACGCCGATGTCGGCATCGAGGATCTCGCCCGTGCGCGGATCGATGCGCGAGGGGCCGATGGCGAGCGCGCCGTCGCTGGTGTCGAGGTACCAGCGCACGGAAGCGTGCCGCAGGTCCGCCGTGTCGAAGTCGGCATTGTCGGGCTGCATCTCGACGCGGATCGCGTCCTTGAAACCGATGCGCTCGAAGGCCTTGTTCCACTCGAGGATGCCGGCCTTCACGGTGTCGCGGTACTCGACGGGGATGTTGCGGTCGAGCCAGAAGACGATCGGCTGCTTGGGCTCGCTCATCTCGGCGTTCGGATCCTTCTTCTCCAGGCGCCAGCGATTCACGAAGTACTGGCGCGGGAAGGGCGCGAGGTCCGTCGTGTACTCGTTGTGGCGCGTCGTGAAGTGGCCGACGCGCGGATCGGCCGGCCGCGCGGGCATCGGCTCGTCGGAGAGCTTGGCGAGGCTGTAGTGGTAGCCGAGGAAGAGGCTTCGCACGTCCTCGAGCGTCTGGGGCAGCGGGACCGGCGGCGAGGCGGGGTTCACCGTCTGGGGCGGCGCGGGGATCTTCGGGATGGCGAAGTGCGCCGAGACCTGGAAGGTGGCCATGTCCGGCGTGGCGCGCACCTTCTCGAAGCTCGAGTTGCGCTGGTCGAACGAGTAGGGCGCGCGATAGGCGGTTTCGAGCAGCGTGGAATCGGCGGGGATGTCCGCGAGGAAGAGGCCGTTCGCCTCGATGAGGACGGACTTCGTCTCCGGGTTCGGCTGGCTCGCGACGGCGGCCGAGCCCAGCAGGCTGTCGGTGAAGCTCTGCTGCGCGGCGAGTGCCAGCGGCGTGCCCTCCTTCGCGCCGAAATGCTGGTTCTTGGCGATCATCTGCACCAGCGGGCCGATCTTGTGGAACTCGACCACGTAGCCCTTCACCATGAACGGGAAGATGAAGTTCTCGCCCAGGCCGCGCGTGCGGTTGATCGAGAGGTAGTAGGGCTTGTCGAACTGGTCGGGCTTCAGCTCGATCCAGACCTTCTCCTCCTTCTCGTAGAGGTTGAAGTAGCCCGGCATCTCCTGGGCGCCCTTGATCACCTCCGCGAAGGGCTTGGCCTGCGGGATGGCGGGCGAGGTCTGCGGCGTGCCCGGCAGCGTGGTGGGCACGCTCACGACGGCGGCGGTAGGCGGGGAGACCTGCGGCGCGGGCGCGGGCGGGTTCGGGCCGGGGCCGGGCGGCGCGGGCGTGGGGCCGGGCGTGGGACCGGGCGGCGTGGGCGTGGGGCCCTGCGCGAAGGTGCCGAAGGAAAGTGCCACCGCGACCGCGACGGCCGCCATGCGAATCGGTTTTCTCATGAGTGCTCCTCGAACGCGCGGCCCCGAAGGCTGTGCGGGTACGCTTGGGTGATCTCGACCTCGACGTAGCGGCCGATGAGCCGGGCAGGCCCGGTGAAGTTGACGACGCGGTTGTTCTCGGTGCGCGCGGCGACGTCGTTCGCGCTCTTCCTCGAAACGCCCTCCACCAGCACGCGTTGACGTGAACCGATCATCGCGCGGGAATATTCCTCGGAGAGCTCCTGGATGCGGGCCTGCAGGCGCGTGAGCCGCGCGAGCTTCACTTCGTGCGGCGTCTCGTCGTGCAGGTTCGCCGCCGGCGTGCCGGGGCGAGGGCTGTAGATGAAGCTGAACGAGCCGTCAAAACGCACGTCGTCGATGAGCTTCATCGTCTGCGCGAAATCGTCCTCGGTCTCGCCGGGGAAGCCCACGATGAAGTCGCTCGAGATCGAGATCTGCGGGCGCGCCGCGCGCAGCCTGCGGATGATCGAGCGGTATTCCATCGCGGTGTAGTTGCGCTTCATCGCCGCGAGGATGCGGTCCGACCCCGACTGCACGGGCAGGTGCACCTGCGATACGAGCTTCGGGATCTTCGTGTACGCGTCGATGAGGCGCTGCGTGAACTCGAGCGGGTGGGAGGTCGTGTAGCGGATGCGCTCGATCGCCTCGATCCGGGCGACCTGCGCGAGGAGCAGCGCGAAATCGGCCGGCGTGCCGTCGGCCAATTCGCCGCGGTACGCGTTCACGTTCTGGCCGAGGAGCGTCACTTCCTTCACGCCCGCGCCGGCAAGCCCGCGCACCTCGCGCAGCACGTCCTCGAGCGGGCGCGAGATCTCTTCCCCGCGCGTATAGGGCACCACGCAGAAGGAGCAGTACTTGCTGCAGCCTTCCATGATGGAGACGAAGGCCGAGGCGCCCTCCACGCGCGCGGGCGGCATGTGGTCGAACTTCTCGATCTCGGGAAAGGAGATGTCCACCTGCGGCGTGCCGCAGGCGCGGCGCTCGGCGATGAGCTCGGGCAGCCGGTGCAGGGTCTGCGGGCCGAACACCACGTCCACGTAGGGCGCGCGGCGCACGATCTCCTCGCCTTCCTGGCTCGCGACGCAGCCGCCCACGCCGATCAGCAGGGCGGGGTTGGCGCGCTTGAGCTCACGAACACGGCCGAGATCCGCGAAGACCTTCTCCTGCGCCTTCTCGCGCACCGAGCACGTGTTGAACACGATGAGGTCGGCCTGGGCGGGGTCGTCCGTCTTGCTGTAGCCCTCGGCAGCCGCGAGCACGTCGGCCATGCGGTCCGAGTCGTACTCGTTCATCTGGCAGCCGAACGTGCGGATGAAGACCTTCTTTTCGCGGGGCATGCTTCCTGGGGGCGGAGGTGATTCCGTGCAGGATTGAAGAGAGGGGAAATCTTAACCCGATTCACCCCGCCCGTAGCTCGCCCATGCTTGCATCCGTAAGAATTCGTAACCTAATAGAGCTCCGGGACCATCATTTCCGGGGGTAGAGGCTTGCGGCCATAGCCGTCGTGGTGGACGCGCTCGGGCAGGTGCACCTGGGGCCGCTCGATCTCGCTGTAGTCGAACAGGGATAGCAGGTGGCGGATGCAGTTGAGCCGCGCCTTCTTCTTGTCCACCGCGTTCACGATCCACCACGGCGCCTCATGGATGTGGGTGCGCTGCAGCATGGCCTCCTTGGCCTGGGTGTAGTCCTCCCAGCGCTTGCGCGACTCCAGGTCCATGGGCGAGAGCTTCCACTGCTTGAGCGGATCGTGGATGCGCGCGAGGAACCGCAGCTCCTGCTCGTCGTCGGTGATCGAGAACCAGTACTTCACAAGGCGGATGCCGGAGCGAACCAGCATGCGCTCGAATTCGGGCACCGAGCGGAAGAACTCCTCCAGCTCCTCGGGCGTGCAAAAGCCCATCACGCGCTCGACGCCCGCGCGGTTGTACCAGCTGCGGTCGAAGAGGACCATCTCGCCCGCCGCGGGCAGGTGCGCGGTGTAGCGCTGGAAGTACCACTGGCTTCGTTCGCGGTCGCTGGGCGCGGGAAGCGCCACGACGCGGGCCACGCGCGGATTCAGGCGCTGCGTGATGCGCTTGATGACGCCGCCCTTGCCCGCCGCGTCGCGGCCCTCGAAGAGGATGATCGCCTTCTGCCGTGTTGCCGCGATCCAGTCCTGCAGCTTCACGAGCTCTCCCTGGAGGCGGAAGAGCTCCTTGAAGTACACCGCGCGCTCGGCCTTCGTGCCGAGGCCCACCTTCTGGCCGGGCTCGGCGAGCACGTCCTCGTGCGTGCGGTCCTCGATCTCGAGCTCGAGCTCCTCGTCGTAGCCGTCCATCAGCTCGCGCTCGATTCGCTCGAGGATCACCGCGTGTTCAGGAAGCGTCGTCATGCCGGCCTCCTAGAAGATCTTCGTGAAGGTCCAGTACAGCAAACCCGAGAGCATGATCGCCGCCGGAAGCGTGAGGACCCAGGCCATCACCATGTTGCGAATGGTCGCCATCTGAAGGCCCGAGCCGCTCGCGGCCATCGTCCCGGCAACGCCCGAGGAGAGCACGTGCGTGGTGGAGACCGGCAGGCCGAACATGTCGGCGGCACCGATGGTCGTCATCGCGACGAGCTCGGCGGAGGCGCCTTGCGCGTAAGTCAGGTGCGACTTGCCGATCCTCTCGCCCACGGTCACGACGATGCGCTTCCAGCCCACCATGGTGCCCAGCCCCAGCGCGATCGCGACCGCGACCTTGACCCACAGCGGGATGAACTTGGTGGCGTTGTCCATCTGCGCCTGGAAGGCCTTCAGGTTGGCCGCGGCCTCGCGATCGAGCGTCACCTTGTCGCTCTTCAGCGCGAAGCGGATGGACTCCGACGCGAGATACATGTCGTTTCGCACGTTGGGCACCGCGGCCGAAGGAATCTTCGCGAGCGAGCCGTGCTCCCTCACCTGGCGGCCGATGTCGCCGGCGACCGCGGCGAGCGCGGGGATGAGCTCGGCCTTCACTTCCCTGGTGCGCACGTATTCGGCGAGCGTGGCGCGCGGATCGGCGGGCGCGGGCGCCTGCGACGCTTTCACGAGCGAAGCCTGCGTGACCTGCGCCACGGCCGCGAACTGCACCATCTGGTCCGCGGGCATCGCGCGGTTCAGGGCGTAGGAGAGCGGCACGGTGCCCACGAGGATCAGCATGATGAGGCCCATGCCCTTCTGCCCGTCGTTGGAGCCATGCGCGAACGAGACGCCGGTGCACGTGAGGATGAGGATGCCGCGGATCCACCAGGGCGGCGCCCGGCGCCCGGCCGGCGCCTCGTAGAGCTCGCGGTTCTTCACCACGCTGCGCAGGACGACCAGCAGGATGGCGGCGCAGATGAAGCCCACCAGCGGCGAAAGCAGCAGCGAGTAACCCACCTTCGCGGCCTGCGACCAGTCCACGCCGCTGGTGCCGTCGCGCCCGTGCATGAGCGCGTTGGCAACGCCCACGCCGATGATCGAGCCGATCAGCGTGTGCGACGACGAAGCGGGCAACCCAAGCCACCAGGTTCCGAGGTTCCAGACGATGGCGGCGATGAGGAGGGCGAACACCATCGCGAAGCCCGCGCTCGAGCCCACCTGCAGGATGAGCTCCACGGGCAGGAGCGAGATGATGCCGAAGGCCACCGCCCCGCTCGACCACAGCACGCCGGAGAAGTTGAAGAGGCCCGACCAGACCACCGCGATGTGCGGCGGCAGCGAATGGGTGTAGATCACGGTGGCGACCGCGTTGGCCGTGTCGTGGAAGCCGTTCACGAACTCGAAGCCCAACGCGATGAGCAGCGCGACGCCGAGCAGGACGAACGGGAGCCAATTGCTCGTGTCGGCCTGGGTCTCGCCCACGTCGCGATTGAGGCTGTATGCGGTGAAGAACAGCCCGATCGCGAGCAGGCCCAGGAAGATGAGCGTGGTGACCATCGAGTTGGGTCGGTCGAGCGTGGGCTTCGCGTGGGAATGGGCGAGGCCGGCGCCTTCAACGTGCGCAACGGTGCTCATGGAGCCTCCCGGCAGTGAGGGAAGGCCCGATGTTCCGGTCCCACTGCGACGGTTCCATGACACCCCGGAAAGAAAAAGGCCCGCCTCGGCGGGCCCTTTCTCACTACTAACTACTTCCTACGGCGTGTACGGCGGAACCTTGACCGCGTCGATCCACGCCGCATCAGACCCTAGGCTCGCGCTTCCATCCTTCTCGTACGACCACGTGAGCGTATGCACGCCGGAGGTGATCGGGGTGGAGTACGCGGTCCAGCCGCTCACCGAAGTGCCGGACCATTGCGCCCCGGGGGCCTGGACTCCGTCGATGTAGAACCTCAGGAAGTCGAAGTTCGCCTCGCTGGAGATCTTCACCATGAAGCTCACGGTGTTGGCCGACGGCGACGTCGTGAAGGTGCCCGTAAGCTGGGTCTGGGCCACTTGTCCGTCAGTGATCGACTCGGAACGCAGCGAGAAGACGCCCTCGAACGCGCCCGGATCGTTGGAGACCATCCAGCCCGCGTTGGCCGTGAGAGGCGTAGTCCAGTCGACCGGGAATGCGCCCAGGTGCGGGAACACCTCGTCGTCGTCGACGATCAGCACCGTGGTGTTCGGAGTCGCGATCCGCGTGCCAGGCGTCACGTTCGAGAGCTGGACCTGGAACGTCTCGGGGTTCTCAGCGATGCTGTCGTTGGTGATCGGCACCATGATGTCCTTCGCCGAGCTGTCGCCTCCGACCCACGTGAGCGTTCCGGTCCTGGCGGTGTAGTCCGACGTGGACATCGCCGTGCCGTTCGCCGTGGCGTAGTTGACGGTCGCCGAGCGGCTGAAGCCCCCGCCGATGTCGTTGCGGTTCACCGTAACCGTCACGTTGCCCGCGTTCTCCATGACCAGATACTTTGGCTGCGAGAACGCGAGCTCGCTCTCCGGCGGGATGTCGTCGTCGAGGATGGTCACGGTCGCCGAGCTGGGATTGCCCACAAACGAGCCCGTAGAGGGGCTCTTGAGCGATACCGTAAACGTCGCATCCCCGTCGACGAGCGCGTTGTTGATGATCGGCACAGTGAACGTCTTCGGGGTTGCGTCACCCGCTGCCCACGAGAGCGTGCCGCTCTTCTGCCCGGTGTTGTTCGCAGTGCCGAAACGCGTTCCTGCAACGGCCGTACCGTTGGCGGTCGTCCACTGCACGCTGGCGGCAGCGCTCGCCGAATTCAGGCGATTGACGGTCACCGTGAGGTTGCCCGCGTTCTCGGCAATGGTGTAGGTCGCCGCGCTCAGCACGAAACCCAGATCGTTGTCGTTGATCGTGACGGTCGAGGTGGGCGTGGTGCCCATCGTCGCTCCGGTCGGGCTGGACAACGTTACGGTGAACACGCGCGCGCCCTGTGGCGTGGTGTTCTGGAGCGTCGGGATGGAAATCGACTTCGCGACCCCGTCGCCCGCATTCCAGTTGAGCGTGCCGGTGAGTGGCGGCGAGGACACCGTAATCGTGCCGAAATCCGTCCCCTGCACCGCCGTGCCGTTCGCCACCGTCCACACCACGGAGGCCGGGTTCGCCGTGCCGCCCGTGCGCGTGACACTGAGCATGGCGTTCGAGCCCTCGGTCACCGACGCGGTGGCGGAGCTGAACTGCACGTTGTTGTCGTCGTCGACGATGGTGACGGCGGTGCTCGCGGGCGTGCCAAGCGCCGCACCGCTGGCTCCGGACAGCGTCACGGTGAAAGTGCGGTTCGGGTTGACCACCGAGTCGTCGACGATGACGACGTGGATGGTCTTCGCCGCACCGTCGGTGTCGGCCCAATTGAGCTGGCCCGATGGCGTCGCGATGTAGTGTGTGCCGTTGATCGCGGTACCGGGGGTGATCGTGTAGTTCACGCTCACGGCGCCCGTGGGCGGCCCAAGGCGCTGCACCACGACGTCGATCGCACCGGCGTTCTCCGCTACAGTGCGCGTCGCCGCTGCCATGGCGATGCCCATGTTGTCGCTGATGATCGTGACCGTGGAAGTCACGGGCGTGCCCAGGTGCCCGCCGCCCGTGGGCGACGAAAGCGTGACCGTGAAGGTCTCGTCGGGCTCGATGAGCGCGTCGTTGATCACCGGGATGTGCGGCGCGGGTGCGGCCACCGAGCCGATGGTGATCGCCTTCGTCGTCTCGCCGGCGCCGAAGGAGATCGTGCCGCTGGTCGTCGTGTAGTCGGTCGTTGCGGTCGCCGTTCCGGCCGTCGTCGCGAACATCACCGTCGCGGCCGTATTGGTCGAGCCGGTGCGCGTCACGTTGAGCGTGACGTTCGGCCCGGCTTCGTGCACCGAGATCGTCGGCGTGTCGAACGCGAAGACGCTGTCGTCGTCGAGGATCGAGACCGTCGTGGTCGGTTGTGGGCCGAGGATCGCGCCGCCGGTCGGGTTGGAGAGCCCGATGGTGAACGCCTGGGTCGGCTGCACGATGGAGTCGTTGATGACCGGGATCGTCGCGGACGTGCCGACGGTGAACGTCTTGTCGGCGGCGTCGCCCGCCGCCCAGGCGAGCGTTCCGGTCTTCTGCGTCGTGTTGCCGGCCGTGCCGAAGCGCGTCCCGGCCGCGGCGGTTCCGTCCGCCGTGGTCCACGTGACGCCGATCGCGGAGGTGGTCACGCCGATGCGGTGGACTGCCACGGTCACCATGGTCCCGCCTTCGGTGACCTGGTAGGTCGGCTGGGCAAAGGAGACGCCGCTCGTGGTGTCCACCGCGGTCACGGTCACGAGCGTAGTGGCTCCCAGGCTCGTGCCGGTTCCACTGGGCGACGACAGGGCGACCGTGAAGGTTTGATTGCCCGTGACGGCGCCATCCTGGAGGATCGGAATCGAGATCGTCTTGGAAGCCGAATCGCCGGCACCCCAGTTGATCGTCCCGCTGGGCGGCGTGGAATTGCCAAGCGTCCCGTATTTCGTGCCCGCGATTGCCGTGCCGTTCGCCGCGGCCCAGTTCACCGACGCCGCGCCGGACGCCCCGCCCAGGCGAGTGACGGTGAGCGTTGCCGAGGCGCCCTCGTTCGCGGAAGCCGTCGCCGCGCTGAACTGCAATGTGTTGTCGTTATCGACGATGGTGACCACGGTGCTCGACGGCGTGCCGAGCGCGCCGCCCGTGGCGCCGGAGAGCGTTACGGTGAACGTGCGGTTCGTGTTCACCACGCTGTCGTCGATGATGGTCACCGGGATGAATTTCGGCGATGCGTCGCCGTCAGCCCAGTTGAGCGTTCCGGGCGAGCCCGAGAAATTCGTGCCGCTCATCGCGGTCCCGGGGGTGAACGCATAGTTCACGCTCAACGTGCCGACGGACGACCCGAGGCGGTTCACCTGGATTTGTGAGGCCCCCGCATTCTCCGCGAGGGAGAGCGACGAGCCGGCCATGGATACGCCCTTGTCGTCGCTGTTGATCGTGACCGCGACCGCCGTCGCGGTGCCGAGGTGCCCGCCACCCGTGGGCGACGAGAGCGTGACGTTGAACGTCTTGTCCGGCTCGATCATCGTGTCGTTGATGACCGGGATGAAGGGCGCCGAAGCCATCGCCGGCCCGATGGTGATGGTCCTCGCCGAGACGCCCGGGCCGAACGTGATGGTGCCCGAGGGCTGCGTCGAGGAGCCGCTCGTGCCGAAGTCCGTGCCGGCGATGGCCGTGCCGTTGGACGTCGTGTACGTCACCGTCGATGAGGTCGCGAGCGAGCCGGTGCGCGTGATGCCCACCGTGATGTTCGGCCCTGCTTCGCCCACGCTCACCGTGGGCGTGTCGAAGTTGTAGGTGCTGTCGTTGTCCGTGATGGCCACGGTCGTGGACGTTTGCGCGCCCAGCGCCGCGCCGCCTGTGGGCGCCGACAGGTTGATGAAGAAGTCCTGACCGCTCTTGTTGATCGAGTCGTCGATGACCGGGACGTTCGACGTGCCCGCGCCTACGGTGATCGTCTTTACCGACGAGTCGCCCGAGGCCCACGAGAGCGTCCCGGTCTTCTGCGCAGTACTTCCGTGGGTGCCGAAGTCGGTGCCCGCGACGCCGGTATCGTTCGCGGTAGTCCACGTCACGCCGATGGCCCCCGTGCTGGGCCCTGTGCGTGCCACCGTGACGCTCACGGCGGGGCCGCCCTCGATGACGGTGTACGCCGGCTGCGAGAACGCGAGCGTGGGCACCGTCGCCGGGTCGATGGGCATCGAGAGGTTGTCGACGTAAGCCGTGTTGTCGCCGTCGGTGACGCAAGGAATCTGGTACTTCAGGGTAATCGTGTGCGTGCCGGCGGCAATTGGGATGGAGAAATGCTTCCACCCGGTGTCGTTGGTCCCCGTATCGGGAGACAGGCCCTGGAGGGTGAGGTTCTCGTTGGCATCGGCGCAGAGGCCCGAGCCCATGCTCTTGGCCCCGGTCTCGGTGCTGAACTGCAGGCAGCCGAAGTTGTTGTACGAAGAGACCCGCGCGTCGAACGTGATGTTGCCACTCAGGAACGTGCCCGTGAATTGCGTCTGCGCGTTGTCGAACGCCAGGGGAACGTTGCACGATGTCGCCGGAGCGACGTTGTGGCTCCGGAAGCTGCAACTGCCTTCAGTCGCCGCGCCCTGGGCCGCGTACCAGCCGACGTTGCCGGCGGGGGTCGTCCATCCGGAAGGATTGGCGCAGCCCGCCGGGAAAGCGTCGGGCTGGACATCGGCGATCTTCACGGTGGCCACGTTGCCCGTCGTGGGAAGGACGGCGCCCGTGGCACCGGATAGCGCGACCGTGAATATCTTCTCGCCGTCGGCGACGGAATCCTGCAGCACCGGCACCGGGATGTTCTTGTCGGCGCCGTCGCCGTCGGCCCAGTTGAGGGTGCCGCTGCTGCTGGTGAAATCCACGCCGTCGACCGCATTCACCGCGGTCGTGGACCAATTCACCGACGCCGCGCCAGATGCGCCCCCCAGCCGCGCCACGGGAATGAGCGCCGTGCCTGCGGCCTCGTTCGTCTGGACGATGGCATTGCGGAACGCCAGCGTGCCGCCGACCTGGACCGAGGTACGGAAATTGGCCACCGTGACTGCCGTGGCGTTCAGCGCGCGAGCGGAATCCGCGTTCGCCGCGACGCCCGTGGGCGCACCATCGAAATTGAAGAGCGGCGACGAGAAACCCGTGATGCGCGAGCAACTCGTGTTCGGCGCCGTCGACGCGCAACGGTCGTTGTAGGCCATCACAGTGCGGAAGCGATGAGTTGTGTCCACGTAGCCGTGCACATACGGAAACGGCGTCGTCGTGTTCAGGTCCACGAAGCTGTCGTGGCGAAGGCCCATGTTGTGCCCCATCTCGTGGGGCTGCGTGAGGTTGCTGCTCGCGGTGTCCCACACCACGACGTTGTACGCAAAGGCTTCGAAATAGGAGCCGATGGGATCCTGCAGCCAGGCAAGGCCCGCGATGTTACTGCTGGTGTCGGCGACCCAAAGGCTCACGATGTCGGCGCCGGTGGCGTCGCGCGCGCTCTGGACGTCGTCGAGAAACCCATCGGGCGGGACGGTCTGGCCGGTGGTGCCGCTCACATTGGAGAGGCGCTGCAAGTCGGTCGAGAGATTGCCTCCGACTTCGGTGTAGCCGACCTCCTCATTTGTGCCGACGAGCCGCACGCGCTGGGTCACGCCGCTGTTCGCATAGGCCTGATTGGTCGTGGCCACCGCGAGATCGATCTGCGCGAGAATCGGCGCGCTGTCGTTGCACGACGCAGGCACGTTCGCGCAGTTGTTCGCTTGCTGTTTCGCCGCGGTGGTGTACGCGACGAACAGATCGATCGTGGAGCCGTCATCCGCCATGAGGGCAGCCTGCACGCCCTGCTGCGCGGCGGCCTTGGAGGCCGACGGATGCGGGATGGGCGCGTCGTCCTCTTCATCGCGGATGGCCGAGCGATCCACGTCCTGAATCCCATACTGGCCGGCGCCCGTGGCGATGATTTCGTATGCGTGACCGTTGGTATGGATCGTTCCGGCGACGAGCCCGTGGGACATGACGATCGCGGCGCTGCCCAGCGGGTCGCCCTTCACCGTGCCCAGGAACTCGATGGATCCGTGGCCCGTCTGCGTAACGCTCGTGATGGTGATCGCGAGCGGCGCGTCCTCGAACGCGGGCACGGAGAGCTCCACGGGGGTTCCCGGGGAGCGTTGCAGCGCGGCGCGGGCCTTCTCGAGGACCGTCTTGTTGAGAACGATCGAGCGCTGGCGCAAAAGGCCCGGCTTTTTCTGCAACGTGGGGGGGAGGACGTCGGCCTGGGGACCTGGCAGCGCACCCGTGAGCAGCGTGGGCGCCTGGGCGAATGCCGACGGATCGACGACGACGAAAAGTCCGATGGCGGCCGCGAGTGCGCCGAACATGCGCTTCATGAGCTTCTCTCCCTGGGGCCCCGCCCGGGCGGACGGTGCCGAATGGCGATTTTGAACCGGTAAACAGCACGGCGATAGGGAATATTCAGCAGTTCGCCGGGGCCGTCCGGGGGGTGGCGGGAGCGGGGCGGCGGGTCTACATTGGGCAGTCCGGAGGGCGAGCAGATGAAGGTTGCGAGACAGCAGGGGATATCCATCCCCCTCGCGGTGCGCCGCAGCGTCGGCCACGTCGCGTTCATGGTGGCCGTGGGCCTCATCATCCTCGGGGCCTGGGTTTCCAAGGATCCCCTGCTCTTCAAATGGTGCATCGGCGGGGCCTTCGCGCTGATCTTCCTGGCCGACCTGGTGCTGCCCCCGCGCAACACGACGCGCCAACGCCGCTCCCTCTCCCTGTAAGACCGCCGGCTCGTCTTCGTGGGCGCGGCGGACGCCGGCACTCGCAATAGGCCGGCATCGGGTCGAAAAAAAAGCGGGCCCTCGAAGGGCCCGCCCTCATTTGAGCGACCCGACACTTAGGTAACAGAACGTACCGGACACATGGGTAACACTTTCCCCCTTCCTGGGGGAGGTGTCTATGCCATGGAAGGAGTGTTCGGTAATGGATGAGCGCCTGCGTTTCGTGGCGAAGCTGCTCGAGGGCGAGACGATGACCGACGCTTGCCGCGAGTTCGGCATCTCCCGCAAGACCGGCTACAAGATCTTCAATCGGTACAAGGAGAGCGGCTTCGAGTCGTTGAGTGATCGCTCCCGGCGCCCGGTGCGCTACGCCAACCAGCTGGCGCCACAGCTGGAGGGCATGATCGTGAGCCTCAAGCGCGAAAAGCCCCACTGGGGTGCCCGCAAGATCCGCGAGCTGTTGGTGCGCCGTCTCGATGGGGACGTGCGCATCCCGGCCAAGAGCACCATCCACGCGGTGCTGCACCGTAACGGCATGGTCAAGGGCCTGGTGCGCCGACGCCACCGTGCCGCCGGAACCACGCTGTCGGCCGGAGCCGCCCCAAACGACCTGTGGTGCGTGGATTTCAAGGGTGAGTTCAGGCTGGGCAACAACCAGTATTGCTACCCGCTTACGGTGACTGACCACGCTTCGCGCTACCTGCTCATGTGCGAAGCCCTGGAATCGACCCGCGAAGCGACCGCCATCACCGCGTTCGAGCAACTCTTCCGCGAGCGCGGCCTGCCCGTTTCGATC
>DATIWC010000097.1:0-6910 GCA_035519515.1 Usitatibacter sp.
TGGCGCACGTGCGGGATCTCGATCAGCTCGAAGGAGGCCGAGTGCATGGGCGCCTTGAACTCCTTGTAGCGGTCCCAGTCGCAGTACGCCTTCTTCACGACGATGCTGCCCTTCAGCAGCAGGCGCTCGAGCACCTTGCCGATGTCGAAGCGGTCGTATTTCGCCTCCCGCACTCCGAGGGCTACGTTCTCGAAGTCGCAGAAGACGGCCATGCTGAGGGTATCGGGGGTAGGCATGGGGGAGAGCTTAGCAGGCTTGACATCTGATGCGTGATGCAGTAGCATCAGATGCATGAGAACGACACTGGATATCGCGGAAGATGTCTTGCAGGCGGCCAAGGAGCGCGCCCGCCGGGAAAACAAGACGGCCGGTGAAGTCATCTCCGAGCTCGCCCGGGCCGCGCTCACGGCTCCGGTGATCGCGGCTCCGAAAGCGAGTGAGCCCAGGGCTCGCTATGGCTTTCGGCCCTTCCCCAAGCGGGGCGGCGGCGTGGTCACGAACGAACTGATCGACCGGCTTCGCCTGGAAGACGCGTATTGATGCGGTCGTTGCTGGACGTGAATGTCCTCGTGGCGATGCTCGATTCCGAGCATTCGCTGCACACGGCCGCGTGGGCCTGGTTCGAGGACAACGCCAAGTCCGGATGGGCGAGCTGCCCCATCACGCAGAACGGCTGTATCCGCGTGATGTCGCAGCCCACCTACCTCAGTCCCGTTCCCGTTGATGCGATCACCCGAAGGTTGCGGGAGGCGACGTCCCATGCGCAGCATCAATTCTGGCCGGATGATGTAAGCCTGCTCGACAAGGCCGTCATCGATACCACACGCATCCATGGCCCGAAGCAGCTCACGGACGCCTACCTGCTGTCCCTCGCCGTCTCGAAAGGCGGGCGGCTGGTGACCTTCGACCAGTCGTTGCCCGTCACGGCGGTCCTGGGCGCTCAGAAGAAGCATCTTCTCGTGCTCTGACTTGGCCCGGCGCTTATAATTTCCGCATGCCGCAAACGCTCTACGAAAAGCTCTGGTCCTCCCATCTCGTTCGCGAAGAGGCGGATGGCACCGGGCTGCTCTACATCGATCGCCACCTGGTCCACGAGGTGACGAGCCCGCAGGCCTTCGAAGGCCTGGAAGTGGCGCATCGGCAGCCGTGGCGCATCGATTCGGTCGTCGCGACGGCGGACCATAACGTGCCCACCGCGCACCGCGACCAGGGCATCGCCGATCCGATCTCCAAGCTGCAGGTGGATACGCTCGACAAGAACGTCGGCAAGTTCCACGTGAAGACCTATTTCGGCATGACGGATCGGCGCCAGGGCATCGTGCACGTGATCGGGCCGGAGCAGGGCGCCACGCTGCCGGGCATGACGGTGGTGTGCGGCGATTCGCACACGAGCACGCACGGCGCGTTCGCGGCGCTCGCGTTCGGCATCGGCACGAGCGAGGTCGAGCACGTGCTCGCCACGCAGTGCCTCACGCAGAAGAAGGCGAAGGCGATGCTGGTGAAGTGCGAGGGCGCGTTGCCGGCGGGCGTCACGGCCAAGGACCTCGTGCTCGCGATCATCGGCAAGATCGGCACGGCGGGCGGCACCGGCTACGCGATCGAGTTCGGCGGCTCCACGGTGCGCTCGCTCTCCATGGAAGGCCGCATGACGGTCTGCAACATGGCGATCGAGGCGGGCGCGCGCGCCGGCATGGTCGCCGTGGACGAGAAGACCATCGACTACCTGCGCGGCCGCCCCTACGCGCCGCAGGGCGAGATGTTCGAGAAGGCCGCCGCGTATTGGAAGACGTTGGTCTCCGATCCGGGCGCCAAGTTCGACAAGGTGGTGGAGCTCGATGCGCGGCAATTGAAGCCGCAGGTCACGTGGGGCACTTCGCCCGAGATGGTCGTCTCCATCGAGGACCGCGTGCCCGATCCCGATCGTGAAAAGGACCCGGTGAAGCGCGAGGCGATGGAGCGCGCGTTGAAGTACATGGGGTTGGAGCCCAACACGCCGGTCGCGCAGATCAACGTGGACAAGATCTTCATCGGCTCCTGCACGAATTCCCGCATCGAGGATCTCCGTGCCGCGGCGAAGGTCGTGAGAGGCAAGCGCGTGGCGCGCAACGTGAAGCTCGCGCTCGTGGTGCCGGGCTCGGGGCTCGTGAAGGCCCAGGCCGAGAAGGAAGGCCTCGACCGCGTGTTCAAGGACTCGGGCTTCGAGTGGCGCGACGCCGGCTGCTCGATGTGCCTGGGCATGAACGACGACAAGCTCTCGCCGGGCGAGCGCTGCGCTTCGACTTCGAACCGGAATTTCGAAGGGCGGCAGGGCGCGGGAGGGCGCACGCACCTGGTCTCGCCCGAGATGGCGGCCGCGGCGGCGATCGCCGGGCACTTCGTCGACATCCGTCGCCTCTAGCGCTTCGCCCGGGCCCGCCGCGCCCCGGAGACCTTGAGCTTGCGCAGCCGCGAGGTCTTCTTGTGCTGGTGCTTCTCCATGCGGGCGAGCACGTCCACGAGGAAGCGCAGCGTCTCGCGGATATAGGGCCCCTTGTTCAGCATGACGCACTCGGCGCGGCTGCCCATGGCGGCGTCGGTCACTTCCCCGCGCGAGGGCATGCCGCCCTTGGCGAGCGATTCCAGCACCTGCGTGGCCCAGATGACGGGCACGTGCGCCGCCTCGCAGAACCACAGGATTTCCTCCTGCACCTCGGAGAGCCGCTCGAATCCGACCTCCACGCCGAGGTCGCCGCGCGCCGCCATCACCGCGAGCGGCTTGTGGCGCATGGCGGCGAGGAGGAGGCTCGGCAGCCGCTCGAACGCCGCCTGGGTCTCGATCTTGAGGACGATGCCGAGCTTCGATGCGCGGCGCGCGGCCAGCGCCTTCATGAGCGCCTTCACGTCATCGGGTCTCTGCACGAAGGACATGCCCACCATGTCGGCGTGCCGCGCGACGAAGTCCAGGTCGGTGAGGTCCTTCGCCGTGATGGCGGAGAGCGCCAGGTCCGATCCCGGAACGTTGATCCCCTTTGCCGCGCGCAGCTTCGCCGCTCCCCCGAGCGCGACCGCGATCTCGACCACCAGGCAGTCCTTGCGCACCTCACGGATCACGCCGCGGAATTTTCCGTCGTCGAGGTAGATGCGCTCGCCCTTGCGCACGCTGTCGAAGAGCTCGCCCACGGCGCACGACACCATCGCGGGCGAGATGAGCTTGCCGTCCTCGTCGTGGACCGCGTCGTGGCCGGGCGCTTCGCCGCGCCTGATCTCGAGCTTGTCGCCGGTGTGCAGCTCGATCCACTGCTCGCGGTGGGGCAGCTCCCCGATCTCGCCCTCCGCGACGACGCTGCCGGCGCGCTCGAGCACGAGGCGCGTCTCCGGAACCACATAGGCCGTCGATCCGGTCTCGCATTCGAAATCGTCCGGCGATCGGGCGACCACCGCGAGCCTGCGCACGCGGCCCCGCGCATCGACCAGCTCGACCGTGTCGCCGACCCTCGCCGCCGCGACCAGCTTCGGGCTCGCCGGGATGGCGCCCGCCAGCGCGTCGGATTCCTGCATGCGCGCGACGAAGCGCACGTGCGCGGGCTCGGTCACGCTGCC
The DNA here is from genome assembly GCA_035519515.1 of Usitatibacter sp. Classification (GTDB taxonomy): domain Bacteria; phylum Pseudomonadota; class Gammaproteobacteria; order Burkholderiales; family Usitatibacteraceae; genus Usitatibacter. Next base: position 3,580 of record DATIWC010000097.1, read on the forward strand.
GAGCGAATCGCGCTTCGGGCGCCACTTGATCACCGCCGGCCCGGGCGTCATGGGCCCGGTGCGAAGCTTCGGCCCCGCGAGGTCGAAGCACACGAGGCAGCGCTTCTTCGTTTCGGCCTCGGCACGGCGCAGGTGCTCCAACATGCGCTTCCACTCGAGGATCGTGTCGTGCGCGCAGTTGATGCGCATGATGCGCATGCCGCCCTCGACGAGGTCGCGGATGAGGCCGGGGTCGTCCGCGGCCTCGCCGGGCATCGTCACCATGATCCGGGTGGCGAGGCCCCTCGCGGGCGGCCCGAGGATCGCCTTCGCATTGCGGGCAAGGTGCTCGTCGCCCGAGTCGAAGGTGACGGGCGGCATTTCCATCGGCCCGCCAGGCTTGCCGCGCAGCGCGTCGATCGCGTGCATCACGGACTGGAGCGAAGCCATCACGTGCGCTTCGAGGCGTCCGAGCGAGCTCAACCCCAGGCGCTGGAGCGCGGCCTGCAGGTCGCGCACGTCGTGGCGGCGCACGGCGAGATAGTGGACGAGGTTGCGGGCGCTTTCCCGCGTCGTGGGATCCACGGAGGCGAGCTCGGCGGCGAATTCCTTTTCCGCCCGTGCGGCCGCGCGCACGAGCTGCCGCACGCCGCTTGCCACGCGCTGGAGCTCTTCGTCCGTCCGCTTCTTCGCCATGACGCGCAGCCTAGCCCATTTCGATGACGGCTTTGCCTCCCGCCTCGCTATAATTCGCTTATCCCCTTGTCATTCCGAGGAGCGAACAGTGAGAAGCATCCTCTTCATCATCGCGGCGGCGCTCGCGCTCGCCGGCTGCAACACCATCGAGGGCGTCGGCAAGGACGTGAAGAAGGGCGGCGAGGCCATCGAGAAAGCGGCGAAGTAGGGACGATGGAGAAGTTCACCGTCCACACCGGCCTCGTGGCGCCCCTCGACCGCGAGAACGTCGACACCGACGCGATCATCCCGAAGCAGTTCCTGAAGTCCATCAAGCGCACGGGCTTCGGGCCGCACCTCTTCGACGCATGGCGGTTCCTGGACATCGGCGAGCCGGGCATGGACATGTCGAAGCGCCGGCCCAACCCGGACTTCGTGCTGAACCAGCCGATGTACAAGGAGGCGACGATCCTCCTCGCGAACAAGAACTTCGGCTGCGGCTCCTCGCGCGAGCACGCGCCATGGGCGCTTCAGCAGTACGGTTTCAAGGCCGTCATCGCGCCCTCGTTCGGCGACATCTTCTACAACAACAGCTTCAAGAACGGCTTCCTGCCCATCGTGCTGCTCGACTTCCAGGTCGACCACCTCTTCACCGAGATCGCGGCGCACCCGGGGTTCAGGCTCACCATCGACCTTCCCGCCCAGACGGTGACGGCCCCGAACCAGAAGCCGATGCACTTCGACATCGACGCGTCGCGCAAGGAGTGCCTCGTGAACGGCTGGGACGAGATCGGCCTCACGCTGCGGCACTCCGACAAGATCAAGGCGTACGAGGAGAAGCGCAAGCGCTCCGAGCCCTGGATCTTCTCGTAGATGAAGATCGCGCTCCTCGCGGGCGACGGCATCGGCCCCGAGATCCTTCGCGAGGCGCTTCGCGTCCTCGATGTCCTTCGCAAGGAGGGCATGAAGATCGAAACGGAGGAGGCGCTCGTCGGCGGCGCGGCCTACGACGCGCACGGCGATCCGCTGCCCGCGAAAACACTCGACCTCGTGAAGCGATCCGATGCGGTGCTCTTCGGCGCCGTGGGCGGCCCCAGGTACGACACGCTGCCTCGCGACAAGCGCCCCGAGAAAGCCATCCTGGGCCTGCGCAAGGAGTGCGATTTCTTCGCGAACCTGCGGCCGGCCACGGTGTTTCCCGAGCTCGCGGACTCATCGACCCTGAAACCGGAAGTCGTGAGCGGCCTCGACATCATGATCGTGCGCGAGCTCACGGGCGACATCTACTTCGGCCAGCCGCGCGGCGTCACGGGCGAGAAACCCAACCGCGTGGGCTTCAACACCATGCACTACACCGAGGCGCAGATCCGCCGCATCCTGCACAGCGGTTTCAGGACGGCCCGGGCGCGCGGCAAGAAGCTTTGCAGCGTGGACAAGATGAACGTCCTCGAGACCACGCAGCTCTGGCGCGACATCGCCGGGGAGATCGCCCCGGAGTACCCGGACGTCGCGCTTTCGCACATGCTGGTGGATAATTGCGCGATGCAACTCGTGCGCAACCCGCGCCAATTCGACGTGATCGTGACCGGCAACATGTTCGGCGACATCCTTTCCGACGAAGCCTCGATGCTGACGGGCTCCATCGGGATGCTGCCTTCGGCTTCGCTCGACGCGAGCGGGAAGGGCCTCTACGAGCCCATCCACGGCTCGGCGCCGGACATCGCGGGCCAGGGCAAGGCCAACCCGCTCGCCATGATCCTCAGCATGGCCATGATGTTCCGCTACACGTTCGGCAAGGCGGATATCGCCGGCCGCATCGAAAGCGCGGTTCGCAAGGCGCTGGCCTCGGGCATTCGCACCGCGGACATCGCCACCAAGTCGAAACCGGTGACCACCACGGAGATGGGTTCCGCGGTGGTCGAAGCGCTCTAAAGCACATTCCGGTTTCGCCCTTTTTTGGAAATGAGGTTGATATGAGAACCGTCGGTTTTGTGGGTTGGCGCGGCATGGTGGGCTCCGTCCTGATGGAGCGCATGCGCGACGAGCGGGACTTCGATGCGATCGATCCCGTCTTCTTCACCACTTCGAACGTGGGCGGTCCCGGCCCCAACATCGGCAAGCCCGTGCCCGCGTTGAAGGACGCGAACGACGTGCGCGAGCTCGCGAAGAACGAAGTCCTCGTGAGCTGCCAGGGCGGCGACTACACGAAGGGCATGTATCCGAAGCTTCGCGCGGCGGGATGGGACGGCTACTGGATCGATGCGGCCTCGGCCCTTCGCATGGAGAAGGACGCGGTCATCATCCTCGACCCGGTGAACCGGCCCGTGATCGACAAGGCGCTCGCCGACGGCGTGAAGAACTACATCGGCGGCAACTGCACCGTGAGCCTCATGCTCATGGCGATCGATGGGCTCCTCAAGGCCGACCTCGTCGATTGGGTGAGCGCCATGACCTACCAGGCCGCCTCGGGCGCCGGTGCGCAGAACATGCGCGAGCTGCTCCAGCAGATGGGCGAGCTGCACCTCGCCGCGAAGAGCATGCTCTCGGACCCGTCTTCCGCGATCCTCGAGATCGACCGCGAGGTCGCCGGGATCCTTCGCGACGAGGGTTTCCCCACCGCGCATTTCGGCGTGCCGCTCGCGGGAAGCCTGTTGCCGTGGATCGATACGGACCTGGG